>PCBK01000018.1 GCA_002731275.1 Deltaproteobacteria bacterium | reverse complement strand
TTTGTGCAAGAAAAAAAGAAAGAAAAGAGGGACAAAACAAGGGCGGGCATTCATCCCTGCCCTAAAGAGCAGGGCCTTCTGCCTCCTTTTTGCGGTAAATTGAGGGTGCCTATTCTTTGCGAAAGAGGCTGGGGAGTTTCTTGAGCTTATCGAGGAGTCCAGCACTCTCTTCGCCGTCGAGGACGAGCTGCTCTGTCGCGAGCGTTTCGGCGGAGTAGAGGACCTCTTTGGGGACATCTTGTTTCTCTATGGAGACGTCTTTGAGGAGCTCTTCTGCGTATGTTTTGATCAGCAGTGAGGGATCTTTTTTGGCGTGGTTGAGGAGGGGGCCGACACGTGTACGGTTGAAGCGGGTGAGCGCGTGGAGCGCTTGAAAGCGGAGGGCTTCGTCGTAAACATGTTCTTTCTTTTCATTGACGATATGTTGCTGACATAAGATTTTACCGAGCACTGCGAGGGATTCTTCATTATGGAAGGCCCCCATGATCCAGATCGCGCTTTGTCTCATCGAGTGCTTTGACTCTTCGTCGAGGATCCAGCTCTCGATCAGTCCGACCGCGTTCAGGGTCTCGGTTTTGTGCAAGTATTGAAGGACGAGTTCCTCTTGCTCCGGGTTTTGGGAGAACGAGCGTTGCAAGACGAGTTTTTGAAAGAGCGCACGCAGGTTGGGGGAGTCGTGGCTGATCGCCTGTTGAAGCAGCTCTGTCCGTTTTTGTGGTGCTTGTGTCTGGCTGAGGCTCTTGAGAATGTACTTCTCAAATTGGCTCGGTGCGTACTGTCGTCCAAGCTCCATGAGCAGGACTTGTTGTTCTGCGTGTTGATCAAACGCATCGATCTGTTGGAGGAGAGGTGCGAGTCCTGCCTCTCGTTTCTCCGGTGAGGCGTCCTTTAAGACATCGATGGAGAGCTCGATCAGGTTGAGCTTTGTGTCGTTGTTTTGCTGCTTGAACACCTCTGTCAGGCACTGGACTGCTGTCTTATCTGCGAGCTGTGCGAGCAACTTACGAGCTTCCTCACCGGCCTCTCGTTGGAGTCCCTGCTCCATCAACTGCGAGACGTTGTCATGGGAGGTCAAGAGGCTATTGATCTGCTCAGTGCTTTGATGGAGACTCGCGGAGTTTTCTTGTTTTTTCTCCATGAGTCCGAGCATACGTCTCACGTCCTTGAGCGTACCAGCGGTGAGTTGTCGTTGGACCATAGCCTGAAGCAGCTCGCTGGCCTGTGCCGGATCTTCTTCGTGCTCACCAGCTTCCATTTGTCCGAGTAATTCATCTTGTGATTCGACGAGTTTTTCGGGGCTGATATCTTGCAGGATACTGTTGCGAAGGGTTGTTTGGACGTGGTTGTTACTCGTGAGCTTGAGCAGGTATTCGTTAAAGAGCTCGGGGACCATTGTGGTCACTTGGCTGGTGATCTGTCGCTGCATTTGCTCAAAGAAGGGCGTGTTTTGGATGTGGTAGAGCGACTCCGTCAGGTGATCGACAGATTCCTGGATTTGGGCTTTTGTGTAGGGAGATTCGAGATCCTCTTGTGCCTCGGGGTCACCGAGTTGAAGCCGTTGGCTGAGTTTTTTCTGTTGGCCAAAGTAGGTCTTCAGATATTCGAGGAATTGCCCTGTGCGCATGAGTTCGGAGAATTGATCACTTTGGACGATGGACTCAGGTTGCAGGTGAGAGGGAAAGTCCGTGACGGGACGATTGCGAAAAGCGTTCCAGTCGATGGAGTCGAGCCGATTTTTTGCAGGCAGCTGCGTGGAGCTCTGAAAGGGTGCGATCGCGTCGAGACTTTGTGAGGAGAGATGTTGAGGTGGCTCTTCTGCTATGGGGAACTCTGTGAACTCGTTGTGTCCGCCTGTTGGTGCTGGCTGCTGGCCAGACCAGATGCCAGGCCAACGTTGTGCATAGGGGGATTGGGAGAGGAGATCTTGTACAAAGTGACCTGAGCGAACAAACTCTGGGAGTTGCTCGATCATCTCGTCCGGACTGAGTTGCTGGGGTTGCTCTTGTTGTTTGGCTTGCTCAGCGCGTTCGAGCTGCTCTTGGATCTCAGGGGGGAGGTTGTCTGGGTCAAGCCCCAGCTCTTGAAGGAGGGCATCGCGATCCATGCTCTGCACGAGCTCTTCGATGGAGAGCTTGTCGCGGACTTTGTCGCTGGTGTTGCGACGGATGATGCTGGCGTTGAGCTGAACGGAGGGCATCGTGCTCTGGATGCGTTCGAGCTTAGGTTTTACGGAGGTGTCTTTTTTGGCCATGATCAACGAGAAGAGGTTGATCAGGTCCTGGATCATGGTTTCGGGGCTGAAGACGAGTGTTTCAATGCCTTGCTTTTGGAGCAAGTCGGGGAGTTCTTCTTCTGCAAATTGTCGCTCGGGTGCAGAGCGCGTCATGCGGTCGCCATTGAGCTCAAAGTGATTGTCGTTGAGGCTGACGACGAGGAGAGGATACGTGTGGAAGAGTTTTTGTAGATGGTGGTAGAGTCGTTCGATGCTACGAATGATCATCTGGTGACCAACAGGGTACATCTTGTGTGCTGTAAAGACAGCACGGATATGACGCACAAAGTCGATGATTTCGTCCTGTTTAGGGTGGGGGATTTCTTCGAGAAGAATAGAGCCTTTTTTTGTCCTCATCAGACGACCTTTTTGCGTTCCCTCTATGAGCAGATGGTGCGTGAGGGAGTTGAGAGTCTTTCGAACGAATCTACAAATCTGTGTGAGCGGCGATTATCTTCTTGGTGTGGGCCTCTTTCGGCTCTTTGTTCGCCGAAGTTTCGTTCGCCGAAGTTTCGTTCGCCGGAGTTTAGTTTGCTTTTTGCGTATGCGGCGTCTCTTTCGCGTCTTTGCCTTTTTCACCTTGCGCGTCTTCACCTGCCTTTTCTTTTGTGCAGGTGTTTTGGTCGCCTTTCCTCGTATATTGGGGGGCGTGCGACGCGTGGTGATTTGCGAGCGTTTGGTCGGTGGCGTCTTCTTTTTTCCGAGCTGTGACCAGACAAAGAAGCCGATCCCGCCGATCGCGATGGCCACAAATACGATCAAAAAGAGAAACTGTCCACGACGTGAGTTGCCTCGCTTGGCAGCCCCTGGAGGGGGATGGACGATGCGATTTTTTCCTGTGGGTTTGAGCGTACGCACAGGGGGTTTGATCGTGGGGATGCCTTTGGCCTGTGTGCTTCTTTTGCTGCGTAGAGTGCGTACGGAGCCTGTTTGTCTCCTTGGGAGATGTGGCAGCGATGAGTGAGAGCCTGTGCCGGGGGTTTGTCCAACGGCAGGGATGCTGTCGAGTGAAGCGTAGCTGCTCGCAGGGAGCGCGTCGAGGCTTGGGGAGGAGATGTGCATATCCTGATCGAGCAGGGCACCGACAAGCGCGCTCGTGAGGGTGTCGTTATTATCGCCGAGGTCGCGCATACGCAGCGCGAGTCGGGAGAACAATTGCATCGGCGTGAGTCCCTCTGGAAGGGGAGGATATTTGTGCTCTGTCAGCAGCTTGTTGGCTTCTTTGTGGAGGGATTCTTCGAGCTCTCTCTCCACACCACTTTGCGCAGGGACGGGACCCCAAAAGTCTTTGCTCGCGCTGTTGACAGCGTCTTCAAGTCGCTCTTTGAACTCTTGCATGGAGGAGGGGCGTGCGTCGGGGTCTTTGGCGAGGACGCTGTCCATGAAGTTTTGCAGCTTGGCCGGAAAGTGTACGTTGGGACGCAGCTGGTTGAGCTGTGGTGGTTGTGTGTAAATGTGATCCATCAGGATCTTGGCGAGGTGTTCACCGAGAAAGGGGGTCTGTCCTGTGAGTGTTTCAAAGAGGATGATCCCGAGAGTGTAGATGTCGGAGCGATGATCGAGCTGTTTTTGTCCACTCGCCTGTTCTGGAGACATATAGGAGGGGGTGCCGAGGAACATGCCTGTTGCGGTGAGCTGTGTGACTTCATCCGAGGTCAGCTTGGCGATCCCGAAGTCGATGATTTTGACTTGTTCGAGGGGATGGATGTCGTTGTGTCCTAGGAAGATATTGGCTGGTTTGAGGTCGCGGTGGATGACTCCGATTTTATGGCTATGTGACATGGCGTCGCAGACATGTCCAAAGAACCGAAGCAGCTCAGGTGCACCAAGCGCGAGGTGTTTCTTTTGGTACGCCTTGAAGTCCTGCCCGACGAGCAGCTCCATCGCGAGGTAGCAGCCGATGTCTTCTTCGACGCCGTGGCCGATCGTGCGGACGATATGTGGGTGCTTGAGCGAGGCCTGTACGTCAGCTTCACGTTGGAAGCGTTTGAGCACCTGTTCGTCTGTGTTGAGCTGCATGGGGAGGATCTTGACGGCGATGAACTCGTCTGCTTCCGTGTCGGTCGCGTGGTAGACCATGCCCATACCGCCTGCACCGAGTTTTCCGTTGAGCAGGTAACGTTCCCCGAGTGTTTTCCCGACGAGTTTATCTTTCTTTTGTTGGGGCATCATGAGCGCATTGCACTTGTGGCAGACGCTCTCAGGGCGGAGGTGTTTGTGGTTGCATCTGGGGCAGACTGAGTTGCCTACGATGGCTTTTTTGATGGGGCCGGAGGATGGCTTCTTTTTGGTTGGAGAAGAGGATTTCCCTTTTGGTGGAGTGTGGCCTTTTGGAGTGATTTGCCCGATCGCTTTGGCGCTCCTCGTGTTGGAAGGCCCGGGCTGCTTGATGACGGGGGTGGGGGCCATCGTGTCGGCGAATGAGTCATCTTCCTGGCGGGCGATTTGGATGACCTGACGCAACTCGTCGCGCGTCAACAGATCCATTCCAACGAGAATATGGCCGATGTCTGCGTGATTTTTTGACTGTGCGGCTCTGGCTTTGACGAGTTGGTCTGGTGTGACAAACCCGCGCTTGAGCAAAACCTGTTCAATCTGTTTTTGAGATGTCATCCATCCATCCGAAAGCGTGCGCTTTGATTTGAGCCAAATGGTTTCGCGAGGGCGAATTCACCGGTATATATGTTGTCGTACAAGCCAGACCCTCTTTGGTCCAAATCTTGTTGATATCCTTGCGTTTTTATGGGCTGTATGAGCCTGTTTTGCGATGGGATGTTATCACTGGCCAAAGACATCGTCAAGATAAAGACTGGCGTATATAGGGGAAGGGGTTGTGCCTTTGTCTCTTGATAGATTGTGCCATCGGCAGTTTCTCAGCAGAGGTGTTTGTCTTTCTTGTGCTCTTGTGTAAGGCCTGTTACACTTTGCGAAGTTTTCATTCCCTTTTGCGATCGTTGGTTGAGGAGTCAAAATGCGATTACAAGATGCCATCCTGGCAGTCGCCCAACAGCCTGGTTCGACACGAGCGCGTGCCGATCTCGCGATGATGTTGCAGCAATTTAATGTACCCCATTACGATACGGTGTGGGAGGCGGCTGCGCGCGTTGCGGCTGCGAGAGGTGACTTTTTCGATGCACTCTCCATTTGTCGCCTTCATATGCCTGGAGAGAGGCAGAATATCTTCATCGATGAAGTCGTGAAAGCCTATATGCACGCACCTCCTTCACGAGCGACTCGGCCTGTCGCGCCCAAACCTCGTAACGCGCTGCAGCTACCAAAAGACACCAAACTCTTGATCCAGCTCGGCGTCCAGCTCGGCAAAGAAGTCTCCGACGTCGATATCACAAACTTTGTCTCCATGCCTGATATCCCGATCTTTGGCGATCTTCCCGAACCTCTTTTAAGCGTCCTCGCCAAAAACATGGTCCCAGTTCCCCTTCAGCGCGGTGAATTGCTGATCAAACAGGGCACCAGAGATCGCTCTTGCTTCCTCGTCACCCAAGGGCGTATGCGTGTCGTACAGGAGCGCTCCGACGGTGGACAGGTCGAACTCGCGCAACTCGATGCGCCTGCAGTGATGGGGGAAATCTCCCTCCTGACAGCCAACTCCAGGCGCGCCTCTGTCGTCGCAGAGACTCTTCTTATGGCCTGGAAGATCGACGCCCATCTGCTCTCTCAGCTCGGTGGCATGCACCCCTCTCTGATCCCCCAAATCCGCACGCTGATCCGGATGCGACTCGTCAGTAACCTCATGCGTTCCAATAGACTCTTCGCCGAGCTTGGTGAAAAAGAGCGCATGCGCTTTTTACAGACTTTTACGATGCATACGGCTGATGTTGGTGCGGAGATTGTCCGCGAAGGCGTACCTTCTTCGGGGCTCTTTATCTTGATGCACGGGAAAGGAACGGTCTCTGTTCAGGGGCGAGGTGTGATCGGCGAACTCAACGAAGGGGACGTCTTTGGCGCGCCCTCGTTCTTTCGCAGTGAGCCCTCAAAAGTCACGATCGCTGTTCCTGAAGGTGGTTTGTTGCTCCAGCTCTCCAAACAAGCCTACCAAAAGCTCCTTCAGTCCTTCCCTCACCTCGATCAAACCCTTCGTGAACTTCAGCTCATGCGTTACTAACTAAAACGCATCCCGATCTACTTTTGATTTTTTTCTTCTCCTTTGCGTCTCACTCTTGAACGAGATCAAGCCCACGCAGTCTCGCTTCTTCAGGGGCGAGTTAGTGGGCAACTTTTTGTTTTTGTTTGTGTTGTTGTATTACTCTTCGAGAGCGTTCTACTGATATTTTGCCTGGTGGTTTTTGTTGTTCTTCGATGTATTTTTTGATCACTTCGAGGGGAGCTCCTCCACACGATACCACACAGTAGCTTGGGCTCCACAAATGTTTTCCCCACAACTTCTCTTTCAGCTCTTCGCCAAATTCTTTGCGCAGCACATACGACGATTTTCCCTTGAGCTTTCCCACCACATTCGAGACCGCTCTTTTTGGCGGCAAGCTCACCAACAGATGTACATGTTCGCTTTCTCCCGAAAATTCCAGTAATTCTCCCTCCATTTGCTCACAGGTCTGTCTGAAGACCTCCTCCAACCGCTGCAGATGCTCTGCTGTAAAAACCCCTCTCCTGTATTTTGTTACAAAGACTAGATGATATTGAAGCTCGTAAATACAGCTTCTTCCGGTTCTCCACTCATATTCTTTTTTCATATGCTTGACTCCTTTCAGGGGATGTGCTACCTTACCAAACAGCCAACAAAGGAGCAACAAAATGTTGATGGGGATTCGATTCCAGGCCCTACCCACACCGGAACAAAGACTCACATTGAGTCAGTGGATTGGTTGTGCTCGTGTGATCTGGAACGCAAAATGTGATGAGCATCGTTACTACACCACATTTGCCCGCAAATACCTTCCCGTGGGCACATATGCTCCTGTCGATCAAAAATACAGTCAGTTTAAAGACAAAGAGCTGACCCCCTGGCTATCCCAATGTCCAAGTCAGATTCTGCGTAACAGCGCCGTCAACTGGTACAAAACGTACAACAACTTCATCAAGGGCAAATGTGGAAAACCCAGGCGCAAGAAAAAGCACGACAACATCAGCATTCACCTGACCCGGGAACTCTTCGAATTCCAGCTCTATCCAGACGGTGTGACTCGTTTGTTCATCGGAACAAAGAGCAACAACATCGGTTTTTTGGTGCTCAAAACGCACCGAAAGTTCAAAGAACCCAAATCGATACGTGTCAAAAAGAAGAATGGTCGTTACTGGGTGTCCTTCTGTTATGACGATCCCATCGATGAAAGCGAGCTGAAGACAAAACAAGAGCATCTGGATGTTTTGCAAACCAGGACGACACAAGAGTTGGAAACATGGTCGAAGCCATAGATCGAGGGACGTGTTGTCCTGCCCAAACGACCGATGCAAGCTATGATTTTTCTCCTGAACAGAAGAAGAGTCTGCAACGCGAAGAGCGCAAGAGAAAGCAATTGCAAAAGGCGATGCACAGGGGAGAAAAGGGTTCAAACAGGAGACAGAAAAAGAAGTGGCGTATCGCTCGTAGCTACGAGAAACAGGCGAATATCCGAGAGGATTTCAATCACAAAACGAGCAAAAAGCTGGTCAAGAATGCCTGCGTGCTGATCTTCGAAGATCTGAAGACGAAACAAATGACAAAGCGACCAAAAGCCAAAGTAGACGAGCAAACAGGTCGTTTTTTGCCAAATGGTGCCAAAAGAAAAGCAGGACTCAACAAGGCGATCCTGTCGGTGGGATGGTATCAGTTGGAGAAGTTTACGGAATACAAAGCACATCGTGCTTCGAAAGTGGTTTTCAAAGTAAGCGCGTACCAAAGCTCTCAAGAGTGTGCAGATTGCGGCCACACTCACCCGGACAATCGGAAAAGAAGAGAGCTTTTTGTATGTTTGGGTTGTGGGCATCGCGAGAATGCTGACGTCAACGCAGCGAAAGTGTTAAAGAAACGAGCAATCAATCTGATACAGGACTCTGGAACGGAGTTGTCACAACGGGGGGTTCTCCGGCGTGATACTGGACGAGGAGCCAATGAGAAGACGCAAACGGCGGAAGCTGTGGGCGCACATGGCTGTGAGTCGTCAAAAAAGAAGGTCGCTCACGCGACTGGAAGCTCGCTCCTTTAGGCGCGAGTAGTTCACCACAACTTTTCCCACACATTGTGCGACAATGATCTTCGAGACACAGCAAACCGTTGTGCTGCGATGTCGTTTTTTGTGCACTCCCACATCTCATTCGAAAGGATTCGAAGTTGATGAAGCTGCCACACTCTTCACGTACCCAATCGATGGTCCCGCAAGCCAACACACCAGAGACATGGAGCACCTCCCCACAAGGGACAACACCTTCGTCTGTCTCGCCGGCACCTTTTCAGGCGGACACAAGCCAAGCGCTCGGACGTTTGATCGGTCAATTGATCCAGGCGCCGCTGTCTCTTTTACAAGGAGGTCAGGAGCAGGCGCTCGCGCAATTTCTGTTGCGTGGTGCGTTCGATCAAACACAACTGCTGGGTGATTTGCGGCTCGTTGCGGGTCAACTCTCCAACAACGCCCACCACACAGCTGCACCTTTTCCGCAACAAAGTACAGGGATTCCTCTCGCACAAGCGCAGCTTCGATCGGAGACAGGTCAGACACAGGGCCAGACATATTCATCTTTTGGTCCGATGGGCGCGTCGACTGGGAGCGCGTTGTTGCAACGTCGTACGACCCAGCAGATGCAAGGCGATGTCAGCCTCACACAGGATGGTCTCTTGACGCGGGGAGGGGCCTCTCTCGAAGCCGATCGTTCGCTGCAAACAAACCACCAAGTCTACAACAATCTCTTCAACGCACAGATGGGCACAAATGTAGGTGGAAAGGCGACCACATGGGCACAGGGGGGCGCCTTGATGAACGCCGAAGAGGGTCTCAAGGCGACTGGCGAAGTGGGAGGGCGAGTACAAGTCGGTGCGCAGGCTGATGCGGCGTTCCAATCCTCGCTCGTGCAAGCAAAAGTGAATGCCAGCGCCCTCGCTGCTGTCGAGGCCAAAGGGCAGGGGGATGTTACAGCCGATCTCAACGGTTTACGCGCCAAAGGTCGACTCGGCGCAAAAGCCGAAGCGGAAGCTCAAATCCAAGGGAAATTCAACACGGCTGGTCTCGACCTCGGTGGTGAACGTGTTGATATCAACGGTCAGGCAAGAGGTTACGCTCGTGCAGGTGCACGGGCAGAGGTCGACGTCGATGTCGCCGCGACGTTCGATCCTGCGCGTCTTGGTGTCGACGCTGAGGCTGGTGCGTTTGCCGGTGCCAAGGCGGGTGTCGAAGGTCGTATCGGATTGGGTGAGTTCGCGTCTCTTCGTGGCGAGGCCTCTGCGTGGGCAGGTGCGGGGGCTGAAGCGGGTGTGGTCGCAGGTCTCTCTGAAGGCAAGCTCCGCTTTGGATTCCATGCTGGTGCCGCCGTGAAAGCCGGCGCTGGTGGGAGCTGGTCTGTCGAAGTGGATGTTCAAAAGATCGCGACGGCTGCAGCCAAAACGGCTGCACAAGCTGCGCTCGGTTCGCTCGGTGTGGCAAACACCGGGTTGGATATTGCGGGTGCACTGCTCAACGCTTCTGGCGCGCTCTCACAAGCTCCGACTGGGGGCATGTCTGGTGCGCCCATGTCAGGGGCACCGATGTCGTTGTTACCAGGGTTTTCGACGATCGATCCTGCGCAGGCTGAAAAAACCAATCAAATCATTGAAGATGTGATCAAGGATCTCTACTCCAAAGACTTTCTCTTTGCCGAAGAATAGGAGACGATGACCCACATGGATGAACAAACAAAGCAATGGTTGCTCGAAGCCGAACAGCACGCTGCACGGCAAGAGGTCGAACAAGCTGCGTCTACCTATCAACAGGTACTCCAACATGCTCCCACCGAGAGTAAGGCGATCCTTGGCCTTGCCAAGCTCGCGAGACTGCTTCGACAATTCGACTCCGCCAAATTGCTCGTCGCGCAGGCGCTCGAACACACACCAACATCGGCTGAAGCGTGGTTGGTCAAAGGTTCGATCGCCGAAGCCGAAGAGGACATGGAGGCGGCCCTTGCTGCTTATAAGCAGGCCGTGACACTCGACGGTGAACATGCACAAGCGTTGCTTCAATATGGTCGTGCACTCGCTGTGTCAGGTCGATATGAAGACAGCTTCAAATACTTGCTCAAGGCCACACAGCTCGCACCTGAACAGGTCGATGCGTTCTATGCTTTGGGGACGAGTTATTTTTATGGTGAAGAGCATGGTCCTGCCCTTGAAGCGTTTTTGCGTACGATTGAGTTGGACCCGACCTTTTTGGATGGGTATTTGACGATCGCAGATGTGCTTGTGGCGTGTAAGCGGTTTGGTGAGGCCAAAAAGATCCTTCAACAGGCCGAAGCATTGTTCCCACACGCGACCTTGGTGCTTGAAAAGCTCTCCGCTGTGTATCTGTGTGAGGGTGATATTGACACGGCGATGTTGTACCTTCAGCGGCAGCTCCACCACGAACCCGAACATCTTGGTGCCTATCTGAATCTCGGCGCGCTCTCTCGTTTGCGAGGTGATTTGCAGACGGCGTTTAAGATCGGCGAGCATCTTGTCGAACACGCACCTCATCGCTGGGAAGGCCATTATCATATGGGTTCAATTTATGAGGCAGCACAAAAAGATGATGAGGCGAAGGCGTGTTACCGCAAGGCCGCGAAGCTAGCACCTCGACAGTGGCGACCACTTAACAACCTCGGCTACATTCTCAACAGCGAAGGTGGGCGTCGTCAGTGGATGGAGGCCGAAGAGGTCTTGTGTCGGGCTTGTTCACTGTGTCCTGTCGATGAGCCTCGGCCTTTTTACAATCTGGCGCTGACACAATTTAATCTGGAGAAGTATGCCGCTGCGCAGGAGAGTTGTCGCCAACTTCTTCAGATCTTGCCTGAGACACATGAGCTTCGTGCTGATACAGAACGCCTCCTCACAACCCTCAACACACAACAAAGCACCCCCCAACCCCTTATGCAAACACTCCCTTGATGTCGGATGTCTGGGGGGGAGGATGGGCGAGTTGCCACTCGCCCCTTGCTGGCGCGCTGCGCTTGCCCTTTGCTGGCGCGCTGCGCTCACCCCTTGCTGGCGCGCTGCGCTCACCCCTTGCTGGCGCGCTGCGCTCACCCCTTGCTGGCGCGCTGCGCTCACCCCTTGCTGGCGCGCTGCGCTTGCCCCTTGCTGACGCGCTGCGCTTGCCCCTTGCTGGCGCTTGGCATGGTGGGGTTGCTAGACGTGCGCGCCCCCGGCCACACCCGCGTGGGGTTTTCTCCCCAGACCCCACGATGCTTTCGCATCGTCTATGTTGTGTTTTTTGAATGCGATGTGGTGGATCGTCAGCCCCATGCGGTATAGATGATAGAAAGATTTGACTCGTTTACATTTGGGTGTGGATACGATACTTTTCAGTTTTTGTAGGCTTTTGGGCTGAGTTTTTCCTTTTTTTCGCAAGGTAGTTTGTGTGACATCAAAACCGACTCCAAGACCAACTTTCACACTGGAAAGTTTTAAAGCTTTCCGAGACAAAACGACTTTTTCAATCGCGCCTCTTACGTTGCTTTATGGCCGCAATCAGGCTGGGAAGAGCACTTTGTTGCGTTTTCTTCCGTTTCTGAGTGACTCTCTCCAGTCAGGTATACCTGTTCTTGATATGAAGAGCCCCGCTCTGATGAACGCGACACTTAAGGAGCTAGGGTGGTTAGGACCCGAACAGGCACGCCCGAGTGTGACCATTGAGGTCAACAACAAAAGCTACCATGTCAAGTTGGACGCGAAAGGGACCAGACCATACGTCAATGTTCTTACAGTACAAACGACCAGAAACCGCGATGACAATTTTGTGGTCAGTCTCTCCGAAGAGCCTAAGTTTCTAAGCAACGAAGTCACCGCTGAGTACCAGAGCAGGGACGGATGGACGGGCAAGTTATCGTTTCGTTCTTTACTTGTTGGGGGGGATACACTTCCTGAAGAGGTCAAGGCGTTTTTGTCGGAGGTCGAAGAATCTCTCACACCTTTGCAGAGGTTACAGTGGTTTCACGCAAATCGTATCCCTGATGGAGAGCGGTTGGTCGGAAGTCGAACCACAAGGTGTTGTTCCCCTACAGGAGAGGATCTTGTGGAGCTGCTCGAAGGAAGAGAGCGTGTGATTCGCGATGCTTCAGATTGGCTCTATCAGACGCTTGAGGAAGAGTTATCTTTACAGCCCCAAGGGGACGGGAGTATGCGATTCCAACTGCGAAAGAGAGGCCACGAAGCTCGGCCTGTACATCTGGCGGGAGAGGGAGTCCGCTCGCTCTTGCCCATTCTGTTGGCGGCTTGTTGGGCTGAGGAGAAAGAGTCTGATAGCCCGACAATGTTGGCGATTGAGGAACCCGAATCTCATCTTCACCCGACTCTACAGATCGAGCTCGTTCGCCGATTGATAAAGACCGTATCAATAGGGATTCCCGTTGTGTTGGAGACACACTCTGTCTATATTTTGCGTGCTGTACAACTCGCGATCTTGGAGGGGCACATCCACTCCGAGGAAGTTGGTTTGTACTGGGTCGATCAAGGCAAAGATGGGGACGCGAAGCTTCTCGAAATACAGGTCGACGAGGACGCGACGCTGTCCAACTGGCAACCCGGAACATTCGAAGAAGAGCAGGAACTCTCACACCGTATCATGCAAAAGCGATGGGAGAAGATGAAGAGATGATTTTTTGGGTAGAGGATGCGCTCTTCGAAGAGCACGCAACACGCGATGTCGATCGCATCGCTTTGTTGCGTGGTGCCACAAATCGTCGACATACCCTCATTATCTCGGATTCTCCTGAGAGACTTCACTTTCGGATGAAAGCCCAATACCAAACTCATTTTCGCCGTTGGGTTGGGGGATTAAGTGAGCAGTTACAGAAGGAGATCTTGTTTCTCGAAGAGAGTTTGCGTTGGGTCTCTGCAAATGCCTCGACACGAGGAGCTGAACGTGTCCATGTTCGTGTTGTGCCCAGAGAAGATGAGGGGGTTTTGTGTCTTGGGTTTCAAGATGCAATCCATCTTGCGGGGCTTCCTTTGTCTTGTCTTGTTGAGAATGTTGTCAACGATCCCATCTTTTTGCGCCGTTGTATGCCGCCAGCGTGGAGGGAGCAGCTTGAAGCGTGGGAAAAAGCAGGACTCTTTCAGTTTGAGCATGGTGGCGGGCTTGGCAATATTGGACAGATCGTAAAAGCATTTGGTGAACAAGACGTGTGGCGTTTGACGCACGCAATTGTCTTTGATCACGATGGGAAAGATAAGAATAAACCGAGCCAACAATCCCTGGACTTGATGGAAGAAATTAAGAAAAGAGGGCTGCGACAGCGAGCACATCGATTACAAAGGAAAAAGCAGGAGAATTATATTCCACCACAAGCGATGCAGTTGATGAGTCGTGGTGGGGCTGTGACGACATTCCTCAAGCATGACCCGGAAGAACGCCGTTTTCGCGAGGTTCCAAAGGTCTGTAAAAATGGCTTCTCGAAGTTTGATGCGAAGATTGAATGGGATGATGCGTGGTTTGATGAGGATGGTTGTTGGCCTGAGATGAAGGAAATTGCTGAGCTGCTTGCAGCAGCAATGTAATGGGAGATTTTTAAGATGCCTTACTATGAACGACAACCCTACATTATGCCTGTTTATCAGCTTCTCCAGGAGGTCATAGACGGTGATATCCGTGTGCCTCGTTTTCAGCGCAGTGGGACTGAGACGACATGGAAATCAGAACAACGTGGGGATCTGCTTGATAGTATCTACCGAGCGTTCCCTGTCGGAACCATTTTGTTGTGGCATACAGATGAAGCGATCGCAACGCTCGACAAAGTTGGGCGATTTCTCATCCCCAAAGCAAAGCAAGCTCACCAAAGACTTGTTCTCGATGGCCACCAGCGACTCTCAACGCTTGTATACATTCTTGGGGCCGCTTTTGGTGAGCCTCACATCGAACCCGGTGAGGAGGAGGCTGAGTGTTGGGTGTTTGATGTTTCGGAGCCTAAGAGCGAAACAAAAACATCGCGGGAGCGCTTTATTCTTTTGCGTCCAGGCGAGAAGCCTGATGATACACAACTCCCTCTCTCAATAGCGCTGAGCAGGGTTAAACTCAATGAGTGGATTCGGAATCACGATCAGCTCACCGAAGCATCGATCCAACTCGTGGATGGATTGCGGGATAAATTGCGTGAGTACAACATTCCTATTGCGGTGTTGGCAGCAGACAGCCTCGAAGACGCAGCGGAGAGCTTCAAGCGCGTGAATGCAAGCGGGACACCGATGTCGTTATTCAACATGGCGGCGGCGCTCGCGTATACAAATGAGTTCGATCTTATCGAGACAATCGAGGAGCAAAAGGATGAGCTCCTTGCTCCTCTTGGCTGGAACGACGTAGATGGAAAGCAGCTCCTCCAAGTGGTCGCAGGTATCCTTCGTAGTCAGGGTGACAACGCGCAACATCCACTACGCCTTAATGTCGATAAGCTGGCAAAAACCATCCGAGACAACCAGTCTTTGCTTCGTGATGCTGTGCTGGCTGTTGCAGATGCTGCAGTTGCGTTCCGAACAATTGGGATCTTTGGTCCAAAAATCCTACCTCGTTCGATTCAGTTCACGATTCTCTCTGTCTTTTTAAACCGATATAAGCAGATCGAGACGGATGTTCTCTCTCGGTGGTTTTGGTTGACAACGTACGGTCATGTCTTCCGGAGCCTCAACTCATCTGTATACGATCGCGCGTATGAGGCGCTTGAACAGCTTTCAAAGGGACATGGGCCAGATGCGATGGAAAAGTACATCTCGGGAGAGGTGAAGCCTCTTGGCAAGTCCGATTTTCGTGCGGTGCGTACGAAGGCCTATTTGCTGGCGATGGCATACGTGCAGGACAAAGGGCGACTTTCTGGGGCGGCCCATAAAGCGCTCGCAAAAGACGGTGCAGAAGCGTTAGAGGTCCTTGTTTCTGGTGGAAAGCGTTCGAACTGGCATCAACTTGCGATCCTGACACCCGATCTTTCTCTCAAAGAAGTACGTGATATGCTTGCTCGTTTTGAAGAGCACGAGACCTCTTTGGAGGAAGATGATATCCTGGGAGCTTTGGGGATTGATAGATCATGGGGAGGTAAGAGTGTTGATGATATTCTTACATATCGGCGCGAGCTTATCGAGCAAAGAGAACAAGAGATCGTTGATTCTTTGGGACTCTCCTGGGTGTCTTGACTCCCCAAAACCCCTCATGCCCCCAGACCCCACGATGCTTTCGCATCGTCTATGTTGTGTTTTTTGAGTGCGATGTGGTGGGTCGCCAGCTCCATGCAATATAGATGATGGATAGGAGGCAGAGGGTTTCGACGATTGCGATGAAGATATAGTGTGGGTATGAGACCATGCCAGCCCAAATGAACACGATGGTGATGGTGCTGGCAATGATATTGAGTGGTCGGTTGAGGGGGCGTTTCAAGGTGTACGACAGAAAGACCATGATGATGGATAGTTCCATCATGACCGCCCCACCAAGCATCAGGTACGGGATGG
Source organism: Deltaproteobacteria bacterium (assembly GCA_002731275.1). GTDB lineage: Bacteria > Myxococcota_C > UBA6777 > UBA6777 > UBA6777 > UBA6777. The sequence goes on along the minus strand of PCBK01000018.1, from coordinate 94,473 downwards.
GTGTGTCTCCGGCTGTTTTGGCGAGTGTTTGCGCGGTCCCTGGGATGAAAAGTGAGAGGATATCAGCCTTCAACATGTTAAGCATGACGACGATCCATAAGATGGAGAGGAGGGTTTGGGTCTCGATATGGTTGGAGAAGAAGGTCTTGGATGGATTGGAGGGGGCTGTGTGCATCGTGTATCTCCTGTGTTCGTTTGCTGGGGCTTGTTTGGCGAGATATACCTGTCTGCGAGGGGGGTTGTCATCGTCAGATGTGATGAGTGATGTGATTATTTTACGAGGGGGATTTTGCAGGCGACAGAGCTTTCCCTTCTCATCACGAAATTTGAAGTAGAGGAGTGTTGTTCCTTTCGGAATACAAGTCGACAAGGGTGGTTCGAAAAAATCGTAACGCGAAAGGAGTGGTTGATTTGAGCACAAAGAGATTAGTAGGTCTTGATGTCGCAAGGGCTTTTGCTGTGTTGGGGATGGTCATCGTGAATTTCAAGATCGTTCTAGGTCAGGAAGGCCCAGCTTTTTTGAAAATGTGCATGAAGTTCTTTGAGGGAAAAGCCGCGGCGACATTTGTTGTGTTGGCGGGTATAGGACTTGCGTTCATGACACGCCGAAGTCTCGCTGAGCAAGATCAAAGCGCGATGTCTTTGCAGCGTGTGCGGATCGCAAAGAGAGCGCTTTTTTTGTTCGTCGTTGGGCTCTCCTTTGTGTGGATTTGGCCGGCTGACATTCTCCATTTCTACAGCCTCTACATGTTGCTTTCCATGCTCTTGTTATTCCGGTCTTCTCGTGTCCTTCTTGCTGCGTCGGCTTTGTGTATCTTCTCGTTTCCAGCCCTGCTGTTGTTTTTGAATTATGAGAGCGGGTGGGACTTTTCGACGCTGACATATCACGGTTTTTGGACCCCAAAGGGCTTTTTGATGCATCTCTTTTTCAATGGTTTCCATCCCGTGTTCCCGTGGACTGCATACATGTTGTTCGGTCTCTGGTTAGGACGCCAAGCGCTTGATGATGATCGTTTCTTGAAGAAGGCGATGGTGTTTTCTGGGCTGGCGTTTGTGCTCGTTCACGTACTCTCAATGTCTCTGGTGTGGGGTCTTTCTGGTGGTGAACCCAAGCAGATGAAGCTATTGAACGAACTATTGGGAACAGGTGCGATGCCTCCAATGCCTCTCTACATGCTCAATGGTTTGAGTATCGCGACGTTTGTGGTCACGGCGTGTGTCTATATCTCTAAACAGCTGGGAGAAAACGCTTTAATCGCCGCGTTCGCAAAGACTGGACGTCTTGCGTTGAGTTTCTACATGGCACATATCCTTTTGGGGATGGGGTTGATTGAGATTCTTTTTGGACCAAAACTTGGCGGGTTCTCGCTTGTATTCTCTACTATGTACAGTCTTTTCTTTTGTGCCGTTTGTGTGCTCTTTGCAAATGTATGGCTTCGTCACTACGAGGTGGGGCCTGTGGAGTGGTTGATGAGGAAGCTCACACAGTAATCAAGTGCAGAGAGCTTCGAGAGTGTCATGAAGCTCGTTGGGGGCGTATCCAAAAGGTCCTTGTTTGCCTGAGAACACGATCTTTCCGTGGTGAATGATGTAAAGTCGAATCGGCCACGAATTGTAAGCATAGAGTAGTGTGTTATCCATCGAATCGACTACAAGAGGCAGTTGAAGGTCTTTTTTGTCTTGGAGCCAGCGAGCCATCTCTTTGCGCTCGTCGATCGTCTTGGTGCTGTAAAAGCAAAAGTCTTCAGGATTACCTGTGTACTCCTCGTCTTGGGCGTATTGGTTGTCAAGTCTCCACCTGTCCTCTGGGTGTGCTTCGGCTGTGTAGACTGTGAGAAAGTCGACGCCCCTATCTTTCCAACGGTTGAACAATTCGTGCAATTCTCCCATGCGCTTGCGATGGTGAGGGCATGAGTAGGAACCAAAATTCAAAACGAACGGGCGATCGCTCTTTTCGAAGTAAGAGGAGAGTTGTTTTCGCTCTCCGTCGAGCGTGATGACCTCGCCGTCTGGAGCTTTTTCACCAACAGGGACGCCTGCGACACGTCCCTTTGTCCACTGGATGAACTCTTGGTGTGCGATACTATCATCCTTTGCTCCCCAAGCACCCGTTGAGACGAAGATAGATACCATCTCCCCCATGTAAAATGTCCACGGTAAAGACAGACTCAGACGCCACAATGCCGCGAAGGCAAGCCAACATATGAACAGCGATGTGAGGGCGAATGACAAAGAGCGCACGGATGGATGTGTCACCATCGCACCGATTCCAAGTGTCACACCGACGAGTGGGAGAAGGAAAGCCAGCCGTGACACAAATTGCTTGATTTCGGGTGGAAGGATCGCACCTCCAAGTACAATCCGTGCGGGAAAGAGCAGCCCGAAGGCGACGAGGAAGACACCTACAGAAAAGAGTCCCCAAGACATTGTTTGAGGGGATGGTGTGGTGATGGTGGTGTATGACATCGACAACAAGACACCACTTGGGGCGAGCAAGAGGATGGCGAGCGCTCTGTAAAATAGAGGAGACGGGAGTGTTTGAAGCATGATGACCTCCTGGTCGTGTTTGTCGGCTTTTTTTTCGCGATATGTCTACATAGGAATGTACAAAAAGCGAGCAAAGAAGACCTCAACCAAAAGGATGATTCGAGGATGAATTGGCAGATTGTTTGAGCAGAGATGGACATGGCGTCCCAAAAATGGGCTTTATCGCGTCAAACGCTTGTTCGTCTGATGAAGGGGTGATAGGCTACGGAATTAGCTGATAATATGCCCAGAACGTAGGAGAAAAAGATGTCGGAGAGCACAGCCAACGAGGATGTGCAGTGGGAGCCTTTTTTGCTCCATAGCAAGTTTTGCCAACCCGAGCTGCCTCGGGGGACAATCGGTCGGACAGACCTGATCTCAACGTGCCAGAAGGGACGTCGCGGCAAGCTGACGTTGTTGGTCGCACCTGCAGGCTTCGGCAAGACAACCCTTGTGCTCGAATGGCTCCGTTCATGTGATGACTCCATTGCCTGGATCTCACTCGAACCCGAAGAAGACCAACTCGAATCTTTTCTCGCCTACCTGCTCGCAGCGTTACGCAAGAGTATACCCTCTCTCAGTGAACGTAGCCTTCGACAAGTCCAAATGATGTCACAGGTCCCTTTGCATCGTGTGTTGGGGCCACTTCTTAATGAACTTCATCAACACGATACCCCCTGCATCTTGGTGCTCGACGATTTTCACCATATCTCCGATCCACAGGTCATAGAAGCCGTCCTTTTGCTCCTTCAACATACCCCTGCTCACTTTCATCTCGTCATCACAAGCCGCACACAGCCGACCTTTTCAACGATGCGACTGCGCGCACAAATGTCTCTGACAGAGATACATGCCTCTGATCTACGCTTTACAGAGGAGCAATCGCGACACTTCCTCGCACACACACTCGAACTCTCTCTCACACCCCAAGAGGTCACGTTGTTACACAAACGCACTGAGGGGTGGCCTGTTGGATTGTATCTCGCAGGGATATCGTTGCAACGCTCGCATGATCATCAGCAATTCTTTCGAGAGTTTCGAGGGGATGACAGGCTCATCAGTGATTTCTTGCTCGAAGAGGTGTTCTCTGAGCAAACACCCACAATCCAACAATTTCTTCTCGATGTGTCCGTCTTGCAGCGCTTCTGTCCTACATTGTGTGATGCAATCCGCGAATCAGATGACGCGGCGTCTATCCTCCATGAGCTTGATGAGGCACATTTGTTTTTGGTTGGACTGGATTCCAAACGCCAATGGTTTCGGTTTCACCATCTCTTTCGGGACTGGTTGCAGGAGCGGCTTCGTTTGCAAGCGCCTGTGAGATGGGAGACTCTACAGCGACGTGCTGTCGACTGGTACTATGAGCGCGAGCAATTCGACGAAGCGCTCCACTATTGTGTGTCATCTGGGTTGTACGAAAGAGCTGCGAGCATATTGGAAGAGAGGGCGCCGTTTTTTGCGGAAAGAGGGCAGTTCTACTCGCTCTCTCAGTGGCTGACAAAGCTACCACCTGAGCTCCTGCAAAAGCGCATCTTACTCGCCTTGTATCAATGTTGTATTTTGATCTCGACAGGGACGAGACGAGAAGCTGCGCACCACTTACTCGTCCGTGTACTTGGAGCGCACAACGCCAATGCCGAAGAGCAAGCCTCTGACACTGAGGGCTTGAAGGGGTCTGAGCTTGGCGCGTTGTCATTGTTGCGGGCATTTCAAGCGCGATTAGAGGGGGATTTTCGGCGCTTCTCTGCCGAGGCGAAGAAAGCCCTCTCTCTGTCAGACACACACCACTCGTTTTTGTACTTGGAGGCGCGCTTTCTGTTGTGTCGTGCGTTGTATCACCTCGGAGAAAATCTCTCCGTGTTGGTCACGGAGTGTGTTGATGCCTGTGAGTTCTGCTTGAAAGAGGGGCATCTCCATCACCTGACGTCCTTTTCGGAGTTGTTATTCTGCTTTTGGGGGTTGCAAGGTGAGTTTGTGATGATGCGGTCATTTGCAGAGCGTTGTTTGGAGAAGCTCTCTTCGTGGCAGATGGCCGCTGACACCCCGACACCCATGTCTGCCTGTTACTTTGACGCGTTGGGGGAGAGTGCATACCAGCACAATCAACTCTCGATCTCCGAAGACCACCTGACAAAGGCCATCCAGCTTGCGCTCGCATGTGGGAGTGAGCGGCTTGTGTTCTCGACAAGGGCGAAACTCGTCTGGACGCGTCTCGCACAAGGTGCGCAAAAACAAACACTCCAGTTGTTCGAGATGTTGGAGAGGCTACCTTCTTATGCGTCAACAGCGAGTCATCTTTATGTCGCGAGGGCGATGCAGCTCGTCTTGCGTTCTGGTGACGAGGAGCGTTTTTACGCGTGGTTTCATCGTCATCACATCGACAAAAAGAAGCTCCACTATATGACACTCTACGATCAACTCGCGCTGATCCATAGTCACGTCCACAAAGGATTATTTGAAGAAGCGCTCGCGCTGATTGAACCCTTCAAAGTTTTTTGTGAGCGAGCTGGTATCCGTGTTGTGCATTGGGAGTTGGAGCTTGTGCAGGCCCAGATCTTGTTTATGCAGGGAGCAAAGACTGAAGCGTGCCAGATGGTGTTCACTGTTTTGCGCCAAACAGCGCCGCAGAATGTATTGCGCCTTTACGTTGACTCAGGAGAGACGATCGCGTTGATTCTTGCGCGGCTGCCACGTGTACTGCAAAAACGCCAATACGATACAGTCGCAGCACACGTCGAAGACATCCTCTCAGCCTTTTCTCGAAAACATCCTTCAGTTGCGACGGCAAAGGGGGACACCCCAACCTCTGTCGCGACTGTTGAACCCGAGTCCTTTTTGTCCGAGTTATCGCCAGAGCGTTACCTGCTCGATCCACTCAGTCCACGCGAGATAGAAGTCCTTGAGTTGCTCTCCTTGGGCATGTCCTACAAGAAACTCGCACAACAGCTCCACATCTCGCTCGCGACGGTGAAAACACACACACGCAATATCTACAGCAAGCTCGACGTCAAGAATCGCACACAGGCGGTCAAGAGGGCTCAAATACTTCAGATTGCTGGTTGATTAGAGGAAGCGGAGGACTGCAGCTTCGGCAAAGAAGATCAGGCAGAGGAAGAAGAGCAGGGTGGGCCAGAGCCGCGAGGATTCCTGGTTGAGATAGCCAGAGGCTTTGAGTGAGAGCGTACCTATATTTTTGAGCTGGTCATTGGGGATCGGAGCGATATCGGATTCATCAGCCGATACGTTGACCGCGATGGGGAGATTGGGAAGCGGCTTGCCACCTTTGGAGAACCTATACACACCGGGATAATCCCCTCCAGGGAATCTGTACCTGTTGGTACTTGAACGCATCCACAGCGATTTTCCAAGCGGAGCTTTCACCTTTACAGGTTCCTTCTCTCCTTTGATGATAAGCGTGGTCGGTTGCTCGATCGAGAGGGGTTTTCCCTGTCGGAATCTTTCGCCACCAGCGAGATAGGTCGTGACTTCTTGAAGCCAGGGTTGAAAGTACGGACGAATAGGAAGATCCGTCCAATCCCTGTCCAGAGTCGTCGTGAGCAACAACACACGACCCTTGCCGATCTTGCGCTCAAGCAGCGCTGGAGGTCCATGACTGTAGCGCCAGAGACTGTTACTCGTGTCCTTGGATTTGCGCGTCTGGACGAGCATCAGTTTGGAGATGCGTGCGGTCTGGAACACGATCCCATCTCGATAGAGTCTGCGAAAGACCGGGTGCGTTCCATTGATTTCACCGAAGTAGCGGTTGATCGCGACCCCTGTTCCATCTGGACGTTGCGCCGCGAGGGCGGCGTTACGGAGGGGTCTCGGCAAGAGCGTGTGGAAGAGCGTGTTGTACGTCTTGGCGTCTGTCTGATCTCCCATCGAGATGAACAACCCACCACCTTTTCTCACGAAGCGATGAAGTTGGGCGATCCACGTTTTGGGGAGCCTTTCGACGTTGGCGAGGAAGATCGCCTCGTACTTACTCGGAGGTGGCAAGGTCGAAGATGCAAGGTGTACGTCGACCCGGAAAGGAGAGCGTGGATCGCGTAAAGCTCGTTCGAGATAGAAGACCTCATCGAGATACGTGATCGTTCTTGGTGAACCGTTGATCACGAGGACTTTGGGGCGTTGTCTCGCGTACAATGTGAAATAACGCTTGTTGTCCGTCTCCAGTGGGTCTTTGCCAATTTGTGCGTATCCGACGTACTGTCCTGTGCGGGGGAGCTGGATCACAAAGGTCTTCTCTGTCGTCCCAAAAGGTGCGAGCTTCACTGTTCCCCTCGTGCGAGGGCGGTTGTTCAAGAAGAGTTGGATCGGCAAATTGTTGATACGTCGCGCCGAGAAGTTGCGAACAGTCACGACAAAGCGATAGGCATCAGGTGACGCAAAGGACGCTGGCGCCGTCTTGACTTGTGTGATGGCGCAGTTCTGTGGAGAGGGCGCGCGGATCGGTAAGAGTTCGATCGGAGGCAGACCTTTGAGGGCGTTGACCTTCACGGCATCAAATGCATGTCGTGCGAAGTCCGACACCAAGACGATCTGTGGCTGAAATCCCTTGAGCTTGCGTAGGATCGCCTCAGCGCGTTTGAGCGCACGTTCGAGGTCTGTCTCGCGATAAGAGACCTTCCATTGATCGAGCTTGTTGATGGTCGATTGTTTGTCGAAGGTCAGCTCATTTTGTTCGAGCTTAGGTGTCCGATTGGTCTTGGAGCCGTGTAACAAGGCGATCTGGTCTTCACCTCGCAGGTTTTTGATCAGCTTGGTCGCCCGCGCCTTTGCCTGCTGAAAGAGACTCTGCTTCCCCTTTGGGGTGTACTGCATACTGAACGAGTCATCGAGGATTAGGACGATCGCTCTCGGCGTCGAAGGGCTGGTTCCGCGTGCCTTCTTGAGGAAGGGTTTGGCGAAGATGAAAGCCAACAGCGCGAGGAGCAAGCAACGCAAGAGCAAGAGTAAGATCTGTTTGAGGCGCAATCGCCGCTCGACCCGTCGTTGAGAGCGGAGCAAAAACTCCATCGCGGCGAAGCGCCAACGGACGGCTCTGCGTCGGTGGATCAGGTGGATGATGATGGGGACTGCGACCGCAAAGAGCGCAAAGAGATAGGCCGGTTGTAAGAAGGACAAAGCACCCATCAGCGACGACCTCGTTGGTGATTACGTTGTAATAAGAAACGACGAAGAACCAACGACATAGCCTCTCCCGTGTTGATCTGCCAATATTCGATACCAGCCTCACGTGTGCGTTGTTTGACGCGCGCCAAAAATGCCTCCAGCTCCTGTTTGTAGTACGGACGGATCGAGTGTGCGTCGATCTGGACGTTGCGCCCTTCGACCTCCATGTCCTCAAACAACGTCGGATCGTTGAAGGGGAACTCCAACTCATCGGGGTCCATGATGTGAAACAAGATGACGTCATGTCCCTGGTGTGTGAGCTGCTTGAGGATCAACGACGTCTCGTCTGGATCGGCAAATAGATCGGAGAACAACATAAAGACACTGCGTCTCTTCGCCAGCTCTCCCATGTTGCGCAACACATCGACGATCTTTGTCTCACCTGTAGGCTTTTGTTCCGCGAGCATATTCGCGAGCGGCAAGAGATACGAAGGCTGACTCTTCGGCGGCATGACCTTCTGTAACTTCTCGTTGAAGGTCAATAGCCCGACGGAGTCGTGTTGTCGAAAGAGCAGGTGTGCGATGCTCAAGGCCAAAATCGAGGCGTAGGTGAACTTGTTCTCACGATCGGCCTGGCCGGGCTCAGGATAGCCCATCGAGGCTGATGCATCGATAAGAAGGTACGCTCGAAGGTTGGTCTCGTCTTCGAATTGTTTGATGTAGTAGCGGTCACTTTTCCCGTAGAGCTTCCAGTCAATGTGTTTGACCTCATCACCGGGAGAGTATTCTTTGTGTTCGGAGAACTCGATACTCTGTCCGAGGTGAGGGCTTTGGTGCATCCCTGTCAGGGCACCTTCGACGACGCGGAGGGCTTTGATGGCGACAGGCGGAAGACGGGATAGTGTGACGGGATCGAGCAGGGGGATACGACTCATTAGCTTCCCTGGATCAATTGCGCGATGATGTCAGCAGTGGTGATCCCCATGGCTTCGGCATGGAAGTTGGTGATCATGCGGTGAGACAAGACAGGCGCAGCGAGCGCGCGGATATCCTCTTCTTCGACGCTGAAGCGACCGTGTAGGACTGCGCGAGCCTTACCACCGAGGATTAGATACTGTGACGCCCGTGGTCCCGCACCCCAGGTCAAGAACTCTTTGCACTGTGGCGCCGCGTCTTCTGCGGAGGGACGAGTCTTACGGACGAGTTGCACTGCGTAACGGATGACGTGCTCTGGAACAGGGACGCGACGTACGAGCTCTTGAAGGCGAATGATGTGTGACGGGTCGAGCAAGGACTTCATCTCGGGATGGTATGCGCTTGTCGTGCGTCGGACGATCTCTTCTTCTTCTTCGGCCGTGGGGTAATCGATGTGGACCTGGAACATAAAGCGGTCGAGCTGTGCTTCTGGAAGGGGATAGGTCCCTTCTTGCTCGATCGGGTTTTGTGTCGCCATGACCAAAAACGGCAGCGAGAGGGGGTAATCGTGTCCACCCACGGTGACCTTGTATTCCTGCATGGATTGCAAGAGCGCGGCCTGTGTCTTGGGTGGTGTACGGTTGATTTCGTCGGCGAGGAGCATGTTACAGAAGATCGGACCCTGTACAAAGCGGAAAGAGCGCTTTCCGGTGCTGTGGTCTTCTTCGAGGATGTCCGTTCCCGTGATGTCCGAAGGCATCAGGTCAGGGGTAAATTGAATCCTGTTGAAGCTCAAGTTGAGGATCTCAGCGAGTGTGGAGATCATCAAGGTCTTGGCGAGGCCAGGGACACCGACGAGGAGTGTGTGTCCACGGGAGAACAGGGAGATCAGGAGGTGTTCGATGACGTTCTCCTGTCCGATGATCCGCTTTTTTATCTCTGTGAGGAGCTGTGAGCGGATCTCACTGAGTTCTTCAACGTCCTTTAGATCGCGTTCTGGGTCGAGCTCGTCCTTTTGGGCGGCAGTAGCAGTTTTGATCTCTTCTTCTGTGGAAGGTGATTCTTGGCTCATGGGTTTCCTTTGCAAAAAAGACGTTCGGTACAAGGTCCTTGTGGCGACTCAATATAACGAATCTGGGACATCGGCTCAATGATCCTCAAGCAGATGTCAGTTTCAGGTGATCTTTATACAAATAAATGACGATAGATATGGTTTATTCCTGTGGCTGTCGAAGGCGCTGAAGGATCGCGATCTCCCGTTTGCGCGCCTCTTCATTTTTGGTCAGCCTGTAGATGGCGATCAGGTATCGATGAATCCCCGGATGAAAGGGGTTGATATAGTTCGACATCTGGAAGTACGACTCGGCCTCTTTGTATTTCTTCATACCAAAGTACGCCCGCCCGAGATGGTAAAAGGTCGTGAAGTAATGTGGGTACAACACGAGGCTGCTGCGCAGGTGTTTGAGCGCAGGTTTGTACTTCTTCAGAGAAAAGTAGGTCTTGGCGATCTTGTTTTGTAGCTGTGGGTGGAGATTTTTCCAGTGCTTCTCGGCTTTCTTGTACTCGTGAAGCGCTGCATGATTGCGTCCTCGACGACGCAACATCTCACCGAGCCGCAAGAATCGCTTTCCAAGCGCTTTGGGGGAGCTTGGACGATACCAAAAGTTGCGCTTGGGCTTCTTCTTCTTTTGTTTGGCCTGATTGGGTTGGTTCTTCAGGATCTTTTTGGTCGGCATTAAGCCCTTAAATTCGCGCAGATTGCTGTTATGTAGGTGCTGCTTCCACTCGCCGTAGAAAGTATCGAAGGGTTTTTGCAGGAGCTGTTCAAAGGCTTGTTTGATCTCTTCTCCGTCCTGAATTTTGTTGAGGACTTTTGCGATCGCGTGTTGTCCCTTGCGTTTGGCGAAGTACGTCATCAGCGAAAAGACCTGGGCATACGCGAGCGCAGCATCTTTGGAGCTGGGCAACTTGGCCATGGAGGGGTGCATCTGTTGGAACGTGATCAGCTTGTTCTTTTTGATCGCCCGTGCGAGCAAGGTCTCCGAGTATGGTGAGAGCTTCTTGGGGCGCTCTTGACGCCAGAACGCTTCGCTGTAGCGGGCGAGTCCTTCGTGCAGCCAGATGGGGATCCCTTTGGCGACGCGGTTGATTTGAAGGTGTGTGTACTCGTGGACGAGTGTATCGATCCACTGATAGCCCCTTACAAGCACGCGGGGGGTCGTGATCATGATGCGGTTGTATTTACACAGGGCGATCGTCCCTGTACGCATGATGTCACCGGGAGTCAGGGGGGATACCTTGGCGAGGTCCATCGAGTCTTCGAGGATCTCGACGCGAATCTTTGTGGGGGAGTGATAGTCGTAGAGTTTCCCCAGTCGCTTGTAGGCGGATTCGAGCGCCTTCACTGCGTAAGGGATGAGGATCCTGTCTTTTCCCGGCGTAAAGGAGATGCGGAAGTGTGGACTCACAACGGTCTCGAACTTTTTTGTCACATCGTAGGTGGCTTTTAGTGAGATGTAGGTGCTGTTTTTCTTGAGGTCTTTGGGGCTGCCAGCCTCTTCAAAGATCTTGATCGCCTCTTTGTACTTGCCTTGGTAGTAGCGGACCTGACCGAGCAAAAAGCGCAGACGTTTGTTCTTGGGGGAGCTGGCGAGCAGCGGCTTGAGATGCTTTTCGGCCTCATCTGTGCGCCAGCGGCGTAAGGCGCCGTAGACTTTTTGAAGGGGGTTGATGGGCAGCTTTTTGAGCAGGCGAGAGACAAAGCTGTCTCGCTTGGCTGGCTTTTTGGCGCCCTTTTTTGGTTGGACAGGGGACTTTTTGGTCTTCACCTGTGTCGCTGTGATCGGCTTCTTAGGCACTTGTGCGGAGGCTGGCGCGGATGACAGCAAGAGGGCCGCACACACACCGAACACGAGGGAGCGGTATCGATTGGATGAGAAACGCATGGAATATACCTTTACATCGAGCGCATGAGGCGCTTTGATGTGTCTCTTGTTGTTGGTTCTAGAAGGGTTTGGTTTCAATGGACTATTCCACCAGTTTTTCGTAATAGCGACGTACGCGCTCTCTGTATCGTTTGGGGACCTTCTCTTTCATCGCGTCGAGGATGTCCTGACGGAGAGCTTTGGGGGCTTTGTGATCGCCTGGTTTGGGGATCTTGACCTCATTTTGACGTCTGTTGCCCATTCTCTGGCCAGAGCCGCTGCGGTTGCCTTTTTGCCCGGGCTTTTGTCCTTGTTTACCTTGCTGTCTTTGGAGACTTTGGCGTAGTGCTTTGCGCAGCTTGGAGAGTTTGGAGATCGCGTGCTGCTGATGTCCATATGCGGAGCGAGGTTCTTTCGCGCCGAGTCGTCGCGTCGCACGTCTCATCTGCCGCAGAGCGCCCTTCATGTTCCGCTGCATACCAGGACGGAAGACAGGGAGTCGTTTGTTCATTTGTTGCATATTGCGCTGTAATTTTCGCGCCTCACTGCGCAAACGACGTTGAAGATTGCGGTAGCGCTGCATCAACTTGCGGTCGTTTTTGTTCATGTAGGGCTTGGGTGAGGGGAAGAACTTATCGAGATCGCGTTCGATTTTTCGGGCGATACGTTGGCCTTTGTTGAGCTCATTACGTGCGCCGATGATCTTGGGCAGTCGTTTTCTGCGTGCGCGTCTGTACAACCCACCGCGGAATTTGAGCATCATCCTGGTGTTGCTCTCCTGGTAATTGAGGGACATTCCGAGGCGTTGGGTTTTGCGCAGGAATCGTCTTACAACATCGAGTGATTCGTGGATGTCTGGCTCTTTGAGCAGCTTTTCGAGCTCTTTGAGGGAGGTCTTGAGGCTGTCGTAGGTGATGTTGTAGCGATAGAGCTGTGCAAATGGTTTGGCGTGTTTGTCGGATGAATGGATATGTTTTTTGATTTGCTCGATGCGTTTCTTTTGTCTGGCGACGAGTTTTTTGATCTTGTCCTTGAGGGCTTTTTGCATGCGCTTGGCGATGGTTTTGCGAAGCGATTGTGTACGTCCTGCAAGTCGTCGTTGTTTTTGTTCGAGCTGATGGAGGTTGTCGATGAGCTGTTTGAGCGCCTGTTGCATACTGTTGACCGCGCGGCCGCCAGCTTCTTTTGAATATTTATCGAGCTGAGACGCCATGCGTTCGACTTGGCGGGCAAATTTAGCGAGATCTTTGACCGCATCTTCGATGTTGCCGGACTTGAGTGATTTGCGCATTTTTTGGATGGTGCGTAGGCTGCCTTTTTTGCGGAAGGCGTCCATATTCAGGAACTCGTCGGGCATAGAGCGGTTGAGCTGTCGCATACGCTTCATGATCTGTCTGATGAGACGTTCGACGCGCTTCATCTCTTGCATGAGGGCTTTGAGGGTCTCTTTGCTCTTGGTTTTTCTGTACTCTTCGAGCAGGTCGCGCAGCCGGTTTTGGGCTTTCTGGAGCTTTTTGGACAGGTGCGCGAGCAGGTCGAGTCGCTGTCTGTTGAGGAGCAGGACGAAGGCGTTGACGTCGTCTTCTTGTGGGGTCTCTTCGCGTTTGAGCGTGGAGATATAGGTGATACGGGGGAAGATCGCGCCAGGAAAGGCGGTGCGACGTGCGAGCATTTCGCGCTCCATGTGGCGGATTTTGTAGCGCACACGCAGGTTGTCGAGGGCGATCAAGGTGTAGGATTTGGTGAGTGTGTCTTTGCGCAGCGCAGGGAGGAGCTTGCCGAAGCCTTTCAGCAGCTCATCGCCGCGGCTGTTGAGCTTGCGCAGGTGGACTTTGAGTTGGCGAGCCCTCACGCGGACGTCTGGTCGTTCGAGGACATCTCCGAGAATGTGGACCATCTGTGTGAGCAGCTTCTCTTGTGAGGCGAGCAGCTTGTCGTGGTTCTCAAGAGGCGAGTAGATCTTGAGGTAGCGTGTCTCGGAGCGTGTGCGTTTTGGGCCGCTGATGGTGTCATTGTCGAGGACTTCGATTTGGTATGCGATACGATCGCCTGGATCGAATGGTGCGCTGCGAAGCTGCCAGAGCATCTGCCCTTCACCGCTCTTGGGTGGATTCTCAAAGGCCTGGATCTTTTGGACGGTTGGCTTCTTTTGTCCGCGAGTGACGTTGCGGAAGACGATGGAGACTTTGGAGAGACCAAAGTCATCGGAGAATTGATAGCGAATGCGCAGGGCGTCACGTTCTTGTCGCTCGACCTCTTTGGTGGGCGCGGTGACTTTGACACGTGGGTAGCGATCTTTGATCAGCTGGATGCTGTGTGGTGGTCCGAGGCGGACGCGGCCATTTTTGTCGACAAGCTGGAAGCGATAAAAGCCTGGGTTCAGGAGGTTGAGTGAACCTTTGAGGGACATTTTATCGGGGCCCACTTCGAGGGGGATACGTTGTTGGTCGTTGAGCAGGATCTCCGCTCTACGGATCTTCATGATGGCGCGTCCGGTCAGCTGGATCTGTGTGCCTTTGAGGGCGGAGAAGCTGCCGTCGCTGTTGGGGATTGTACGTGGTGGTTTCTGGGTGTAAGCCGGGAATTGGTAGACGACCTTGAGATCACTGACGACGAGGTCGCCTTCATCTTTGTCGATCTTGAGGAAGCCGTCTGTCGTCGGCGCGTAGAGGAGACTTCTGAGCATCTCGGATGTGCGCTGTGGATAGAACCCAAAGGAGAGAAAGAACAGCGCCGCGACTGCAAAGAGCGCGTATGCACGTTGTTTGAGTTCTTCGATGGGGACGACTGTCGCAGGGCGCAGCGCGGTGAGTTTTTGTTGGACTTGGTCGATCCGGGCTTGTGCGAGGACAGGAGAATAGAGTGGCTGTTTGTCGAGCGTCGGCATGGCGCGACCGAGCTCCAGCGCTGTGAGGAAGCCGCCGATCTCCGGAGCCCATGATTCAAGCTCCCTGGAGAGGGACTCATCGCGCAGGGCGCGATGGGTTTGGAAGACGCGGTAGATAATGTAGGAGATGGAGAGCGCGAGTCCCGCGTACCAAAAGTACCGCAGCGAGAAGGGGGGAGGGAGGAGGAAGTACCAGATCGCGAGGATGATACCGAAGCCAAACAGCCCGATACATGAGAGCGCGACACCTTGTAGCATCGACAGCCACCAGCAGCGGCGTCGTACCTTACGTAGGAATCGTTCGAGATCTTGTTGTGTCCATTGGGGGAGGGAGGTGGCCATACTGTTTTCTGTCCTCAGAAGTCAGTTGTATATCAAAAGGATGTGCTATCAAACAATGTTGAAAAAGGTAACACTCCGATCTTGACGTGTCAACGCCAGGAAGAGAGGACAAAAGGTCGCAGCGGCAAGGAGCGGCGTGACCTTTTGTCAGTTCCTGGAAAAAACACTGTCCTCATCTGATCTTGGAGAAGTTGGGTGCTGTAGGGGCGATCATCATGATGCGGTCGCTCTCTTTGAGCTCGCGGTCATTCGGTGGGTTGACGAGGATGTCGTAGCCTTCGCCGATACGAGTCTCAAGAGAGATGAGGGTGGCGCCATGCTCGCTCTTGAGTTGTTGATAGATATCGCCGACTGTCTTTCCGATCCAGGGTGTTGGGAGGGGGAGCTTGTAAAACTGGTTGCCCACAGATGGATCGAAGAGCTCATCGAGCATACGGATGATGCCTCGTGTGCGCTGGGCGTTGGCGAGGATGTTCCCTGCGTACT
This sequence comes from Deltaproteobacteria bacterium, assembly GCA_002731275.1. Taxonomy (GTDB): domain Bacteria; phylum Myxococcota_C; class UBA6777; order UBA6777; family UBA6777; genus UBA6777. The sequence goes on along the minus strand of PCBK01000018.1, from coordinate 79,278 downwards.
CATCGGCGACGAGGATCTCTTCGACGCCGACCATGTTGAGGTGGGCGGCGTTGTTTCTGTTGAGCAGCTCGACGCAGGTGAAGATCTCCGGGTTCATCTTCTCGATCAGGAGCGCGGCGAGGATGCTACGTGCGTCGCGATCCTGGTCGGAGCGTGGGAGGCATTTGTCTGCGAGGATGATGGCCTCCGATGCATAAGGAATCCCAGCACGTTGCAGGACATCCATGCGGGTGTAGTCGCCCTTGACGATGTGCAGCATGGCTGGGGCGATGCGGCTCTGGTCGAAGAGGGTTTCGGGCTCATCTTCAGAAAACTCTGCGACGAGGACGATCTCGCGATCGATGTATTCTTCACTGGATTGAAGCACCTCGATCAAGAGGTTCGCCGCGCGGTTCCAGCCACACACGACGATGTGATTTTCGAGTTCTTCCAGATCCATGTCACCAGCCTCCATTTGGGGTTTCAATTTGTTGATCATGACAGCGGCGACGATCCCTGTGACCACCGCGAATGTGACGACACCTGAGAGGATCACAAACAGCGATATGAGCTTACCACCGACTGTTTGCGCAGGAGCACCTGTCAGGGGCTCACCACCGACGAGCGTGAAAATACTCCACCATAACGCATCACCAAACGTTTTGATCTCCGCGTTATTCGGCTCTATCACGTGGAAAGAGACCGCACCAGACACGATCAACGTGAACAGGATGATCATCAACCAAAAGTTTTGCAGGATGCTGTAGTGGACCCACGATTGAATCGAAGAGAAGCGCCTGTTGAGCAGTTTTCCCATCCGAAAGATGCGCAGCAGTCGCAAGATCCGCAGCAGACGCAGAGAGCGAAAGAAGGGGGCGATGACTGCGACAATATCGAGGGCGTAGCGGCGAAAGAAGTTGGAGGGTCTCTTCTCTGCCCAAAAGCGCAAGAACAGCTCCACCACAAAGATCCAGGTGAGGACCCAGTTGGCTTGTTCGAGTCCAGGGACGTACGTCTTGTGGACAATCTCTTCTGCGAGGATCAGCAACACAGACACCAGGATCAAGATGATCACGACGGCGTCTGTTGTACGGTGGTTCATAAACCAGCGTAATCGCTCGTACCCTTTTGGGAAAAAACGCAGCAGCAGGTTATTTTGGCGTTTGGTGCGAAGATTTGTCTGGTCGAAGGGGTGTGGGTGTGGATTGGTGTGGCGGATCAGGTGGTCTTTGAGTCCATCCGAACCCTCTTTTTTCATCAGGGAGGCGAGCGCACTCGCGGCGCGAGGAGGTGGCGTGCTCTCATCTTTTGTTGGAGCAGGCGAAACCACCTCTGCTTGGTTGGTCTCTGTCGCCTCGGAGTCCTCTTGTGTCACGTTAGAGGTCTCAGGTGCGGTGTCGGGGGTCTCCTGTGTGGTGGCCTGCACCTCTCGTGATTGTGTGGACTCATCATGGGAGGTGTTTTGTGTGTCATCTGTGTTGTCAGGTGGAGCTTGTTTTTTCGTCATCAGTAAATTCTACTGCGCTGTGGGGGTCATGGCACAATGTGATATCAGGCACACATGTTTGATGACCAAACTGTGGGAGAATGCGTTGAAAAAGGTTTCGTTCAATGTCTCCGAAGTTGTGCAAAGAGTCAAGAGTTGTTGTGGGTGGTGTGTGTGTCGGTGTTGCCTACGCAACGGAGAGAAAGAGGAGCCAGAGGAGCGCGAGTCCGACGGAGGAAATCATCGAATAGAGTCGATCGCGGGTGGGGGTGTGGTGCCACGTCGCGAGGATATATCCACATGAGACGAGCCAGAGGACGAAGGACAACGCGGCGGCAAAAGATAGCCACGGAGAAGGTGTAGGGTGCTCTTTGCGCAACATTTTGAGCAGTGATTTTTTGAGGGGGACGTCATTATCAGCGTCAAAGGGGACCTTCCCGGAGACGAGGGAGAGCAGTCGTGAGAGACGCTCATGGCAATGTTCGAGGACTTTACTGTGTGGTTGAAAGAGGTGCCTTGTGGAGGAGATCCCATTTCGCAGTTGTTGATACGCGAAGAGAGCGAGGGCCCAGTTTCCGTTTTTGTAGGCGTGCTCTCCGAGCTTTTTGATGCGCTGAATGGCGACATTCACGTATCGATTGCCAGGTGTGTACCAGCGCACGACGTAAGCGTAGTGGCGTATTGCGAGTCGAAGTTCGCCTCGTGAGAGGTGGGTTTCAGCGATCTGGAATTCTTGTCTGGATTGGAAGTAGACCTTCAAGTAGACGGAGCCGAGAAAGAAGCAGACGCCGACAAATATCAGGATGGAGGAGCGCTTTCGCGTGAGTTTGATGTCTGTCACATGAGATCTCTTTTGGAGAAGAGCGCGATCGCGAGGAACAAGAACAAACCGGTGTAGCAAGTGGCGTAAAGGATGGAGGAGGTGATGTATCCTGGTGGAAGGGCCTCGTGGTGGACGAGACGTGGGCCGATATTGAGGTGTTGGAGGTTGGGGAGGAGTGTTGCACCTTTGAGCACTCCAGCGATGATGGTGTTTTCGACGGTCGTTGAGATTTGCTCGACCTCGGGCATCAGGCGTCCGATGAGAAAGAAACAGAAGGTAAACAGTCCGCTGAAGAAAGGTGTGGTGAACGAGGAGAAGAACAGTGCGACGCTCGTGATCAGGACGATCTCAAACCAGTACAACAAGACAGCGTTGTAGATACGGTAGTCGAGATATTGCTGCTGGTAGAGCAGCAAGAAGGTAAACACGAGTGTGAGCAGGACAATTTGGACAAACGCAGTCATCAACATCCCGAGGTACTTTCCGAGGATGAATTGGTGTCGATGAATGGGTTTGGACAGGATGGTGTAGATCGTGCGTTTGTCGAGCTCTTTGTGGACGAGGCTGACGCCTGTAAAGATCGCGAGCAAGATACCAAACAAAGAGATCGCTGAGAGACCGACATCTTTGGTGACTTTTACGTTGTTGCCGAGTGAGAGCTCACCGAGTAGCAAGCCAACAAAGAGCAGCAAGATCGAGAAGAAGAGAATGCCGTACAGCAGTTTATCGCGGATCGTTTCGCGGAATGTATTGCTTGCGATGGCCAGAATTTTATTCACGTTGCAACCTCTCTATCAGGAAGAAGCGCTCTCAGAGGAGTCTTCATTTTCTGCGCTGTCGTCGTTGTCATCGTTATCTTTTGCGGGAGCTTTTTCGGATTGTGTGCCAAAGACCTGGCGGACAAAGAGGTCTTCGAGCGTGTCTTTGTGCCGTATGACAGAGTCAATGTGCGCGCCATCTTGGAAGACCTGGTTGATGATCTTTTGCAGGTCTTTGTCTGGGAGATGGAGGGTGATTTTTTGTTCGACGTGACGGATCATATCCGCCATCGCCGCGTATTTTTCGATGGCATCGTTGTCGACATTGGAGATCGTGACCTCGACATCCTGGCTAGCGCTTTGCTCAAGCAGACCTTCGAGAGGACCAACTTTGAGCAGCTCGCCTTTGTTGAGAATGGCGACACGGTCACAGATCATCTCGACGTCCTGGAGGATGTGAGAGGAAAAGAATACGGTCTTGCCATTTTCTTTCAGGCCGAGGATGATGTCGCGGACATCTTTTCGGCCGATGGGGTCAAGTCCACTCATCGGTTCGTCGAGGATGACGAGGTCGGGATCATTGAGGAGGGCTTGTGCGATCCCAACGCGCTGGATCATCCCTTTGGAGTATTTGCGTAGGGGTGTATCTTGGGCATGTGAGATGCCAACCTGCTCGATCAGTCGCTCGATGCGAGCGCTTCGTTTGGCGCGTGGTATGCCAAAGAGCCGCGCGTAAAAGTTGAGGAACTCATACCCGGTGAGATATCCATAGAAATAAGGGTGCTCGGGGAGGAATCCGATGCGGTTTTTTGCCTGGATATTGCCGACGGGGGCGCCGAATATGTCGACTCGTCCAGCGGTCGGGTGACTGAGTCCTACGAGGACCTTGATGGTGGAGGTTTTTCCGGCACCGTTGGGTCCAAGAAAGCCAAAGATCTCACCTTGCTCAACACGCAAGGAGAGTCCTTTGACGACACGAATACGTTTGCGAAAGAAGCCTGTACGGTATTCTTTGACAAAGTTATCGAGATAGATGGCTGGTGTATTGCTCACAACGATGTCCCTTCTGGAGACGTAGTTGGTAATGGATCACGAAGTAACAGTATCAGATTGGTTTATATCGGATGTTGGCAGGATAGGCAAGTCTCGAAGGGAAGCTCAGGCAAGGGGATCCCATGTTTCTACGACATCGTCTGCGTCGTCATGAAGGTTCTCTTCTTCCTCTTCACGTTCGTTTTCTTTTGCGGCTTCGAGGATATCGGAGAGGGCATGTAGCATGGGGGTGAGTCCATGTCCGGCGAGGGCTGAGATCACAAAGAAGGGAATCTCTCGTTCTTCAAAGTAGGCTCTGTATTCTTCTTCACAGATCTCTTGGAGGTCGCTGTCTTCGACTTTGTTGAGTGCGACAACTGTTGGTGTTGTGAAGAGAGAGCTGCCTTTGTCTTTGTCGTAGAGTTCGAGCTCTTTGAGGAGCGCTTCGTAATCCTGGATCGGGTCACGTGTCGAATCTTCTGCGAGCTCAAGCATGTGCAAAAAGACACGGGTGCGTTCGACGTGCCGCAGGAATCGAATGCCAAGGCCGGTGCCTTTGTGCGCGTCAGGGATCAGACCTGGGACATCTGCCATGACGAAGGATTGTCGACTTGGTGGTGCGACGACGCCGAGGTTTGGTGTCAGCGTCGTGAAGGGGTAGTCGGCGATCTTGGGTTTGGCTTTGGAGAGTTTCGAGATCAGCGTGGATTTGCCGACATTGGGAAATCCGATGACCCCAACATCTGCGAGCAGTTTAAGCTCGAATCGTAGCTCTCTGTACTCACCTTCAAGGCCGGGCTGTGCAAAGTCTGGGGCCTGTCTTGTGGCGGTGGTGTAGTGCATGTTACCAAAGCCACCGTTGCCGCCTTTTGCGGCGATCAGGGTCTGTCCGTCTTTGACCAGGTCGCAAAGTTGCTCACCTGTCTCTTCATCGTACACGACCGTCCCAACAGGGAGCTTGATGATGAAGTCTTCGCCATTGGCGCCGTGTTGATCTTTTCCACGACCGTGTTCGCCGTTAGGAGCCTTGTAATGTCGCTTATAGCGGTAGTCGAGGAGGGTGGAGAGGTTGTGGTCGGCGCGCAAGATAACGCTGCCACCATGGCCACCATTTCCACCGCTGGGGCCTCCGCGAGGACGGTATTTTTCTCTGCGAAAGGCGATACACCCGTTACCGCCCTTGCCGGCTTGGATTTTGATGATCGCTTCATCGATGAAATGCATATTCGACTCCTGGACTTGACATCTTAAAGGGGCGTTCAAATCTTACGAGATGTCTTCCATGTTGGTAGGAGATAGGTGGAAAAAAAAAAGGCCCGAGGTGACAACACCTCGGACCCTTCAAAAAGAGCACTTTGCAAATCTTTGTCAACGTGGAGAACTAGAGCGTGTGTTTGAACGTTTCATTTGTGTTTCTGCGTGCGTGATGTGCTTGAGCGTCGTACGATGAACGAGAACTGTGAGCGTCGATTTCCGTGTGAACATGGTGTGCTGGTCGATTTCGCGGTTCGCTTTCACGTGTGAACGATTCGTTTGAGTATGTCGCGTTTCGCAGGGACATGAGGTCGTGCTTGAGCTGCTACGTCTGCATTCGAATGAGGTCGAGCTGTCGCTTGATCTGCTAGGTGCATAAAAGAACTTGTCATGGCAAAAGAGGGAAGGGGCATCATCTCTGCATACTCACATGAGCGAGCTTTGGGGTCTCTTTTGCATTATCTATCCGAACTCTATCTGCTACATGAACAATCGCGAGAGGACAAGTCCGGGACACTCTTTTTTGCGTGATCCATCTATGAGGATCATTTCCGGGTCGTGTTGTACACGAAACGAAATGATTTGGCAAAAAAAATTTTTGTAACAAACCACCACACGAAGCCTTCATCATTTGGAAACTTCTAGAATATAAAAGTTTTTTGCTTGATAAAAAATTGTGTGGGGGATGTTTGGGAGTGTGTCTTACGCTTCAGTGGAGGGATAAACGCTCACACATTTGCGTTTTTTGTCTTTGCGCTCGAATGTGACAACACCATCGATGAGTGAGTAGATGGTGAAGTCTTTACCTATACCGACGTTGTTACCGGGGTGGATTCTTGTTCCGAGTTGACGGACAAGGATGTTTCCAGCGAGGACATTTTCGCCGCCAAATTTTTTGACGCCGCGTCGTTGGCCAATACTATCACGACCGTTGCGGCTACTACCACCAGCTTTCTTGTGAGCCATAGTCCTGTTCTCCTGTGTTGATTATTCTGCGTTTTCTTCGAGCGCAGCGCTTTCAAAACCAACGGCAGCTTTGGCGGGCTTGCTGGCTTTTTTGCCAGTCAATTTCCCATCCGCAGCGATCTCGACAACGCGAAGACGTGTGTAGTGTTGTCTGTGGCCTTGGCGTTTACGTTGCTTTTGGCGACGCTTGAATTTGTAAACGAGGATCTTTTTGCCACGAAATTGTTCGAGTACTTCGCAAGCCACAACAGCTTTTTCGAGTACTGGAGCGCCGACTTGAAGACCATCTTCGCTGTTGATGAGCAACACACGATCGATCACGATTTGACTGTTTTTTTCACCGGGCAATTTCTCGACGTAAAGGACATCACCTTCTTTTACGCGATATTGTTTGCCGCCGGTCTCTATCACCGCATACATGACAAACTTCCTTATCTGTTGTTGGATCTCGAAATGAGTGGCCTCACAGATCGTTTTCGAGAATCTTCTTGCGATCGATGAGGAAATCGAGTTGAAATTTTGCTGTAATCTATTCGGTTCAATGAACCTTATCTGATGGATTTTGTTAGAGAAAGTTGTTGAAAACACTCACTTTCCCCACCCATCTGTATCCCAATAGGGTCCGAATGTATTATCCGATCGGACCTGTGTTGTCAAGGAAAAAAACCTGGAAAGGGGTGTGTGCAGGAAGATCGCAACGAGGGGGGAATGCAGTTCTTTTTGCCTCAGATGCTATCACCAATGGTTACCCGAGCCACCGACGACGGCGTACCAAGACCAACAAGAACAAGCCAAAGACGATCAAGGGCAGCGACGTTGGGGCTGTGTGAAGCGTTGTACACCCAACTGCCTTTGGTGGCTTGATTGGGGTTTCATCTTTCAGCTCACAGATCCCATTGATACACTCTTGTCCATATGCACAAGCTGTATTCGCGTCACATTGCGGCGCAAACACACACGTTCCGTTTTCACAGATCTGACCCACTGAACACGCAGGATCGCAGCCGCTTGTGTTGATGTTGACACAGGTGCCATTTTGACACGTCTGCCCTGTTGGACACGCAGGGTTGCAACCTGCTGGCGTATCATTGACGCAGGTACCATTTTGGCATGTCTGCCCTGTTGGGCATGCTGGATTGCAACCTGTCGGCGCGACCGCCTTACAAAATGAATCGTTGGAGCCGGAAACAGGCGTACACTTGGTCCCTGTTGGGCATGAACCGACTGTTCCATCGCACTCTTTGTAACACAAGGCGGCGTTCCCTTGACCAATGCATATTAACCCGGCTTTACAGGGCGTGGAGGTGTTACAAGGTTGTCCTTGATCGGCTCCACCTGGCTTTGTCGTGTCTGGTACACAGGCTTTCAGTTGGCTATCACATACCTGTCCTGTAGGGCAGACCGCTGCGCCCTGACAATCTTTGACGCAGGTGTCGATGTTGGTCGTGGGGTGTGTGATACATGTCAGACCATTTTGGCAAGAGCCATCGGAACGACAGGGTTCACCATCTCCACCACCTGCAGGCGTTCCATCGATACATTGGAAGTTTGAACACTTTTTTCCACCGCGACAGTCGGCGTCTGTTTCGCAGATACAGACATTTTGTCCTGCGCTGACAGATTTGCAAGCTTCACCTGTGACACAGTCACTTTCTGTGGAGCAGAGGACTCGACAACGTTGTTCTGCACCTGAGGAGACACACGCGAGTCCGTTGGCGCACAGATTGCTGACTGCGTCACAGGCTTCACCTTGTTGTTTGTTGCCACCGGCTGGTGGACTACACAGAAAGTCATTACACGTGCTTCCTGCTGGGCATTCTGCGTCACTACGGCAAGCGCAGATCTTGGTGGGGTTGCCCTGACAAAATTCTCCGTTGGTGCAATCGGAGGAGGATTGACACGACTTAAAGCACTTGCCTTGTGTTGGATTGTTCGGATCTGTAGCGGTGCAGACAAGCCCAGAGGGACAAGGGGACGCGCTTGTACAGACATCACCTTCGCCTGTGGGGCCAGGGCCAGGACCGGAGCTCTTTGGATAGATCGCACAGATCCCATCCACATCGTCCTGTTTGAGTGAGCGACAAGAACACAGGCCGGGGTTGGCGTGGGAGGCCATCGCTGCGCTCTGATCGGCTGAGTGCCCTAAGCCCAAAAGGTGTCCCAACTCGTGAGTCGTGGTGCCTACGACATCAAATGGGTCTGTCGCCTGGAAGGGAGGGTTGAGTTGGGGCGGTGTTGTGGACCATTTGTAGTTTGCGTTGAAGATGATGTCGGCGTCACCCATTTCCCCTGACGTCGTGTAGTTTGGCACTGTGAGGGCGAGCGCATTTGGGTATTGTGTGGAGGGGATGCCTTTGTTCCAGATCAAGACGTTGTTGCGGTCTGACTGGTTCCAGACCATCTGTGTCTTCCCCAAGTAAGATGAGGAGAGTTTTACGCAGCTGGACAGCGCCCACGCGTCGAAAGCCGCCTGGATGATCCCGACCATCGTCGACTCAGGGACTTGTGTGAAGCCGTTGTGATTGTAGTAGTACGTGATCGGCATACTGGTCCACTTGACGGGGGTGCCGCTTGGAGTCGTGATCCTGACATACGCATCGGCTTGATAAGGGAGCCAAGTTGTGGACAGTGTGAGTGTCAGCAAAAGGAGCAGACGTCGGCTCATTTGGCACCTCCATTCACCTTCTTGACCGATGGTTTTGCGATCTCTTTGGTGTGCTTGGGTTGCAATGTCTGGACGGGCTTCAGGCGAAGTGTGGGGACGTTCGTGGTCCCTTTCTTGATGCGTAGTGGCGCTTGTGGCGTGATGATGCGCCACTGAATGGGTGCTTTTTTCACCTGCTTGACCTTGGGGATGATGGTGTCAATTTTCCCTGCTTGGAGCGCTCTTTGGCGTGCCTTTAAGATCGCGAGCTTTCGGTTGTTTCGCCATCGAGTATAGCCCTGGAAGGGGATCACTTTGTACTTCATCTTGGGTTGGAGTGTACGGATCTGCTGTTTGAGGGCGTTGAGTCCGAGTGGGGCTTCGCTGAAGTTGAGATGTCCAACGGTCTGGTTGGAGAGGGTTGGGGCGCGGTAGAAAGCCAGACGTTTGACGTCTCGCACGAGCAAGGTCTGGTTGCCACTTCGCACGACGTTGTATTTGCCTGCTGCGAGGTCCATGACAAACAAAAATCCCGGCCGTCTTTGTGGCTCAAAGAACAATACGACCTCTTCGTTGAGCTTGTAGTGCGCGGAGCCTGGGATATGTGTGATGTGTCCGTCGAGTTGGCCTCCTAGTTGTCGAAAGGTCAGGTGTTTGGGGGCGGTCCCTTTGAGCCGTTCGTATACGAGCATGGTGTAGTCCGTATACAGGCTGCGTTTATTCGCCGTCCAAAACGAACGCTTGGAGATAATTTTTCCACGGATAATCTTGGAAGCGGTGATGATCCTCTTCTCCAGTGTCTGGTAAAGGATCGTCGTTGCGTCAGCTTGGGGAACACACGCAAACAGGAAACAACATGCGTACAAGAGCAGTTTGACTTTCGACATGATTCGACCTCTGTCTCTTTGATGTCGTCCATCTACAAGCAGTATGAGACGATTTGCCCGATATTGCTCATATTGGCGACGATATCTGCGAGGCGATTGTACATCACACAGAGGGAACTCCTCGTGGTGTGGCGAACTCATCGCATATGGTATCTCTATTGTCCTGCAATTCTTTGTGTTTTTCAAGCGCAAGATGCAAACACAAGGATCGCTGTATCAGTATCGTCTGTTTTTCTCGGGGAGTTGAGTCTCAATTTTTTGTGAGGGATGTCAGGCGCGTTGTAGAGGGAAGGATAGCGTTCAGGGGCTCAGACTTTTGTGTCCGTGAAGACGCTGTGAGGAGGGAGCATCATGTTGTCTTTTACGATGGTGTCCTTGAGGACAGAGCCTGCGCCGATCTTGCAATTTTCGCCGATCGTCGTGTTGCCTAGTAGGCAACAATTGGGAGATATCTCTGTATTGTGTCCGAGCTTGACGTCGTAATCGATCTGGATCGTTTGTGGCAGACGCAGCGTGCACCCTTCGCGCATCCAGTATTCGTTGCGCTTTTGTTGCCACGTTTGTTCTAAGGCTGCGAGCTGGGCGCGATCGTTGATCCCGAGCACCTCTCCTGCGTCATCGACACAATGTGCGGTGACTGTTTTGCCTTCCTTCATGGCGATCTCGACGATGTCTGTCAGGTAGTATTCGTTTTGATCATTGTCCGTCTTGAGCTGGCCAAGTGCGCCCTTGAGGAAGTCTCTGTCCACGAGATAGATCCCCGAATTGCACTCCTTGATCTCGCGTTGTTCATCGCTACAATCACGGTGTTCACGGATCTGCAAGAATTGTCCGTCCTGATCACGTACGATCCGTCCATATCCCGTTGGATCATCTACACTGAAGCTCAAGACCGCGACCGCAGCGTTGTGTTGTTCTCTATGATTGTGTAATCCTTGCAAGGTCTCGGCCTGGAGCAGGGGGACATCGCCGGAGAGGATCAGGGTGGAGGCGCCACCTTGCTCCCAAGAGCTTTGTGCTTCCATCACGGCGTGCCCTGTCCCTAGTTGTTGGGCTTGCAGGGCAAAGTCGAGCTTGTCTTTGCCAAAACGTGCGCTGAGGGTTTGTTCGACTTCGTCGGCTTGGTGTCCAACGACGACGACAGTGCGCTCAGGGGAGAGGGTTTGTACTGTGTGGATGATGTGCGCGACGATCGGGATGCCTCCGATTGTGTGCAGAACTTTCGCTTTGGGGGAGCGCATCCGGGTTCCTTTCCCGGCTGCCAGGATCACGACGGAGAGATCTGATGCCATGACGGCCTCCTATATAATGATGAACGTGAATATGTTTTGTTCAGGACATATGCTGGTATGTGCGTGTTGAAGGTGCGTCGCCATATCTCTTGCATCGTTGGTTGCTCGCGAGATGTTCGAGGATGTAAAAAATCGCCTGTGTCATCTCTTGTGCTTCAAGTGCCTCTGCGATCTCGACGATCGAGTGGGCTGTCTCAGGCGTGTCCTTCAGGTGTGAGACGACCTGTTGTTGGAGCGTCAGGAAACGTTGAGCGGCTTTTTTTCCGGCCTCGACGCCTGGTTGGTGGTATGCGTTGATGTTGATCAGTGACGCATACAAGCCAACAGTGCGTTCGTAAAGTGCGATCAGCGCGCCGAGGCTGTGTGCGTTGACTTCTTCGATGCTGAGGGTGAGGGATGCTCTCTTGGTTTGATGGAGCGCTTCTCGTGTCCCCATCAAAAAGCCGAGCAGGAAGTCACCACTCGTCACACCATCTTCGACATCAATACTTGGTCCAGAGCGATCCTTTCTCACTTCGATAAAGTTGACGAAGAAACGGCTGGGGCCTTCGCGCAATTGCTGTACAAAGGCGTGTTGATCTGTTGAGCCTTTGTTCCCGTACACGGTCAGACCTTGATGAACAGGACGGCCATCTCGATCGAACTCTTTACCCAAAGATTCCATGATCAGCTGTTGAAGGTAACGACTCATCAAGAGCAGGCGATCTTTGTAGGGCAAGACGACGAGATCACGCAGCCCTCTACCTTCTCCTGCGAAGTACCACAATGAAGCCATCAAGGCGGCCGGGTTGTCGCGTGGTTCAGGGCGTCTTGTGCACACATCCATTGCGGCGGCGCCTGCGAGAAGCGCGTCGATGTCCACACCTTGAAGTGCCGCTGGGAGCAAACCGACTGCGGAGAAGAGCGAAGTGCGTCCTCCAACCCAGTCCCACATCGGGAAGGTCGCGAGCATACCACTCTCTTCGGCGATCTTTTCGAGTTTGCTGCCTTCTCCTGTGACGGCGACAGCGTGACGCCCAAAGTCGAGTCCAGCCTGTTCATAGGCGTGCTTCATCTCCAACATGCCATTGCGGGTCTCTTTCGTGCCACCTGATTTGGAGATGACGAGGACAAGGGTCTCCTTGAGAGCGTCCCCAAGGGTTTGGACGAGGCGGTCTATCCCGTCGGGATCTGTATTGTCGACAAAGTGACCTTGCATCGCGTCTTGTGAGGAACGCATCGCGTCGTGAAGCAAGATCGGACCAAGCGAAGAACCACCAATTCCCACGAGCACAAAGTGTTTAAAGGAGTCGGCTTTTTCCGGCTTGATGTCGCCATGATGGATGGCTTTTGCGAATGTCTGGACGTGTTGTTTTGCGTCGTCGATCGCCTGCTGAAGCGCAGGCTCCGGAGCGAGTGAGGCGTCCCGAAGCCAGTAGTGACCGACCATGCGTTGTTCATCGGCGTTGGCGATCGCGCCAGCTTCTAGTTCATTCATCTCTTGGAGAGCTGCTTGAAGTGGCCGCGTCAGCTTCTCAAGGTAGGATGGCTCCATGTCCATCTGCAGCCAATCGAGAGAGAAGCCCAGTGTTGGTTCTTCCCAATAACTTGTACAAAATCGTTCCCAATGTGCTTTGCTCATCAAATCTCACCATTGCTTGTGTAAATGTGTGCAGGATTGTTCCACAAGGCACCGGTAAAATCAAGTCTTTGGTACCTTTGTGTTGTGGTCGTTGGAGAGCGATTTTCTTTGGTTAAGTGGGAATGTATGGTGACACCTTCTTTTCGAATTCGAGGTTTAAAAAGGAAGAGAGTCCCATGGAGAGGAAGAGGGATGAGTTGGTGTGTTTTTGTCGTTCTTCGTTTTTCACCGCTTGGGTGTTTTGATGATGGCTTGTAGGCAGACGTTTGTTTTCTCAGGGGTAAAGTCAAGCATCACGTTGCCTTCGAATGTTTGATCGCCATCCTTGAATCCTTTGAGGGGACCAAGCCGTTTGTTTTCGATCAACTCCTGCACTTCACTCTCCTGAAAGGGCCGACCTTCCAAGACAAAGGGGATGGTCGTTTGGCAACCTTCTCTGTAGCGGTCACAGCCCCAGGCTTTGCGACCACGGATGATATTTCCTGTGTGGCAGTTGGGACACTTCCCAAGGCTCTCACGTTGTGGACGTGGTGGTGATGCTTGGGGGGGGGCGTTTTGTGGGATGACTTGCGAGACCTGGGCACGTAGCGCATGTGGGCTGGCTTGTGCGGGAGGGCGGAAGTCATTTGCACGGCGGTATTGGGTCTCTGGCTTATCTCCGTAGTGAGAGGCGAACGACAAGTCCGGTAACTCCATCGAGTCATTGGCGTTGGGTGCTGGAGCCCCTTGGGTGTCGTACTGTACAGCAGGTGGGGCTGGGGCGACACGTGCAGGTGGGCGGGTGGGCTTGCCTTCGGAGTCCGTGCGCTGTTTGCTCTCAGTACTCGATGCCTTGGTCGTCTGCTTCTTTTTGGTGGATTTGGAGGTCGTTTTGCCCGATGTTTGGGTCTCGTTTTTGGACGCTTGGGGCTTCTTTGCCTTCTTGGAAGAACCCTGCTGACCGGTAAAGTCAAAGCTCACATTGCCACCCTCTTGCAGGACCAACGCAGCATCGAACTTGTTCCCTGCGCGGCTTTTGAAGCCTTTCAGCATTTTGGTGTGTCCTTTGTCGAGGAGCTGTTTGACCATGCTTGTGGTCAGCTTTTTGCTCGCAACTTCTCGGAATACCCGGAACCCACAGCCTTGCTGTTGTCCGTCTTCTCCACGACACGCGAAGACCTTGTCGTACTCGATGATGGCGCCCTTACAGGATGGACAGACGCCCATTGGTTCTCGGTTTGGTCTGTTGGAGCGCCCCTTGCCGCCTCCTTTTGGAGGAGGGCCTTTGATCTCGGAGGGGAGGTCAATCAGGCGAGATTGTTTGATACAATCGAGCATATGACGCACAAACTCATTGACCTCTTGCTCAAACGCTTCGTGGGCGTAGTTGCCACGTGCCATGCGCGCCATTCGAGATTCCCACTCTCCCGTAAGTTGAGGAGAGGAGAGGCCTTCAAAGGGCATGGATTGGATCAGGTACATCCCCTTGGGTGTTGGGTTGAGGTTTTTGCCCTGACGTGTGGCGTATTGTCGGCCAAGGAGGGTCTCGATGATGCTCGCTCTCGTTGCAGGTGTCCCAAGACCTGAGTCTTTCAAGGCTTGCTGAAGCTCCTCATCATCGAGTTGTTTACCTGCACCCTCCATCGCGGCGAGAAGGCTCGCTTCGTTATAGCGTGGTGGTGGTTTTGTGCGTTTTTTGCGAATTTCAATCTTCTCCACACCACAATCATCGCCTTTTTGGACAGGGGGCAAGATGCTTTGTTCTTCGTCCTTGTCTGTATCTTTTTTGCTCTTGCTTTTTCTTTTTTTGGAGCTGTTGTCATCCCATCCTGCGACACGTCGCCAGCCTGGACTTGCGATGACCTTTCCATTTGTGACAAAGGTGTCGTTGAGGATCTTGGTGATGATTTTGGTCTTCTCGATGATCGCGTCAGGGAAGAAGGCTCCGAGGAAGCGGCGAACGACGAGGTCGTAGATGTTGCGCGCGTCGTTTGGGAGCTTGTCGAGGTTGGGGCGTTTGGAGGTCGGGATAATCGCGTGGTGATCGGAGACCTTCGTGTCGTTAAAGATCCGTTTGGGGTAGGGGATCTTGGGGAGATCGAGCAACTCTTGCGAGAAGGGCGCGTAAGGATCGACATCGATATTGCGAACGATCCCAAGAATCTTGGGCTTCATGTCCGAAGACAGGTGCATCGAGTCCGTCCTTGGGTAGGTCAACAGCTTGTGTTTTTCGTACAACTCTTGGGCGATCTCAAGGGTGCGTGCCGCCGAGTAGCCGTATCGTTTGTTCGCCGTTCGTTGCAAGCGCGTCAAGTCAAACAAGAGCGGTGGACGTTCGCGATGGGTGGTCTTTTTGACTTGCGAGACGTGCGCAGGGTGCCCTTCGAGTTGGCTGACGAGGTCGTTGGCTTGCTCTTCTTTTTTGAAGCGATCCACCTTGTTGCGGAACCATTTACCGACGTATTGGCCTTTCTCGTGTTGAAAGTGTCCGTACACTTGCCAGTAGTCTTCAGGTTTGAAGTTGACGATCTCTTGTTCGCGTTGAACGAGCATTGTCAGTGTCGGGGTCTGGACACGTCCAACGGAGAACAGCGGTGTGTCGCGTCCTTTGTTGGATTGACGTACTTTGAGGGTCATGCCTCGTGTTGCGTTCATCCCGACGAGCCAGTCTGCTTCTGAACGACAACGAGCGGCGTGCCAGAGGTTTTCGTATTGGATGCCGGGTTGGAGTCGCGCGAAACCTTCGCTGATGGCTTCGTCGGTCATACTCGAGATCCAGAGCCGCTGGATGGGGAGCGTAGAGCCCGAGAGATTGTAGACATAGCGGAAGATTAACTCTCCCTCTCGTCCAGCATCACAGGCGTTAACAACGGCGTCAAAGTCGCGACGTTTGAGCAGTCGACTGACGATGTCGTATTGTTCTTTGGTGCGTTTGACCGGGCGCAGGTTGAAGGGCTGCGGAGGGATCATGGGCAGGGTGTCCATGTTCCAACGTTTCCACTGACCGTTGTACTCGTGTGGTTCACAAAGTTCGACGAGGTGGCCGATGCACCATGAGATGACCCACCCATTGCCTTGCAAGAAGCCTTTTTGTTTTTGCTTGACACCGAGCACCCGGGCGAGATCTCGGGCGACGGAGGGTTTTTCTGC
This sequence comes from Deltaproteobacteria bacterium, assembly GCA_002731275.1. Taxonomy (GTDB): domain Bacteria; phylum Myxococcota_C; class UBA6777; order UBA6777; family UBA6777; genus UBA6777. The sequence goes on along the minus strand of PCBK01000018.1, from coordinate 63,407 downwards.
GATGACCAATGTTGGCATGACTCTGTTCCTTCTCTTTCGCGATCGTTTGCGTGGTGTTGCAAACGATCTTTCAAGCTGCTCCCTTCAAGGGGAGGTCGTTGACCGTCATATCCAAAGGATACATCTATATACGTCAAGGTATGTCACAGGAATGATGACGTCTCCCAGCGAGCTGGATCGCTTCGCATAAACGTCTGTAGAATCCCCTGGAGTGCTGGGCTGGTGAGCACATCTATCGCACGGGCTGGTGTCCACCATGCTCGACGACGTTGTCCTTTCTCCTCCCATTCATCAAGGATATGCGTAACCTGTAGCGGATACAATTCTACACAATATGTGCGATAGTGCTTGGTATATTCGTACTCTCCGATCAGCGTGTTGTAGACCTGTCCCTCTACACCGGCCTCCTCAAATGCTTCCTTGGCTGCGGACTCCTCTGGTTCCATGCCCGGCTCCATGTATCCTTTGGGAAATTGCCACGCGCCTGTGCGACGTGAGGTGATCATCAACACCTCGTAGCCTTCGTCTGTTTTTCGGTATGGGATCACGCCTGACTGGACGATCTTCTCTGTGTCATCAAACATACAAATCTCCATCTCTTCGTTGTCTTCCACCACTGAAAAAGCGATGAGAACCCATCTGGACGCTCGTTCGTAGAGTGTACACTTTTGGATGATATAAGAAACATCTTCTCGAAAAGGAGGTACTGGATGCAAGCAAAACGAGGCAAAAAGAACACCCATCATCGACAAAAGAGAGGCGATTACAGGATCTTCATCGGCGCCTTCCCTGAAGGGGAGCTTATCGATAGACTGCAGCAGGTGCGTGAACAATACGATTTACGCACCTCGCAGATCACCGCACCACACGTGACGATCGCTGGGACGTATTGGCGTGATGGAGCGCCTTCTGCCGAAAATGAAGCCAACACCCTCGCACAATTCGCTGCGTTGGAGGGGAGCATTCCGGCCTTTGATATGACACTTGGTGGTATCCACACATTTGGCAAAAGGGTGGTTTACCTGGGAGCCCAGGCTGATGCAATGTTATCCATCAGAGAGACCCTCATCGAGACATTGGGGCGTGACAAACACAAGACCTTCTCGCCACATCTGACACTCGCGATGAGGCTCAAACCTGACGGTGTACGTCAGATGGTCGAAGAATTGAGGGAGACGGAGTGGGAGTCTTCGCGGTGTACTGTGCGTATTGAGACGCTTCAATATATGTTACGTGGGCCTGAAGACCCGGCGTGGCGCTGTATCGCGACGCTTCCTCTTACTTGACACTGTGGGGAATGAGAAGATCAGGCACGTTGTTCTTTGGACAGAACGAAAAACAGAGCAATCTAAGACGTGATTCACCTACACCAAAAGGAGCAGGTATGGACGATTTAATCGAAGGTTTGGTTTCTTTTTTTGTTGAGCTGGTGCGTGTGTCATTCTACTTCCTCGTGTTTCCGTTTTTTTGCGCGCAGTTTTACGCCGAACAAAAGGAAAACCAACGAAGCGCTTTTCTTCCGATATACCTGCTCATCATCTGGTTTGGCGTGGCGATCTCGATCGGGTTGTTCTTCTTGGAGCTCGAAGGTCCTGCAACGTATTTGTTTGCAGCCTCTTGTGTCGGGGGTTTGATCGGCTTTATCGCGATGGTTCCTTACTATATCGCCACACTCTCTCGCGGAGACACGCCAAGATTAGAGTCCGAAGAAGCTGGGGGGACCAAAAGCCGCTATGCCCAGTTTCTGACCATCGTGTACTCCGTACTTTTGTTGTTATGTGGTGGTGGGGTGTTGTACAGCTCACAGTGTTATACGTTTACGTTCCAGGGACGGCTACACGTTGTGTTCAAAGAGCAGTCGAGTGTGACACCTATGTATTTTGATCTGGACGCGAAGCCCATTCATTGGCGGATTGTCGATGCAAGTAAGCCATTGAGAGGCTATATCGAGAAGCATTATCCCAAACAGTGGCAGGCTCATCTCAAAGAACGCAAGACTCTCATTCGTCGGTTTGGTCGGACTGCGAAACGACTTTTTCGGCGTTGGTTGCGAAAAAAACGCGAGCAAAAGAGCGATTGAGCGGGGTTGGAAAGGGGCGTTTTGAGTGATTTCAGGACGCGATGGCCTGGAGTGTTTGGGAAGAACGAGAGGGGTGATCGTGGGGGGAGTGGCGAGGTAGATCTGTATCGAGCTGACAATCAGTGTCTTCTGCTGCGGGGGTGAGTCCACCTGGCGCGATCGTCAACCAACGATGGCCTGCAAATGTAATCAACGACAAATACCAACATAGCCGCTTGATCTGCCAGTGGCGCTCAAGTGCTTCGTTGTGTTCACTCTGGTCTTTGCCTCCGTAAACGGAGCGTGCTGCGGTCTCAAGGGCAAAGGAGGACGCGTGGAGCGCTGCGCGGCGGGCGTCTTTGATACAACTCTTAAAAGCGCTCTCTGCGGCGGCTTGTGAGGCTCGCTCTGTGAACCAGACGGCTCGATATGCGGAGTTGAGGCCGGCGCGTCGCTTCGCGTAGAGGGTGCGATCATCAGCGAGAAGCACGGCCTCTTTCGCGGCACCGAGTGCTGTTGAGCGCTCTGTGTCAGGTGCCTTGTCGTGTACCCACAGGCGCTTGGTGTGGATGGCTTCCCATGAGCGTTCATCGGTTGTACGTGAATGACTCTCCTGTCTTCGCAGCGCGCGCTCTGCGCAATCACAGGCGAAGAGATGCAGCAGCTCCTCAGGAATGCCTTTGTGCAAGGCTGCTTCAAGTGTGATGACCTGTTCTTTTAATTCGTCGATGATATCCCTTACATGCATAGCGCCTCCCATTCTCTATCCGCTTATCTTAGAACGAAAAACCATCATCTTCAAGATCTTCTTGCCGCAGCCATAACGAGGTGATGTTGCGTAAGGTTGTTTTCGGTGTTTTGTGTGGGCTTGTTTGTCCCGAAACCTATGATAAGTCAACGTTTGGAGTGTTTTGTTCCCAAAGATTGACAAGGCGCGAGATGTGGAGGAAGAGAAGGCGGAGAAGTCGGGGTTTTTGATCTGGATCAAATTATGTGTTGCTTTGTCTCAACATCTTTTATGTCGTTTCTGTCAAAACAGCACAAGAAGAATTTCCTGTTCTGGGAGCGAGTTTTGCGTTTTGGGTCTCGGGCTTTTGTGCGCGCACCAGGACAAGAATGTTTCCCCCCTTTTCTCCGACACAAAAAAGGGGGATTTTTTACACATTCACGAAACAATCGCAGGACCGCGTGATGTGGTGACCTGCTTCTTTGTTTTGTTGAAGATAGATATCCGGAGGGGTGACCCTCTTGGAGAGGGGGTGAGGGGGCATCATTCCTTTTCTATTCACCTCGATAAATGGTCAGTCCGTCATTTGCGGTACCAAACCACTTCTCTCCCCAGGGAGTGACAGTGATCGTGGTGACGTGGTTGTGGGCGAGTCCATCGTCCTGTGTGAAGGAACGCCAGGAGTTACCATCGAAGACCGCGACGCCTTTTTTGGTGCCGAGCCAGATCTTGTTGCCATCAGCGGCGACTGTGAGGACGTGGTTGTGGGGCAGTCCATCTCGTTTGGTGTAGCGCTTGAGTTTTCCTTTGTAAAGGCTGTAGAGACCGTTTTTGGCACCAAACCACCAGCGACCATTTTTGTCCTTTGCGATCCCACTGACAACACCTTTTGTGGCTGCGCCTCTCATCTGGCGGACTTTTCGCCATGTACCATCGACGCGATGTCTGGTGACTCCGCCACCGAGGCTTCCGATCGAGATGCTGTAATCAGGGGCCGTAAACATCGTGAGGATTTTGTATGCTGGATTGAGCGTGTGGCGGGTGTTTTTGGCTGTGAAAGTCTTCCACTTTCCTGCGGTGTAGAGGGAGAGACCTTTTTGTTCGTGTGCAAACCAGATCCCCTCAGGGGTGAGCGCGCTCGCGACGATACGGTTACTCGCGAGACCATCGAGCATCTCAAAGGTCTTCCACTTCTTGCCGTTGAAGCGAACGACGCCGCCGCCGTACGTTCCGATCCAGACATTGCCTTCAGGATCAAATGTAAAGGAGCGTACATCGGGGTTGGGGAGGACGTTGGTGTAGTTAAACCAGTATCCTTTGTAATAGCGACTTGCGCCTGAAGCGGTCCCTAGCCATACCGAGCCATCAGGAGAGTAAGCGACCGCACGGATCTGGTTTCCGACGACCCCAACGGGGAGTCTGTGCCATCGACCGCCTTTGTACCGGACTGCGCCGTTGAGGTGTGTTGCGGCGAAGAGTTGTCCACCCGGTCCACCTGTGATGCCGCGTACGTCTTTTCCGGGCAATCCGCTGCTGATGTTCATGGTGACCCAGCGGTTGTTTTTGTAGTAGCTGATCCCACCTGAGCGTGTCCCAAGCCAGACGCCATCGGAGGGGTCGATGTGAATGGTCTGTACAACACCTCGCGTCAGACCGTGCTCAGTGGTGTACAATTTGCCGCGTCCGTTTTTGTAGTAGATGGCGCCTTGATCGTTGCAAAACCACAGTCCGCCTCTTGCGTCTTCTTTGATACATGTGGAGCCGATGACAGGGAAGCGCTTGATTTTCACGTAGCGACGACCTTGCAGATAGAAGGGCTTGCCTGTGTTGGGGCTAAACCAGACCTGACCGGCGCGGTTGACTGTAATGGCGCGGATGTCGGTTGCTGGAAATCCTTTGCGGATGGTGTAACGCTTCCACTTGCTGCGTCCGCGCTTGAGGCGCGCGACACCACGTTGTGTACCTACCCACACGTCGCCATTCGGTGCGAACGCGATGGTCTGGACGATGTTTCCTGGGAGTCCGTGCTTGTACTGGTAGAACTTCCACTTACTGCGTCCACGTTTGAGTCGCGCGACACCAAAGCCGTTGGTCCCAATCCAGATGTCACCATTGGGCGCTGCTGCCAGCGCCAAAATACTCCTGGCGCGGGCATCTTTCTCGGAGGGCACGTAAAAGCGATAGCCACCTGAACGCATATCCCAGCGGATCAGACCACTTCCCGATGTCCCCGCCCACAAAGTGTCGCGGTATCGTGCGGTGCAGGTGATCTGTGAGGTGCTACGTAAGGACTGCCATTCTTTGCGAGGTCCATAAATCGGGGGCAACTTGTAATTCCCACCCTGGAATTTGGCTTTGGCCTTCTTGCGTTTTTTGGGTTTGGGGGCTTCGTCACCGGGGAGGACGAACAGATCGTCTCCCAGCGCGCCTTGTGAAAATGAAGCGAGCAGAACAAGTACGACGACAAAGGTCGTACATAGACCAACGAATCTCCGTCGGAATGAGTGTTGTTGACGCATACATATTCTCCAGTTGATTGGGGGAATAGACTTGTATTGACTCAGACAAATGTGTGTTGGGTTGTCCCATCGAGAGGAGGCTTTGACCAGAGCAATGTGCCTCGTTTGATCACCTGTCGTACATGGGAGACACCGTAGTGATAAAAGAGGGTCTCTACGTCAGGCGCATCGAAGATCGCGAGATCTGCTTGAAATCCCTTCGCGACGGAGCCGATGTGTTGTTGTTTTTTGAGGGATGTGGCGGCACCTCTGGTGACAGCGTGGAGGACTTCGAGCGGTGAGAGTCCCATGTGTAGACAGGCGAGTGTTCCCATCAATGCGATGTTTTCGCTCGTCGTCGTGCCTGGGTTGATGTCCGTTGAGAGGGTGAGCGTGACGCCTTCATCCAAAAAGGTCCGGGCTGGGGCGTACTTCCCTTGGCGAAGACTGAACGTCGAACCTGGAATCATACAGGCGACGACACCTGCATCTGCCATGGCTTTGATACCTTCGAGAGAGGCTTCTTCGAGGTGGTCGGCGCTGGCTGCGCCGATCTCGGCTGCCAACTCTGCGCCCCGACCCGACGAGAGTTGATCCGCGTGAATGCGTGCGTGTAAGCCGTATCGTTGTCCTGTCGTCAACACGCGCTTGGCTTCTTCGTATGTAAAGGCTGACTCTTCGAGGAAGACGTCACATGAAGTGGCCAATCCCTCGTCGACGACTTTGGGGATCATCTCTTCACAGACGAGATCGAGATAGGCTGCTCGGTTGGATTTGTACTCTGTCGGGATGGTGTGTGCACCGAGGAAGGTCGGTTCGATGTCCACGGGGGTCTCTTTAGAGAGCAAGGCCGCTGCACGCAACATCTTGAGCTCTGCGTCTGTGCTCAGGCCATAGCCACTTTTGACTTCGAGCGTTGTCACACCGTACGAGATAAAGCGTTGCAGTCTGGGTCTTGCCCATGTGACGAGTTGTTCGACGGTTGCTTCTCTGACATTACGGACCGTAGACATGATCCCGCCGCCTGCTTTGGCGATCTCCAGGTAGGACTTGCCTTGCAGGCGCTGTGTGAATTCGTGTTGTCGACTCCCTGCCCAGATCAAGTGTGTGTGTGCGTCGATCCATCCTGGCGTGACCATCGCTCCTTGCAGATCCACGACTTGTTCATTGTCTCCTAGAGGAGGGGCGTCACTTTGTGGACCTACCCAGCTGATATGTTCACCATCGATCTTGATCTCAGCGTCTTCTATGATCTCAGCGTGTTGATCGGGGGCGACCGGGTATAACTTTCGAATTCCTCGCAATCTCAAAGACATCTATGCTGTCTCCCGTGTCCTGATAGGTGCGTGAGGCACCTGGCTTGTGATTGCGCAAAAATATACCACAAAACCGAACAGCTTCGAAAGCCCTGTAGCCTTCTACCCCAAGAAGGAGGTGCATGTTGGGAGAGTTGTTGTTATACTGGCAGGTGAGGGCGAAATTTCGTTTGCAAACTCGACTCTTGGACCGTGGTAAGGTTGTGGGCAGATGACTTGGTCACGAATATCCAAGAGCCGAGTTTGCAAACGAAATCCATTCGATCTTCCCAGAGCGCGGACATGCTTCTCCAGTGTGATCGGATGTTTTCTCTGGAAGGTTGTTGAGGTGGACATGCTGAAATGTCGTCGAGTGATGTTCGAGGAGCGATCGTATATAAGCGGACCATAAAAGGAAGCGAACGAAGTTCCCATATCATTCTTTGGTTGATCGGCTCCTCGAACATCAAGAAGCGACGCCCATGTTTTGTCTCTTGGGTGGATCGCCTCTCTCGTCTGTCATGTATACCTGTGCGAAGAACATTCATCACACACGATCTCAAAAAAAGATGATTCTTTTTTGCTCTATAGTAATTGTTTAATGGCTTCGGTGAGATAGAGATACTGAGGCATGTCATTATAAAGATGTGCAGAGATCCGTAGGAGACGTTTGGGGGAGGAAGGCCACGGGATCACAGGGACTTCTATATCGTATTGGTCGTGGAGTTGTTGTTGGAGGGGTTCGACAGGAGCCGTGTTGGGATAGAGCGCTCCATCAGGCAGGGGGAGTGTCGCGATCGAGCCAAACAGCTCATCTGGACAGGGGACCTGAATGTCCAACTCGTTGGCGATATGACGTCTCGCCTGACTCGCGAGTTGGTGGTTTCGTCGTCGAACTTCTTCCCAACCTCCAGGTACAAGCGAGCCTACATATTCGATCGCTTTTGGGACACAAAGATAGGCCGTGAGATCGTCTGTGCCGGTCCAATCAAATTGCAGGTGGAACGCTGAGCGATCTGTACGTGTGCTGTTTGCGCCGTGGCTGATCGCGAGTGGTTTGATCGTGTGTTGTTGTGCGCGGGCGACATACAAAAACGCGGCACCTCGTGGTGTACACAACCATTTATGGCAATTACCAGTGTAGTACGTGGGTTGGAGGTCGTTGAGTTGGAGTGGTAACATCCCGGGCGCGTGTGCGCCGTCGATAAGTGTCTCGATGCCGCGCTCGTGAAGCTTCGGGATGATTGTCTCCAAGGGCAAGATCAGAGCTGTCTGGCTGGTGACGTGATCGAGCAGAGCGAGCCGGGTTCGTGTCGTGACCTTCTCCATGATCGCGTCGACGATCTCCGAAGGTGATTGGACTGGGTAGGGAACGTCAACAACGACGACCTCTGCACCATCACGTTGGGCGACAAAGTTGAGCGCGTTGCGAGAGGCGTTGTACTCGTGGTTGGTCACGAGCAGCTCATCCCCAGGCGCGAAGGACAAAGAACGTAGGACCGAGTTGACGCCGGCTGTTGCGTTGTTGACGAAGACGATGTCCTTGGCATCTGCACCTAAGAAGTCCGCGAGGGAAGCGCGCGCTGTGTCGATATGTCGCTCAAAATCGTACACGTAAAATTGGTAGGGGCGTGACTCCATCTGTCGCAGCCAACGTCGCTGTTCCTCTTGAACCGCGATGGGTGCGCCACCAAAGGAGCCGTGATTGAGATAGGTGTGGTGAGGGTCGAGGGACCAATGTTCGGCGAGTGGGGACCATAGAGTCGTTGGATCAGTGTCTTTGTGTGACTTCATCTGATTCTCCTTTGCTGTGGTGGGCATGTCGAGTGCGTTGAAGACAACCTAACGCGCTCCACATGATGTGTGAAGGGACCTGTTTGCAATCATTTTCTGTGCCATTGTGTATTTTGCACGAGAGGTCGTTTGCATCCGACGGCCTGATGTGTTGTAAAGACCTTGTCACAGAGCAAGGAAGGTATGGCTTCGTCGAATGGATGGTTTGTAGGCTACGCAGTGTGGACATGGGAGAAGAATGCAATGGAAGTCACAGAAGAAGAGATCCCGAAGATCTCCATTTTATACCAGGATGACGCGCTCATCGTGATCAATAAGCCTTCTGGGATCGCCGTACACCGGGGCTGGGATCGCGATAAGTATTTTGCCATGACGTTAACACGCGACATGATCGGACAGTACGTGTATCCCGTTCATCGATTGGACAAACCCACCAGTGGTGCGCTGATCTTTCTGCTCGAATCGTCGTTGGTCGCGCCACTTCAAACGTCCTTTCAAGAGGGGGACGTGCAAAAACACTACATCACCCTGACACGTGGTGTCGCTCCCGAAGAGGGCATCTTTGAGCGACAACTTCGCTCCAAAGGGAAGAGTGAGGGGCCTTATGTCGATGCTATGACCACCTTTCGCCGACATTTCGTGTTCGAAAATCGTTACTCTGTTGTCTCTGCGTTCCCGAAAACAGGACGTCTACATCAAATCCGTCGGCATTTTAAGCAAGCCAGTCTTCACCTGATTGGTGACGTTAAGTACGGAAAAGGCGAGCACAACAGGATCTTTCGTGAGCGCTTCGATCTACATCGCTTGGCACTCCACGCGCTTGAGATCACATTTCCTCACCCTGTCTCCGGCGAAATGATACACATCTACGCACCTCCTCCCGACGATATCCACATGCCCTTTGCGCGCATGGGTGTCCCCGAAGATATCTGGAAGGCGCAGCTCGGATGAGTGAGGAGAGAAGGGGGATTAGGATTCGGAGAGGAGGGCTGATTGTTTTTCACAGGCTTGTTGACCAAGGGGATATGTCAGCTCTGTATAGAGCGTGTGAGCCTGATCAAAGAGGGCGCGGGCTTTCTCTGGATGTGCGGCGGCTGCTTCAAGCAATCCACGGGAGAAGAGACAATGGGCAAGTCCAAGTGGAGTGTTGTGCTCTTCGTAGAGGGTGTTGGCCTGTGTGAGGAGCGCTGCTGCTTCTTCGAGGTGTCCTTGTTGTACCGCGAGATCGCCGAGGGAGCGCAGACAGGTCGCTTCGCCCAAAGGATTCGGGAGCGCTCTGTGAAGTTCCAGGGCTTGTTGGAAAAGTGTGTGGGCGTCTTCTTTTTGGAGGAGGGCCAGCTCTCCGAGGGCGTGTAGTGTGTTGGCCATCCCAAGTGGGTATGACAGCGTCTCATAATGATGAAGCGCGCGAGAGAGGTGGACGTTGGACTGTTGCAGCTCTCCTTCATCTTTGGAGACTCGCCCAAGTTCGAGCAGACAGTTGGCGACTCCTAGGCTGTCGGACATCTCCTTGTACATTCCCATCGCCTCAGTGAACAGCGCGAGGGCTTCAGCTGGGTGTCCTGTCGCTTGTTTGACCTCTCCTAGAGATTGGAGACAGTTGGCTTCTCCGAGCGTGTCGCCCAAAGAGCGATAAAGTGTGAGCGCATCCTCGAACTCTTGCGCTGCGTGGGAGGGGTTGCCTCTCAGTCGTGCGATTTCTCCGAGGGAGAGACGACAATTGGCTTCACCTTGTGCGTCTTGAAGTGTGTGGTAGAACGTCTGCGCCGCTTCGAAGTGCGTTGTCGCTTGTTCTAGATCGCCGCTACACTTGGCGATCTCGCCGAGCTCGAGCAGGCTGTTGGCCTGACCAGGCGCATCGTCGAGCGCTTCGTAGAGTGAGAGGGCGGTCTCAAGGTGGGTGCGAGCTTCTTCTGTGTATCCTTCGAAGCTGGCGATCTCACCTAGATGTTGGTGGCAGTCGGCGATCCCTTCTTTGTTGTCAAAGGATTGGAAGGTCTCTAGCGCTTCTTCATAGAGTTCTTTGGCGCGTGTGGTGTCATCTTCGAATTTGGCAGACTCACCCATGTACATGATGGCGAGCGCCCGTTGTTGAGGAAGTTGATGTGTGTCGCACCACGCGATCGCGTCTTCGAGGACCTCGAAGGCGAGCTTGCTCTCATCGGCATATGTGTAGAGTCGGGCTTTCTCACACAGCAGCTCTGCGATGAAGTGTGTGGGCTCGGGGTGATGCTCGCAAAAGTCGATCTGTTCGGAGAGAGCTTGTTGTGCTTGTTCGAGATCACCTGCCTGGATCGAAAACTCACGCCAACGTTTGAGCAGCGCATGGCTGGTCTCTCGCCACGTCTCGATCGAGTCGCGGAACCAATCTTCGGCTTTCGAGAGCATGATCGCTGCAGCAGTGAGGCTCGCAGCCTCTTCCCATTGTTGTTGCTCTGCATGTTGTTCGGCTTGTTGGAGGGCGTTGAGAAATTCGGGGTGCATAACATCGATTCCTTTGTCGAGCGCTCGACTGTTTCGTTACTTAGACTTTCCTTGTGATCCATGACCAACGCTGTCATGGATGGAGAATTGGCAGCACCATACCACAAAAAAGGAAACGTTTTTGGAAACGGAGTCATTCTTTACGCACATTGCTTTGATCCCCTTGGCAAGGGGAGGGGGTTTTGGGTATGATTCCCTCAACGCGAAAAAAATTGATGATTTGGGCAAACAAACACACGACGTATTTTGTGTGTTGAGTTGGACCTGGAAAGGAGTGGCTATGGGTGAAGTGATCGAAACGACCGCGCAGAGAGTTGTCCGTTTAAAAGCAGCATTCGCCAGAGATGGTTTTGAAGTGAGTGATGATGATCTGTTCACATTACAAAGCGGTGATGACGTACGTATCGGTATGATCGCCAAGAGCAAGACGCTCTACAATTACGAGACCAAAGAGCCCAAGATCACCTACTACGTCGAAGGCACCTCCTATGAAATGGGGTATCTGCTCGGATTGATGGCGGAGCCCAAAGTCTCCGTGATGACGACGGAGTTTATCGAGCAGCTCCCCTTTGCGTTTGTTGGACTTGATCTCAAAGATGGTCCGATCGAAACGATCCTTTCGAAATTGATTCTCTCGATCGCAGACCATTGGAGCCAAAATATCCCCGACGCGTTGCCCGATTCGATCAAGGAGCAGCTCAAAGGCGTGCTGGAAGGTTGCCAAAAAGCCAACGCCGACACCCAAGTCACCGAGAAGGGATTGTGGCTGCTCAACACGGCTTTCGACACCATCCTCTCCCACGTCTTTACTGGAGAGTTGTTTATGGAGAACTCTATTTCTCCGAGTCAATTGAGGATCCCGACCTTTTGTAATGCCTTCTCCATCTCGGGAGAGGCGGCGGATGGTAAGCACTTCTTTGGTCGAGACTTCATGTTTGCGAGCGCCGATATCTTCCAGAATTATGCCTGTATGTTGATCTCCGTCCCAAAAGGGGAGGACGCGGGGGTTCCCTTCATGAGCTTTATGGCCCCTGGGATGGTCGGCTGTATCACGGGGCTCAACACTGAAGGTGTCGCGATGGGCGTCAACACGCTCGCTTCTGCCGCGTGTAACACCGAGCAGCCTGGCTTTTGTTCGCTCTTGTTGGTCCGTTATGCGATGGAACACGGGAAGACCTCACAGGAGGTGCTCGATATCCTGACACAGGCAACTCGCGGTGTCTCGTGGAGCTACCCCGTCGCTGATGGAAAGGATGGCTCGGCGTTTATTGCCGAAATTATCGAGTCGATCGATGAAGATGTTAGCAGCTTCTCCGATCTGGCGCTCAGCTACCCCTCTCGTTACTATCGCAAAACACTCCCCAAAAAACCCGAACTGATGGCCGGTGTCGCTGGATACCAGAATGGCATTCACGATATCACGCCGTATATTCTCAAGGGTGTGTTTCCACGCTGGAATGATCAGAACACACACTCGCTCTATGAGAGACACAACGAAGATCTTTGGCAACGTTACAACAATCGACCTTTTAGTGACCATCACGCGAAGATTGTCCCTGGCGCGTTCGATCCAATGGGCCGAATCAATCCAACCGATCAAGACCGCAATTGTCCCTCCTCCTTTTACTTTGCACCAGAGCGACAGAGCCGGCCTGACATTGTCCTCGCGACCAATCTTTTTATCGGCGATGAGATGCGTTATTTCGCGATGTCACCCTGGATCGCGATGCTCTCCAACGGGAAAGACATCAATGACTTTCAGTGGCGTTATGATGAGCTAAACTTTTTGATCGACCGGGCGCTTGGTATGCCAGGCGATGGACCCATCACGCCGATCTCCGAAGACACCGCGAGGGAGCTTATCAACTTCCTCAGCCCCAATGGACGATTCCCTGATTACTACGATAACTCCCCCAAAAGCTCGGATGGTAAAAGGACGGTCATCGAGGGGGGCGTGTCTCTTCTCGAACTCAAAGAGAAAACCTTTGAGAGTCAATTTGGTTACTACGGCGATGGCTGGGTCAAGCTCCACCTGATGAATTACGTCTCTTAACTTTCCTCTCTTGCCCATCCCTGCTCTGTTCCTCTCCTGCATCACCTCTGCTCTTTTTCCGTCCAACAACCCCGAAGAAAGCGAATGCTCGTTTACAGTACAGTATGTGTGCTTTGTTCGCCTACAAGGGTGGTGTATACTGGGACGTGTCGATGTCGTCAGTGAGAGAGGTGTATTGTTTTGTATGAGAAAGAAAATCGTTTGTTGATACGTGGTGGACTGTGTGCGTTGGTGTGTGTGATCTTGTTGTTGTTTGCGTGTGGTCCTGCGCCTTGTACCTCCAATCGTGATTGTGCGGAGGGGTTTTACTGTGATGTGGGGTTGTTTGTATGTTATCCCGAATCCGGTCGTTGCGAGAAGGGCGCGAGTCGTATTTGTTACAGTGGCGATTTGAGGACGAGAGGCGAGGGTGTTTGCAAAGATGGTGTGCAGTTATGTGTGGAGGACGGACGTTGGGGAGCGTGCAATGGAGATGTCACCCCGACGGTCGAAATCTGTGATGGAAGAGATAACAATTGTGACGGTGTGATCGATGAAAATTGTGCAGACAAGGTGCTCTGTGAGTCGATCTCATTTCAGGAACGTATCGTCACAAAGGCTGTGCTCTCGAAAGACGTCCATAAACGTGTCTTTGTGACGATCTCCTTTACGGATGTTGTACCTACGATGCTTTTTCCAGGGAAGCTGCCTGTGTTGACGATCGAGTCCGATGGTGTCTGGGTGATCGAAAAGTCCGTCTTGAGCGATGATAAAAAGACACTCTACTACACGCTCTTTTCGGAGAAGGATTGGTTTCGCACATTTCGACTGCGCTTACGTGGGGAAAGTGTACTTCCTGGAGAGAAGAACAAGCTCTGCTCCTATCTTTATTACAGCCTCACACTGCAAGCGCAATGTGAGCGGGGATGGAGTGATTGTGGGGGGATCTGTCGTGATACTGAACACGATCCCAATTATTGCGGTGGATGTGAACAAAAGTGTCCTCGGGGTCGCGAGTGTTGTCGAGGCCGCTGTCGTCAACCAGTCGCACCTTCGCGAATTTGTGGGGCCTGTGATGACATCTGCAGTATTGGCAAGGCCTGCTGTGATGGGATTTGCCAAAGTCTCAACGAGAATGTCACACATTGTGGGGCGTGTGGTGTGCGATGTAAAAGCGGTCAAAGGTGTTGTGGATACCAGTGTATCGATGTACTGAGGAATAACGAACACTGTGGGTTGTGTGGTAAAAAGTGTCAGGGTAACAGAAAGTGTTGTAATGGGGAGTGTGTGAGGTTGGGGAACGATAAGCGCCATTGTGGTGCTTGCGGGAACACCTGTCAGGCGTCCGAGTTCTGCTCGCTTGGAAGGTGTCAAACGTGCGAACCTCCCAATTCATTGTGTTCGCAAACCACGACGCCACAGTGGCCTGTATGTGTCGATATACGCTTCTCAAATCGACACTGTGGTGCGTGCGCAAACAATTGTGCGACCGATGAAGTGTGTCTCAACGGGCGGTGCGGCCTTTGTCGACAAAGCCTCGATTGCGAAGAAGATCCTCAGTGTGTCCTTGGTTCATGTAAGAGGGATTTTTACTGTAGCCTTTTGGGTCGGTGTAAGAAGCCTTCTTCTGTGAATGAGCGAGGACACTTGGTGCTTGACGATGTTGGTGAAGTCGATGCCTTTGATTTCCAACTCGATCCTGCAGGGAGGTATCTTCTCGCGGGGAGTTTTCGAGGAGGGTTTACATTTCAACAGCGCCATCTCCCATCACAAGGGGCAAGAGATATCTTTGTCGGTCATTACGATCCCAAAGGTTCCTCATCGCATCGCCTTTTGTGGCTGAAGCAAATCGGCGGCAAGGGGGATGATTACGGAGCGAAGATCGTGCTCACACCGACACAGCGAGTGTCTGTTCTTGGGGTCTATGGTGAGGGTGGCAAAGAGACGACATTTGTGGATATTGGCAATCCCAGCGCGACGAAGTTGACACCCCCAACTGCTGCAAACAATGGCCTGTTTTTGGCGTCTTTTTCGAGCGCAGGGACGTTGTTAAAGGTTGTGCCTCTCCATGCGGGAACATCGCATTTGGCACCGACATTCGATGTCTCAAAGAGCGACGAGCACATCCTCGCCTTCGGTGTGAAGGAGGCGGATAAGCTCAAGCAGCTCGGTTGTGGGACAAAAGATCTGCACAACAAAAAGGATCCTCTGCTTGCTCGTCAACAACTGGTGTTGATGAAGCTGACGTCCAATCTCGACTGTGATTGGGCGCGGATCGTTGGGACGACGACGGCCGGGAAGATGGAGCCAGTAGGGGTTGGGTTTTTGAAGGGGCCCGATTTTAACGAGCCGATCAATGTCTTTGGCAACACAACAGGTACGTTCCAGTGGGATACAGCGACGTTTTCGTTTGCAGGAGGCGCACATGGTTTTCTGCTGCGTGCTTCTTTGAAGGGCGTGATCAGCCCCATCCACACACCTTGGTCGACGACTGTTGATACCTGGCAGGCTGCGATCAACACTGGTTACACTGTGCGAAATGGCGTCAAAGACTCCAGCAATATCATCGCGGGTTCATTTCTTGGGACTTTGCAGGCTGGTGCGCTGTCATTTAGGTCATCGACAAAGGGGGATGTATTTGTTGCTAAGGAGGCCGGGAAAATCGCGGGCTCAGTGGTTCAATGGCCTCATCTACAGAGTGTCACTGTGCGTGACATCGCGCTTAAGTGGAACAAGTCTGGGATGAATGTGGAGGGTGTGTATGTTGGTGGAGAGTTTTCGGGGACGATGGTTTTGCCGAACGGTTTGTCACTGACTTCGTATGGGAAAAAGGACATCTTTGTGATGTTTATCGACTTTAGCAGTGGGCCTGGGTGGACGACGCACATCGGGGGAGTGGGAGACGAGTGGTTACAGCGTTTGCACGTACGGATCGCGAGTCCTGGGATCGGCATCCATGTGGGAGGGATTTCGGAGAGCGAGGTGCTGTATCACGATGGCGCTTCATCAAAGCGGTCTTTGGCGAGTGGTGCGAGACGTATGTTTATCTGGAATCTTCGTCTGTAGGGGGATTATTTACATGCTCCTGCGTATTGAACAGAGACCCCTTGGGCGTGGGCGAGGCATTCGTTGGCGTAGGTCTGGCCGCCACATCCACAAACGGGGTTGTACTCTTTGGTGCAACCTTGTGCGATGGGGGTACATTTTCCTGGGATGTCTGTTCGGCCACAGTGTGTGGGTTGATTGCAGAACTCCTCAGCACCACAGGGGGCCAATCCGCGTCCTCCACATGGTTGGCTTGTTTTACAGGGGCCACTGTATGCGACCTTGATCCCTGCCATGTCTGCGGTGCATTGATTGAGATAGGTTTTTTGGTCACACCCACACACTTCGTTTTCCGTTTTTGAACATGTTTTGACAGGGATACAACGTCCTTTCGCGCCAGCTGTATCGCAACTTCCACCGAAATTGTATTTGCAGATCTCTCCTGCTCCACATTGGACTCCTTGCGTGCCTCCACACTCTGGATAACACTCTATAAGGTCTGTGCATGTGACGGTGCCTCCGTTACATGTGCATTTATTGCAGCCGTCTTTGTGGGGGAATGTTTGGCCTGTTGTCCAGCGCTTTCCTTCATACGTGCAGTCAGTGGAGCATGTTGTGGTCCCTTTACATGCGAATTTGAGGCCCTTTTGGCATGTGCAAAGTTCACATTTGTCTGCTGTTGTGTAGCTCTCTCCGGGTTTGTAGTATGTTTCTTCGTGAAGACAACACGCTTTGTGACAGGATAACTCACCGCTGTCACAAACACATGTTTCGCAACCATCTTTGAGTGTGACCTCTTCGCCATTTTTGATGGCTTTGCCGTCAACGAGGCAGGTACATTGATCTGGTTGGCAGGTCAACTTGCCATCATCACAGGTACATTCTTCACATGAACCGTTGTTGAGTTTGCTCTCGCCATGTTGGAGCGTTTTGCCTTCGTGGATGCATGATCTTTTGGGACATGGGCCTGTTGATTTGAGTTGGACACCTGCTTGTTCGGCGATACAGCTGTTGTCGTACGTTTTGCCATCACAGCCACATACAGGCGCGGCGACATCGGGGCAAGTTTGTTTCTCTTTGCAAAGACCTTCTGCGTGAGCGTTACAAGAACCTGATTGAAGGACACAAACCTTTTCGCCTGTGCAGACTTTCTCTTCGAGTCCGCCACACGTCTGTATACAATCTCTGAGTGTACAGCTTGTCTCTCCTGAGGCGTTGCAACTGCAAGTATTACAGCCATCTGACGAAGGGAAGGTCTCTCCGGCTTTGTAAGTCTTTCCTTCGTATGTACAAGGTGTGCTGCTCCCACAACCAGTCGTGCTACCGATGCACGCCCAGGCCGCGAGTAATAATAGACACATCGTCCATCTTTTTGTCATATCCTTGTCCTCTATATGTTCGCTGTTCGTTCTTCTCACAAAAGAAAGTCGATACAATATACACAAATGCACTTTGCGTGCATTGTATCTTTTTTGATTTCAAGGGGGTACTCTTTTCTCGTTGTTCTCTTCGTGTCCATTCGGTTATGTGTGGATTTCTTTTCTGAAAGAAAAGTAGGTATTTTCGACAAGAGTATGGGTACGTTGGACGTGTACCAACGTCATTCATTCAGTAGAAAAGAAGTCTGCGACACTTTTGTGGAAGGTGTGATGGACAAAGTGTTCGTAGGCGTCGGAGATGATGTGGTTTTAATGTCGAGAGGTGTTGTATGTTTGGACATGGAGTCTATTGTGCTCGCAAGGTGTTGGGTCTCTTTATCGTTTGGTCCGCTTTTGTTCCAGGGGTCGCGTTGGCTGCGCCTGTCTGGAAAACAAATCCTGTTGAGTATGCTGTGGCTGGAGCGGAGTACGTTTATGATGCACATGCGACAGAGACGGGCACGACGTTGACTTACTCCTTGACGACGGCTCCTGCAGGCGCGACTGTCCAGTCCAACTCTGGACTCGTGAAGTGGCCAAACCCTTCTGGCACGCAAAGTTTTGGGCTACGTGTGTGCAATGCCAGCAATCAATGCGTCGATCAAAGCTGGCAGGTGACGACCCAGACATTTCCGAGCGCATGTCGCACCAGCCCACTTTTTAGCGCTCAAAAGTATCTGTTTTATAGTGCTGGTACAGCGCTTCTCTGGGCGACACAGGCCAATACAACCTATACGATCTACAAGATCCTCGATGACTCTGTCGTAAAAACCGGGACAATTGCTGCGTCTCGTCAGATGGTGGAGGTCGATCTCTCTGCGTTGGGGATCACCTACCTGACAGGGATGTTGTACATCAAAGCGGACAAACCCATCCATGTCGTCAGCGGTTGGAAGACACAGACAGCCAACAAAGAGGCCACTTACCTCTACAGCAATAATGGCACGCGGATTGGTAAAACCTTCGATGGGTACGCAAGGAAGGAGGTCTTTGTCTATTGCTATCGTGGGGCGGGGACGACATTACCATCGATCGATGTGACAGATGTCTCAGACGGAGATGACACGACAAAGCTGACAGATGCAAACGCGACGTACAAACAAACAGCCTCTGGTGTATGGATCTGGAAGCTGACGGGCTTTGACAATGATCATTTCCAGGTCAGCGCAAATCTTGACTGCACTGTGATGGCAGGTGATTTCTCAAGCAAGCTCGATTGGTCGGCGATCCCACCTTCTTCCAACCCTTCTGAGGGAGGAAGCTCCTATGGGACGCGGTTTATGACATTTGCGAACAAGCCCATGATGATCTTCGCGACGCAAGCCAATACCCAAGTCACCATTGTGGATCTTAACGATGATGGGGACAGTGATGACAGTCGAAGCTTTACGATCAATCCCAATCAATTTTGGACGACCTCTGGATTTTCTGGTTTGTACAACGGTTATACACAGATCATCGGCAGCGAATTCGATGAAGATTTGATCATCGTGACGTCCGATAAACCCATCCTTGTATCTGTTTCTGCCACACGTTCGACAGGTGGATATGTCTCTCCAGTACAATTGCATAAACGCACAGACGGTAAGCTCGAAGGATATTGCTTTGTCAACCGGAACAACGATCTGCGCGTGCTCGCGGAAGATGCACAGACAAAAGTTGAGATCTCGACGATCGCTGCGCAGAAAAATGACACCACAACAAAGCTTTACATTGGTCCTTGGGCGACGACGTTTTTACCTCGTAAGCCCTGGTTAGGGAAGACTTATCGTTACTTTTCACTTCCTGACTCCGGGCAATTTAACGCCGATCTGATCAAGGTCGTCGCGGACAAACCTGTACAGGTGTTTTGTGGCGATCTGGACGATAAGTCGCAGCTTTACGCCCTCGGGAGTGAGAACAACCTCTACGATCTGCCTCCTGTGATCTCGACACCTTCGCCCCCAGCTCTGTTGGCAAAGGCCGGCGCTCCCTATCAACCCAATCAAGTGCTCGCCAATGACCCCGAAGGTTCACCTCTCTACTACACGTTACTCCAAGGGCCTACAGGAGCGAGTATCAGCGCCAACGCAGGACGGATCTTTTGGACACCAACAATGGCGGACGTCGGTAGCACAAAGACATTCGAAGTGCAGGTGATGGACATTCACGGCAACTGCTCGACAAAGACTTGGCAGGTCCGCGTGGGGGTCTGTCTCTTAGGTGAAACAAAAGCCTGTTACACGGCGTCTTCTGGATGCTCAACTTCGACAGGAACGATCGTCTGTAAGGGGACTTGTCAGGCTGGGACATTCTCTTGCACGAGCGCTGGCGTGTGGGCGACCACTTGTGTTGGTGAGATCGCCCCTGTCTCCGAGTTATGTGATGGTCAAGACAATGATTGCGATGGCAGCGTCGATGAAGACTTCACGAGCAAGGGACAAACGTGTAGGAGCGGGGTTGGAGAATGTGAACGTGTTGGCTTGCTTGTCTGTAAAGCTGATGGCAACGGAACAGTCTGTAATGCCAACGCTGGAACACCTGTCGCAGAGCGGTGTGACAGTAAAGACAACGATTGTGATGGTAAAGTCGACGAGGACTTCACGAGCAAAGGACAAGCGTGCAAGGTCGGTGTTGGTGAGTGCGAGCGTGCCGGTGTCAATGTCTGTAAAGGCGACGGCAGTGGTGTGATATGTGATGGGACACCGAGTACGCCTGTGGTAGAAAGATGCGATGGGAAAGACAACGATTGTGACGGCAGTATCGATGAGGACTTCACGAGCAAAGGGCAAGCGTGCAATATCGGTGTTGGTGAGTGTGAACGTGTTGGTGTCAATGTCTGCAAAGGCGATGGCAGCGGTGTGATATGTGATGGGACGCCTGGAGCACCACAGACCGAGATATGTGATGGGAAAGATAATGATTGTGATGGGCAAGTCGACAATGTCGCAGGTACACCGTGCAATCCAAAGAATCAACCTCCCAATATCACAAGTCTCCCTCCTGCTGCGTCACAAGATGGTGTGAATTACACATACACACCGGCTGCGACAGACCCGGATGCTGGGGATACATTGACCTGGAAGCTCAAAAAGGGGCCTGCTGGCGCGACGATCGACAGCACAACAGGTGCGCTCAATTGGACACCTTCAACGACTGATGTGGGGAAAGATATCGAGTTTGAGATCGAGGTCTGTGACGATAAAGGGAATTGTGATACGCAGACCTGGAAAACACAGCCCAAACAAGCCAATACACCACCTTCTATCGTAAGCAACCCGTCTGTCTTTGTGTACGCAGGTGAAGAAAATACTTATAGCCCGAAGGTTCAAGATCCTGACGTTGGTGATACACACACCTGGAGCCTCAAAAAAGGCCCAACAGGCGCAAGTGTTGATCCCCAAACAGGCAAGCTCTCCTGGAAGCCAGACGCCGCTGATATCGACAAGCCAGTGACCTTCGAGGTGGAAGTTTGTGACTCTGGAACACCACCAAAGTGCGTGACACAGACCTTTACCTGGACCCCACGTAAGCGTTGTCAGGTGGATACTGATTGTCTGGAGCCACGCATCTGCGCTGTGGACGCAAATAACGTCTTGATATGCACTGATGCTGGTTGCTCCGTCGCTGCAGGGCAGTGCACCCAATCCGACGAGCTTTGCAAGCAGGGACTGTGTGTCAGCAATCCATGTACAAACAAAAATTGTGCACAAGGAACCTTCTGTCGTCCATCCGATGGTAAGTGCATTGGTTCGTGTGCAGGTGTCCAGTGCACGGGACAAGAGCGCTGTGTCGATGGTCTTTGTGTGAAAGATCTTTGTGTAGAGGCCGGGCTGGTCTGTGGAGTCGATGAGTTTTGTGATACGTCAAATCCACAAAAGCCGAGCTGCCAACAAGACCCGTGCACAACCCAATCCTGTCGTCATGGTCGTATATGTTCGGAGCTGAGGCGCTGTGTTGATGATCCTTGTGTCGGGCTCTCTTGTCCCAGTGGGACATCTTGTCGAGCAGGACAGTGTTACGCAAAGGCACCTGAGGAGAAAGGTTCTGAGCCGGTCTTCGAGGAGAAGCCAAGCTTTGAGGAGAAGCCGGTCTTTGAAGAGAAGCCGATCTATGAGGAGAAGCCGATCTATGAGGAGAAGCCTGCTGACGAACCTATTGTGGAGTCAAGCGAACCTGATGTTGTGGACGCGAGTGTTCCAGAAGAGGGCGGAGAGTTTGTCTTTTCGAGTGGTGGGTGTCGTTGTTCGGCGGCTGAAACACCAACACCTCCCTTGATGTGGTTGTTCCTTTTTGGTTTGTGGATCGCTGTAAGTTTGCGCCGACATCGACGAGAGTAGGGGATTTGTTTGGCTCCAAGAGGGGGAGCATCTTTGTTGCGTTTTTTGTCCACAAATTATGATAGAATTCTGTCTTTCCTACACAAACCAATATGTACAACTGTCCACAAACAACTGCTTGAGGAGTCCGAGCATGAGAATGTCCTACCTTTTTTGTGTACCTTTGTGTGTGTTCTTCTTATTTTCTTGTGGTGAGACCACAACAAAGAACGAGCGAGCCGATGAGCAGGTCGTGGACAGCTCCATTACGAAAGATGAAGACACGATAACAGAGGTCTTTTCAGAGAAGGTGGGTCCAGAGAAGTCTACCGAAACAGCCGTTGAAGTAGCGGCTGAAAGAGATCGTGTGGATGGAGGCGTCGAAGAGAACAGTGTGGATGCAGGTCAAGAGAATCGTCTTGAAGGGATTCGCGAGGTGGATGAACCTGTTGTCGATGGCTCCAGTGAGGAGCATGGGCCAGAGAAAAAAGCCGAGCCTGTAAGGGAGAGTCTGCTTGAAAAGACGCCAGAAAAAGCGTGCTCTGCTGGTGTGATGTGCCAAGGAGTTTGTGTGGATACACAGACGGATATCAATCACTGTGGGAAGTGCAACGAGGCGTGTCCTGCAGGGACTTTGTGTGTCGCTGGGATTTGCTCTTGCCCTACAGGTCAGACATTGTGTGGTGGAAAATGTGTCGATACAGATGCAGACATCGCACATTGTGGTGGATGTTCGAAGCCATGTGTGAGTGGTCAGTTGTGTCGCTCTGGTCAGTGTGAGTGTCCAACAGGGACGACGCTCTGCAATGGGAAATGTCTTCGTTTGTCCGACGACACACAACACTGCGGCACATGTGGGAAGTCCTGTGTGAGTGGTCAATTATGTCGCTCTGGTCAATGTGAGTGTCCGGCTAGGACGACACTTTGCGGCGGAAAGTGTGTGAACACAAACGCTGACGTCGCACATTGCGGTCAGTGTGGAGTCGCTTGTCCTGTGGGGACCACCTGTCAAAGTGGCCAATGTACATGTCCTTCTGGAAAGCTCTTGTGTAGTGGAACGTGTGTGGATACATCGACAGATTCATCGAATTGTGGTGCCTGTGCGAAGACTTGTGTTGGCGGCCAAACGTGTCAGTCCGGGAGCTGTGTGTGTCCTGGCGGAACGACATTGTGTAATGGAAAGTGCGTAAATACTTCGGCTGATTCATCGAACTGTGGCACCTGCGGCAAAGCCTGTGGTGGTGGGAGTTCATGTGTGAATGGTGTGTGTACTTGTCCTGCTGGTCAGGCTTTGTGTGGTGGAAAGTGTGTGGACACCTCGACAGACAACAATCACTGTGGGACATGTCAAAGTGTATGTGCTGCTGGGCAGAGATGTGATGCTGGGCAATGTAAATGCCTGTCTGGGCTGACCTTGTGTGGGAATCTGTGTGTAGATGTACAGACAAGTGCCACACATTGCGGTGGTTGTGGAAATGCTTGTGCCTCGGGCTTTGTCTGTTCTTCTGGTCAATGTGTTCGTGGTGCTTGTCCTCGTGGGACCACAAAGTGCGGAAATTCTTGTGTCGATTTGCAAACGGATGTCGCTCATTGTGGCGCTTGTGCCAACGCTTGTGTTGCTGGTCAGAGTTGTTCTGGGGGGAGCTGTGGTTGTCCAAGTGGGACGACACTATGCAATGGAAAGTGTGTGGATACCTCGACAGATTCATCGAATTGTGGGGCTTGTAGCAAGGTCTGTCCAAGTGGAACATCTTGTACTTCTGGGAGCTGTGCGTGTCCGAGTGGGACGACATTATGTAATGGCAAGTGTGTGAACACCTCGACAGATTCAACAAACTGTGGTGGATGCGGAAAGACCTGCGCTGCTGGGACATTCTGTGCATCTGGGAGTTGTGGTTGCCCAAGTGGGACGACATTGTGTAACGGCAAGTGTGTGGACATCTCGACAGATTCATCGAACTGTGGGGCTTGTGGCAAGAGCTGTACTGGAGGACAAAGCTGTGCATCTGGAAGTTGCACGTGCCCGAGTGGGACGACATTGTGTAATGGAAAGTGTGTGGATACATCAACGGACTCGTCGAATTGTGGTGCCTGCGGCAAGGTCTGTCCAAGTGGAGCGTCGTGTTCGGGGGGAAGCTGTGGTTGTCCAAGTGGGACGACATTATGTAACGGCAAGTGCGTGGATACCTCGACAGATTCATCGAATTGTGGGGCTTGTAGCAAGGTCTGTCCAAGTGGAACATCTTGTACTTCTGGGAGCTGTGGTTGCCCAAGTGGGACGACGTTGTGTAATGGAAAGTGCGTGGATACATCGACAGATTCGTCGAATTGTGGAGGGTGTGGGAGTGTATGTGCCGGGGGACAAAGTTGTCAATCAGGAAGTTGTGTGTGTCCGAGCGGGACGACGTTGTGCAACGGAAAGTGCGTGGATACATCGACAGATTCATCGAATTGTGGGGCTTGTGGCAAGGTCTGTGGTGGTGGGAGTTCGTGTGTGAGTGGTGTGTGTGCTTGTCCGACTGGTCAGGCTTTGTGTGGTGGGAAGTGTGTGGACACCTCGACAGATCCATCGAATTGTGGTGGATGTGGGAATGTATGTGCGAGTGGGCAAAAGTGTACAGCCGGGGCTTGTGTGTCGGCTTGTGGTACAGCGGTGAGTTTTGCGACGGACATACAGCCGATCTTTACGTCGAGATGTGCAGGTTGTCATGGTGGTGCCAGACCTGCAGGAAGCTTACCATTGGGTGCAGGACAATCTTACAATGCGCTTGTCAACCAGACCTCTGGATGTGGAGGACAGATTCTTGTGAAGCCTGGTGACGCGCCCAACAGCTATTTGTACAAGAAGCTCGTTGGTGGAGGGATTTGTGGGAATGTGATGCCTAGTGGACCGGGTTCATTACCTCAGGCAGACATCGATAAAATCCGGCGTTGGATCTGTCAGGGAGCCAAGAACAATTGAGTGTTGTGACATTGTTGGGAGAGAAGATATGCAAAGAAGACGTCTTGGAAGATTAGGGGAAGTTTCGGCCATTGGCTTTGGTGGTGCGGCGGTCAGTGGCGAAGGCGGCGGCTACGGCTTTGGATTGCTCGATGAGGATGACGCGATTGGGCTCCTACACCGTGCGTTGGACGCAGGGATTGATCTCTTCGACACTGCGCCTATCTATGGTTTTGGACTCTCAGAGAAGCGGATCGGGAAAGCCTTTCGAGGTCGCCGTGAGGATGTCTTTTTGGTGACAAAGGGAGGTGTCGATTGGGATCGTGACAAACGTGTTCGCGTGGACAATCGACCCGAGACGATCGAACGGATGCTTCATCAGTCGCTGCGAGATTTGGAGACGGAGATGGTGGATCTGTACTTCCTTCATTGGCCTGATCCAGAGGTTGATATCCGTCGCCCAATGGAGGTCCTTGCGCGTGCCAAAGAGGTCGGAAAGATCCGGGCCATTGGTCTCTCAAACACCTACCTTGAAGACATTCAAAAAGCTCGTGAGATTGAGCGCGTTGATGTCCTCCAGGGAGAATTCAATTTGTTTCAGGTCTACGCCAGGGAGTCGCTCTTTGAGACGATTCGTGCGGAGGAGATGGGATGGATGGGGTGGGGTTCACTTGATCGAGGCATCCTGACTGGGCGTGTCGATCGGGACAGGGTTTTTGAGGATCCTACGGATGTCAGGACACATGCCTCTTGGTGGGTGGATGTCGATCGTACGCCTAAATTCGACGCGATGGAGATGATGTTACCTTTCTTGCGTGATTGTGGTCATACAGGGTTGCAGGCGGCGTTGGGATTTGTCCTACAATATGAAGAGGTGAGCACTGCGCTATGTGGGATCAAGGGACCACAGCAATTGGAGACCGTGTTGGAGGCGCTTGAGCACCTTCCTTCTGCCGAGGTCCTCGCTGAATGTGAGCGTATCGCGCAACATTTTGGTGCACAAAGTCATTGAGAAGAGGGAAGAATCCTATCAGTTCGAGCGAATGCTCGTCCAGCTCCCTGCGCAATCACCAACATCATCGTCTGGGAAATCGAAGACATAACCGCCAACACATAATCACATTAAAGGCTGGGGGTGCGACATCGAAGGCTGGAGGTGTTGGAGGCAGGTCTTTAGACCTGCCCCATTCCGAACGATGCGATGCTGGAGGCATCGCGTACCCTCTCTATAGGCCCAGGTTTTAACCTGGGTGGACGGCCATTCGTATCCTAACATCCGTACGTACATGATTTTATTCGTATCCTGAACACCATCCATATGTGGGTGCATTCGTATCCTGCCGTTCGTATGTGGCTGTGTTCGTATCCTAAACACCGTTCATATGTGGTTGTGTTCGCATCTATTTGGTGTGTTTTGGTGGATGGTTTTCGAGAGGGGGAGTACGGGTTGAATGATTGGATAGAGGGATTCGTTTGCTTGGCATCACCGGGTTGAAACCCGGTGCTATAGAGAGGGTACGCTCGCCCCACGGCTTCGCATCGATCTGAATTGCGGTGGGACTCAAAGTCCCACCTCAACGCACAAAAACACAAACGATCACAATAGGAGCTGATTTTTTTGCTAAGAATCGTGATTTCGGTGTGTTCGAGAATAGAACGTGACATGTGATCTTGGTGTGTGATGTTTTCTTTGTGTGGTGTATTATCTTTGTATCCAAAGATCTTACACAAAGGAGCGCACATATGTTGAGGGCGATACATGGGTTTTTGCTATGTCTTTCTCTAGGAATGCTCGGAGGTGTTGGTTGTTCAACGACAGCTCCTGATCCCTGTCGAGACATACAATGCCAACAAGGCGAGTCTTGTGAGGCTGGTCTGTGTGTTTCTTCTTGTGAAGCTGGACAGCTCTGGTGTGAGGGGAAGTGTCTCGATACCAGTCACAACATCAAACACTGTGGACAATGTGGCAATATGTGCCGCGCTGGCGAGCTTTGTCGTGAGGGTCGTTGTGTCCTGGAGTGCCCCTCTGGAGAAGGGGTTTGTGATGGTCGCTGTGTCGACACTTCTACTGAGCCTAAGCATTGTGGTTCATGTGGTCGTGTCTGTCAGCCCGGTGAAGTCTGCTCCAAGGGGAACTGCACACTCTATTGTCAGGAAGGAATGACCAACTGTAGTGGTCGCTGTGTCGACGTAAAGACCTCGACGAAGCATTGTGGGCAGTGTGGGACGGTGTGTGGAGGAGGGAAGCCTTGTGTAGAAGGAGAGTGCAAGATCGTGTGTCCTTCTGGGCAGGATGTCTGTGGTGGTCGCTGTGTCGATCTGCAACGAGATACCGCTCATTGTGGGCAGTGTGCGAACATCTGTGGGCAAGGTTATACGTGCAAAAAAGGACAATGTGTTCGTGAGTGTTCTGTCGAACAGACCGTCTGTGGTGGGGAGTGTGTCAATCTGCGTATCGATGAACGCCATTGTGGCGCGTGTGGCAACGCTTGTCTTGCTGGACAGAGCTGTGTCTCAAAGCGATGTGAATACACTTGTCCAGCCGGACAGACCGCGTGTGGAAAGGTCTGTGTTGATACAAACACCAACGTGGAACATTGCGGGAAGTGTGGAAACACCTGTCAGGGGGGTGAGTTGTGCAAAGAGGGGAGCTGTCGCTGTCCCCAAGGGTATTTTGGGTGCAATGGTGTGTGTAAAGATGTCCAACGTGATCCCAGCAATTGTGGTGGTTGCGGACAACAATGTGGGAAAGATGCTCCGTTTTGTGTCGCCAAGAAGTGTGTATACGCCTGTCCTGCGACCCAAGCTGATTGTAATGGTCGGTGTGCCAATCTTAACAATGACGTCTTCAACTGTGGAAAGTGCGGCGTGAGCTGTAGTGGAGGTCAGGTCTGTGCGAACGGGCAGTGCATATGTCCGACCAGTTATACTTTTTGCGGTGGGCAGTGTGTTGATTTGGCCAAGGAGCGTTCTCACTGTGGGGCTTGTGGCAATGTTTGCACTGGTGAGCTTGACTGTTATGGGGGATGGTGTGGGTGTACAGGAGGCAAAACGGCCTGCCAGAATACATGCAAATCGCTACAGACAGACGCCGAACACTGTGGAAAATGTGATCACAAGTGTGCAAAAGGTGAGGTCTGTGTTGCAGGTGTATGTCAGTGCCCACAAGGGGAAGTGTCTTGTGGTGGCACTTGTCGCGATATCCAGAACGATGATGCTCACTGTGGGGGATGTTACAAAGTGTGCGGAGGCAACGAGATCTGCCGCAAGGGGAGCTGTACAGCCTGTCCTTCTGGGAAGACAAAGTGTGGAGAGCAATGTGTCGATCTTACAAGCGATCCACAACATTGTGGTGTGTGTGGTCGTCGTTGTCTGACGACTGTTGGAAGTGTATCCAAAAACGTCGCGTTGATAGACTCTCCTTGGTTATTGCACTGGATGAAAGGAGGTGTGGATAGGGGCGGCAATGTGTACGTTGCAAATCGATTTTATGAGGAGGTCACGATTGGTGGCGTGACTTTCTCCGCACCAAAAGGCAAGAGTCACATTTTCATCGCGAAGTACGCACCTACAGGCAAGTGGAGCTGGGCAAAACAAATCGCTGGAGACTATATCACCGTCGACCACTTGAAAGTGGATCGTAATGGTCACGTTCTACTCCAAGGGAGAATCCAGGGGGACGTGACGTTTGGACAGAGACGTATTCGAACCCATGGAGGAACCCCAAGTAACCCTGTGAAGTGGCCCTTTGTCGCAAAGCTCGATGGGACAGGAAAGTGGCTGTGGGTACAAGTCATCGAGACCACAGGATCAACGTCTCTCGGACGGTTTTCTGTGGATATACTCGGAAATGTCTATGTTGCCGGGACGTTCACCAATACAACGGTCAAAATCGGCTCAAAGACCCTCTCATCAACAGCGACCGCAATGTACATCGCAAAGCTCGATGCTGCAGGGCAGTTGCTTTGGGTCAAGGAGCTTAAAGGGGGAGCCAAGGATTACTTGTTTGGTGTGTTTGCTGACAGAGCGGGTGCTCTTTTCGTTGTGGGTTACTTTAGTCAACAACTTGTATTGGGTCGTTTCTCATTTTCGTTTTCGGGAGGGGGTCCTTACGCTAGGGGAATGTTTGTTGCCAAGCTTTCTCGCAGTGGGACGTGGCTTTGGGCCAACTACGCAGCACCATCTTCTTCATCTCCTTCTAATGGTGCAGGTTGTTCGGATATGGTGGTCGATGCAACTGGTTCTGTTTTTTTGATGGGGTCTTTTGATGGAGAGACGTTCTTTGGTCAGACGGGGATCGGTTATGGATATGCTAGAGGTGGTCATGTCGCAAAGTTGGACAGCGCCGGAAAGTGGGTGTGGGTGAAGGAGATCTTTAGCACGTCGAGTGGATTGAATTTTTATTCCCTGTTGTTGGATGCGCGGGGTGATCTGTTGTTGGTGGGAACCTTTACCCAGGATTTGATCCTGGATGGTGTACCTATATATGGTTCAAATCAACCCACCGGCTTCATCGCAACGCTCAAGCGGAGTGGGGTATGGGGGACTGCGAGCAAAGAAGGCGTTGATTTGTTTGGGACCTTCAAAAATGCGGCAGGCCAGACATATATGTTAGGAGCTTTTCGAGGGAAGGGGACATTTCGTGGGATGACACTCTCAAGTTCTTCAAAGAATAGCGCGTTTGTTGTCGAGTATGCGGACACTGCACAGGTTTGTTTGGCTGGTGTGTGCTGTGCTTCTGGGATGGTTCAGTGTGGTGGTGGGTGTGTCTCGTTACCGAGTGATCCCCTGCACTGTGGTGCGTGTGGGAAGGCTTGTGGTGTGGGGATGCTCTGTGTTTCGGGGCGTTGTGTTTGTCCAACAGGCGAAACCAATTGCAATGGCACCTGTGTGTATCTTCCCGAAGCACATCAACATTGCGGTACATGTGGGAAGGCATGTGCGAATGACGAGAGCTGCAGCGCTGGCGTGTGTACAAAGTGTCCTCAAGGACAAAGCGTGTGTCTCAACCAGTGTGTCGATCTTACAAGCGATACCCAACATTGTGGTGTGTGTGGAAGAGCATGTGTCGGTGGGCAAGTTTGTGTTGGAGGGGGCTGTGCGTGTCCGGCGCTCTCTCTTTGGTGCAGTGGACTATGTGTGGACCCACAAACAGATGAGCAACATTGTGGTGCGTGTGGGAATGTCTGTGCGAGTGGGCAGACATGTACGTCGGGAAGTTGTCAGTGAGCTGTTTGCTCCGCCATTACGGGCAGGTGAAGAGGTGGGTGAAGCCAAATTCGTCTGAGATCATGAAGGTGTTGCTGAGAGGGGACCATGTCGCAGTGCTTGCATAGACGTTGCTTGTTGCGTGGTGCAGTTGGACGCTTTTTGAGAGGGCTTGGTACGTTCGTGAATCCCAAAAGCGGATCTCACCGTCGTCCACAGAAGCCGAAAAGACATACGATTTTTTGGCGTAGGAGACCATCGAGATAAAGTGATTCGAGTCGTTGAACGACAGCGTCGCGCGTTTGGTATATGTCTTGATGTCCCAGATCTCGACCTTGTCGCTAAATAAGCCAACGGCGATCTCTTTTCCTGATGGATGGAGTGCCAAAGAAGTAGGCTCCTCCGGTAATTGGATGGATTTGGTCTCCGTAAATTGTGTTCCGTTGTGAGACCAAAATCGGATACTCTGATCTTCAGAGGCTGTCATGAGGATTCGCTCTGTTGGATGAAAGGCTAGCTTGACGACGCTCTTTGTGTGATTCGTGATATCCTGGGGGACTTTCCAATTATCCGATGCATTCCATCCCTTGACGAGTCCACCTGTAAAGCTCGCCGCCATAAACGCTCCATCTGCACTGAACGCGATGCTCAATGTATCAGCCTGAAAGCTCTGGTTGAACGAAGTGGCCTTTGGTTGTAAGGTGCGAGCGTCCCAAAACTTGAGCTCTTTTTGGACTGCGCTGTTACTGAGCGCGCCTGTGACGAGCAGTGAGCCATCTGGGTGGAAGGCCATCGCTGAGACGAGCCCTTTGTGTTGTTGTGGGCTCTCGATCCGCTTGCCTGTTTTTGTGTTGATGAGGACGACGTGCATATTCGATGTGATCGCAATAATGGGGTCTGTTGGGTGGTGCGCCATCGATGATATCGAGAAGCTGTGTCCGCTCTCTTTGGGATTTGTGAGCGTCGCGTTGTTGTATGCCCAAAACTTGATCCTTGGTGCAAAAGAGTGGCTGGTCAACACCACCTGTTTGCCATCTGTTCGGAACGCCATGTCCCCAATATGTCCGAGGCTGGCGTTTGTCGTGCTGAGATTCATTTTGGAAGAGAGTGACCAGATCTTGATCTTGCCTGCGATGCCTGCAGTCATGACTTCTTTTCCACCAGGGTGAAAGGCGACGTTGCTGACTTCATTGCTGTGTTTTCCCAGCAGGCTGGAGGTCCAGGTGGTGGTGTTCCACAACAAGACGGAGTTGTCGTTGGAGACGGAGACGAGTGTTTTCCCGTCTGGACTAAAAGCGACGTCTCTTACTGGACCTGTGTGATCACTGAGTGTCTTGTAGGTTCGATACTTTCCAGCGCTTGTCTCTTCAAAGACCTCGATGGCTCCTTTTGGATCGGAGGTGGCGACGGCGATGTACTTTCCCGAAGGTGCGACGGCCAAGCTCGTATAGTTGTAGAAAGGAGATTGTGTGCTCTTGTACGTGTATGTTTCTATGGGTCTCGTGGGGGTTGAAATGTCCCAAATGGTGAGCTTTCCTTTGTTGTATGATGCTGCGAGATGTTGTCCACCAGGAAGAAAGGCGAGGGCGCGGCCTGCGTTGGTCGATGTGATCTCTTTGAACAGTGGAGGGTTGCTGAGTTTATTGGGATCGAGATTCCAAAGACTGAGCGTTCCCTTTTCCGATAGACTTGCGAGGATTCGCTTGGTTGGGTGAAAGGCGAGGGCGTTGATCTCATCCTTGCCGCTGGTCATCCTGGTCAAGAACCCATGATCACTTTTGCGCCATACACGGATCTTGCCGTCTTGACTGCCTGACGCGAACAGATCGAGTGTTGGATGATAGGCCACAGAGAAGACGTCACGTGCTGGGTGTGTGAGACGTTGTGAGAGCTTTGTCGGGGCGCAGGCCGTACATTGTTCATCGACTTGTCCGTCACAGTCGTGATCTTGGCCGATACAAAGTTCCTCTTGAGGTAAGGTCTCCTCGGTACATGACTTCCATTGACCTCCCTCGCAAGTCTGTGTGCCTGATTTGCAATGTCCGACATTTTTTGTGTTGGCTGGGCCGCTGTAACAGGCACGTGTGATGGCAGTGTCGGTTCCTTTCTGGTTGTCTATTTTGCCGTCACAGTCGTCATCTTCATTGTTGCACTCTTCTGGTTTTGCTATATTTGCAACACATTGTCGTTGTCCTTTGGCGCAGGTGAACGTCCCTTTACTGCAGAGTCCCTGACCGCCTGTGACGCCACATTCGGCACCTGCGCCATCGAATGACTCATCAACTTCTCCATCACAGTCGTCATCTTTGCCATTGCAGACTTCTTTCTTGGGGGTGACATCTTCTTTGCAGGCGAGCCACTTTCCATCCTGGCAGATCTGCGTCCCATTTTGGCACGCTCCTTCTCCGGAGGTCCCGTTGGGTCCGGTATAGCAACTTCTCTCCGTGTCTTCGTCTGTTAATCCATCGCAGTCGTCATCTTCGTTGTTGCATTCTTCGGCTGTTGGGGCCACCCATCCTTTGCATTCTCCCCACGTCTTGTCCGTGCCACAGAACTTTTCACCCTCTTTGCACAACCCAATGCCTTTCTTTTCGGGTTTGCCTTCGTAGCAAGGTTGAACGTCACCGGGGGTGCAGTATGTCCGTGTACAGTCTTTGTCAGGTTCACAATCTCCCCAGTACAAGCTCGTGAGATAAGAAGGCTGGCAGATCTGTGTGCCCGTTTGGCAATCTGCTTTGGGGATACAGGTCTGCTTTTTCCCCTGATCATCACACGCACCACGTTTGAGGGCTTTACACGTCCCTGATTCACATTTCCCTGTGTAGCGCTGGTTGTTGCACTCACAATCTTTTTCACATGGGCTGCCGTTTGGATCGAGTGTTTGTGAGCTTACACGTTCGTCCTGGCAGGTGGCAGGAGGGGAGCAGGCGATGTGAAAGGGGAGGGCGAAACAGAGCCCCAAAGCAAACAGACGGCATACTAAAAAGTGAATGGATGAACGCAAGGATCTCTCTCCATAACAAAGCAAAGTTCGTGAACAAGTTGGTGTTTCTATAGTGTCATCGAATGTGTCTCATGTACACAAAAAAGACGAGCGCGTTGTATGAAGGGAGGAGCGGAGCTTTGTGGGGGAGCTGTATGACAGGGGGTGGCTTTATTCGCCTGCGAGGGGGGTGAGTTGGATCAAGAGCTCACCTTTGTTGACGGACTTGCCAGGCTCGACGTGGATCGAGTCGATTTGGCAATCACAAGGCGCCTTGATCTCGTTTTCCATCTTCATGGCTTCGAGGATCAGGATGACATCGCCGCTGTTGCAGATCTGTCCGGGTTCGACGTCAACACGCAAGATCGTCCCCGGCATAAACGCGAGAAGACTTCCTTCGTCTGGTTCGGATGAACCTTCAGCGGAGGCGAGCTGTTGTTTGCGGATCGCCTGAAAGGAGGCGGTCACCTCTTTGCCATCGACGAGGATGGGGGTCTTGCTGTTGGAGATGAATTGTCCGATCACCTCGTCGTCAAGTGAGAGTTGGACGAGGTCTTCACCTACGCGGATCAGGTAGCCCTGTTCATTTTGTTGCAGGTGGGTTTGGAATGTCGTGCCGTTGACTTCGACGCGCAGTCCTCCGTCTTGGACGTGGATTTCAAACGCGTTGTTATCGAGCAAAAGTTTGCCTTGCATAGTATCGTCTCTCTTCTTGGCCGTTAAAAGGAACGGATGCGGAGGCCTTCGAGTCGTGCGGCCATTTTCCAGGGGTTGGCTTGTTGCTTGGTTCCGTTTTTGGCGTGTTTCTCTTCGACGCCGTGCTCTTTACGCAGGTGCTGAAGAAGCAGGCCAATTGCGGCGGCCATGGTCTCAGGGGAGACGCTGCCACGGGCACGAGATTCAAAGAATTGTTTGGCGACCTGCGGGAAGATCGCGTGACACAGTGCGTCCTCTTCTGGATACGCTCCACCAAGCTCTGCGACGGCGGCTTTGGCGTCTTCCCACATGGGGGAGAGTGCGTCAGCGGGGCGACCTTCGATGGGAGGTTGTCCTTCCATCTCGGCGGCCTTTTGTTGTAGCTCTTTGTCGGGCTGTGCGGGGCAGCGACCGTACTTGCCGAGCAACAAGTTGCGCGATTCGACGCTGAGGGTGCGGTATCGTTCACCCATGATCACGTTGAGTGTAGCTTGTGTGCCGACGATCTGGCTCGTGGGAGTGACGAGAGGGGGGAAACCCATATCTTCGCGGACACGGGGAACCTCTTCGAGGACTTCGGTCATGCGATCGAGCGCATCTTGTTCGCGGAGTTGATTGGCGAGGTTGGAGATCATCCCCCCTGGAATCTGAAAACGCAGGACTTGTGGGTCCACATTGTTGTAGGGGGATTCGAGATGGGCGTACTTTTTGCGGACTTCACGGAAGTAGTCTGCGATCTCGGCGAGCTTGCCAAGGTCGAGCCCTGTCGCGTGTGGTGTCCCCTGTAGCATCGCAACGATCGATTCTGTTGGGGGTTGTGATGTCCCACCAGACAGAGAAGAGATCGCTGTGTCGATGATCTGGGCACCGGACTCGATGCTCATCAGATAGGAGGACTCACTCATGCTGCTCGTGCCGTGTGAGTGGACGTGAATGGGGATCGACAGCGTTTCGTTAAGCTGGCTGACGAGGGAGCGCGCAGCATATGGTGTGAGCAGACCTGCCATATCTTTGATACAGAGGATCTGACAACCCATCGCTTCGAGTTCTTTACCGAGCGCGACAAAGCGTTCGACGGTATGGAAAGGGGAGGTGGTGTAGGAGATCGCGCCTTCTGCGATCTTTCCGGCATCGAGGACGGCGTCGATCGCGGTCTTCATGTTGCGGGTGTCGTTGAGCGCGTCAAAGATCCTGAAGACATCGATCCCACACTCTGCAGAGCGTTTGACAAAGTGGCGGACGATATCGTCGGGATAGTGTTTGTATCCGACTATATTTTGTCCCCTCATCAACATCTGGAGACGGGTGTTGGGCATGTGTTTGCGGATCAGACGTAGACGATCCCAGGGATCTTCTTTGAGAAAGCGCAAGCAGGAATCAAACGTCGCGCCACCCCACATCTCGACGCTCCAGTAACCAATCTGGTCGAGTTTTTCGAGGATGGGGAGCATGTCTGCGGTGCGCATACGTGTCGCGAGCAGGGATTGGTGTGCGTCCCGCAAAGCGGTCTCGACAATGCGCGTCGGCTGGGCGGGTGTGTTCCCATCGGGAAAGCTGCCATGAGTGGAGAGCAAATCAGAAGCCATCGGACTGTATTCCTTCTTCGATGAATCTTGGATTAGAGTGGGATATTGCCGTGCTTTTTGGCGGGGCGACTTTCGCGCTTGTTCATCGTGGCGTCGAGCGCATCGATCAAGCGGCTACGTGTCTCTTTGGGCTCGATCACTTCGTCGATATAGCCACGCTCTGCTGCGATGTAAGGGGAGGCGAACTTGTCTTTATAAGAGTCGACGAGTTCGGTGCGTCGTTCGGTCGGGTTGTCGTGATCTTTGAGCTCACGTCGGAAGATGATGTTGACCGCACCTTCTGCGCCCATGACCGCGATCTCGGCAGTGGGCCACGCGAAGTTGTAGTCCGCCCGGATGTGTTTGCTGCACATCACGTCGTATGCGCCACCGTACGCTTTACGGGTGATGACGGTGAGCTTGGGCACAGAGGCTTCACAGTAAGCATAGAGGAGTTTGGCGCCGTGGCGAATGATCCCGTTGTACTCTTGGGCAGTACCGGGCAAGAAGCCGGGGACGTCGACGAAGGTGACGAGGGGGATGTTGAAGGCGTCACAGAAACGCACGAAGCGCGCAGCTTTGATGGAGGCGTCGACGTCCAGGCAGCCTGCGAGGAAGTTGGGCTGGTTGCCGACGACACCGACTGTGTGTCCATCGAGTCGAGAGAAGCCGATGATGATATTGGAGGCCCAGTGGGGTTGGACTTCGAAGAACTCGCCGTGATCGACGACGAGTTTGACGAGGTCACGCATGTCGTAGGGGCGGTTGGGATCGTCTGGAATGATCGTGTTGAGATCTTCCTCTGTCCGATCGGAGGGGTCATCACATGGTTCGTGAGGAGGATCTTCGAGATTGTTGGAGGGCAGGAAGCTGAGCAGAGCGCGGATCTGTTCGATACAGTGATCTTCGTCTTCAGCCATGAGGTGTGCGACACCTGAGCGCGAGTTGTGCGTCATCGCGCCGCCCAGCTCCTCGAAGGTGACTTCTTCGCGGGTGACGGACTTGATGACCTCTGGGCCGGTGATGAACATGTGGCTCTTGCCCTTGACCATCATGGTGAAGTCGGTGAGGGCAGGGGAGTAGACAGCACCACCAGCACAGGGCCCCATGATCGCGGAGATCTGTGGGACGACACCGGAGGCCATGACGTTTCTATAGAAGATCTCTGCGTAACCGCCGAGGCTGACAACACCTTCTTGGATGCGCGCGCCGCCGGAGTCGTTGATCCCGATCACGGGGGCTCCATATTTCATGGCCATATCCATGATCTTGCAGATCTTCTCGGCAAAGACCTCACCGAGTGAGCCACCAAAGACCATGAAGTCTTGAGAGAAGATGTAGACGAGGCGTCCATTGATCTTACCACTACCAGTGATCACGCCGTCCCCTTCTGGACGTTTCTTCTCCATGCCAAAGTCTCGGCAGCGGTGGCGTGCGAGCATATCTGTCTCGCGGAATGTGCCTGGATCGAGGAGCTTCTCGATGCGTTCTCTTGCGGTGTATTTTCCTTTGGCGTGTCGCTTCTCCGTGCGTGTTGGATCGGAGGACATCGCCTGTTCTTTGCGTCGCTTTAACTCTTCAATCTTTTCAGCTGTTGTACTGCTCATCAATCATCTCTTTATGTGTGATGGAAAACAACTCTTGCCAGGGGCAAAAAGGTCCCTCAAAAAAAGGCAAAAGGGGGTGTTGAGTCAAGGGGAGTTTGGAAGTTTTCGTCGGGGGAGGGCGAAAAAAGAGCGGTCAGTTGGGGGGATGGTTCAGGGGATACAGTAAAATAAGTCGTTGCCGGATTTACTGTGCTCTTTACAGCTTGCTCCGTCGGGGCAATCTGAGTCGCTTGTGCATTGTTTAAAGCAGAATTTGGCTTTCTCGTCTTCGACATTGGGGTGGTTGAGACATTCACGTCCGCCAAGACACTTGGATTCGCATGTTTTCCAACAAGAGCCGAAAGCCGGTGCGCCAGTCGCGTGCAATGAGATCAGTTTGTCGGAACAAGCGGTTCCTTGATCGTAGTTGTACGTGGCGCTCTCTTCGCTGACAATTTTCATACAGACTTGGTGTCCTTGGGCGAATTTGTCTTCTGTGACGCAGACCTCTTTGTCTTTGTCGCAGCCTTTGTCACAGGGTTTCCAGCAGTAGTTTGCGGTACCACCTTTGTAGGTGAGGCACTTGAGGCCGGACTGACACTCTTCACCTTGGGGGCCTGGGCATGTCTCGTATACACCGGGACGTTGACCTTCGTTTTTGACTTTGCAGACACCTTCCTCACAGGTCTCGCCTTGCCCTGTACAGTCTTCATCTTTGGTGCAGGAGGCGTCTACACAGCGGAAGTCGATGCACTTCTCTGTGGATTTGCAGTCATCGTTGCTGTTGCACTTGGCAACACAGGCGCCATTGCGGCAGGTCTCTGTGTCCTTGCAGTCGCTGTCGAGGCTGCAGCCTTTGGAGCAGACGTTGTTGGCTGTGTCGCAGGTCTCGCCGCTCGCACAGTCGGAGTCTCCAAGACATTGAACGCACTTCTCTTTGTTTTTGTCACACACTGTTTTGCCGGCTTCTTTGCAATCTTCAGAGGATTTACAACCACCTTCAGGGGTGTCGGAGCAGGCTTGCAAGAAGGGGCCGATGAACAACACATTCATACAAACAAACATCGCGAAATACATGCTTACTTTTCTCAATGATCTTGCCATAGATTTTTCTCCACATCACTTGTATCCAGGATCAGTTCTTTTCTGTCTTCTTACTTTATATAGAAAAAGAGGTGCTGATCAATTGGCTTTGGGCAGCCAGAGATGTCGCCTCGTTTTATGAGAGTCGTCTTTACGGCCACAGAAATCAAAAAAAACGACAGCGTCATGTGTGCTGTCTGGGGAGTGTTGATCGGGGATCTGTGATCCATGATCACACAGTGATCGAGTGGGTGTGAACATCGTGATCTCGTGCTTTTTGATGATCTCTTTCTTAAAATCAATCAGTTGCCACAATGTGAGGCTCAAAAAACATGATCTCGACTCGATCGACTTACGGACTTTTTTGTCGATGTGACCCTTTTGGGCCCCAAAAAAAGACCGCGTCAGCCATTTTGGTGTAGCCGAAAAATGTAGAAAAAGTCAAGGGTACGACAGTTTTTTGGAAAAAGATGTTGACAGTTGAGCGAAACTGGTGTTATAAGCACGGACGCTTTCGCTGGTAGGGAAGAGTGGCCGAGTGGTCGAAGGCGGCGGATTTGAAATCCGTTGTGCAGCAATGTACCGTAGGTTCGAATCCTATCTCTTCCGCAAACAATTGGAGAGATGACCGAGAGGCCGATGGTGCTCGCCTGCTAAGCGAGTGTGCTGTTAAAGGCACCGAGGGTTCGAATCCCTCTCTCTCCGCGGAAACAAAATATGCGCTCGTGGCTCAGCTGGATAGAGCATCGGACTACGAATCCGAAGGTCACAGGTTCGAATCCTGTCGAGCGTGCAACCCCTTCTTGGGGTAAGAAAAGGGCGGCCCACAAGCCGCCCTTTTCCCTTATTTTCTCCAGGTGTGTTAGCTTCCAATGAATGAACAAGCCGAAAAGCCCCGCTCTGACGAAGAGTGGATGCAAGAAGCCCTTCAAGAAGCTCAACGCGCTGCCCTCAAGGGAGAAGTTCCTGTTGGTTGTATCATTGTAAAAGACAACGTCGAAGTTGTCAGAGCACACAACCTTCGAGAGACTTCGCAAGATCCCACCGCCCACGCCGAAATCCTCGCATTAAGGCAAGCGTCAGAGACGCTCGGGCGATGGCGATTACACGACGCCACACTTTACGTCACCCTTGAGCCGTGTCCCATGTGTGCTGGGGCGCTTGTGAACGCTCGTATCTCTCGCCTCGTTTTTGGATGTCACGATCCCAAAGCTGGCGGCTGTGAGACACTCTTCCACATCGGAAGCGACGAGCGGCTCAATCATCGCTTCGAGATTGTAAGTGGTGTGAAAGCCGAAGAGTCTGCCGAGATGTTGCGAAGCTTTTTTCGTGCAAGGCGCAAACAAAAAGCCCTCGAAAAAAAACAAGCGAGCCAACACAAATAATGGCGAATCGTTGGAGAGGTGGCCGAGTGGTCGAAGGCGCTTGATTCGAAATCAAGTGTACGGGTAACCGTACCGGGGGTTCGAATCCCCCCCTCTCCGTGACATATACGTTTCCCATTCGACCAGATCGATCTTTTTCTTTATGGAGAGGTGACCGAGAGGCCGAAGGTGCACGATTGGAAATCGTGTGTGCAGCAATGTACCGGGGGTTCGAATCCCCCCTTCTCCGTTTCTACATATGATCTGTCTATGATAGCCAGGTCCTACACAACGTTTTCTCCTGAACCCCGCCAGGACCGGAAGGTAGCAACGGTATGGATGTGAAACGTGTGTGTGGGGGTGCCTGGCTATCGCCTTTTGTGGGCTACCCATTCCATTCCCATCCCTACCCATCCACACCTCTCTTTGCTCCTCATTCAAGATCTGCTTGCATTACACAAAAGGATAGGTATCTTTAAACACCTTCGTTTTGAGGAACACTGATCTCCTGTCCACGTCTGTGTGGATCTTCTTTTCCTTCTTCTGGAGCGGAAACAAACAACCATGTCCTATTTGGTGCTGGCTCGAAAATGGCGTCCGCAGACATTTCGCGATGTCGTCGCACAATCTCATGTCGTACAGGCCCTTCAAAATGCGATCCGACTGGAACGACTTCCCCACGCGTTGCTGCTTACAGGTTCACGTGGGATCGGAAAGACCACGATCGCACGTCTTGTCGCCAAGACGATCAATTGTCGAAAGTTTGGCGAGGGTGAAGAGATTGAGCCTTGTAACGAATGCGAGATGTGCAAAGAGATCACTGAGGGGCGTGCCACTGACGTGATCGAGATCGACGGCGCCTCCAATCGCTCCATCGATGATATCCGCGAGATCAGAGATAACGTACAGTACCTCCCGACAAAAGGGCGACGAAAAGCCTACATCATCGATGAGGTGCACATGCTCACACGCGAAGCGTTCAACGCTTTGCTGAAGACCCTCGAAGAGCCTCCTGAGCACGTGATCTTTTTGTTTGCGACGACTGAACCCCACAAGATCCCGATCACCATCCTCTCTCGTTGTCAGCGCTTTGACTTTAAACGGATCTCTCTGATCACCGCACGTGATTACCTCAAACATATCGCAGAGCAAGAAGGGTTGACGATCTCCGATGTCGGTCTCTCGATGGTCGCGAGAGCTGCCTCTGGCGGGATGAGGGACGCGATGAGTCTCCTCGATCAGGTGATCGCGTTTGGTGGCACGTCTCCTTCTGATGATGACGTCGCACAGTCCATCGGCGCGATCAACAGAGCGCTCCTTCATCAAATTGGTACATCTCTACTGCAACGCGATGCAGCGACCAGTTTACGCTGTGTCGAAGAGCTCTTCTCGTACGCCTACGACATGCGTCAACTCACACAAGAGCTCGCCACCTTTTTGCGTGATCTGCTCGTCGTACGAATTTGTGAAGATCCTCGCGATATCACCGATCTCGGCGAAAATGAATTGAAAGAGATGCGAGAGATCGCCAAAGACGCACACCCCGAAGTGATCCAGCAGATGTTCCGTATCCTGACACAGGAAGCTGAACACATCGCTCAGTCGAGTAATCCTCGTCTGCTCTTGGAGATGACCTTGATCAGGATGGCGCGACTTGAACCTGTGCGTCCCTTTGATGAATTGTTACGTCAGCTCGACGAGTTGCAAGCTCGCGTTCAGAGAGGTGGGGGAGGTGGACCTGCTGGTGGGGGGAGTGGTCCGACACATTCATCACAACCTCCGCCACAGGGGCAGGGGGCAGGTGGCTTACAAGCACAATCAGCGGCTGCTCCCGCGATGTCTGCGCCTCCTGTTGCACCTGCTATGCCGACACCTGCGCCTGCGACAGAGGGGGGACTCCAAACCCATACGCCAGAAAAAAAAGTCAATCCCTTCGCAGGTCTCGCGCAGGACTTTGAGCAGCAGCTCAAGCAGGGGATGTCCAACAGCGTCTCAAAGAGAGAAACCCCACGCACCCCCGAACCTGCACAGGCACAATCACACGGCCCCACAAAGAGAGAAGAGCGCTCTCCACAGTCGATGCCCGAGCTGTCACCTCCGACACCGCAAGAGGTCGATCGAGAGACCCTGACACAGGACGCGCCTGTGTCCAACGAGGCACCGTCAGAGGACACACAAGCGCCAAGTGAAGAGGTGGCAACAGCGCCTGTCGTGCAGGCGCCTGTTTCGTTGAACAGTGAACCCTTTAATCAGCTCAAGTGGCGAGAGTTGTTCGTCGGGTTTCGCGACAAGAAACCTTTTGTCGCGCCACACCTCGAATTTGCCCGGATCAGTTTCGAAGAAAAAGGTATCCTCTCTCTGAGCTTTGCGGCCAATTATGAAATGGAGTTCTCTCTGTTTGATGAGAAAAAAATCGAGATGTTTGAGGCGTTCCTTCGAGAAGCAGGGTATGACCTGAAGGTCCGTACGCGTCTGGTAAAGGAGGAGTCCAATGACACCGGTGGTGTGAGCCTCTACGAAGCGCGTCAGAAAACGGAGCGGGAGGCGCGTGAGAATTTGGAGTTTGAGGCGAGAAATCACCCGATGATCAAAAGTCTTTTGCGTGCAATCCCCGGCTCGCAGATCGCAAGAATTCAACTCTTATCACCGGAGCAAGGTGAAGAGAGCGAGGAATAACGTGGGCGTGATGCCCCTGGTTGACCAACAAAAGGAGCGATGATGAACGGTTTTTCCCCCGAAGATTTGATGAAGCAAGCCTTCCAGATGAAGGAAAAAATGGAGAAGATGCAAGAAGATCTGAAGGAGCTGAAGGTCGAAGTCACCGTAGGTGGTGGCACTGTGACCGCAGTGGCCAACGGTCAAAAGCGTCTCGTCTCACTGAAGATCGATCGCGAAGTGATCGATCCTGATGACGCAGATATGCTTCAGGATCTCGTCGTGGCTGCGGTCAATGAAGCGATGAGACGTGCAGAAGAGAAGAGCCAGGAAGAGATGAGCAAGATCGTACCAGCCGGGATGCTAGGCGGATTGTCCGGTCTCTTTTAAGGAGAATCACCATGAGAGAGGCAAAAGAGGCAGCGAGTCGCGATCCGATTCGGAATCTCATCGATTTGATGGCGCGACTCCCCGGTGTCGGCGAAAAGTCTGCGACCCGTATGGCGTTTGCGCTGCTCGGCAACGGAAAAGAGTACGCATACACCCTCGCCGACGGGATCAGACAGCTTGTCGATCGGATCCAACTTTGTTCACGTTGTTGCAACCTGACCGAAGAAGATCCTTGCAGTATTTGTTGCGATCCTGATCGCGATCCTGCCATCGTCTGTGTGATCGAAAATGTCCCTGATCTGCTCGCGATCGAGCGCACACATGAGTATCGTGGTATTTATCACGTATTGCATGGCGCGCTCGCACCACTCGAAGGAATCACGCCTGACAAGCTTCGTATTCAGGATCTCTTGGAGCGTCTGGAGAAAGAAGATATTCAGGAGGTTATCCTCGCGACAAACCCGACCGTTGAAGGGGACTCTACGGCGCTGTACCTGCGCAACGTGCTGCGGGACTTCCCTGTCCGCGTAACACGCATCGCATCTGGTGTCCCGATGGGAGGCGATCTCGAATATATCGATCGCGCGACCCTCTCTCGTGCCCTGCAAGGTCGACGTGAATTGTAATCTTTTCAGTGATATCGCTCCTCTTGCCCCTACGTCATGCGTGTCCTTCGTGCAGGCGTATCAGGAGATCTCGTACACAGACCGTTCAAGTATTTGATTTCCCAAAGGGTCATATATATTCGTTTGACATTCTCCGTGGGATGGGATACTCCTTGCTAAATAAGCCAGAGCATATCTGTTTTCTGTTCTTGCAGTGAGTGGTCTTTTCTGGTACACATAAATCTGTGCTTGGTGAGTTCTCGCTCTACATTCATATCTTCGATGAGTCGTTTTGTTCGATTCGAGCACATTGACATGCTGGTGAAGGGTGGAATAGATGAGTTTCGTTTTACACGAACAGGCATACCGCCAAATTAAAGCCATTAGCGACCGATTGACACGTGATGCAAACGCAAAAGTCGTGTTTCTCGTCGACAAAAATGGTCTGTTGATCGCCGCTAGCGGCGACGTTCAAAATATTGACACAACCTCGTTAGCCTCCTTGGCTGCCGGTAATATCGCTGCAACTGGCGGTTTGGCGCAGCTCATCGGTGAACGAGAGTTTTCCAACCTCTTCCACGAAGGTGACCGGGATAACATCCACATCACCCTCGTAGATGGACGCGTGATCCTCGTGATCATCTTTGACAAACGATCCTCTCTCGGACTCGTTCGTCTTCGCGTCAAACGCGCAAGTGAAGAAGTCAAGCGCGTGTTTACTGAGATGGAAAAAGAATCTCAAGCTTCAGAAGAAGCATCTATACTTGATGAAATCACTGACGACGATATCGATAATCTTTTTGCCGATTAATCACTAAGATATCCCACCATTCGTGAGGAGCTTGCGATGTCCTTTATCAACTATTCTTCTCGAGAAATTAACTGTAAGATCGTTTACTACGGTCCTGGACTCTGCGGGAAGACAACCAACCTCCAGTACATTTACCAAAAGACAAACCCCGACGCGAAAGGGAAAATGATCTCTCTCGCGACCGAAACGGACCGTACGCTCTTCTTCGACTTCTTGCCCCTCTCACTCGGGCAAATCCGTGGATTCAAAACACGCTTTCACCTCTACACTGTCCCCGGACAGGTCTTCTACGATGCGAGCCGCAAGCTGATCCTGAAAGGGGTCGATGGTGTCGTCTTCGTCGCTGACTCACAGCTTGAGCGTATGGAAGCCAACCTCGAAAGTATCGACAACCTCCGCGTAAACCTCGCTGAGCAAGGATACGATCTCGATAACATCCCGTTTGTCATCCAATACAACAAACGCGATCTGCCCAACGCTTCCCCACTCGAAGATCTCCGTGGCGCGCTCAACGAACGCGGTGTACCCGACTACGAAGCTGTCGCGATCAACGGAAAAGGCGTCTTTGACACACTCAAAGCCAACGCAAAACTCGTCCTCACACAGCTCAAACGTGGTGGAAACTAACCAGACACTGAGCCTCTCTTCTTCCCGAAGCTCCACATCCCCCGCGCTACACGCTTCTCGTCTTTCACAAAGTCAGTGATTCTTTTCATCAACACAACTCCCCCACAACAATCATCTCTCTCCCCGTTTCTCTGATCTTCTCTACTCAGCTTTGTCTTGTTTTGGGTAGACGAGCAGATAAAAAGGCACGGGCTCAAGTCCTACAACTTGTTCGTGTTGTGTCTTGTCTTTCTTTACAGCCCACTGACTACTTGCACCGCCGTCGAGGTTGAGTCCCCACTGGCAGCTCAAGCCGCCTTCGTGTGCAGAGAGTCGCATCAACAAACCCAACT
Source organism: Deltaproteobacteria bacterium (assembly GCA_002731275.1). Lineage (GTDB taxonomy): Bacteria > Myxococcota_C > UBA6777 > UBA6777 > UBA6777 > UBA6777. Next base: position 18,911 of record PCBK01000018.1, on the reverse strand, counting down.
CGTGAAAACTCAAACCGTTGAAGAAGCCATCTGTGGTCATCAGCAACACATTGCCTTTTTTGTCGATACAACAAGCGCTTCTGCGATCGACAACCCATGAACGTTTGAGTGACAGACGATGTCCCCTTGCCACAAGCATCGGAGCCGATTGAAAGGCCCAACGTGATTTTTTGTGTTTGAAGAGGCGACCAAATGTGATCCCTATGTGTTTCGGTGTCTCGTAAAAAACACCATCGATCCGGCGCTTGTTGAGGCGCGTGTTGCGTCTTTTTCCATCCTGAATCCACAATCCAAGAGGGCGGTTTTTCGGGTCAAAGACACCTCCATTGATCGCTGCAATAGCCTTGGTGTGGCGCATGATCCAGTGGATACTTCTTCTCTTGCCGTGCCATAATTTGATCGTGTACTTTGAAGGATCAAATCGCGTGATGCGCAATGTGACATGACTCCAATGACGTTCCCTCTTGAGCCTCGATGTCCTCACCCACAAACCTTTGTGCCACTCTTCCCAACGTCCTCTCTCGACAAAGCGCAAGGCACCACTGTCCCCAAGATGGGCAAAGTAGCGACGCTCCAACCATCTCAACGTTGGCTTCAACCCGCCTAGCGTGCGCACTCCCAGAACCCCAAACCCTATTGTAGAGAGCAGTCCCAAAAAGAACAGGCGCTTGAGCCATGAAGTGTTTCGCGTTGACATCAACAGGTACCTTCTGTGTGGGGCGCGGGATACACACTCTGCAACCCTCTCGACAGACTCATTGTCCTGAGATGCAAAATATGCATAATATGCACTATCCCTGTGTACGAGAATGTGTCGGTGTACATGGAGACATTGCTCGCAATGTGAACGATTGATGAGGTGTATCTTTTTGCAAAAAAAAGAAAAAGAACGCCTCGCATGTTGCGAATATATCCTCTTTTTTTGAAACAAACATGAACGCTGTGCGAAAAATTGCCATCCCATTTTGCATATTTGGTGAGCGTGATTCGCACAAAGAGCTCGAGCAGGTCTTCACCCAACCTGCGAGAAGAGGACGCTCCTTTTTTCTTCTCATGTTTCATCAGAGCACGCAAAAAAAACGAGTGTGTCCATGACATGGTAGAGGGAAGAGAGCGCAAGGACAGGAGGTGTGATTGAAAGAGTTGATCGTTGTTGCTGTCGGTGGGAATTCATTGATCCGTGATCAGGCACATATTGATGCCGAGTCACAATACGAAAACTGCAAAGAGACTTGTTCGCATATCACTGCGTTGCTCAAAGCTGGCTATCGGGTTGTGATCTCACATGGGAATGGACCACAGGTTGGTTTTTTGCTGCGGTGTTCTGAGCTCGCGAGTGCGGAAGTCCCTCGTTCTCCGCTCGGTGTATGTGTGGCGAATACACAAGGCTCGATCGGGTACATGTTCCAGCGGGCGATGTATTTTCATATGCAAGATTGGGACAATCATCCTCAGGTGATCGCGATGGTCACACAGGTGATCGTCGACGCAGAAGATCCTGCCTTTGCGCAACCCAACAAGCCCATTGGATCGTTTATGGATGAGGAGACCGCACGACATCGCGAGAAGGAGCTGGGGTGGCAAGTTGTTGAGGACTCTGGGCGCGGGTTTCGTCGTGTCGTTCCTTCTCCCCAACCTCAAGAGATCGTCGAATTACCTGCGATCTCCCATCTCGTCTCTAGTGGCTACGTCGTCGTCGCTGTTGGAGGAGGTGGGATCCCTGTCGCGAGGCAGGAAGATGGTGGTTTGTATGGTGTGGACGCCGTGATCGATAAAGATCGAGCTTCCTCTCTGATGGCGAGGGAGATCGATGCTGATCGTCTCGTGATCTCAACGGCTGTTGACAAAGTCTACCTGCACTTCGGCAAGCCCGAACAGAAAGAACTCGATGTGCTGACAGCCTCTGAAGCCAAACGTTACCTGGATGAGGGGCAATTTGGTGCAGGGAGCATGGCGCCGAAGGTGGAGGCGTCGATCCAATTTGTAGAGGGAGGTGGGAAAGAGGCGATCATCACGAGCCCCGAACATATGCTCCTCGCGCTACAAGGCAAAGCAGGGACGCGGATCATTGCGGGGTGATGATTATTCGTGTCCAGGCAGAAAGGCGTCTGAGGGAGTGTAGAGGAGGTTGGCCTGTTTCTCTTCTGGAAAGATCTCCCAGACCTCCGTGTTGTTGAAAGGTGGACGTTGGCCTGTGTAACGGTCGATGACTGCGCCTGTGCCGATGAGATGCATCACGAATAACACGAGGCCCTCTGATGTCGCGTTGATCTCATCGATCGCGTCGAATGTACGTTGCTCGACGACGTGAAGACTTTCTCCGTCAGGTGGGGCAAAATGTGGATCATTGCGGAAGGGGTGCTGGAGATCGTTCCACATCTCTTTGATACTCTCACGACTTTTTCCAGCCCATTCGCCAAGATCACGTGCACACAGTCCTGCGTGAAACTCAACGGATTTTCCAAAGCCGATCGTCTCCGCGACGATCTGTGCCGTTTCTTTTGTGCGAGAGAGTGGAGACGCGACGATACGGGTGATCGTCTCTCCACGAAGCGCTTCACCGGCGACCTTTGCTTGCATTTTGCCGAGCGGAGCGAGTGGGACGTCGAGTGTTCCTTGTACTGTCCCCTCCACGTTGGAGAGGCTCGCGGCGTGGCGCATGATCAAAAATCGACTCATCGTGATCTCCTTTTTCTAACGTTCGCGTTTTTTGAGCTGCTTTGTACATTCACGCTGCGTGAAGCGTCGCTGTTTCGGCGTCGATTGTCACAGAGGCTCCAACCGGAAGGGTCGCGTTGTCGCGTATGTGGCCGAAGGGCATCTTGTGGAGGACTGGGATCCCTTCGGGCATCCCGATGCGGTTGAGCCAAAACTCTTCCTCTGTGTAAGTGGTGTATCGATCTCTGAGCGGTCCAAAGTCACCGAAGACGATCCCTCTGAGGGGCTTGAGCAAGCCTGCGTAGCGAAGCTGTTGCCACATCCTATCGATGCGGTAGGGGGGCTCGGCGACCTCTTCGACGAACAAGATCGCGTCTTGTGTATCGACCTGCCACGGTGTTCCGACGGAAGCGGCGAGGAGACTCAAGTTTCCACCGACGAGTCGTCCTGTTGCGCGTGGACCTTGTTGCAAGACATCGCCCTGAATGGGGGAGAAGATCGTCGCGAGATCGTCTGCAAAGAGCGCTTGTTTGACGCGCTCGACACTTGTGGGGCTGCCTTCTATAAAGTGTTGGCTCGCTGCCATCGGGCTGTGAAAACCGATGAAGCCACACTGCTGCGCAAAGACTTGGTGCAACATCGTGATATCACTGAAACCCAAGAAGCGTTTGGCGTGTTGTTGGAGGAGTGGGAGATCAAGTCCATCGAGTAAGCGGAATGTGCCATATCCACCTCGGGCGCAAAGGATCGCCTTGACGTTGTCATCCCGAAAAGCCTTGTGAAGGCTCTCTAGACGGTGCGCATCACTTCCTGCGAGATAGCCCCATGTGGAAAAAAGCTCTTTTTCATAAATGGGCTCAAGTCCCCATGAACGTAGTCGCTCACAGCCTTCGAAGAGCCATTTTTCTTGAAAGGGGCCTGCGGGCGCGATAATTGCGACGCGATCACCAGACTTACAAGGTGGAGGCAATGATGGTTGGTCCATAAGTTTCTCCTTTGTTGCGGTACGATCTCGTCCGCAGCGTAGCATATTCCCACATGGCTTGCTATATTGTGTCCTGGGTGCAAGACATCTTTCTTTTTGTGTGAGGAGCTTTTTATGAATGTATCTTGGAAGAGAATTCGTCAACTCTCGTGGTTTGGTGTGTTGGCGCTTGTGTTGTGTGTTGGAAGTACACGCTGCTCCCCACCTGAAGAAGGTCCCAAAACGTGTCGATATGACAATGAATGCAAAGGCGAAGATGAGCGTTGTGTCTTCGAGAACCCAAACTGTGTCGTCACGCCTGGGCAATGTGAAGGGATTTGTAAGGCCGAGAAAGAGGTCGAGAAGAAGTGCGACTGTGAGAAGGATGAAGATTGTGAAAACTATCCTTACTTCCAATGCACCGACTGCCAATGCACGGATCAAAGTCACACCATCCTGGCCTGCGAAAAAGATGGTTCGTGTCCACAGGGATACTATTGTGTGAAGGGCGAAAAGGTCGATATCTGCCAAGAGCGTAAGTCGTGTGACAAAGATGATGACTGCAAGCCTGGTGACAGTTGCCGCGAGCAAGTCTGCTGTAACCAAAATGCAGGGAACTGTCCTGCCGAGTGTATTGTCGGTTCCTCTTGTGCCTCTGATGGTGATTGTTTGTCTTGCAACATGGTCTGCAAAGATGGCCAATGTCAGAGCGATTCGACGACGACATGTTTGGGGCAGCAGTGTGTGACCAACAATGACTGCGCTGCGTGTGGGGCTGTGTGTCAATCCGGTCGGTGCCAAAATACAGGGACGACGTGTACAACGCGGCGTTGTTTTACGAATGAAGATTGCAAAGCCGCAGGTGGACAGGGGGTCTGTCAGGCTGGTTGCTGTCGTTGATGTTCTCTCCTTGAAATGGACTCTACAACGCCATATCGAGTGTGATTGGTTTGTTGTTTTCTTTCGAGAAAATCTTTGCCTTGTGAGGGGGAGATGGTACTATCACGAGGTTCAAGAAGTCTTCTTGTTGCCATTGTGCCATGAAATGTCCTGTTCCCTCCGTCGTGTGGAGCGATTTTGTGATCTCTATGGAGAGGCCGCAGAGGTGAGCAAGGGGTTGTCTTTTGCACAGCGCGCAGTGCAACCACACAATAAAGGTTTTTGACGAATGATGATGGTTTGTCCGACATGCGGAAAACGCTACGCCGGGGGTGTAGAGCGTTGTCAGGAAGATGGAACACCTCTTCTCCAACTCTCCGATGATCCTTATTTGGGATATGAACTCGACAAGTATCGTCTACAAAAACGCATCGGAAAAGGTGGCTTTGGCGTTGTTTATTTAGCCGAACACCTCGGTCTGGGCAAGCAAGTCGCGATCAAAATCCTGCGCAAACAGTACACCTCCGACGAGCAACTCGTCGAGCGCTTTCGACGTGAGGCCAAAGTCTCCACACAGATCAATCATGAGAACGTCGTACAGATCATGGACCTCGGCTACGACGAGCAGTTGGGCTTCTACTTTGTGATGGAGTTTCTCGATGGCGTCTCTCTGTCAGATGTCATGAAGGCTTACCCCGCTGGAATGCCTGTCGAACGGATCTTGCCGATCTTTAAACAGATCTGCGCTGCGCTTGATCGCGCTCACTCCATCGGCGTCGTCCACCGTGACCTCAAACCCTCCAATATCTTTCTCGTCAAATTGTACGAACAGCAAGATGTCGTCAAAGTACTCGACTTTGGGATCGCGAAGCTCATCCAGGGGAACGAAGGTGATGGGATGACTGTCACCGGTCAGATCGTCGGCTCTCCGCGCTTTATGAGCCCTGAGCAGGCGCGCGGACGGCACTCCGAAGTGGACCGTCGCTCCGATATCTACTCTCTCGGTGTGATGCTGTTTTGGATGTTGACTGGACGTATCCCCTTTGAATCCAAGCAGCTCGCCCGTCTGCTTTACATGCACGTGAAAAAAGCCCCTCCAACACTCGCTGAAGTACGGCCCGATCGTGGATTCCCAGCAGAGTTAGAGGTCGTCATCGCGTCCGCGCTCGCCAAAAACAAGGAAGAGCGACCTGACACAGCGTCATTCTTCTACGATCAGGTTGAGAGCGCGTGTCGTGGTGGTGTCGGGGGTGGATTCTCCGCCGAACCTCCTACAGTCGATCAGTCTATGGCTGGCTACAACGCGCCCAACCCCTCTTTTATCCAAAACTCACAGCACGGATACCATCCCTCACAAGCGCATAGTATGAACACCCCACAGGGATACAGCATGAATACCCCACAAGGGTACAGCATGAACACCCCACAGGGACACAGTATGAACACCCCACAGGGGCACAGTATGAACCAGGGTGTGGGGATAAATCAGATGCATTCACAAAATATCGCGGCCTCGCAGAATATGTCCGTCTCACAGGCCCCTTCATTTGCAGGTTATGCCCCTGTGTATGGGGAAAGTGACGATGAAGTGTCGAGCACAGTTGTGGAGACGCTGGACAATGTCATCCCTGATGCTGGGGATGATCTCGATTCTACGATGGCGACGATGCTGTTGGACGGTGCACCCAAGCCACCACCCAATATGCCCGCGCATCCTCTTGGATTTGAGGTTGGTGGCGGCACAACTGCGACCACTCCTTCTCCAAGTATGGACGCGTTACCTGACGCTTCGATTGGAGGCGGTGGGATCTTGAAGCGCGTCTTGATCGGCTTGGTCGTTGGGTTGTTGTTGGCGACCCTGGCCTTTGTTGGCTGGAAGCTAGGACAGAGGCAAAAGTCCAATGAGAGTTCATCTGCGCCTCGTTCGATGTCTGTGCCCTCATCGCCTTCTATGTATGCACTTTCTCAGCACGAGCGGGAGTGAGTGTCTTTTTTTCAGGTCACCACATGTGGGCATGTATGGAGTTTGAGTATCTATGATTGGAACGGATATTGGGGGATATCGTATCATTTCAGAGCTTGCAGAAGGAGGCATGGGGGTCGTGTATCGGGGAGAATCCATCGACGATGGGACCCCTGTCGCGATTAAATTCTTGCGCAAAGATCTCAGCCGAAAACAAGAGGACATCGGACGGTTTATTCGCGAGGGGGAGATCTATGAGCGGCTTCAGCACCCCAATCTTATACGCTTCTACAAGTCCGGTTCTCATCCAAAGGCGGGTCCCTTTCTGGTGACAGAGCTTCTCGAAGGTGTCGATCTCGAAGAGTTACTCGAAGAGAACGGTGTGGGACAACCTCTTGAGCTTGGACGCGCTGTCGATATCGCGCTTCAAGTCTGTGCAGGTCTCGCCGCAGCCCACGAAGAAGGTATCATCCACCGTGACCTGAAGCCTGCCAACATCTTCATCGTCCAACATGACGATGGGACTGAGCAAGCAAAAGTCTTTGACTTTGGTATCGGAAAACTCTTGGAGGAGAGTGGTGGAGGAGGTGGGCATAAGTTGACGATGGTCGGCTCTGCCCTCGGTACGCCGCTGTATATGGCTCCGGAGCAGATCCGGGGACTCTCTGAAAAGCTCGGTCCTGCGGTCGATCTTTATGCTTTGGGGATCATTATGTTCCAAATGGTGACGGGAACACTCCCTTATGTCGGGGATACACCGATGATGATCCTGAGCGCGCATCTTAAAAGTGATATCCCACTGCTCCGCAAACATCAACGATATCTGGCGGGCACAGACCTTGAAACGCTCGTGAGAGAGTTGATGGCCAAAGAGATAAGCGAGCGACCTGCCTCCCTCAAAAAGGTCAAGCAACGTCTGTGGCATATCAAGCAGATCCTCGCGCCAGAAGACACAGGCGCCACGCAGATGGCGATGCCTGCGTTTGATGAAGAGGCGATGAAGAGGATGTCCAATCCTCAGTATCATAGTGAATCCTCCGATACCATCGATGACCTTGACGCTATTGATGTACTCCCCACTGAACCCACAATTGAAAAACCCGCAGCCGTAGTTTTGTACAGAAACGATGAAGGTGAAGACGAAGAGTTCGCCTGGTTGCTACCTGGAGAGAGGCTCCAGATCGGCTCTGCACATGACGTTGGTGTTCGTTTGCAACACGCCGGTCTGCAAAAACAACACGCAGAGCTATACTGTGCACCACAGCGGTGGATTACGATCAAGAGCATTGATGGCGCTGTCGTTCGCGTCAATGGTGCGTCTGTCACGAGCATGGTGCTTCGTGATGGTGATACGATTACACTCGGGCGAGCAGAGCTACGTTTGCGTTGTTTTGCCCCGTAGCCAGAAAAAGAGCGAATGGATGCAATGGAATGGAGCGCGGCGAGTTTGGCTGTATCACTCATTGCACACCCACTGAAACAAAGGTAACATACAGCCCATTGTGTTCTCATGGTTGTTAGCTGTTGACGAAGTCGATTCACCAATGGAGGTTGATATGCAAGAATTCTTGTGGGAGATCTGGGTTGGCAAGCGAAATATGCACCAACGCATTCAGATGGACCTCAATGAAACCCCGAACGCTGTCTTTCAAAGGATTATCCAGCAACAGCTCGGGACTGACAATGAAATCAAAACACGTACTCTCGATCCCAACACAGGGAAAGAGGTCGATACAAAGTGGAAGTTTTCATATCGCATGAAAGGGGAGACCTCCCCTCTGAGTGAGCATGCTCCTTTTGGACAACAAGGAACCTCTGAAGGCGCCTTGATTGTTGTGCGCGCCGTCGAGATCCGGGCCAATACGATCTATATTGATGGTATCGATGGCTTGCAATCTGAAGAGATCTCCGCAGCAGCCAACCGCACACCGCTCATCATCACAGCGATCGTGTTGCTCGTCCTTGGTGGGTTGCTCGGTTACTACTACTTTGTCGTTCTCCCCGAGCAAGAAGCCAAAGCGCCCTATATGCTCAAGGTAAAGACCGCACCAAATAGCGCCGATGTTGTCGCGGTTCTCGATGTCAGCAAAGTCGAAGACTACAAAAAGAAGTTTGGCATCAAGTCGCCTTATCTCAAGCGCGGTGGTTTGACCACCAACAAAAATCGATTCACGATGAAGATCCCCAAAAAAGCCAAGGTGATCTATGTCGAGGTCAGCCAAAAAGGGTACGTGTCCTGGAAAAAAGGTGTGCCCCTCAAGGAGTGGGAGAAAGCGCCAGGCAAACACGGTAAGATGGACCCCACAGATCTCCTCAAGCCCGGCTTCTTCCCTGAAGCACTGAAGAAAGTCCCACCCAAACCCAAGTTCAAAAAAGTCCCGGCCTCCAAGCCCAAAGATACAGCGATCAAGTATCCTCGTCGTTGGCGTTCGGTCCGTTTCGGGATCGATCCTATGCACGGTGGCGATGATAAAGGTGTCGTCGGGACGATGGGCGTGTCTGCGAGTAAAGCGAACTTGCTCATGGCTTCGATCGTTCAAAAGCATCTGAAGTCTCGAAAAAGACGTCGGTATCGACTCTATCTGAGCCGTAAAGGGGACACCAAGACTCCAGCCAAAAAGCGCGCGCGTGCGCTTCGACGTGCGAAACTCTTGCTGCAACTCGATCTTGCGAGTGGCCTGGAAGAGATGAAAAAGAACGTCGAGACCATCAAGAAGGGTGACAAGACACACAAGGTTAACAACGGTGTCGCCGGTTTCCAGATCTTCTGGTCCGACAAAAACAAAAAATCCAAAGCCACCCAAAAGTGGGCTACCTGTCTCGGAAAATCGCTCAAAAATGCTGGCTTCGTTGTGCGTCCACCACGTAAGGACGAAAAGATGACCTCTAAAGAGCTCGGCATCCGACCTGTCCAAGGAGAGGCCCCGCTGCTCTCCGGTCGCAATCCTGCTGTTCGCGTTGTCGTCGGTTATGTCACCCACCAAGAAGAAGAGCTCGCGCTCCTCGAACCTGCCAATATTGGATTTTTCGCCAAAGCCGTCGAAGCCGCGATCATCTGCTACAAAGCCAAATAATCCACACTTCTCTCCCCACAGCAACCACTTCCACCACACTCTCCAAGAATTATTTTCAAAAAAAAATTCTCCTAAAAGGATCCGAAGCATTCGTCTCTATAGAGAAGAACATGTGCATGAAGGCGGCTTTTTTTGAAAAAAGAGTTCCGCAAATGAGCGCTCTTGGATAATCCCATATGTAAACCACACACTGGATCCTGTGTAAGTCTTCTACAAATGCACTCCACACAAAAGGCATTTGTACTATCACACGAATATGCATCGCATTCGCGAGCTCGTCAGATAAGGCTGCTGCAAGGAAAAAAGCGAAGACAAGAGGGCAGTGGATGGAGCCTCAAGCAAAGCATGAGCAGGAGCCGTGGCATCGCCACTGCGACGACGAATCACGCAACTTGCGGTTTCATCAACAACCTCTGCGTGTGTTTCTTTTTCCTACATTCTTTTTTTCTTGCAGTAGCCCAAAGGGAGTGGAAGATGTCTCGAACCCTCTACCGCGTGTCATCACTCATCGTTGTGTTTTGTTGCGCGATATTGTTCGTCGCCTGTTCAAATGGTGGCTTTGTGCCACGTTGTTTGTCACCTGGAGATTGTCCAAACGGACGGGCATGTTTGCCTGATGGGGCCTGTCAAACAAACCCTGCGGAGAACGCGAAGCCTGACGCTTCGTCCCCTACAGAGAAGCCGACTCCTGAGCCTGTGGTCCCTGATACCAAAGAAACGACTGTCCCCGATACCAAAGAGCCTGTCACGCCAGAGAAGGCACCCACTGAAAGGCCGATCGAGCAGAAGCCCGATACATCTGAGCAGATCAGTCCGCTCTGTGGGATGCTGCAGTACATGACTCCACTTGGTGTCGCGACGGGCTCAAAGCTTACCTTCAGCGTCCACGGAAAAGACTTTCCACAAGACTCCAAAATCGTCTTTGATGGGAAAGAACTGACGACCAAATGGATCAACGCGACAAAAGTCGAGACGACACTTGATCTCAAAGGAGAAATCACCAGGGAAGTGTTGGTCTTTCTCCGTTGCTCTGCAGGAAAGACCATCGCAAAAGGGTTCATCATTGCTCCTCCTGGACCTGGCCCCCAACTCGATGGAATGTCTCCCGCGGTACTTGGACTGTCCCAAATTCAGCCGACCTTTACGTTGTCCTTGAAGACGAAGTTCCTCCCAACCGGAGGGAGAACATATGTCCGCTTTATACCCCGCAATGCTCCCACAAAATGGTTTGATATCGGTGGCTCTGATGTAAAGATTGTGCATCCTGCCTTGGTAGAAGTGACCTTGCGGCAGAAGAGCGGTTTTGCTCTTGGTGAGTACGATGTCATGATCATGGATCGTTACAAGCGCTTCACCAACACGCAAAAGCTCACAGTAGTTAGTGCCCATTGTGTCAACAAGACCCAAGAGGTCTTCAAGCAAAACTCTGGCAAGGTCGATATCCTCCTCGTCATCGATAGCTCAGCTTCAATGGGGGATGAGCAGTATGAGTTGGCGAAGAACGCCAATGTGCTGCTCAACTCACTCAATCAAAACAAAGTGGATTACCAGATCGGTGTAACAACGGTTGATGTGGACGGTGTACAGGGGACGCCTGGATGTCTGTTCGGTACGACCAAGATCGTGACGTCAAGTACACCAAATGCTCTGTCGACCTTACAGACGAATATCAAGGTCGGCACAGGGGGAAGTGCACTGGAGAAGGGGCTTGAGTCGATCAAGCAGACACTCAGCCCAGCGATGTTGAATAATCCCAACTGCAACAAAGGGTTCTTGCGCCAAGATGCGGACTTGATGATCTTGATTGTGACGGATGAGATGGACCAGTCTCCTAGCACAGTTCAGACGTACATCAACGACTTGAAGGCGTTGAAGGCATCACCTTACCAAGTCAAAGTGCTCGGTCTGCTTGGAGGAAGGAATATCTGTCGAGCGTTCCCATATCCTCGTTACCAAGCTGTGATCAAGGCATTCTCTGGTAAAGAGATCGCTTACTGCAACATTGCGGATGATTTGGCCTACAGAGAGCTGCTAGGGATGATTCCTGGATTACGCGATGCCTTCGCCTTAAAACATAAAGCCACACCAAGCTCCGTCACTGTAAAAGTGAATGGCGTAGCGACGACACAGTGGCGTTTGACCCATACAGATGTGACAACAGTGACATTTGGAAGCACTGCAGTTCCACCTGCAGGCGGGATCGTCGACATCTCCTACACACCTGTCAATCCAGTCTCCGATACGATCACGAAAACAGGCGAAAAGATCGATTACCTCTTCGTTGTCGACAACTCAGGCTCTATGCTCAACAACCACCAGAAGCTCGCGAGTGAGGCGACGAATTTTATCAACAGGCTACACACACATGGGATCGATTTTCAGATTGGCGTGACAACAACGTCAGTTGGAGGGACACCTCCAGGTGGTTGTCTCGGTGGGCAGACAAAGCTCGCGACCTCAAAGACGACCGCAGCGTATGCCGCCAATGTGCTCAAGAATAATCTTCAGGTTGGGAGCGTCGGAAAACCCAATGAGCAAGGACTTGAAGCGGCGAAGCTCGGCCTGAGCGCGACGCGATTGAACGATCCCAATTGTAACAAGGGGCTGCTTCGCAAAGACGCGAAGTTGATGATCGTCTTTATCAGCGATGAGGAAGACCAGTCACTCTCCAAAGTTTCGGATTACATCGCTGCTTATACCGCAGTCAAAGGAGACGCTGGGTTGATCAACGTGTCGTTGATCGGTGGAACTCGGAATGTGAGCTGCTCAGGCTCGATTTTGGGAGGCCGATACATCGACGTTGTGAATGCATTTGGTGGTGCCGTAGGTTCGCTCTGTACGATCCCCAAAGCGATGATGGATATCGCAGACTATCCCTTTCGCCAGCCTTTCACGATGGCTCTTTCATTGCCTGCTGATACGAGCAAGGCCATCTCCGTGAGTGTGGGGGGCAATCCGCTGGTCTCTGGTTGGAAGTACGAACCACTCAACAATTCAATTGTTTTCTCTGTGGCGCCTGCGACTGGGGTCGAGGTGAAGGTGGATTACCACTACAAGACTTGCCCATAAGTCAGAGCGTGTACCCGATGGATAGGGCACATGAAGAGTGAGGTGTGACGAGCAGGATGCGAGCAGCGACAGAGCGGGTCGACAGACTTTACAGGCAACTTGGGGCTGGGGTGTACCAGCGTATTTATCGTCGATTAAGAGATCGAGATGTCGCGCTGGATCTGACACAAGAGATCTTCAAAAACTTGATGAATGTCGCCGATACCCTCGAAGAATCAGAGCGCGCGCATCGCTACCTGTTTCGTTGCACCACCAACGCGATCCATCGCTACCTGCTTCAACAACGTTCACGCCGCACAATGCACGACTTGTTGTCCCAAACTGTGTCCTCTCCTGCGGAGGCTCGCTCTTCGTGGATGTCGCAAGGCATCGCGCAGATCGAGCTAGGTACACTGTCCAAACACATCTCGGAAGATGATTGGGAGCTCCTGTACTACCGCTTTTTTGAGGAATATTCGACCAAGGAGATCGGAGAGATCTTTCACATCTCCGACAGAGCCGTACGCAAAAGACTGACTTCTTTGGAGCGTCGGCTTCGCTCTTTGATACGATCTTTGGAGTCCATATGAGCAAGATGACACAACAAGATTGCCCCTCTGATTGGAGGTTGCAACGGTATCAAATTGGTGTCCTGCCACCTGCGGAGGCGACACATATCACAGAGCACCTCACGTGCTGTGTGCGATGTCAACGTGAGATCGCGAACCTTCAAGAGGAACTTCCTCCGATCTCATGGGAGTCTTCGCAGGTGGACACGCCTACACCGGATGCTTTTGGTTGGGTTGAGACTTTTGCGCTGTGGTGGAGGCCTTTTGCTTTCGCGGGCAGTGTTGCGGCAGGGCTTTGTTTCTTCTTTCTTTTGGGGAGCTGGCCTGTCAGTGAGTGGACGCACCCTGTCAATTTACAAGGACGCAGTAAAGGCGGTGAAGCCTGGAGTTTATACGTTAAACGTCATGACTCACAGTTGATCGAGCGCGCTCACTCTGGTGTGCGTGTGAGTGTTGATGACACCATACGTTTTCACTTTGATCTGGATGCGTCTTTGTATGTCATGGTGCTCTCTATCAACGAGAAAGGTGTGATCAGTCTGTACCATCCTTATCCTGCCCAAGAAGCACAAAGACTCACTGAAGGAAGCCACCAATTGCCAAAGGATAAGGCGATCCCTCTCGATCATTATGTCGGGCAGGAGCTCTTTGTGATGCTCGCGGCGAAGCGCGCGTTTTCTTTTGCGCAGGCACGCACGCAGTTGAAACGATCGTATCAGAATCATGGCAAGAGGCTCGACGCCGTTGAAGATTTGAGAGGTTTTCTCTGGCAGCAACGTGTATGGATCAGGAAGGTGAAACGATGAGGATATATCGATGCATGTTCGTGCTTTTGTGCTTGTACAGTGTCGATATGACACCGTGTTATGCGGCAAAGGCGGCTGTTGAGGCGTCTGTCGAGCGGATCGCGTTGTTGGTCTGGCACGATCGAGGTTGGAAAGGGCGGCGAGGACATCCTGGTGATCAGCGCCTTCGTTATGCCAAAAGGGACGCGGAGCTGTTGGCCTCTGTTCTCAAGACCAAGGGGAACTTTCAAACCAAGGTGCTTGCGAAGCCGACGAGTCAGCAGCTGTGGAAACAACTTCAGCGTATCAGGGCGCGCTCTAAGCGGCCGGGAAAACCCATTCACTTTCTCTTTTATTACTCTGGTCACGCTGACGAGCATTTTTTGCGCTTGGGAGCGTCAAGTCAGCCACAAAAACATCGCTTCTCCCTCAAGCAATTGGCCTCATTCCTCAAGAGCATCAAGGCGACGGTTAAGATCGGTATTCTCGACGCTTGTAACTCGGGCTCGTTGATCGATCTCCTGCACGCAAGGACGAAGGGGAGGGGCAAAGGCTTCGCACCTTACTTCAAGGTCCCACCAACACTCAGTCAGGGGATGGCGATCTTGACGAGCGCCTCGCCTGCTGGCAAGGCACGAGAGCTCGATCGTCTCCACGCGAGTTTGTTTACACACTATCTCGTGCGTGGTTTGTGGGGAAAAGCTGATCGGGATCGAGACGGGAAGGTGACTTCGATCGAAGCTTACGAATATGCCCGTTTGATGGTTGAGAGAGAGCTTCCAGGTCGTCAGCAGCCGATGTTCTTAAATCATTTTCGTGGACAAGAGGCCTATCCCATCACGTTGTCTTACAACGCCCAACTCGTCTTGCCTCAACAAGATGGGGAGCGATGGAGCATTGTCGGTCGGCGTTCTGTCTGGAAAGTCCGTGGAAAAACAGGTCTTCCACGTGTTGTCTCGTTGATGGCGGGGCGGTACAAGATCTTTTTACGCGATCCCAAGGGGCAGTGTTTTCACCAGGATGTGACGGTCCGAAAGGCCCATAAAACATGGCTCTCTGCGCGTCATTGGAAAGACATCGCGTGTCATGTGGGGAAGGCAAAAGGGGAGGAGGTCGCGACGGTCCCTTCTCATGAACATGTTGTACGTCGTTTGTCTTTGCCACACCGGGGGGAGGTGTCGCTTGGTTTTGATGTCGGTGCCCTGACTGCATCTTTGTTTCGTCCGTGGCTCGGAGGAACGTTCGGCTTCTCTCTCGGCAACTGGCGGATCTATATGACCTTTTTAGGTGAGTCGTTCCCCAAGTACTTTACGGGTTTTGCTGAAATCTCTGCGAGTTGGGGATGGCAATTGCAGCGTTCTTCTTGGAAGCTTCACCTTGGTGGTTTGCTCGGTGTTGGTCTGTTGATGGTGTTTCATGAGCAGGCGCTTCGTAGTGGTCAGAGTCCGAGTCTTCGGTACGGTGTGCATGCGGAGTTTGGAGTGCGTTTGACATGGCGGCTGTGGTTGTTTTTGCGTGGATTTGGTGGGATGGCACACACTGTGGTGAAGGCTTCACGTGAAGGTGGGACGTTCCTCAACGCTTGGACGGCAAAGGGAACGGTGGCGATTGGCTACCAATTTTGATGGGGGGGTTGGAAGGGGAGCTTGTTTTCTGAGTGGGGTTTAGAAGACGCACTTTCCTTGTTTACAGGTAAGACCTGTTCTGCACAGATACAAACCATTATCAACTTTGCCATCACAATCGTTGTCTTTGCCGTCGCATACCTCTTTGGCCGTGCCTGGCTGAATACCTCTACAAACGACATTTCCTTTTTCGCATGTCAATGCTCCATTTTTGCAGATCCCAAGAAGCTTGGTATCACATACAGTCCCCTTACCTTTGAAGGTCTCGTCTGTTTGGCCATCACAGTCATTATCGACACCATCACATACCTCTATTGTGGGAGCAGGAGGTTGACAAACAAGTCGACCGTTGGGGCATGTATACTTTCCTTTTTGACAGACGCCAGGTTTTCCTGTTGGACAAGAGAGGCCCTGTTCTTTGAAGGTCTCGTCTGTTTTTCCATCGCAGTTGTTGTCTTTGCCATCACAGATCTCTGTCCCTGGTCGGTTGACTTCTGTGCAGGCGGTCTTTCCGCTTGAACAGGTTGTCTTTCCATCAGCACAGATCCCATACTTGTCCTTCACTGTGCATGGGATACTGGGGATCTTGTCATCGATCTGGCCATTGCAGTCGTTGTCTTTGCCATCACAGCTTTCTTTCGCGGGACCCTGTTGACCGCTGCAGATAGACCACTTTCCGCTGATGCACGTTGATTTTCCTTGTGCGCAGCTGCCCACACATTTATAGCCAGCGCTGGCGGTACCTGTGCAACCTTGTGAGAAGGTGTAACAGTATTTTATGAGTGATTCATCGATTTGGCCGTCACAGTTGTTGTCCCGTCCGTCACAGATTTCCGATTTTGGCGTGACACCACCTGTACAATCTCCCCACTTACCGCCGGTACAGGTTTGTGAACCGGAGGAACATACACCTACGTTACTTCCGCAAGCGCGTTTCTTTCCGTCCTGGCAACAGTTAGTCAGGTTCTCGTCGACGTTGCCATCGCAGTTATCATCGCGTTGGTTACAGGATTCCTTTTCGGGTTGGATGGGGCCTGAACATGCGCCCCATTTACCGGCACTACAGGTTTGTGTCCCGACTTTACAGATCCCTTTACAGACAAAGCCGCTGCCTTGTTTTGTACAACCTGCTGCGCCTGAGGGGTAACAATCCTGTGTAAGTGACTCATCAACTTGTCCGTCACAGTCGTTGTCTTTTCCATCACATACTTCGCCGGATGGGCTAGAGGGTTTACATACCTCTTTCCCATTTTCGCAGACAACAGAACCTTTTGCACATTCACCTTGTGCACCCACAGCACTTTGCACGGTACAATTTTTATTGAGGACAACATCATCAATTTGTCCGTCACAGTCGTCATCTTTTCCGTTACAGGTCTCAGCTGTGGGGGTGGTTTCGTTGACACATGCACCAAGTTTCCCATTTACACAGCTACGTGTGCCGGCATTACATGCGCCTTTGCATTCAAACACGCCGTAGGTGTTTTTGGTACATCCGGTGCTTCCTGTGTAACAATCTGATTTGAGCTCTTCGTCAACTTCACCATCACAGTCATCGTCTAAGCCATTGCATGCTTCTGTAACGGGCGCTGTCTGACCTTCACACGAACCCCATTTTTCATCGGTACAGGTTTGCAAGCCTTTCTTGCATTCACCTGTGTCTGTTCCGCAATCTTGTGTCGTGCCGTCTGTACAGGGGCAATCTTCATCAACGCTGCCATCGCACGTGTCATCTTTTCCGTTTCCACACACTTCTTCTTCAGCGGGGGTGACTTGGTTTGTACACGTCCCCCACATGCCGAGTACACATTTGGAAATACCTGCTTGACATACACCTTTACAGAGGTATTCGCCTTTTGCGTTGACACTACAGCCTACAGTGTTTGCGGCGTAGCATTCTTTGGTGATGTCTTCATCGATTACGCCGTCACAGTCGTCATCCTGGCCGTTACAGACCTCTGTTGTGGGTTTGACAACGGAGCGACATTCGATCAGGCCGTTGTTACAGGTGGTCTCTCCTCGTTGGCAATTACCTTCTTCGTTGGCTGTACAGCGCTTACCACCGTCAGGGTTATCTTCATCGATCTCGCCATCACAGTCGTTATCTTTGCCATCGCAGATCTCGGGAGAGGGATAGACTTTGTTGCGGCAAGAAGACCACGTCCCGTTGAAGCATGACTCGACACCTTCCTGACATTGACCTTCACAGATGTATCGATCGTCTTCTACGCGGCAACCTGTGTCTTCTTCGTAGCAAGGACGTGAGAGGTTTTCATCGACGAGTCCGTCACAGTCGTTGTCTTGGCCGTCGCATACTTCTGCTGAGCATTCGGCATCTTGTACACATTCACAGTCACCCCAGCGAGAGGCGTTGAGGTAATCGGGCTTACAGATTTGGCTCCCGGAGCTTCCGCCTGTACACTCGCCAACGACCGGAAAACAGGGTTGACGTTGTCCTGGAACGCTACAATTGTCGCGCTGAAAAGAGAGACACTTCCCATCCTGACATACCCCCTCGTAAACCTGATTGTTGCAGTCACAGTTGAAGTTACACGGACTTCCTGACGGGTTGACGGAGAGTTGGCTGATCCGGTCTTCTTGTTGACATTGTGTGGTATCCGAACATCCGGATTGGAAGAGCAGCAGGTGGAGGGAGAAGAACAACACCAAACATACAATATTACGATACATATCTGCCTCACGTCTTGTGGATAAAAACTCCCATTACCTTGGGATGTTCGAATGTGTGTGTTCCATAAAGGAGCACATCTTCGCAGTCTTGTTGTACACATTCTCACATATGAAGACCATTCGATTGCGCAAAAAGTCACAAAAAGATCGTGTCTTTTCTGCTTTCTGTAGAGGTCGCGTCCTCGTATCATACCGCAAAATTTGGTTTGTTTCACGTTCTCTGTCTTGATTTTTAAAGAACGGATTTACAGGCGATGGATGGGACGTTGTATTGGAGAGTGGGGATGAGAGGAAAGGGGGAGGGTTATACCGTATACACGAGGGATACTCGAATGCTGATCCAGGGGCAGTTGCACTTGTGTCTTCGCAAAGTGCACCCGAATACACGCAGTCATCCCTCATGGCAATACGTATGTCGCAAGCGACATCCTCCTAACGCTCGGTTGCTCGGACAATATATGCGGTTGTCATTTGCTTCATACACTTTGCAACGACCCCTTCAACAAACCTCTCCATCCCCCTGAGCCTTCGGCTCTTCCCCCTTCCTCTCCATCCTCTGGAAGAGGAAGGGGGATAATTTGACGAAATGCGCGGTATTTAGCTTGATATTTGATCCAGGGGCAGTTGCACTTGTGTCTTCGCAAAGTGCACCCGA
>PCBK01000017.1 GCA_002731275.1 Deltaproteobacteria bacterium | reverse complement strand
GTCTCAACCGGTTTGGGGTTGGTTTTTTGTTTGGCGAAGACCAATTTGACTTTCACACCGTTCTCGCTGAGTTCCAGGACGATAGACTTCAAACGTCCCTGTCGGTCGAGTCTTTTGATCGTTCTCTCACGAATACAAATTGGTAATTGAATCCTTTTTCCACGGGGGATTGGATTGGAGAGACTCAAGAATGTTTTGAATTGCTTGTTTTCCTTATCGAAAATCAAGACCGCTCGCTCGTTCATTTCATGGATGCGCTCGTGATGTCTGGTCACAAAACGATAGTCAAGGTGGATTTGCAGACAAAAATCATCGCCCTTGGCAAATTGAGGTCGTTGATGTTTTTGCTGGACTTGACGATGCATTTCTTGGATGACTTGAACTTGCAGAGCATCGAGAGGATGGGACTCCTTCTCCAAAATGACAGCACGAAATAGATCAAGAGCCTTTTGAGTAGAGCCCCGTTTCACAAATGCTTCGAGTTCTTTGAGTTGTTTTTCTGTGATGATATCTTCGATATGTTGGGGCACATAGTAGTAGAGACGACTTGCATCTTTCTCTTTGATACGCTCAGAAGCATGGGCAAGTCGACCGATCAAGCGACGGAAATATCTTCGATGAGCTTCATGGACAACATTTTGAGCCTGTATACGGGCTTTTTCAGCATAGCCTTTGTTGAGACCTTCGACATCTTTTTGCTTTTTGAGTAAGGTGTTTTGAAGTTCCTTTTTTGTAGGATTGCAGTTGAGAGGTTCTTGCTGGAAAATGTCGTTGACAAAGGAGTTTGCGGTATCGATGAGCTTTTGTCGAAGATAGAGCAGGGATTGTTCTTTGGAATGGTTGAGTTGAGCAGAAGAGACATCGACCATACGGTGGATTTCTGTTGGTTTGTTTTGCTTTTGGGACATGCTCAAGTGTTCTCCTCTGCACAGATGTACAGAGAATAGCAAGACAGTTTCAAAAAGGCAACAAAAAAGAATGTGCCGCCTATCATCCCCTCCCTTCACTACGCTCAGGAAGGGGTTTTCCCGGCGGTTCAGATAAAGACGAGTAGGCCATATTGGCTCAAGTACGCGCTCGTGATCCAGTTACGGTGGTGGAGGAGATCGTGGAACACTGTAATGCTGCCGACAAAAAATCCACCGAGCAACCACAGCGCGATACTGTCCCGTGAGCGAAAGTACGTGCGGGTAAGTTTGACGATGATATACAGGATAAAGAGTAGCAAAAATGGTTGGTAGAAAAAGACGAGCCGTGTGTAGAGTGGGATCGGCGTCAAGAGCGTTGTCACTGTGAAGGCGACACCAAACCACGCAAAGTACAACGCCCACTTCTTCCGAATCTCCTGCGAAAAGATCGACTGGACAAATAACCCCGCAAAAGAACAGGCGATGAACACCGTGATGTGTTCAAGTCGAAGCAAGAAGTCCCACATTCCTTGTGATGAGAAGACTCCGTATAGATGATTACTCGTCAACTCAATGCGCAGGATCATCGTGCCACAAAATCCCGAAAACCACAGCGGGGCTTTGTCCGCCGTTCGGTACGAGAAAAGGAGCAGGTGATAGAACGCCATAAACGCGATCATGCCGAGTAAGAAGAATGTGAGCTGGCGATGGTATCGTTGGTACGCGATAAGCTGTCTGGCATCTCCCAATGACGGCGCTTTGTACGGACCTGCGTTTGTGTGTTGGAAGTTACTCACTTGCAGCACAAGCCACAGTGTTTTGTGTTGTTTGGGCCGGAATTGTGTTTGCTCTGGTTTTAATTGTGGGATATGTGTGCTCTTTGTCGTCCCGACGTTTCCGTTATGGAGTGGAGCTGTTAGTGGGTGGCCTGACTCATCGAGAATCCAGAGACGATTCGCTGTGCGTTGGTTTGGAGAGAGCAATCCCAACCCTTGGGGAAGAGAGCGGGCTTGTGTTGGAAGATGGACGCGTAAGAAGAAGGTCGCATATCCAAAGCTCCCCATCTTTTTGTCCTTCGCGATCTGAGCATTGTTCCAAAATGATGGGATGGAAAAGAATGTCTTGTGGTGATGACGTTTGCCTTGGAAGTCTTTGGGCGTGAGGAGCTTTCTCCATGAGACGTACCATTGACCGTGAAGTTGTGCGAGACCGTCCTTTTGAAAATCCCAATTGCGTAGATCTAAGACACCTTGTTTGGCCTGTGGAGAGGGGCGAGAGGAGAAACGACAGCCCGACAGCGCGAGGAGTGATACGATCGCGATAAGTATGAAATGTCCGCGTACATTGAAGTGTTGTTTCACGACAGTCTGCGCCTCATTGGTGACGTTCTTCCGTGCTCGTGGTGTGTCCATTGTAGACAAGGACGCCCGACTACGCAATCCCCACGCCAACGGATGATTCAAGAATGATCCTGTGTGTCTTCCAAAGAGAACGTCGATGTCGTTGTGGAGGGGTCCACTTCATGTTGTAAATGTTGGGGGGACTCTGGTATGCCTGTGACAAAGTATTGTGTGACCGCTCCTATCACACCTATGACAAGCCAACATGCCAATAACACAAACAACTCACCACGTGCGTCTCCTTCGAGCATTTTGGCCATCTCTTTTGGCAGCGGTAGCATCAGATGAATGGGGCGGACGAGGAGATAGTAAATCCCTGTGACACACCACCATGAACCCAAAAATGCAGAGCCCAAGATGACGGAGTGTCGGCGGTACACAAACGCAAGGATGATACCGATGTTGACGAGGATGGTGGGAAACAGAAAGTGTGGGTGGGAGATGTTGAGCAAGATGCTCGTCACAAACGCCAGTAAGTAAGCGAGTCCCGGTCCCCACGTGAAGCGCAGCAAGAAGTGCCCCGCGAAAAACAGCAACCCAGTCACAATCCCTACAAATCCCGCGAGCAAAAACGAAAAGGTCGGGTGGAACCCAAAGTAGCCCACCATCGACAGGGAAGTGGTGCTGCCTATCACAAATCCTATCACCAAAAACATGCGCTTGAGCTGCCCATACCCAAACACCAGGTTGAGCACACCCATGACGATGCCCATCCAGGTAAAGAGTTCAAGCACCCAAGGACCAAGCCAACTCTTCATGTTTTCTTCGTACCCTTCGTTGTTTCGTTCTTTTGTGAGGTCCGACACTTTTGATCGGTGTGAACAGTTTCACAGTGATTATGTGAACTATTTCACAGTCATTTGGAAATAGGCGACCTATCTTTGTAGATGAAGCCTGCTTTTGCTACTTAGCGGGGTATCGTGACTAGGCTGAATTGTCAAGCCGAGTGACTCGCTGAGACTTTCACAGATGTGGAGAAAGTCATGAAAAAAATATGTTTATTCTTTGTGATCGTTGGGGGTTTGTTCCTGCTCCAACCCGCTGAGAGCGAAGCCAAATTGTTAGGTGTTCACCTCGACGCAACACTTGGTGGCTCACACACCTTTCGCGTCGGAAGTCCTTCTGACGAGCCTGCCCTTGGTTCCAATATCGAGATCCTTCCAAGTCTTCAATTCCTGATGTTTAGTGCCGATATGGGGATTCACTACAACTTCGCTGCCAACGCACTGACCCTTCGTCCTGGCGCGCGTTTGCACCTTGGTTGGCTCTATCTTCGTGCTGCGATCCCAATGGCATTTGGCTTGGAGCAGACCTCCGAACCATTTGATTTAGGGATCCTTGTTGGTGTCGGGGCGCGTGTTCACCTTGGGCAATTTGCGCTCGTTGCAGAGGCCAATGTCTCGCCGTTCTTCCTCCACGTCAACGAAAAAGGCCTCTCTATGCCCGCTGAGATTCGCCTTGGGTTGGCTTACCGCTTTTAAGGCTGCCCTCTTGTCTTCGTTTCATTTTCCGTTTCCTTTTTTCCATCCGGCGGCCTAAACCAGTGTTGGATACGACGTCCCAACCTCCTCCCAAAAATCCCCTCTTCAACACTCCCAATCATTCTTCTCATCGTTCGTTTTCTGTGTTGCATCGATGTGATGCAAAATGTTGTCTCTTTTGATGCATATTGCTGGATAAGAAGTGTTGCGCTTCGCTGTTGATCTTCTATCTATTTGACTTATGAATGTTTTTGTTAAAGGATATGTGTGAGCATTGTTCTTGCGATAGAGGCAAATTGTCCTTTTGTGGAGTGATGACTACACTGAAGACAACCAGAGCTGTGGCATGTGAAAAGAAGGAGCCGCAGCCAAAGAGCGAGCAACCTACCCATTCGATGGAGGATGATATGTTATTTCGGCAATTAATCGATTTTGATACGCGCACATATACGTACTTGCTTGCAGATGAACGACGTCGACAAGCGATCTTGATCGATCCTGTCATGGGGCAGGTTGAGCGAGATTTGAATATTCTAAACGAACTGGGACTTCAGTTAAAATACGTTGTAGAGACTGGTATTCACGGAGACCACGTGAGCAGCGGGGCGATGTTAAGAGCCGAAACAGACGCAGAGATCGTCGTGCCCAAAGGTGCTGTTGTAGAGGGCGCTGACATCTTCATCGATCACGGTGAGGCGTTGTTTTTTGGCCTGTTGGCCATCGAAGCTCGTCTGATCCCAGGGCGGACAGAAGGCAACGCGATGTACATCACATCTGATCTGTCTTTTGCTTTCACAGGGAGCAGTCTGCTGATCAGGGATCTATGTCGTCTTGACCACCCAGACAGTGATCCTCGCAAGCTGTGGCGTTCGATCCAAGATAACGTCCTCTCTTTACCCGACTACACACTTCTTTATCCAGGTCGCGACCATATGGGTGTGACTGTCACAAGCGTCGCCGAGGAACGTCGACACAATCCGTACTTCAAAGGTTCTCCCACAGAGCAAGAGTTCTTGTACCGTTTGCAAGCTCGTATGTTGCCCCCAAGAGAGGAGGTCGACGAAGTACAAGCCCAAAACAGGGTGTACCACGACAAAGGACAGATCCAGTCAGGTCGTCCTTCCGAGGCTTGGGCGCCCATTGAACGTTCTGTTGTCGGTGTACCTGAAGTCACTGTGGAGTGGGTCTTTGATAGCCCTGGCAATTACCGCCTGATCGACGTTCGCTCTCTCGATGAATACCGCGGTCCACTCGGACACATCGAAGGATCAGAGCTTGTTCCACTTGGCACACTTGAGAGCCAAATTGTGAGCTGGGATCGCGATGAGCGCTACGTCGTTGTGTGTCGTTCGGGAGGTCGTTCTGGCCGCGCGGCGATGTTGATGGAGGAGAAGGGCTTCAACAATGTCGTCTCAATGGCTGGTGGGATGAATCGTTGGAATGCTTTGCAGTACCCCACGAAATAGCAACAAAACATACTCCTGGTTGTGTTGAGGCCCAACAACTCTAACGAGTTGTTGGGCCTTTTTTTTTGCTCTACGCGACTTCGTAGATGCCCCAAGAGGTCGGTGCTTCTCTTAATTCGACCTTGTACAATTGGATTCGTTCGTCGTCGATTTTGGGAGCGAGTGACTGGTAGAGGACCCAAGCGAAGTATTCAGTTGTGGGGCTGATGCCTTCGTTGAAAGGGGGCTGTTCTCCGATGTCTTTTCCAATGTAAGGAGCGAGAGCTTCGTCCATGTAGCGTTGCAAGTCGAGAAAGTCGATGACGAGTTGTTTGTCATCAAGCTCCTTGCAGCGGATGTAGATTTTGAGCAGCCAGTCGTGTTCGTGTAAGGGTTCCCATTCGCCTGTGGGGAGGAGAATACGGTGGGTGGCTGGGAAGATTCGTTCTTCAGCGACAATAAACATAACGTTACCTCTGCGATAAAGGCCATTTGAACGGCCAGAGTTCTGGCGTTGTGTAGCAAATGGAGGAGGCTTACGTCAAGCGACATTTCTTCGCATTCTATTAGGGGACAGGGGCGCGTTGTTTTTCAGGCTTCAATAGCCATTTCAACGTGCGTGTCTTTCTCTTGTGTTTTTGGGGGGGGGTTGGTGTGGGGGTTCACCGGAGGCGTCTTGGGTGATGGCCCTGACTGGTGGGGATACGCTGCAGGGCCATGGACTTTGGGGGCGACTCTTGGGCTGCGAAGATTTTACATGCCATGAAGTAAAGAAAAACAGAAAGGATGAGATAAAACATGTTGTACTCCTTAGCTCCCTTAGGGAATACGTGGTTGCACATACTACGCAAGCGCCGTCGTGGCTTTTGTCGCTTTTTCATTGTCCACCTATTGTTAAAGCAATACACATGCCACTTTATGTGGAAGGCTCTATCTCTTTGATAGTTATTGATGATGATGTTTTATGTGGATTGGTGTTGGCGGGAATGTATGACATTTGAGGGGAGATAGACATCTGAGGTATGATCGAAATGACATACCCTGGATGGATCAGTTGAAAGTAAAGGAGAACGATTGAAAGAAGGCGTCGCGGATGAGCGCGCCTGTCGATTGATTTTGGCTGCTGTTGATCACGACAGGTGGATTGGCGCAGAGGTTTTGAAGGGGGACATCCTGAAACCACCTCGCGTAATTGACCTGGATGAGATTGTTGTAAAGTGTACCTTCTGTCATATCAAATTGCACACTTTGGCCGATTCCACCCTCAAAGGCGAGTCGGACCTCAATGGGACAACGTGTGTTGCCTTTTTGGGCGTTACCTTGAAAGTACAGAGTATGTCCTCGTAACTCGTCAGAGCTCAGTCCGATCGTTGAGCCCGTACCTGGCGCAAAGCGCAGTTTGATCTGCTTCCAGCTCTGGGCATCCATATATCCGGGCGCAAATTGTTTTTCAGGCGCACCAAAGGTGATATTCATGGCCCACAGACCTGGATATTCACCGTTATTTCCGATTTGTTCGGCAGGTGTTTGTTCTCCTGGAGTCTGCAGAGGTGGGAGTGAAGAGAAGACCTGCACGCCTTGCGCTGGAGTCTCTGCGAGGAGGTTGATATCGCCGACGACGATAAGAACACGAGTGGTATCGATGCGAAAATCGCGAACGATGAACGAGCCGTCTGAAGAGGGTTGTCCGTCGTTCCCAAGCGCGACACCTTTGATGCGGAAGAACACTTGATTCGACTTTCCACAGCTTGCAAAGATGAGCACAGAGAGGAGCAAGAGAAGCGAGAGCGAACGCAACATTCGTGATGACCTTTCTTGTGTTGGGAGAGTGTTTGGGTGCATTGAGGGGGGCACTTGGGAAGGATCAGGGACGTTGACGATATGCAGACAACAGTGGAATGAGCAGGAGCATCCACCACAGCGGAGGTGTTGTGGGGGACTGTGTTGTTGAACAACCCATGCCAAGCTGTTCTTCGGGAACAGTGTCATTGCTAGGGGAGATCGGGATGCTTTGCCACATAGGAGCGGTCAGACGGTATACCGCGATGACGCGATACTCGTAGTCGAGCTTTTTGCTGCTTATGGGGTCAGAGAAGGTGAGGGTGGCACCGTTGACAACACCAATCAGCTCCCACTCATCGTCTGTACCGCGTTTTTTGCGGTAAATCATGTAGGAAGAGGCGTCTTGTTGTTTGTGTTGCTGCGTCGACCAAGTGATGGTCGTGGACTGTAAGGTTTCGTTGTATCGGATGTGAATTTGCGTCAACAGCTCTTTGATGACTTTTATTTGTGCTGTGCCGGTGTTGTTTGTTGAATCCTTTTTGTTTTCTTCGCAAAGCCTCGGGTGTGCGTGTTTTTTGATCGGCTTTGGATTGTCTATGGACGCTGGAAGGACATTGGCTTCTTGCACAATACCACCACCATATGCGAACACGGGCCAAAGTAGGATGAACCCAATAGTCCCGTAAAAGAGAGAAAGCAGCTTCGTTTTCATGTTTGGTCAAAGCCTCCCTGACACTTTATGCTTTGGAAAGGTCTGCCACTTCAGGCATATCTCGGTAAAATGAAAGTGGCACGCGGGTGAAACAGAGTGTCTGGTTGAAATTGGGTTTGTTGCCACGGCCTTGCGGTAAGTGAGTTTTTAACTCTTTTCGCAGTTTTTGTACATACTGTGTTGCTTTTTCTGCTTGTGCTTGGTTCATCATGACGGTGGCTTGTAGGCACATCGCCTGATGTCGTTGTTTTCTGTCTACGCGCTGTAAACATGCTTCGCGGAAGTAGTGGATGACACGTTGTTTGAGAGGAGAGCGCCCGTGTACTTGGGGGGAGAGACGGTGTGTCCCGATCAGTAACAGCGCGTACATCTCTTTGTCGTAGACTTCGTCTTCTGCGAGGGGTGGATTGTCGGCGAGTGGAAGAAACTCGTCGTACAAGAAGGGGTTAATGATATCTTGGCGGAGCTGTTTGAGTCCTTCTGTGGGAAGTCGCAAGAACAGATTGTCGATGACCGCTGCGTCTTCTTCTTGGAAGGCGCTCCCCAAACGTTGGACGATGTTGCCCTCAAAGAAGCGCAGTTTGTTGCTCGCGTGGTTGTAGTAGAAGTCATCCGCGGGCAGCTTGTAACGTCCCTCCTGACAAACCAATAGACCGTATTCGACGAGCTGCTTCAGGTCTTTTTTGACTTTGTTGGCGGGGACATTCATCAGCGACGCGATCTTCTTCGCGGTGAGTGGATCTGCGGCGAGGATCGTGAACAGATCTTGATGTCGCCAAAAGAGCGTCTCTGCGAGTTCGCCCTCGACCTCGTAAAGAACGCGCTCTGAGGCGCTGTCTTTTTTGGTCGGTTGTGGGGGAGGTGTCTCATCAAACAGCAGCTCGGCTGTTGGCGTGGGCCAGGGGAGTGGGTCTGCTGGGCGGAACCCGTATTGTTCGAGGTGGTGTTGGTCAAACTTGAGTTTGGCCGTTGCTTTGGGGATTTTTCCATCTCCACCAAAGCCGAAGAACTCTCTCATCTCAGCTTGTGTGCGCGCGTTACTGATCAGTTTCATCCCGATCCAAACGAGTTGATCGAGTCTTGAGGTCATCCCCTGGTAACTTCTTTGGTGGGGAGGCAACTCTTGGATGAGATGTTTGAGGAGCGTGCATTGGGATTCGAGTAGCTCTCTTGAGAAGCCGCTGTGTTGTGCGCTGTGTTCTAAAGACGCGGAGAACAATCGCTCTTGAAAGTCGTATTGTTCGAGCTCTTCTTGTTCAAGATGCGGGACGGAGTGGATTTTGTATCCCCAGAGATCTTCGAGCATTCGGACAGTTGGCCACGCCATGATGAAGCCATCTTGGAGGGGGAGGCGTTCTTTTTGAAGGCGTTGACAGGCTTCGGTGAGAAACGCTTCGAGCTCGGAGGCGTTGCGTTTGGTTTGTAGGATGGCTCTGTGGATATGCGCGACCCCTTCGAGGGAGAAGCCTGCGATATCTTCGTCGAGTTGATGCTCCAACAAGAGTTGAGAGCTGAGATGATAGATCAGTGGGTCGATATCGACGGAGCGTTTGTAAAGGGGGGGGAGTTGGATGTGTTGTTGGAAGAATGCTTGTAGTTGAAGCCAGGACTTGGGTTTGGGCTGTTGTGCAAATGAGCCCAGGACAAGCAGCTCACCTCGTTGTATTGGGCCGTGGTCTTCGAGTGTTTTGAGCAAGGCTTTGAGGTTCGCGAGCGAGCAACGTTCGAGGTGCATGATGTGCAGAGTGCCTTGACTCGGCAGGCGCGTCGTTTGTTGGTGAAAGAGTTGCTTGTGCAAATACGAAGCGTTTTGTTCGACGAACTGTCCGCTTTTTTGGCACAGTGCATTTGCGACGTGGTGCAAGTGGTGTGCGATGCGTGAGCACTCTTTGGGTTGGTCGGCTTGGAGCAGGGTGGGGGAGAAGCGGTTTTGTGTGATTTGCGGGGCAAAAGAGCTCGCGACCTCACGGCGCAATTGCGTCCCGTGTAGCCCTTCATCTTCCAAAATCTTACAAATACGTAAAACAGACATCTATACATTCTCCTTCAACACAAGTGATCCACCTATCATAGTGCGAATCTCCTTGTTTCACAAGGCCCTACTTTTATATCCGGGGGGGCTTTTGTGTTCAGCTTGCGCTGCCTTCGCGCTTGAGTGGAATGCGGATCGTGAAACGCGTCCCCTCATCGAGCCGACTTTGTATCTGGATCGAGCCGTGGTGGTGCTCGATCAGGCGTTGGCAGATACTGAGCCCCAACCCTGTCCCTTTGCTCTTTGTCGTGTAAAAAGGGATGAAGATGTTTTTGAGGACATCTGGTGGGATTCCGATCCCTTCGTCTTCAAAAATGATCTGGACACTTGGAGGGTCGAGGTCTTCGACGAGTTTGGTGCTGATGTGGAGTGTGCCACCTTTGGGCATGGATTCGACGCCATTGCGGATCAAGTTGAAGAAGACTTGCTTGAGCTTTTCGGCATCTGCCGCGAGAGGTTTGACTGTTTCATCGAGTGAGAGGTCGACCTCAATATGCTGTAAAGCGACCTCTTTCTCGACGAGTTGAATGGTACGCTTGAGGACGTGGTTGAGATCGATCACCTCAAAGCCGACACGTAGAGGACGCGCGTAGTCGAGAAACTGCGAGACGACTCCGTTGAGACGGTCGACCTCTTCGAGGATGATGTCGATCATCTCCTCTTCAATATCGTTGAGGTGTTCGGGGTTGAGGAGCTGCGCGGCGCCTTTGATTGCGCCGAGTGGGTTGCGGATCTCGTGTGCGAGACCTGCGGCCATCTCGCCGAGCGCTGCGAGCCGCTCTCGCTCCTTGATCTTCTCGAAGAGTCGAGAGTTTTCGATGGTAATCGCGACCTGCGCAGCGACCATCATCATAAAGGATAGCTCCTCCTGTGAGTACGAAGCGTCGATTCGATCATCCTGCAAGTTGATGAAGCCCAAGAGTTTCTGCTCCGAGCTGATACAGGGGAGACAGACCTCTGACTTCATCTGGATCATGCTGCGAATCAGTTCGAGCAATCGCTCCTCTTCCCGGATATCACCTCCCTCTTGTCGCCATGAGAAGATGGAAGAGGTCGTAAATTGGAACTCCAGGTCCTGTTTGACAACGGGGTTGAGATTGTCCTGAAGGTGCTGCAAGAAGGACGCATCACTCGCAAAGTCGACGTTGGCGACAGGGGCTTCGCCGAAGAAGTTGATCCGCGCGAAGCCACCCGAATCCTCCCGCAACAAATAAAACGATGCGTGGGTGACGCGCTTGGAGTCACGGAGCGTGTCCATGAGCAAACGACCCATACGTTCGAGGTCAATGACGTTGATTAAGTTGCGCCTGAGTTGCTCAAGTTGGATACGAAGCGCCCGTTTACGTCGAAAGAAATACTCTGCCGCCTGTGTCTCCACCATGATCTTGAGCGGTTCGTACAGGATCAAGATGACGATCGACGCGACCAGTACACTGAAGAAGAAGGGACCCAACTCTTTGGTACCGACCCAAAATGTGAGCAGCCAGTAAATCCCCGCGATCAAGAAGGATAAGACACCAAGGATGATCCCTTTGCCGAGAAAGTCTGTTGTGTCAATCGCCCGTGATGTCGTCAACACCTGTAGGAGATAGTAGTTGTACATCGCCAAACACAGGTTGCCGAGAAAGACATACGGCCAATTGATGCTGTACGACAGCAAATCCAGTGTGAACAACACAATCGTGATGAACCCACCGTAAAAAACAGGTCGCAGGCGATTTCGTTCTGTTTGGTTGTCGCTGGTGCGAAATCGCAACAGGATGAAGAGGAAACACAATGTAAACGTCAGCAGGATATACGAGGAGTGAAGGGCAAGTGGGATGGGGTTTTTGTAGAGAGGCGTGACCGCAAAGCCCGCGAAGGCAACGGTCAATGGGTAGCAGACATTGAGTGTCCGTGTGATGGCTTTTTCGAGATCTGGCAAAAAGAGCGAGAAGAAGCGCAGACCTGTCACTGGCAAGCCAAGGGACGTGATCAGGAGCATTCGCAACCCAATGGACCCAAGCGTCGTGTCTGGCATTCCCTCCACCAATCCGAGCAAAAACAACGAGACCATCACCGCCGTGATGTTGAAGTTAAAGTAGGAGAAGTGTGATTGTAGTGGAGAACGCCGCCCTTCTAGAAAGATAGAGATCGCGATGGAGAAGGAGATGAGCGCAGAGAGGATCGAGGTTTGTGCAAGAAGGGTCATGCCTTACGGCTCCTGTTCGAATCCTGTCGTGGAGACATTATGCAGTGGTAGGATGGGGGCGGAGACGTAGCTCAAACGCCGCGAATAACACAAAAATCAGACATAACCACGCAAAGAGGTCGCCGATTTGTGAGTAAATGGACGGCATGTAGACGAGTTTGAGTGGTCGCATCACGATCTCTCGCTTGAAGATCGGACTTAACTTCTCCATTTTTCCCAACGCATTGACCGTTGTGCTGACACCACTTGTCGCCATTCGGATCAGTGGAATCCCAAGCTCTGCGCTCCTCGTCGCTGCGAGCATCAAGTGTTGGTAGGGAGCCGTTGTCTTGCCAAACCACGCATCATACGTGACATTGACGAGCAATCGCGCGCCGCTCTTCATTGTTTGTCTTACAAAGCCTGGGTAAATCGCCTCATAACAGATCAGATAGCTGAATGGCACACCGTCCAACGTGAAGACATGTCTCTTACCTCCTGAAGAGTAACGAGAGCGCCAGCCTACGTGTTTGTAAATGAAGTCCAGCTCTTTGTCGAAGGGCATGTACTCGCCAAAGGGGACGAGGATAATTTTGTCGTAGGCTTCGCTGAAGGTAGGCCCAGGTTTGACGAGATAGGCGCTGTTATACACGCGAAACTTTCCGCTCGTCCTACGGTAATCAATGCCACCAATGAGTAAGGGCTTTTTGATGTCGCGTACCATTCTTCCGAGCACTACACGTGCTGAAAAGCTGCTGTATGGGATCTTGAACTCACCTTCGGACCAGACGATCCAGTCTGCACCTTGTTTGACAGCTTCTTGGCTCATCTTCAGGTAAAGCTTGTGGATCTGCCTGATGTTGCGATGGTCTTTGGGTTGGAGGTTGGATTGAATCATCGCGATCTTGAGCGTCTTGGCTTTTGCTTCGAGCTGTCTGTATTTAAAGATGCGTCCATATCCATACACCAACATCAAGACCACCGCGAGGAGCAAGACCACTGTCTGTTGCACTGGCCATGGGCGACCGTTCTTTTTTTCCACCCAACCGCGATACAGTACACAGTTGCTCCAAAACACCATAAAGCTCACGCCATAGATACCTGTCAAAGACGCGAGCTGTACGACGGGGAGGACCTGAAAGTGGCTGACACCCTGCATGTAAGGAAACATCTGTGGAAGGAAAAACTCGATCGTGACGAGCAGCGCTGGGGCGAGATAGACCCAGTTTTTGGGAAAGTGTTTTTGCAATTTGGGGATGTAGTGGGCCAACAGCATCCAGAGTACACTCAACCCAAGACAAATCAAGAGATTGAGGAAGATCGAGACGTACATGGGGATCTTGCTGAAGTTGGGGAGCAAATTCACGATCCAGTAGAAAATCAAGTAGTTGGAGGTCACGCCTGCGATCATCCCGAGCAGGACACGTTTGCGACCCCCTTGGGCGTTGATCGCCCACAAAAAGGGCACCCAACTAAACCAGTGCAGTGGCCACCAGTTGAAAGGAGCTGAAAGCACAGGCTGGCATACAGCCGTAAACAACACGGCGAGGAGGCGTAACATAAACAAACCAGTGCCTCCATTTTGAACCTCGGCTTGTTGTGTCTCGGACGATTGCGCTGCTTTGGACATTGATCTCCCCGTGGGTTTATCTCAATGAGGTGACAGAACCTCTTCTTGATGTCGAATGGATGACATGCGCTTTGTATACCAACAAGTCTACACCCACGCAAGCCTCCCCGATCAGTCAATGAACAGACTGAACGCGTTTTTGTCAGCTTCCCCGTTCGTCTTGATTCCTGGGGGCTTTTATGGCACTCTGAGAGCACTCTTCTCGACACGAATGGACGCAACACGAGAAGACATAATCCGACAATAGATGTGTAAGGAAGAATGGAAAGACAATAGACACCTTTTTGTCTATGGCTCTTGTGTGGGTGTTTGCCCTTTTCTTTTGTGAGCCCAAAACAAGGATGGAAAGTACTGTGCTGAATCAACAGAATGTCTCGCATACAACGCAATGGATACGTCATCTTTGGTGGCCATGTGCCCGATTGCTATGTGTTCTCTTTGTACTTGGTTGGTTTGCTGGTTGTGGTAAATCGAGCAACTGGCAATTTAATTTGGAGTGTCCTGTCTACACGCAGCTCCGAGATCAATCTGCGTACGAAAATGCCTCAACATACGACGACCCCGAGGTCGACTACAGCAAACAGCCACGCACCCCTTATCGTGACTTTATGGTCTCAGTGCAAAAAGAACAGGCTTGTTTGGTCATGCGTTGGACGACTGCAGAGGGCATCAAACAAAAGGTGCAATACGTCGAAGTCGATTCGACTGGCGCAATCAAGGCGTTGAGCGATACGACTGGTTTGTACTCGCTCACTCCGGGCTTCGCGATCCCTCCTGAAGAAGTCAAGGACAGTGAGACGAGTTGGTATCTATACATGATTCGCCGCAGTCCAGAGCTGGACAAAAAACCCCACAAAGAAAAGTGTGACATCGCAACTGATCCCAAACACACGTGTTTTCCCGACGATTTGACCAAGCAAAACAACAACCCCTGTTGGTTCTACCTCCAAGTCCAACCAGACACACTTGGGGATGAGAGCTTCAAAGTGGCTGCTGTCCCGCAACGATGTCAAATCTGTTCACGTGAGATCTGCGGCAACAAAGTAGACGATGACTGTGACGGACAAACCGACGAAAACTGCGAAGCGGAAAAGTGCCATCATCCTGGTAAAACACGTCCTTGTTATACAGGCGCCGCTGGGACAAAAGGTCTTGGTCTATGTGCCGATGGTGTCGAGACATGTCAAGACGATCTCACTTGGAGCACCTGCGAGGGAGAGAAACTGCCAGGGAAAGAAGTCTGTAATGGCCTTGATGATAACTGCGATGGCAAGACAGACGAAGGCATCGTTGACTGTTGTGTCGTCGGGATGAGAAGACCCTGCTATGACGGTCCCGCAGGCAACGCTGGAAAAGGGATCTGTACACAAGGGACAAACCTCTGCACTTTCGATGTCGCGAGCGGCGGTGGAAAGTGGGACACCAACTGCGTTGGTTCCGTTCTTCCGGCGAACAAAGAAGAGTGCAATGGTAAGGACGACGACTGTGACGGACTGGTCGACAACGATGTCCCAGGTATCTCCGGTTCATGTAGCACTGGCCTCCCTGGTGATTGTCAGCAGGGAACCAAAACTTGCCAGAGCGGCGCTGTCGTCTGTGCGCCCAATGTACAACCTGGAGAACAAAGCGAGACTTGTAACGGCAAGGACGATGATTGTAACGGCCAGGTCGATGAACTGGCTCCGCTTGTCGGAACACCATGTGATGTAAGTGGCCAAAAAGGCCCCTGTCTGAAAGGTGTATACACGGCCTGTAAAGGTGGGAAGCTGATCTGCTCTGTGACCTTTGCGAAAGAAGCCAAAGAGCGCTGTGACGACGGTATCGATAATGACTGTGATGGCAATATCGATGACAAAGACAGCCAGTGTGCGTGTAAGGCTGGCACTGTCGAAGCATGTTACACTGGACCTTCTGGAACACGAGGCAAAGGTGTTTGTGCTGATGGCAAGCGGACCTGTGATGCGTCTGGTCGCTGGGGACCCTGCACCAACGAAACCAAACCCACAACCGAAACTTGTGATGGAAAAGATAACGACTGTAATGGCTCCATTGACGACGCTGTCCCCGGAGGTGGAACGACCTGCTTTGTGATCGGTGGGACGGGGCAGTGTGGTTATGGAAAGTACACTTGTCGAAGCGGAAAATGGGTATGCACCCCCTCCACAACGAAGAAAACAGAGTCTTGTAGTAACAGCGGTATTGCCACCGATGACGACTGTGACAGTCTTATCGATGAAGGCTGTAATTGCAGTCCCAACGCGACACAGAGCTGTTACCGTGGTCCCGCCTTCACCCAAAATGTCGGAAACTGTCGTGTCGGTCAACAAACCTGTGGAACAAACAAACGATGGGGGGGATGTATTGGCGAAGTCCTCCCTGCGCAGGAGAAGTGTGACGGTCAGGATAACGACTGTGACGGTGTCACGGACGAAGAAGATGTCCAAATTGGTCAAACCTGCACGATCACCTCAGCCAAAGGGATTTGTCGTCCTGGACGCAAAGCGTGTGTCAGTGGAAAGATCGTCTGTCGCGCCAACGCGGGCAAAGCGACCGAGTTTTGCAATGGTCTTGATGATGACTGTGATGGACAGGTCGATGAGACCGATGCAAAGCTTAACACCCCGTGTACTGTAAAAGGCGAGACGGGTGTCTGTGCTCTTGGCAAGACCACCTGCCAAGGTGGTGTGCTCACCTGTACGAAAACCACGAACAAGTCCAAAGAGATATGTGACGGGAAAGATAACGACTGTGATGGTCAAACAGATGAGATGGACCAAGACTCCGAGACACCGCCTCTATGTCCGCTGCAAAACTCGTTGTGTAAAGGCGCGACGAAGTTTTGTGCTGGCGCGCAAAAATGGCTCGGAGCTTGTAGTGCCAATGATTATCTTCGCCAATCGTCTGATTATGAACCTCGCGAAAAGTCTTGTGATAACAAAGACAATGACTGTGATGGAAAGGTCGACTCCATCAACGGCGCACCTCTCTCCAGAGCTTGTTATGGCGGTGCCGCACAAACCAAAGATATCGGTGAGTGCAATGGTGGTACCCAAACCTGTACGAGCGGAAAATGGGGAGTGTGTGTCGGAGAGGCGATCCCCTCCGTCGAGTTGTGTGGTAACCAAAAAGATGATGACTGTGATGGAGATGTCGACGAGGCTTCTGCATGTAATAATTGCTGGGGCGATGTTCTTGACGGAGAGCTTGTTGTTTCCGCCTCTGTTGTGCTTGATACGGAGAAGCGCGCCGGAAAACAGGCTCCTGACTTAATCCCCTTCGAAGTCCTCGCGATCGGTAAGAACACACTGAAGCTTCAGCTTCCGTCTGGATTGCCTGCGATGAACACGCTGCTCACAAAGAACAGAGAGTTGATGCTCATTCATATGCAAGGGGATGCCAAGATTGTCGGTCAGTACGAGTTTGTGAAGGTTCTCTCTGTCCAGGGAGATACAGTGACATTGCAGTCTGATGTCAAGCACACATATGGTGCTGCGAGCAACAGTGATCTTGCAGGCCAAGCGATTGTGGCCATTCGTGTTCCACATTACTCACATATCCACATTCAGCCCAAAGGTTCTCTCACAGTCTCTCCCTGGAATGGAAAAACAGGAGGGGTGTTGGTCTTCCGAGCCAATGAGTATGTCTATATCGAGAAGGGTGGAAAGATCGACCTCATCGGAAAGGGGTATCGTGGTGGTGTCGCTGCTATCGGACCGGCTGTCGGGCGCGCGGGTGAGTCTATCTCATCTTGGCCGAGTGATGTGAAAGGTGTCATTGGAGGTGGGACCGCTGCAAGCGCAAGCGATGCAGCCTCCAGTGGAGCAGGTGGATCGTATAAGACTGCCGGCGTGGATGGTCTCGATAAAAATGGAAATGTCTCGGCTGCAAAAGGCGTTGTATACGGTCCTGTCGACTTAAAAGAGAAGATCTTTTTGGGCTCCGGTGGTGGTGCTGGTGGACCTGACAATGCCGACGCTGGCAAGGACACAAACAACAAAAGTGGTGCCGGAGGCGCTGGCGGTGGGGCTGTTCTGTTCTTTACAAAATCGCTGAACGTCGCTGGTGAGATCAACGCACAAGGTGCAAGTGGTGGAGATGCTACCAGCTATGGTGCTGCTGTTGGTGGTGGTGGTGGTGGAGCTGGTGGCTCCGTCATGATCTTTACACAAGTTGTTGCGCTGTATCAGGGAAGCCAGTTGACCGCGACTGGTGGAGCTGGTGGGAAATCTGCAAGCAACGGACCTGCGATTGAAAATCTCGTTCAGCCCGTCGGAAAATCGCTCGGAGGGCAGGGCGGTGATGGCCTGATCGATCTCCGCTTCTCATCGGTGAATGGCAAGGAGACGACGACCCTCGATGACGCGGCAAAATCGTTCTTTTCACCTGCACCTTTTACCGATGACATCAAGGCTATTTGTCAGTGATGTTGTTGATTGGATGACTGGGGAGTAGAGGGAAGGGGCGAGTCCTATACGTATTCGATAACATGTTGAAGTGCTTCGCGCATGGTCTCCAATGACATCGACGCAGGTGCCGGACCTGGGCGCTTTGAGGAGATGTGTTCGGCTGCTTGCGACGGGAGCAGAGGGACGTGGATAAAGCCACCGATTGCTTCGGGGGTGTGTTCTTTTTGGATGTGTCTGATCGTAAACAGCAATTGATTGCAAAGGTAGGTGCCCGCCGAATCGGAGATGGTCGTCGGGATTGATGCGTCGAGCAAACGTTGTTGCAGACCCTGTAGAGGAAGATTGGAGAAGTAGGCGTCTGGAGCACCTTCGATGAGCGGTTGGGCACTTGGCTGCGCACCTGCTGTGTCTGGGATGCGAAAGTCTGCGACGTTGAGGCCTACTCGTTCGAGGCGTATGGTTCCGCCTGGTGCCTGTCCGATCCCAATGACCGCGTCGGGTTTATGTGTCTGGATGTGTTCGGAGACCGTTTGAAAGAGACCATCCTGTTGGACGGGGAGGATGAGCGTGTGCAGTGAGTGAGGGGCAATTGTCGAAAAGTACCTGACGAGCTCTTGTGATGGGTTGATGTGATAGTGGGCGAAGGGTTTGAATCCAATAAGCGAGACTGAGCGCATTGTGGACGGCCTTTTATGTGATGGTTTGTTATTTTGGGGGATGGGAGCTGGCGCACCGGAAGCCGATGTCACGGCGACGAAATTTATGCCACATGGGGCGTCTATAGAAGACCGTGAGGCCTGGAGAGTTTTGGAACTCCTGGAAGGAACCGCCGCGAACGACACGACGACGACAAGCCTCTCGATCGACGGAAGGGTTTTTGGCGTCTTGTTGGTGGTAGGCACGTGCATCGTAACAGTCGAGCACCCACTCCCACACATTGCCTGCCATGTCGAAAACACCACTCGGGCTTTTTCCTTCTTGGCGCGATGACGTTGTGTGTGGAAGAGGTGTTTTGTTACATCCGTAGTAAACGGATTTTGTACAGCTGGGGGCTTGGTCCCCCCATGGGTAGCGTTTTGTGCCGAAACCCTTTGCTGCGTACTCCCATTCGGCCTCTGTTGGGAGCCGTTTGCCTTGGGCTGTGCAGTAAGTGGAGGCGTGTTTCCAGGTGATGTAGCGCATTGGGCTGCCGGGCTCGAGCTGTTTGGTGACATCTCTTGGTTTCGCAAAGAGTCTCTTGATCCCGCGCGCAAAGCGCAGCTTGATCGGTTGACATGCCCCTGTTTCGACACAGCTTCTGTACGCATCGACGGTGACCTCGTTGCGATCGATCCAGAACGTCGAGATGTACACGCGACGTTTGGGGTGGTCGTTTGTTTGCGTTTTGTACAAGAGGTTTGCGCGCATGAGCGTGAGTTTTCGCAAAGCTTCAGGGAGGGCCTTTGCTCGCTTGTTTCGTCTTCTCTTTAAGCGCTTGATACTCCGTCTAAATCGCTTTTTTGTGTAGATAGAGAGCGCTCTTTGTCCTATCTTGCCGTGCCCTTGCCAGTACCAACCGCCGAGGATGCGGACCATGGTTTTGTCTTTGGTGGCAGAGGGGGAAGGTGGCTCTGGGGGCTGAGGCTTCTCAGGGGTCTGCGTTTTCTCAGGTGCTGGGACGTGAAGCGCGTCTGGCATCCCTGGGGCTGTTGGCGTTAGTGTTTTTACCCGCTTGGGGCGAACGTTTGTCTTTTTCTTCGACGTGATGTTTGTGTGGTTGGATAGGGGACCTGAAGAGGGCGAGGGGTTGAGCAGGTACCAGCCTCCTCCTACAATCAGGAGCGCCGCGGCTGCAAGTAGCCAAAGTGGGGGGGTTGTCTTTGGAGAAGAGGGAGTGTCTTGGAGCGCTTGTGTCTGTTTGGCGTCTGGTGTGTGCTCTTTGTGCGAAGGTGTCTCTGTGACGGTCGCACGTTTATCTGCGACGATTGGTTCGAGCATGTCGAGGTCTTCGCTCGACGGGAGGGGCACGCCAAAGTGGGTGATCAGCGCTGGTTGGTCGTGTTTTGCGGCGAGGTCCAACAACTCATCAGGGGAGAGGTCGGGTTGGACGAGGGAGAGATTGAGCGCATTTGCAAACTCTCGACACGTACTGTAGCGGGCTTGTGGCTCTTTGTGGAGGCTGTGCATCACCGCAGTGATCTGCGCGGGGGTCAGGTCTTTACGAAAGACAGAGAGCGGCGGTGGTGGCTCAAAGAGGTGTTGGGACATGATCTCGTAGCTGCTCGCATCATCGCCTCCAAACGGGGGTTTTCCTGCGAGCGCTTCGAAGAGCGCGACGCCCATACTGTAGATGTCACTGCGATGATCGATGTCTCCGGACTTGAGCTGCTCGGGAGACATGTAGATGGGTGTACCGACGAGGAAGCCTGTCTTTGTGAGTCGTTGATCGTCAAGGGCGCGGGCGATACCAAAATCAGCGAGCTTTACGTGATTGTCTTGGGTCACGAGTATGTTGGAGGGCTTGATGTCGCGGTGAATCACGCCATGTTCATGTGCGTAGCCGAGTCCTGCGAGTGCTTGTTCGTAGAGAGGGACCACTTCATCGAAGGGGAGCTTTTTGCTGTGTCCTTCTGTGTCGAAGAGACGATAGGCGAGGTCTTTGCCATCGATAAACTCCATGATGATGTAATATTCGCCTTTTTCTTCGAGCATCGCCCGAATGCCGACAATATTTTGGTGTACGAGTTTGGCCTGTGTCCGAGCTTCTCGAAGGAAGCGTTCGGCCATGAGTTCGCGTTGTTCTTCGTTTTGCTGAAGGAGCTTGAGTCGCTTGATCGCGACAGGGACGCCGAGTAGAAGGTCTGTCCCTTTATATACGATAGAAGGTCCGCCTTCGCCGAGGTATGTATCGATGCGGTAGGTGTCTTTGAGTACGAGGCCAATCAACTCGGAAGATGTCTCACCCATGGATTCCTCTTCTCCAGGTTATGGGAGCGGTATGTTGTCTGGTGTATGAAATGGCCAGACATGTCGATGTATTGCGGGTCTCTAGGAAGGTTGCGGGTGTTGATATGATAGAGGAGAATGAGGTGGATGTCATCAAGAATTTGGTTTGTGTGTTGAAATGTCTCAGGGATTGTACCAGCTGTATCGGTAGAGTTGGATGGACTTGCTTTCGTTTTTGTCGGCATTCCAGTGAAAGAAGGCGTGATGATAGCCGTATTTTTGGATGACGATTTTGACGTTGACACCACGGGTGACGCGGATGCGGAGAGGTGTTCTCCCGGGCCACTGCCGTCCACCTACGATGACCTTGGCTTTGGGGGGGACGCTTTTGAGTGACAGGATGGCCATGTTGCCGCTGATTCTTGGGAGCGGAGAGGTGCCTGCCGTGCGGACTTTTCTGGGCTTCTTGTTTGTTTTTTTCCCGACTTTGGCGATGGCTCTTGGTTGAGGTGCATCGGGCTGTGTGTTCGTATCCGGAATGACCTTTGGTTTGGTCGATTCGAGTGTAAATTCTCGCTTGCTGTGTGCTTTGGCAAGCCATGAGAATGTAATGGGTTTGTGATCGGTTTTGCGCAACTGAATCACGAGCTTGTTCCCAACACGCGAGCGAATGGTTTCAGGTGTTGTTTTGCCTGTTTTTTCACCGTTGACCCAGATGTCAGCTCCACCGGGGACTGTGTTGAGCTCCATTGTGACGTGGACTTTTCGCGGTGGTGGCGCGGGGGCACGCAGTGGTGTTGTCGGGCGGATCACGTAGATAACGATGACACCGAGAATAAGCACTCCGACAGGGAGCGCAGCCCATTTGAGCCAACCCATGGGAGTGGCTTCTTCATTTCCACCGGCTGCGCGTGCGACATCGCGAGGTCCGACGTAGGTGACCTCCAACGGGTCGTTGGGCATGGACTCCCTGAGTTCTTTTCCTGATGCCCGAATGGTAGGCATCGGGGTCAGCGCAGGGAGTGAGTCGGGGGGGGCGATCCCTGGGCGCGTGAGATCTTCATCCATGCCGAGCATCTCGGATTCAAGTGCTGCGAGATCGACCTGTGAGGCCTGTGTCGCCTGAGCATTGCTTCTGAGATATTCCTGGTAGTCGATGTTTTGCATGGCTTCATCGACACTCATACGGACCGTGCTGAGCTCTTCTACCTCATCGTCGAGCTTGGGCATGGTTTGGATGACCGTTGAATCATCTGCAAATCCTGTGTCGCCGAGCATCTCGTCGTAGTCTTCGTTGCTGAACTCTTTGCGACTCGCGGTTTTGACCTCCTCGTTGAAGCTTTGAGGTGCGGCTTGTGCAGGTCTTGATGGAGTGAATGCCCCCTGCAACGCGAGCTTAAATGATTCTGCGGAGTGGAAGCGATCGTTGGGGTTGAGCGCGAGCGCCTTGCGCAAGACACCTTCGATCTGAGCGAGGTCCAGGCCGCTTTGAGACATGGAGGAGATCAGCGTAGAGACGCGGAGAGACTGTTCTTTCGTAAACAGCTCTGCGCGTGGTTTGAGGGACAAAGAAGTCCCCATGAGCAGCTCTGCGAGGATGACTCCACAGGCGTAAATGTCGACGCGATGATCCCACGCGTAGCCTTTGCTTTGCTCTGGCGCGAGATAGTACTCCGAGTGCTGTGTGACACCACCCGACTCGCGCAAACTGTCACTCCACCACCAACCGTGTCCGAGGTGCAGTACTTTGACGTTTTGTTGTGCGTCCTGGTAAATGCTCCCCAAATGTAGATCGCCGTGGATCAGCGAGGAACGGTGCAGGTATTCAATTCCATCGAGTAACTGCTCGATGAATGCCTGAATGGTGTAGCTACTGAGGGGTTGTCGCTCGGAGAGCAATTGTTGAAAGCTATGGCCGTCACAGGACTCTGTGACCGCAAAAGGACCATGCTGTGCATCGTTACCAAAATCCAGCACGCGCAAGATACTCGGATGTTGGAATTGTCTAAGGTATTGGATCCCATCCAGAAAGCGTTGTTGCAAAGCGGCGTCTTGTGTAAACGCTGTGTGGAACTGCTTGACCCAAACAGGTTGTGCATGTTGTGGGCTTGTGCCGTAGTAAAGAACACCCAGGCGATCTTCTGTGACGGTTCGTTGTAGCTGGTAGCCACCTAGGTTTGTCGGCCTGGCGGTTCCGTAACTTGCCATATCTTTTTCGTCTCCACAAATACCTTATTCCGGCGACTTGGCCGGGTTCTTTTGGATGAGCTGTCCTGAACGCATATTGTATGCATCGGTCTCTTGAGAGGTCCGCAGTCATGAGAATATGCTTTTGCGTCCATTCTTTGTACAGGCAAAGGACCCATTTCGTCAATATGAGCGTGGTGTTTCTATGATCAAAATTTGGGTGGAACAGGCAGAGAAGGGGTGGAAGGAGAGAGCAGTACTTGGAGTCAGTGGGTTAGAGCCACTGACGGTGAAGGTACGTAAGACGTCCTGATTGAGCGAGACTTGAGAGCGCGCTGTTGACGGCTTTTAAAAGGTGTGTGTCGCCTTTGTTCATACCCACAGCATAATGTTCGGCGTTTTTGGAGAGTGTTTTGGTGATATTGAAGGGGCGTGTCACGCTTCGGATCATGTGCAGCGCGATGGGGCGGTCTGCGATGACGTAATCGACAGTGCCTTCTTCCATCGCGTTGATGATCTCTTGATAGTTGTTGTAGTAACGCACTTCACCTTTGATATCGAGTTTACCTGTTGTCCCTTTGACACGGGCGATCACAGGCGTTTTCCTGGTCAAGTTCGCTGCTGCGACGAGGACTTTGTCCGTCAACAAGTAGATTTTGCTGAAGGAGACGAGTTTTGCGCGACTTTTCGTGTAGGAAAATGCTGCGATGACAATATCACATGTTTTTTGTTGCAAGCTCGTGATACGTGCGCCAGCGGTGATCACAGTCCATCCGATGTGCAGGTTTTTCTTGTAGTCGATGCTGATACGCTTGGCGAGCTCGGTCGCGAGGCTGATGTCAAAGCCTGTCAGGCCTTTGTTTGTAAAGTACCCAAATGGAGGTACATCTGAGCGAACACAGACGCGAAGGTGTTGTGCTCTGAGGATACGTGCGAGAGCTGTTTTTGCTGGTGGAGCCGGTTTTGCTGCGGAGTCAATGCTGTACAGTGGAGGCTCTGTGGCGGGAGCTTTTTTGGTCGCCTTGGTTGTCGGTGAGGCTGCTTTTTTGACCTCAACTTTTTTGGCTTCAACTTTTTTAGCGACGACGGTCTTCTTTGTTGTTTTTTTTGCAACAGGTGTGTTCGCAAATGCAGGTGTCGCGGCGAACATGATCGCGAGAGTGAGCAATTTCTTCATACTTTTTCTCCTTCGTATGCGCTCCAAGTAAGTTCGGTAGGGAGGTTGTAGGTGTTATCGATGTACTCTCTTGTTGTGCGTTATCATGAACGTAAGCAGATACCTTGTCAAGAGCGCCTGTGAGGGGTACGATTTGCGGGTTGATTTTGGATCAGATGTTGGCTCATTTGGCCACTGCATCGTGTGATCGTGATGAAAGGAGTGAACGATTGGATACAGAGCGAGACAAGTATACTTTTCCAGGGCTTACCGACGAATGGCATGATATTATGCTTTTTTTTCTCAACCATTGGGGAGTGTCTGCGGCGGGAGTCGCAGCTGTACCCATGGTGGAAGACGAGTTGCTACCTGCATTCCAACAGTGGCTTGGACTGGACGGAAAAGAGCTTGTTACCTTTGAAGCAAGTGAAGAGATGACCGCTGACTTCTTTGGTTGGTTGGATTGGTATATTCCTCAGGTGTGGGGGCCTGCCGAAGACATTGGTCGTCTGGCTGTGTGCATCCACATTGGACCCGAGCAACACTTTGCACCAGAGTATGCTGACAGGGCTTTGATCGCGAAGCGTTTCCCTTTTCCCATCCTGTTTCGCTTTGAGCCTGATGTGGATTGGCAGGCCTGGGTTCAACGCAATGGATGTGTTTTGGGTTCGAGCCCCTCTTTGTTTCCCGACTCTTTGGAGCCTTCCATATCATCGTAAAAAGTGATATGTTTTGTGGGTGAATGAGTACCTGCAGGTACTTTTCGCACAATGGGATTCTTTCTCACATCACCTGAAGTTTGTGGCTCGTTCGTGGTGTGGGTTTGTTTCCCCGTACTTTTGTGCCAGAGGACATACAAATGCAACAAATGTATCTTCGTATCGCGCTCTTTTTTGCGCTCGTTGGTCTCTTTCAAGCGGCGCCTTGGGGACATCGTCTCGCCTCCGCATATGAGTTTAATCGAACGGACAATGGCGCACCACTTCACTGGAAGCGCTTCCCGATCGGCTACGCGATCGACACCGCGGGGCTTGGAGAATACTACGAAAAAAACAAGGACTGGGGAGTCTCTGGTAGCGAGTTCGACGCGATTGAGAACTCTTTTCGTGCGTGGGCTGGGATCACATGTGGTGGGATCGCCTCACCATTGCAATTCCAGTCAACAGGCCGTGTTCCAAGTACAACGGCGATTGGTTACAATGAGAGTTGTGATAGTTGCAACACCAATCTCATACGTTTTTTCTTGGATCAGGGGCAGTGGCGTCACGATCAACAATCCCTTGCGATGACGACGACCACACAAAACCTCGATACTGGTGAGATCTTGGACGCTGATATGGAGATCAATGCGTCCAACCCATTGTTCCGTTTGACCACACAAACGGAGGATGAGAACAACATCTTCCGTGACATCCAAAATACAGTGACACATGAGATTGGGCACATGGTCGGTTTGGGGCACAGTGACGTCGAAAAGGCGACCATGTACGCCTCAGCGCTCGACCAAGAGCTCAAAAAGAGAGACCTCGACGCGGATGATATACAAGCCGTCTGTACACTCTACAAACCCAAAGAGATCAACGTCCCAATCTACAAACAGATCGATATTGAGAGGGGACTTGGTTGCTCAACAGTCTCTGCTCACGGGGATGGATGGCTGTTGTGGTCTCTTGGATTGTTGTGTTTGTTTGTGTTGCGTAGAGGG
This sequence comes from Deltaproteobacteria bacterium, assembly GCA_002731275.1. Taxonomy (GTDB): domain Bacteria; phylum Myxococcota_C; class UBA6777; order UBA6777; family UBA6777; genus UBA6777. Next base: position 58,318 of record PCBK01000017.1, on the reverse strand, counting down.
AGGTTGGTCCGTTAGAGCCTGGAGGAGGGCATCATTTGCTGCCAGGGGGGATTGTCTCTAAGGGTGCCTGTAAATTGACTGGTCAAGACCTGACTTTGTCGTTGCTCACCACCACGTAAAATCATACAGGTGTGGGTTGCCTCTATAATGCAGCCTGTCCCTTTTGCGCCTAAATGTTGTTCGAGAGCGTCACAGACCTCTTGCGTCACTTTTTCCTGAAGCGTCAATCGATGTGAGAAACATTGCAGTAGCTCTGCGAGCTTGGAAAATCCGACGATGTGTTCATCAGGTTGGTACGCGATGTGTGCTCTTCCGAAGAATGGCAGGAGGTGGTGAGGGCAAAGTCCCTGGATAAAGATGTCTTTTGCGACGATGAGTCCCTGCCCCTCGGAGGGGAATGTTTCGGAGAGCAGGGTTGCTGCGTCCATTTGATGTCCATCTAGCAGGTGTGTTTGCCAACAAGTCGCGACACGTTGTGGTGTGTCTTGTAAGTGGGGTTCGTCCATTGAGAAACCAGAGGATTCAAGGAGCGAGCGGACTGCATCTTGCATCGAGGCGGTGTGTGGAGCGTTGTGAGGGGTGAGCTCCGGTTTTGTTTTTGGCATCGACTACCTTCTCCTTGTCGTGGTACGGGAAAACGATGTTAGCGTTGTTTCGGGGGAGTGGATGGTATGGGGATGGTCTCTTTGATGAGGAGGTTCATGAGCATATAAAATTGTGCGAGGTTGTTGAGTCTCTGGCCTTGCTTTTTGCGCTTCTCGACATACGACTGGTTTCGAAAAAAGGTCAGCGTGGCGATGTTGGGGAATTGTTTGATCAACCTTCTGAGTCGATCTTGTGGGTTTGCGAGCTGTCGTTCAAGTTGGTAGTAATTGTAAAAAGAGGTGCGAAACCATCGGACTTTTTGAGTGATTGCGCTGCTCTTTGCGGGGGGAGGGGGGTAAGGGCGTAAGGGTTTCCTCTGGAGCGGGCAGGCGAGCAGTAGACACGCAAGTGTGGCGAGGAACCAAGGGGTCAGGCCGCGAAATATACGAGAGAGATGGACGAGCGAGGTGTGGGATTTGGTGTCTTTGTGATGCAACATGCACATGAAGAGCTCAGCTCGAGTGAAGTGTGCTGGTGAGTGTGGTTGTATGGGAGCTTTTTTGGAAACTCTCTTGGCTGCAATAGCTCGGTGCTTGCGTTGTAGGGTGTAGCATACACCGTGAGAATTCGCAAGCCATGTCAAGAGAGCGAAACAAGATTTTTATCCACGAGCTGGCTGAGGATGCGCAGCAACGTAAATTCTTCGAGCCCTGTGATCAGAAGGAGATCTTGGATACTCGTATGTCCATCGAGTTGTGAGATGACAAAACCTGCTTGGTGGTCAAGTCTGTGCTGTGTGAGCTGATCAGGGTGACAGTCCATCTTTGGGATCATATCAAGATCCTGAAATTGTTCCTGGTACTGCGATGCGAGCTGCTGTTCACATTTCTGCACGAGGCTTTTGGCTTTGCCGTGGTGTGGAGATGAGTCAAGGCAGAGTTCTAACAGCTCCATTGCGCCGCTATAATCTCTCGCATCGATGAGGTCCTCTGCGCCGGAGAGTAGGAGCTCCAACTCGTCGTCGGGCTCATCTGCAGGAGGGGGATTGCTCGGTGCTGCGACGAGAGGGGGGTTGTCATTGTTTGGAGCGATGTATGTCTCTGCAAAGGCTTCCTTGGCCAGAGATTTTGGGGACGCTGGTTTTGGGGTCAGTGTCTTTTTAAACGCGTCTGATGCCCAAGGGGGGAGAGAGAAGTTATCACCACTTTTGCTTTGGGGATGTTTTGTCTTGTTTGGGGTGATGTAATTGAGGGTACTTTCCATCGGCATTTGCGCAGAAGTGTGCTGTGCTGAAGAGTCGTATGGGTGGTGCCCCTTGTTGTTTTCTACAGAGGGTATGTTGGCGGAGGATGATTGAGCTGTATCTGCTTGGTTGGATAACCGCTCTCGGATCTTTGGTTTTGGGCGCGGAGGGGGTTGAGGGAGGATGTCTTCCTCGCGGTAATACGCTGAGACATCGGCTTGTGGTGGCTTTGTTGGTTCGTAGCGAGAGGTCAATACGTCTTGGGGGTAAGCCTCTGTATTGTACGGTGAGTAGTTGACTTGGTAGCCACTTGGGTTGTGTTGTGCGGCTGGAGAAGGGTCCTGGAAATCCTCTTCGAGAAATTGTTCTGGTTCGACAGGTTGTGCAGGACCTAGCGGTTCTGGGATGGGGCTTCTGCTGAGATCTTCGGATTCGATGTTGTAGTCGAGGTAGCTAGGGTACATCGTCTCAGCGTGGGAAGCGGGCGGATCGTACTGTGGTGTATATTGGGGGTCCTGTGCGTATCCGTTGGGACCTTGGTATTCGTAGGTTTGCTGTGGAGGGGCTGTCTCGTGTGGGGAAGGGCTCCACTCTTGCGCGTTTGGGCGCAAAAAGTCATCTCCTGAAGGGTTCCATTCCCCGTTGGGCTCGTGCTCAAGCTCAAGCTCAAGCTCTGTCGCTTGCCAGTTGTTTTCTGGTGGGGTGGAGGGATGAGAGAGCCACGGATTATCATCGGGGACATGATGTGGATCGTGTACTGGAATGTGCGCTTGTCCACTTTGTGTGTAGGCATGCATGTGATCTTGACTTTGAAAGGGAAGATCTGCCTCAAGCGCTTCTGGTATTGCGTTTGTATTTCCGGGGTACTCGGTCTCCAGATACTGGAGATACTCTTTGGCCTTCTCGTTGCTTGGATCGAGTGAGAGGACCTGCAACCAGTTTTGTTTCGCTGTGTCGAGATCACCCTGGCCAAAATGGTCCAGGCCTTTTTCCAGGAGTGCGATGAGTTGTGCGCGCTTATCCATACTGACGCCCTTGCTACATTCGTCCACTGTTGAGGGAGTGGTCGAGGATCTGCCGGAATATCTTCCTTGTTCGTTGAAGGGCTGGCAAAACAGAGGCCAACACCATCAAATTTTCCTCTTCGATGGCCTGTTCTGTGCGAAGAATGATCTCTTCGGCCTTGCCCAGGGCTTCCTGTCCAAAAGAGGAGTTACTTACAATCTCTTGTACCTGTGGAAGCAAGTCAAGGATGTGTTGCATATCTTGTTCTGCGACACTGCGCTGCCGTTCGAACTCTTCGCTCGTCTTGGCCTCTAGCGCGAAGTCTCGGTTTTCTTCGATGATGCGCCGCATCTCTTCTTCACTGAGTCGGCTTGTGGCGGTGACGAGGATCGATTGTTGTTGGTTGGTCTCCAAATCTCTTGCAGAGACAGAGACAATCCCATCTGCCGAGATCGAGAATGTGACCTCAACTTGTACCTCACCACGAGGCGCAGGACGCAATCCGTCGAGGACAAACTCTCCGAGCAGCTCATTCTCCTCAGCCCTGGATGATTCCCCTTGGAGCACGAGGATCTTGACCTGTGTTTGGTAGTCTTTCACGGTCGTAAAGATGTGACTGTGAGAGCAAGGGACAGTGGTGTTTTGTTCGATCAGGATTTGGTAGAAACCGCCCGCGATCATGATCCCAAGGGAGTGGGGGGTCACGTCGAGTAGGAGGACGTCTGTGCGTTCTTCGAGCAGCGCAGCACCTTGGACGGCAGCGCCGAGCGCGACGGCTTCGTCTGGGTGGATACCTCTGTTTGGGGGATGACCAAAGTGTTGTGTGATGGCTTGTTGAATTTTGGGCATACGTGACATCCCACCGATCAACAAGACTTCGTCGATCTCTTCGGGGCTGATGTATGCTTCTTCGAGTGTGTTTTGGCAAATTTGAATGGTGCGATCGATCAGGTCTGCTGTAAGGGTCTCGAGTTTTTCTCGTGTGAGGACTTTTCGCAGGTGGAGGGTTTGTCCCTGGTTGTCTGTAATCAAGAAGGGCAGGTTGATCTCGGTCTCTGTCACACTTGAGAGTTCACAGCGGGCGTTCTCCGAAGCCTCTTTTAGACGTTGCAGCGCCATCTTGTTTTTGCGCAGGTCGATCTTGTGCTCTTTGGCAAAGCTAAACACCAACCACTCGATAACACGTTGATCAAAATCTTCTCCACCGAGGAAGGTGTCTCCTGCTGTCGAGAGGACCTCAAAGACCCCATCGTTGATCTCGAGGATAGAGATATCAAATGTCCCTCCTCCCAGATCGTAAACGGCAATTTTTTGGTTGTTTTGTTTGCCGAATCCATAGCAAAGTGCAGCGGCTGTGGGTTCGTTGATGATGCGCAGGACTTCCAGGCCAGCCATCCGACCAGCGTCTTTGGTCGCCTGACGCTGTGCATCATTGAAGTAGGCAGGGACAGTGATCACCGCGTTGGTGACGGAGTGTCCAAGGTATTCTTCGGCGACGAGTTTGAGCTCCGCGAGGACAATACTCCCGATCTCTTCGGGGGAGTAGTGTTGGTCTTGGATGTCGATACGGATACCTCCACCCATGTCGCCAGAGAGTTGGTAGGGGACGATCTCCTGGATCCTTGCACGAAGGGGGCTGTCCCAGCGACGACCTATAAGGCGTTTTGAAGCGTAAATGGTGTTTGCGGAGTTGACCACCGCCTGTCTTTTCGCGAGTTGACCCACGAGACGACGACCTTTGTTGGTAAAGGCGACGATCGAAGGCGTCGTTGAATAACCGGAGCGATTGGGGATAACACGTGGACGGTTGCCATCCATAAACGTGACACACGAGTTGGTGGTCCCCAAATCAATCCCAATCGTAAACTGGTCTTCTTCGTGCATGTTTTGTCCTTATCGGGCTCAAAAACCGAATTTACCTGATGTTTTGGTCTCTCCGTGACCACTTGCTCCTGAAACCAATCCCAACCATACCACATCCCACTGCGAATTGCCAAGACCGACACGATGGTCTTATAGGTGGTAAGATTTTGGTGACAAGCCTCATGGAATAGAGGTCTATGTTGGATCATGGACGGAGTATTTTGGCCAACTTCAGGCCGAGATTCAAGTTCCCCTCGACGAGTATCTTTTTTTGCTTCCAGGCGCTGAGTGGGTGGAGTGTTTGGTCACGTAAGGCACGTAGCGTTTCTCCGTCTAATGTCACGGTGATATCAGGACTCTTGGAGAAGTCCGTGCACCACAACCCCATGAGCAGGTGCATATCTTGTCCTTCGTAGTCCTTGAGTGTAAACGCAAACATGGTTGGGTGTTGGAGAAGTGCCTGCAAGATATCATCTGTCAAGCGAATCTCGGGGTGTCCTTGTTGGCGCTCTTTCTCAATGAGCTGTTCGATAAAATCCTCTGGACCGCCTGCGTCCTCGATTTTTTGTGCAAACTCCTTTAGCCACTGACCAGACGTCGTCATCCACGCGTCACTGTGTCCTTTAAACGCGAGCAGAGGTCGCATCGCTGGGCTTGTTTGGCACTCTACATCGCCCAGATCAAAGTGGAGACTCCACATCCCACCTTCATCTCCCACGAGGTCGATCTGGATGGCAAATTTGACCTCCTCAATCAGAGGGGGAGGGGTAAAGATCTCTTCAGCCCATTCAATGAGCATCTTCTCAAAAAACAACGCAGGGGTGATGACGGCTGGTAAGCTCGCAACGTCCATTCTCTGACTCTCCCATAGGCATGGTACATGGTGAAGGAAGACTTCTTATTGTCTCAAAGTCCACAGTAAGAACAAGGTTCAGTGCAAAAGCCATTGGCGAAAAATCGTCGCAGTGGTCAAATAGATCAAAATCCCTGTCACGTCGTTAATCGTCGTGACAAACGGCCCAGATGCTAACGCTGGGTCGATCTTGATGCGAGTAAAAAACGCAGGGAACAAAGAGCCAGTGATGGCCGCGAGTGTCATGGCCATAAACAGGGATGATCCTACAACGACACCGAGCATTGGGTTACCATGCCATAGGTAGCCGATGAGCATCAGTGAGCCCCCGCATAGTACACCAAGCAACGCACCAACGCGCATCTCTTTGAAGAGGTAGCGGCCAAAGTTGCTCAAGTCGATACGATTGATCGCGAAGCCTCGGACCGTGATGCTCGATGATTGTGTCCCAACATTTCCACCCATCCCTGTGATCACGGGGACAAATGTTATGAGCGCGAGGATCTCACTGAGCGTCGCTTTGTACAACCACATCAAATATCCCGTCAGCAACCCTCCACCGAGGTTGGTAAACAGCCAGGGAATACGCAACATTACGCTCCTCAGGATCTTGTCGTAGACGAGATCCTGTTTGTTGGCCCCTGCGAGCTGGAGGATGTCCTCCGAGGCCTCTTCTTCGATGACGTTGACGACATCATCGACAGTGATGCGCCCTAGCAAATGGTGTCCTTTGTCGACAACAGGGAGGCTGATGAGATCGTATTTTTGGAAGTAGTCGGCGACCTCTTCTTGATCGAGCTCGGGGTGGACCCAATAGTGTTCTGCGTCGAGTAGCCCACCAAGTGTTGAGGTGGGATCAGCGAGGATCAGGGTTTTGAGGGAGATCTGCCCTTCCAGTCGATGGCGTTCGTCGATCACAAAGATCTCGTATATATCGAGATCGTCATCTTTTTCGGCGAGCATTCGAATGGCCTCGATCGTCTCCGATACGCTGTACGTCGTAGGGACCGCGATCAGCTCTGTCTGCATCAATCCGCCGGCACTGTCCTCTGGATATTGTAGCAGCTTTTCGATGGGGTCGGACTCTTCATCAGGCATCTGTTTGAGGATCGCGAGCGCTTGTTGTTCACTCAATTCCCCAAGGATATCTGCCGCGTCATCGGACTCCATATCCGAGAGGATCGCAGGCAACTCCTGGTGTTGGATCATCTGCAGAAGGCGCTGGATCTCTGGATCTTCCAGCTCTGAGAGGAGGTCGGAGAGCGCTTCGTGGTCGAGCTCTTCAAGGACCGCATTCCACTCGACTTCTGGCAGCTGTGTGAGGAAGTCCGCGAGATCAGAGGGGTGCAGGTAAGAGAAGATCTTTGCGCGGTGGGGAGTGGACAATTCCTGAAGCAACTCGATTAACTCGTCGCGCTGGAGGAGACGCAAGAAACTGCGGATTTCGTCTTCGTGGCCTGAGTCCAACAGGATATCGAGATCGCTTGGTTCGGAATGTGTCGTCATGCGCTTCCTTTCTCATACTACTGTGATGATGGGGGCGTTTGGTTTGTTGATGAATGAGATCAAAGATGTTGGGGGTGTTTGGCGAATCGATGAAAGCACAAAAGGCGGGATTAGCGACGTTTGGTAGGACGTCGACGTACTTTTTTGCGCCTCTTGCGCTTTCTTTTGGTGGCCTTGCGCTTCTTCTTGACTCGACGCTTGGAACGACGTCGACGTACTTTTTTGCGTCTCTTGCGCTTTCTCTTGATGAGCTTGCGTTTTTTGCGCTTCTTCTTGACGACCTTGCGTTTCTTGGGGGGTGCAGGTTCAGGGAGCGCTTCTTTTTCGGGGGGGGCTTCTTCTGGGAGGACCTCGGCGGCTTTTTCGGCAGCACCTGCGTCTTTTGATGCTGTCAGTTTCTCCGTTGAGAAGGATGGTATCTCAGTGTCTGTCGGGAGCGTAAGGTTCTTTGTCGGGGTGTTTCCGCGCTTGGCTGGTTTTTTGGCTGGACCACTCAACGCGACGAAGACGATCGCTCCAACAAGCAGCAGAATACAAAAGACGAGCGCGAACACGAGCAGGTTGGAGCCTTCCTTGAGCACTGGGAGCTCTGGATCGACGTGCTGTGCAAGCGCAGGACGTGACAGCGCTTGGATGAAGATCTTGCTTCCTTCTGTAACACCTTGTGCTTCGAGCGTTTGATCGAGCTTGAGCGTGCGTTGCAAACCGTCGTCAAGTACGGAGAGATTCCAGAAGTTGCTGAGCTGGGAGGGGGCGCTAAATGACTCTGGTGAGTCGATATAACCGAGTGTATGGAATTCCATAAGCGCACGTGTGAGGACGTCCTCTACTTTCTCCGAAGGGGTCGTCAGTGTTGGACGGATGGGATGATTGCCTTTTTCCAGTTGCCAGAAAATTTGGAGCCAATGGGCTTCTTGGGGAGCCGAATGGTTTGCCATCTGCATCTTGTCTTCCTTCGGGGGGTCTTGCACATGATTACGAATATGAAATCACCAACAATGCATGATATTGTGTCAACAGGGTTCTATGTTATACTCTGTTGGGTCAAGATTTTCCAGGACAAAACAGACAAACACCGGTTCTGTGGATAAAAATGGAGGAGAAAGTATGCGTATCTCTGCGATAGGTCGTGTTCATCGGTCCAATGCCGAGCGTGTTGATTCCATTCATTGGCATGAGTCTGCCCGGCGTGTTCAGTCGATCGACGCACAAGAAGCTGCGCGAACAGAGACCTTTCGTAGCGTGATGGATCAGCTCAAAGAAGAGCCTCATCGCCGACGTATGCGTGTCATGGAGGTCGTCTCAGCGCCTGGCGTCAGCGGTCACCGCTTCGTCCGTGCTCGCTGATATCTCGCTCTCATCGGTATGAGAGTGTACAATCTTTTTTTCTTGGTTTTGGGGGCGTTTGTTATGATCCGTATCAACAGCTTTCTACATCGTCAACAACTCTACGATATTACACGTCGCTGGCTCGCCGATCAACTCGAACCTGCTGATCTCGTCACGTTGAAAACGTTGATCAACTTCAACAGCTTGTGGATCAACCGACTTGGTCGTGACTTTGCGCAGTGGTTTTTTCCACAATTCTCGGGCGACAAGGTCCAAGAACAGACCGTCAGCAACAAAGGTGAGCTCAAAGATCTGCTCGTGCAAAATCCTCGCTACGTCAACGAGCGGATCATCAGTCTAAACAGACGTTATGAACAGCATCCTGAGCGCTACTTGCGTGAGACTCCTTTCTCTGGAGTCCTTTACTCTGTAGAGCGCCAAGGAAAACCTGCGTATATCGGTTCTCGTCGCATCAAGAGGGTCCGTCGTATCGCGGAGAAGGGGGCGCGACGGATCAGCGATTACATCTACAAGCAGATCAAACAACGTGCGGATCTACTTGCTCAAGAGCGTGCCGATATCATGGGGATTCATAAGAGCGAGCTAATCTCGACGCCGGAGCAAATGAACGATGAGTTTGAACGGGCAGAGAGTCGCATCGCGATGGCGTTGAGTCGGGGGCAACTTTTTCCAAAAGAGCAGGCGTTCATCCTCGAAGATGTACTTGGTGTGAAGGTGATCGCTGAGGAGTATGAGCAACCGAAAGTGATCCAGTTGCTCAAAGAGCATCCTCACTGTGAGATCATCGAGATCGAGCATCACCGCGGTCATTACAATGCGACCAATGTCGTGTTTCGTTACGCACCCAACAAAGAAGAACTACTCGCGCAGCCTCTCTCAACGATAGCCCTTGATCGTCTGGTTCATCGAGGTTTACGTCGCGATCGTGTGGAGGGTGACTTTCGCCAGTTCGTCCTCAGTGGTGAAGACTCCATTCATATCGAGCTTATCATCAGCGACTTTCAGGAGATGTTGGAATCCGAGATCGGTCGGAGTATGCACGAAAATCGCATCATTCGTCAGCGAATGAACCAGTCTTATCGAGGCCACCTTGCGAGAAACGTGAGTTACCTGATGGAATTTATGTTTGCTTGTGGCATCTCGCCTAAAACCCGTATCGATGATCTTCCGATCAAAGTCTGGATACGGTACATGCCTGATTATTTTGATGAAGTGCTGAAAGATCTTTTTCAGATTCCGCGCTTTCGGGAGATCGAATGACCTGTTGTGTTCTTCGTCGTGTTGTGTCTTTGCTCTTTGTTTCGCTGCTGTTGTGGCCTGCTCCCAATGTGTGGGCAAATAATGTCCCTGTCGATGGGGTGTTTGTCCCTTGGGGTTCGATCGCAGATCACGATGACGCGGTCTCTTTTCGGCTCAATACAGCGTCAACAGGGTTTCAGGAAGGGTGGATCTTCTCTTTGACGCATACAGGACTTCGCGTGCCTTGGGAGCCGACTGCTGCCCAAGATCCGTCGCTGAACGGAGATGGCCTCGCGCTCTTTTGGTCCCAGCGATTTTTGGGATTGTTGTCCACCTCTGTTGGGTTACAGTACCTCTATCCGGACTCTGCCAACGCTGCTGGAGAGCAGCTTGGTGCGCATTTGCGCGCTTCATTGGGATCGGCTGTCTTGATCCATCCCACACTCTCCACATCACTGACTGCTCACCTGTTGATCGGCGATGAGGTCGGTTTTTCCAATCTCTTCCAGTTCGACGTTGGGTTGCTATGGCGTCCGCTGAATATACTGTCCGTCGGTGTCAATGTCCGTAACGTCTTGGCGCCGCGCTTTGGCACTGTCGTGACGCCTCGGACTTGGGAGGTTGGGTTGTCGATTCGACCACTCTCCAACGCGCGCTTGAGTCTCTCTGCTGATGTGTCTTTACCTGAGACGACAGGGCGGATTGACTTTCGCTATCGCCTCGAAGGTGAGCCTCTTCACGGCTGGGTGTTGGGAGCGAGTTTCGCACACAGCGCCAATTACCAAAACAACTTCATCCCTGGGATGGGAGTGATGGTGGGGGCGTATCTGGCGTTTCGCTTTGGTCGTGTGGGTGTCAGCTCGACTGGGATGATCGGTCTGGGCAACCAGACGACGTTTCAAAATATGACCGTCTCAGCCTGGGTTCGTGGAAAACCTCACCGTCCGCTCATTCGTACTGGTGGGAAGATGGTGTTGTTGGATCTCGGTGGGACATTGCCTGAGCGTCAGCTTGGATTGACACTCACAGCAGGTCAGCCGACCTTTTTGCGGGTCCTGCAAGCTCTCTACCGGATCGCATATGATCCAAAGGTCGTTGGTCTCCTTCTGCGGTTGGGGAATCTACGTTGTAGTGTCGCCAAGCTCGAAGAGTTGCGAGAGGCCCTCGAAGCGATCCGCAAAAAGAAGAAGAAGATCGTCGTGTATGCGACTGGTATGAATTTACGCACGTATTTTGTCGCGAGTGTCGCTGATAAGGTCTTCATGAGCCCTGTTGGGAACGTGCAACTTGGTGGATTGGCGAGTCGTCGTATCTTCTGGGCAGATACCTTTGCAAAGGTCGGTGTAAAAGCCGAATTCTTGAAGTTTGGGAAGTACAAAACAGCGCCCAACACCTACACGAAGACGGGCTTTACGCCTGCACACAAAGAGGCCTCGAACGCGCTGCTTGACGATCTCTTTGGTGTCCTTCAAAAGGGACTCAGTAAGAGCCGGGGGCGGAAGCTCTCTGTGATCAAGTCCTGGTTTCGTCATGGTATTTTTTCCGCTGCGCAGGCCAAAAAGCGTGGTCTTGTCGATGATGTCTTTTACTGGGATATGTTTGAGCAAAAGCTCCGTAAGCACATCAAGATCCCCTACACATTTGATGTCAAATACGTCCGTCGTCGCTATGTCAAAGAGCGGTGGCGTGGTCGTGACAAGATCGCCGTCATCTACGTCGATGGCGCGATCGTCTCTGGGCCGAATTTGGACGATCCCTTGTTTGGGACACATCTCTCTGGTTCGCGGACGATCGTGAAGTTGCTGATCAAAGCCCGCTTTGATCCGAGCGTGAAGGGGGTTGTGCTGCGTGTGGATTCTCCTGGCGGCTCAGTCATTGCGGCGGATACGATCTGGCGCTATGTCGAGAAGCTCAAGCGCGTCAAGCCTGTCGTTGTCTCGATGGGAGGGGTCGCAGCGTCTGGAGGATATTACGTCGCGGCGCCCGCTCATGAGATCCTCGCGATGCCTGGGACGATCACGGGCTCGATTGGGATCTACACAGGGAAGTTCGACTTTTCAGGGTTGATGAAGAAAATCGGTGCCCATGTCAAGATCCAAAAACGTGGGGAGATGGCCGATATTTTCAGTCCCTTTCGTGCCTTCAGCAAGCTTCAGCGAAAGCAATTGTTGGCCTCTATCCTCGTCAATTACGAGCAGTTTTTGGACAAGGTTGTAAAAGGGCGCAAGATGAAACTGGAGAAGGTGAAGCGATTGGCTGCTGGACGTGTGTGGTCAGGGATCCGTGCCAAAAAGCATGGTCTTATCGATGACTTTGGCGGTCTCTGGAAGGCTATCGAGCGTGTCCGTATCAGGGCGCAGATCCCAAAACAGGCGAAGCTTGATGTGGTGGGTTGGCCACGTTTTCCTTCATGGCGATTGAGCCTCTCGGGGTTGCCTTCTATCTCCGTCCAGCGAGGACCATCCACCGCGCATATCTTGCAGACACTCCAACGCTATAAGCAGATCTTTCAGCGGCTGCAAAGTGTGAATGTATGGGCTGTCGAACCCAATGAGGTGACCGTTCAGTAGAGAAGGGGGAGCGTTGGGGGTAGAAGCGGAAAAGGGTCTTATCGAAGAAAGACTTTTTGATGCTTGATCTTGAGGAGGTCGGATTCTCCGAGCCCATTTGTGTCTGCGAGCCCGATGTATTGGGGGTTACGTCTGGAGTTTGAGATGAGAGTCGCGGCGGTTCGGCGTCGCGCGGCTTCGATCTTAGAGAAGCCAATCCGATCGAGCGCGACGGGATCTGTCCCACCCATAATGACCTGGGGATTCCACCCACTCAAACCACCATCATATGTGCCTGCGAGACCGTCGATCATGTGCAAAATGAACTTTTGTCGGATAATCGTCTGTTTGGAGATCACGCCAATATCTGGGCCACCCCACTTGCGGACAAATGAGCCCGAACATGAATAAGAGGCGAGGATCTGTTGGGCGAGTGAGAGTCGACAGCCGATGACTGGGTGATCCTGAAGGCTCGCGACGTTGATGATATGGGTGCAGTAGCGAGAGACGATCTTGGAGATGGCGCAGGTCTGTCCGAAGAGTCCTGATTTGATGCGGAAACCGTGGCGTGCATCAAACCCCATCTGATCTGCACCGACCGCGCGCACGCCGTTTTTGGTCCAGTTGATCTTGAAGCCGACTTGTGGGAGATACTTTCCGTGGCGTGTCCATACAATGATGTGGTTGGCGTTGACGCCAGCCGCGATCAAACCTAGCGCGATAGCTTTAATGACGGCAGGGCGGACACGAGCTTGCTGTTTGCCGATCGCGTCGACGAGGATCCCAACGACATCACCTGGCCCCACAAATTGTCCCCAAGCATCTGCGACGGTCGATTTTTTGGTGTACGTTTTGATGAATGTATCCACCATCTGTTTGGCGGCGGCTCCCTTCACAGGATAGATGGTGTTGGGATATACCGAGCGGTGGTGGACTTCCAGCACATACCCTTGGCGCCGTTGTCCTACCCCTCTGACCATCCCCCCGACATCGCCAATGCCTGAGAGATGAGGGATCTTCTGATGTGTGAGCGTATCATCTGCGGCAAAGAGGTCCTCTGCGCCCAAACACAAACCGGCCAAACTCGTTGCGCCTGCTGTTAACATTGCGCGTCTGGAGTACGTCTTTGTCGACTGCTCTTGTGGCTGGGCACAAGGCGCCTGTGTGGGCGACGGCGATGTTTTTGTAGACATATCAATCCTCTCATGGGTTCGAAGAAACCGACACTACGGATCATTGTTGTGTGCCGTTGAAAGTCTTTGCTTGAGAAAGAAGATCACATTCGTTATAATCGATTCTCTCGAATGATTCATTCATCCTATAACGTTTTCTCTGTTGTATCAACAGACACTCTCATTCCACAAGGGGTGGCACGTGAATACGTCGCAAAATCAGGCACCTCCCTTTCAAATTGAATCCTGGGTGGGTACAGATCTAGGGCAGGTCCGCAAGAAAAACGAGGACAATTACCTCGTCGATGCGCTCAACGGCTTGTTTGTTGTCGCTGATGGTATGGGTGGTGGTGTCGAAGGCGAAAAAGCCAGCCGCCGCGCCATTGAGACCTTCAGCGCGACCATCTATAACGAACGTGACCTCGTTCGCAAAATCGCAGAACAACCCAATGACAGCGCTGTGAAAGAAAAAGTCGGTGAGCTTGTGACGCAAGCTGTCGTCGCGGCCAATGCCGAGATCCTTCGCTTGCGCAGAGAGATAGGTCCCGATGTCTCCATGGGGACAACATTGACCGCCATGATCCTCCAAGGGAATACTGGTATTATCGCCCATATCGGTGATTCAAGGATCTATCGCGTCCGGTATCGCGAGCTTTCCCAGCTCACAGAAGATCACTCCCTCGTCGCGCAGCAGGTCAAAGAGGGGTACATCACCGAAGAACAAGCGAAATTTTCGCCATTTAAGAACGTCCTTATCCAGGCCATCGGAAAAGGTGAAGAGCTCGATCCGCAAGTTGAATTCTTTACCCTTGAACCCGGTGATCAGTTCTTATTGTGTTCTGATGGGCTTCATGGCTATCTCGAAAACCACGAGATCATCACAGTCCTCGAAGAGCCCGCAGGTCACAGGATCGTCCCTCGACTCATTGACTGTGCCAACGCACGCGGAGGAAGTGACAACATCACCGCTGTCGCGATACGTCTCTCCTCTCCCGAACACTACGTACCTACCACAGAAGTCGATATCGGCCGAAGCCTCTCAAACTCTCCGATTCTTCGTGGATTGAAGCCTGGTGAGACCACTCGTGTGCTCAAACTTGGACACACACAAGATTATATCTCTGGCGAGACGATCTTCACAGAAGACACTGCTGAGCGCTCTTTGTTCATCGTGTTTGACGGACAGGTCACACTCTCCCGGGGAGAGCATTGGGTCGCGACTGTCGAAACTGGCCAACACTTTGGATTACTCTCACTTGTCGATGGGCAGGGGCGTCTGGTCACGGCCAAGGCCGAGAACCAGGTGCGCCTCTTGGAGATCCCACGCACTGAGTTTCTCGATCTGCTGCGCAGTGACCCCAATCTCGGCGTCAAGATCATCTGGAACTTGCTCAAAGATCTCTCTGGTGGACACAGACAAAGTGTCGCACGGATGCTCAAAGCCCTCTCCTGAAGCCTCTACGTTATCTTGGGCACAAGGCCCAAACCTACCAAAACACACGATCTTCTTACACAAAGCCTGAACTTACAAAACCTTACGCAGCCTTCGAATACAGGGAGTGGAGCCACCATTCGTTGATTTTGTGGGCGCATGTTTTTCTGTCAAAACGTTATCTTCGGAAGATTCTGAAGAGGTCTCTTTTGTTGGAGAGGCTTAAAGTGAAGCCAAATTTGAAGCGGATTTGTCCTTTGGACACGAGCGCTTTGGGGGGATTTGGAAAGGGAGAGGCAGCGCGGATACTTCTCATCGCCTCTCTGTCGAGGAAGGTCAATCCACTCGAATTGGAGACGCTCAGCTTTTCGAGTTTACCATTTGCCCTGAGCGTAACTGTGAGCATGGTTGTGCGTCGTTTGACACCGTATACGTTGAGGTATGGATCGCGTCTTTGGTAGACTTTTACGGGGTTCCAGTGTTGGGCGATCAGCTTTTTGACTCGGTTGAAGAAGGACGCGTACAGCCAACGTTTTGAGTTGAGCGCGGTCTCCTCGCCTTTGGGGGCGTCAATGTCGTCAGGTGCGGGGGCTCCCTGGATACGAGAGAGTGTCCCAAAGTCGGGGCGAAGATCGACGACATTTGGTGCGCCTGCACCTGCGCTTGAGCGACCGCCTTTTTGACCCTGTTTGCTGCCATTGTTGGGGGCGGTTTTCAGGGATAGTTTCCCGATGCCGAGGCTCAAAAAGCGGCCTCTTCCTGGGATCATACGTTGGTTTTTCCTTTGGTATCGCAGGCGCGCTTTTTGCGACTTTGTCAGTCGCAGACGTCGCTTCTTTCGAACTTTGGGGATCGCGAGACGTCGTTTGTTCGGTTTTTTGGCCGCACGTTTTCGTTGTTTTTGGGCCTTGGAGGGGGCTTTTTGCGCACGTTTGGGGTTGGCTTTGAAGGGCTTACGGCTGCGAATACTGATCCCACGGCTGACAAGCCGGCCTTTCTTGGGCTTGGCGCGTTTCTTTCGCAGCAATTTTTTCGTCGCGAGTTTGTATTTGAGTCGCCTGTGTCGGCTGACGGTCTCTTTCTTTGCGTAAGTGTTGTACTGGCTTAGATACTTCGCGTCTTTGGGCGCTTTGTCACTGGGACTTGGCGCGAGGTCGACGACTTGTCCTTTCACCTTCTTAGGATCGGGCTCTTTACGCTTTTTCTTGCGCTTCTCTGCGAGTCTCCGACGCACGGACGATTTTTGCATCCGGACTTTTCGGCGTTTGTATTTACCTTTTGAAGTGCGGTACAGTCTTTGGACGACGAGGGTTCGTTTCTTGGGGAGAGGCGTGTCCGAAAAGAGCCAAGAAGAAGGAATCAAGAAGAACGGCGCGTGAAGCAGGACCGCGAGTAGCAGACACACCGATAGGATGACGCTACGAGAGCGCATGTTTCCACTGAGTTGTGAGGCCGAGAGGTTGCGGGGCATCGTGTATTCGGTCTCTGTCGCTAGGGTCCTTGTGTTGTTACGTGGGAAGGTTTGTCTTCGATCACCCTCCTATCCTTCAACAAGATAATCTGTCCCCACTGAAACGTCAATTCCGTCTCTCTAAAAAGAGAGGGCTAGTTTTCGTCCATCCTTCCAGCGGCATTATCACTTTTGGAGGTCTGTTCGCAGGGCAAATCTTATCCAGAAAAAAGTTTCTGCCTCTTGTGTTGAGCGTTGTCACCCTTTTTGTGTGATGCGGACTGGAAGTCGTTTTCGTCCCCACTTTCCAGGTTCGTTCTCGAAATGTCCGGCGATAGGAGTTTGGCAGTGTGCACAACGTCCTTCTCGGATATGGTATTCTCCGAGCGCGTACCAATCTCGTTGGATCACACGAGCTTCGCATTGGGGGCAATATGTGCTCGCGTTTGTCTCGTCGTGGACATTGCCTGTGTACACATAGCGCAACCCTTTTTGTGTTGCGATGCGCTTCGCACGTTGGAGTGTTGTTTTGGGTGTGCGTGATTTGTCCACCATCTTAAAATCGGGATGAAAGGCGCTGAAGTGCAAAGGAACGTCGGGACCAAGCTGCGTCGCGATCCACTCTGTGAGTGCGTGTAATTCTTCATCGCTGTCGTTTTCATCTGGAATCAAAAGGGTTGTGATCTCGACCCAGACATCGGTCTCGTGTTTGAGGTAAAGCAAAGTGTCGAGGACTGGCTGAAGTTGGGCAAAGCACAGGGAGTGGTAGAACGCCTCTCGAAATGACTTGAGGTCGATGTTGACTGCGTCCAGGTGGGAGAAGAAATCCTCGCGAGCTTCTGCTGTGATGTATCCTGCCGAAACGGCAACGGAGCGGATGTCGTGTTCTGCGCAAGCTTTGGCGATGTCGATCGCGTATTCGACAAAGATCACAGGGTCGTTGTACGTAAAGGCAACTGAACGACAGCCCAAAGATGCAGCCTTTTTGGCGATTTGTTCGGGGGAGGCGTAGTCCGCAAGTTTGTCCATCTCTTTTGACTTGCTGATGTCCCAATTCTGACAGAAACGACATCCGAGGTTGCAACCTGCTGTTCCGAAGGACAGAATGCTCGTCCCTGGATAAAAGTGATTGAGGGGTTTTTTTTCGATGGGGTCGACGCAAAATCCACTGCTACGACCATATGTTGTCAGGACAAGCTGGTGTTCAATGTTTTGCCGGACAAAGCAGAATCCTCGTTGTCCTTCCTTCAATTTGCAAAAACGTGGACATAAGTTGCACTGGATGCGTGTTGTGTCAAGCGTGTGCCAATACCGGGCTGGATGGTGTGATGTATCGTACATGTTTTGTTCCTGTGTGGTCGCGATCGATTGACTGAGAGGATACCCAAGAACAAACATCGGGACAAGTCTGAAGGTTGGATGGTGGTTTCTGTTTGGGACCTTACGCAAAAGAGCTTGCGTTTTTCTGGTGTGTCGGGGATGCTCGTGCTCCAACATTTGAAGGAAAAGGAGTCCATCATGGAACGTCTTATTGAACGATTTATGCGATATTGCCGAATAGATACACAGTCTGATGAAGAGAGCACGACCTACCCAAGCACCGCAAAACAGCTCAACTTATCCCGTATGTTGGTGGAGGAGTTGAAGGAGATTGGGATGCAGGAGGTTGAGCTTGACGAGCACGGATACGTGATGGCGACATTGCCTGCGAATCTACCAGAGGGGCACAAAGAGATCCCTGTGATTGGGTTTATCTCACACGTTGATACTTCGCCTTCTGTGACAGGCGCAAACGTCGATCCACAGTGGGTTGATTACGAAGGAGGCGACATTGTGTTGCCAAAAGATCCTTCACAGGTGATTCGGGTCGCGGATTATCCGATGCTGAAGGATTACGAGGGGACGCCCATTATCACGACAGATGGGACGACCCTGCTTGGTGCGGATGATAAAGCCGGGATTGCCGAGATTATGACCGCGATGGAGCAGCTCATACAAGACAAGGATGCGCTCCACGGAAAGGTCAGGGTGCTCTTTACACCTGATGAGGAGATTGGTCGTGGGGTCGAGTTCCTGGACATTGAGAAGCTCGGTGTAGAGTGTGCATACACGATGGATGGGAGCAAGCTCGGCGAGATCGAGAACGAGAACTTCAATGCTTTTGGTGCACAGATCACCATTCGTGGTAAGAACGTCCACCCTGGATATGCCAAGGACAAGATGATCAACGCGCTTCGTGTGTTGTCCTTTTTGGTGACACAATTTCCCGAAGATATGCTCCCCGAATCCACCGAAGGTCGAGAAGGGTATGTCCACCCACATGAAGCGACCGCATGTGAAGAGGAGGCCTCTTTGCACGTCCTGATCCGCGACTTCGAGCGAGAAGGTGTCGAGTCAAAGCAAGTGCTGTTGTGGGAGATCTGTGCGCGCACAGAGGAGCGTTTTCCTGGCGCTGAGGTGACCTGTACGTTCAAACACAGTTATGACAACATGCGTTTTCGTCTTGAGGAGCGCCCAGAGATCGTGGAGTACGCGATGGAGGCGGCCAAACGTGTGGGTGTTGAGCCTCACTTAAGTTCCATCCGCGGTGGTACGGACGGTGCGATGATGACTGCAAAAGGCATCCCTACACCCAACATTTTTACAGGTGCCCATGCGTTCCACGCAAAGACTGAATGGGCTGCGGTCTCCACGATGAGAAAGAGTGTGGAGACGATCATCGAGCTCGTGAAGATATGGGCTGAAAAGGCCTGATTGTTTCTGTTACCTCGAAAGGAGCCGCGAACATGCAAGTCGATACTCTGCAACTTCACAAACAACACGCTGCTTTGTTGGTCATCGATCTACAAGAGAAAAATACTGCATTGATGCCTGAAAGTCGTATGTTCGCGTTGCGCAAAAATGTGCGCAAATTGATCGAAGGTGCGAGGGCTTTTGGGATGCCTGTGTTTGTGACGGAACAGTATCCCAAAGGACTCGGTTCGACACTCGACGATCTGTCCCGCAGTTTACCTGAAGGCGCAAAGATCCTGGAGAAGGAGAGCTTCTCCTGTTGTGGAGCGCCTGCGTTTATGGAGGCGTTGAAGGACTCCAAACGCAATCAGGTGATTGTCTGTGGTATCGAGGCGCATGTCAGTGTCTTTCAGACAGCGCGTGATCTTGTGCGTCGCCACTTTGGCGTGTTTATCGCTGAAGATGCAATTGCATCGCGTTCTCACGATAATTTGCAGGTGGGGATTCGGTTGATGGAACGCGCTGGCGTGACGATATCTTCGACAGATACGATGTTGTTGGATTTGCTTCAGAAGGTGGGAGGCCCGGATTTCAAAGCGATCTCCAGGCTGGTGAAGTGAGCTATTCGAACTTGAGGGAGATGATGTCGAGGTAACGATCGCCGGCGGGGGTTTCGACGACGACTTCATCATCGACTTCTTTTCCAATCATCGCGCGGGCGAGTGGGGAGAAGACGGAGATCTTGTTGTTTTTGCTGTCTGCTTCAGGGGGACCAACAATCTGGTAGGTGATATTTCTGTCTTGATCGTGGTCGTAGACTTCGATGGTTGCGCCAAAAACAACTCTGCTTCCGCCGAGTTTTCTGGGATCGATAACATCTGCGCGCGCGATCTGGTCTTCAAGCATTTGGATTTGACCTGCGATCTGTGCTTGTTTTTCTTTGGCGTACTGGTACTCAGCGTTTTCACTGAGATCGCCGTGCTCTCTCGCGGTCTCGATGTCTTGGATATTCTTACGTCTCTCGACGGTTTTGATGTGCTTGAGTTGCTCTTTGAGATTGTGCAACCCTTGTGGGGTAATTGGAATTTTTCCTTCCATATTCTCGTTCCTTTAACTACTCGATTCCAAAATCACAACATGAGTGTTTTATAAGTCCATAGGTGATCATCCATCACAACTCTGCACGTGTGCGAGCATTGATGCGTTTTGGTCATTTGCTGTGATGGATAAATGGTGAGGGGATGTATCGAGTTACATCTCAGCCTTCAGCCATTGTAGCAGGAAGAAGGCCATTTAGGTAGCTCTTTTGTGGATTTGGATGAAGAAGGGGAGGAAGGGGCCTCTCCGAGGAGAGGAAGGGTGTGTTGGAGACTTAGGGAGTGGAGCCGGGGAAACAGAATTGCGCACCGGAAGAGAGCGCTTGGCAAGTTGTTCCATCGGGACAAGTTGAGCCAGGCTGTGAACAATCAAACAAACAGATTTTGCTTGTTCCGTTTTGGACACAAGTTCCGTTGATAGCAGTACCTGCGGAGTTTTTGTATCCAGCACAGTCAGTGTCAGTTGTACAAGTTTTTGAACAGAATCCGGAAGGATCTGCTGCTGCTTGTTTCATACAAAGGAGACCCTCTTTACAACCATTTGTTTTGGTGGGGTCGGAGCAGATCTGACCGAAGTCGTTAGGACCGAAGACTGGCTTGGGAGCACAGACTTTACCGCCGACTTGGCTTGTCAGGTCGAGACACTCTGTCGCAGGATCGTCTGTTGTACAGGTGTCGGTTGTTGTACAATCTTTGGCGCACGCACCGTCTCCGCTCTGGAGATCGATACATTTTCTGTTTGTACCAGGACATGTACCAGAAGAACATCCACCCGCGAGAGTCGATGTACACATTCCGACCCCATCGCTGAAGACGAGGCAGATGAGGCCTTTGGCACAAGATGTCGCAGGATCGAGCCTGGGCGCTGTGTCGCCTGCACTTTCACAGACTTTGTCTTCTGTGAGTGTACCGACGAGACCACATGCACCAGAACCACCGGAGAGTGCCAGACACTCGCCACCGTTTGCACAGTTGGGAGCGTTGGGGTCACATTTGGTCAAACAGTAACCTTGCTGTGCGTTTTGGGAGAAGCTGACACAAACATCTGCGGACGCACATTGTTTGCCTGTGTTTCCACCACAAGCTTCGAATGTCGCAGCTTCGGGGACTTTTACACATTTTTTGGTCGTTGCATCACAGCTAAAACCAGATGCACACATTTTTGCGGGATCGAGCTTCGCGCCACCTGCGGAGACATCTTCACAGTCCGCACCTTCAGTAGCAGTCCCTGCGGGGATACAAGCACCACCAGAGCCTTGGAGGCTTACACATCTTCCGTTGTTGGGGCAGGTGTTGTTGGCGGGATCACACTTGGTCAAACAGTAACCGTTGCTTGCGCCGGACGCGAGAGTGACACAGATGTCTGTGTCTGCACATGTTTTGGTGCTTCCACCACCACAAGCTTCGTTTGTTGCGACAACTTGAAGCTCAACACATTTTCCGCCTTGGCAACCAAGGGGAGGCGTGGTGCCTTCTTTACAAACAACTTGCGTTTTTCCGGAGATACCACATGCGCCATCTTTGTCAGCTTCGCCGAGACAGACTTTGGTTGTGCCATCGGAGAGAGTGACACACTTGTTGCGTGCGGAGTCAGTACAACCTGCATCATCAGTACAAACTTCACCACAGTATGCTTCAGTTTGGCTCACAGCGAGACAGACGAGTTTGCCGTCTGTACCACAAGAGTCCGCTTGTTGTGGGTTACAGTTGTCACCGACAGATGGGTTGTTGCCACCAGGGCCACAGGTACCATTGTTACAAGTGTTGTTGCCGCCGGAGCAGTCTTTACAGTCGCTGTTTGTGGAGCAGGGGTTTTTACAAACTGTGCTAGAGCCGCCTGTACCACAAGTTTTTGTTGCGGTGTCACACTTGGTTTTGCCACCAGAGCAATCTTTGCAGTCGTCGTCACTTGCGCAGTCTGTTTCTTTACAAACTGTGCTAGAGCCGCCTGTACCACAAGTTTTTGCAGCGGTGTCACACTTGGTTTTGCCACCAGAGCAATCTTTGCAGTCGTCGTCACTTGCGCAATCTGTTTCTTTACAAACTGTGCTAGAGCCGCCAGTACCGCAAGTTTTTGCAGCGGTGTCACACTTGGTTTTGCCACCAGAGCAATCTTTACAGTCGTCGTCACTTGCACAATCTGTTTCTTTACAGACTGTGGATGCGGTTTCTTGTTGACAAGTGCGTTTGTTGGTCTCGGTGTTGAGCTTACATTTGTAGTCGTCACCTTTACTCGCACAATCAGCATCTTTGGCGCACTCATCACCACCGCCACAAGCTACCATGATGGAGCTTGCGAGCAGCAGCGCGAGGCCCACTGCAAACAAAGAACGAATGGAACGAATCATACTATACACTCCTTATTATCGCTTTCTCGGAAAGAAGGAAAATGGAGAGAAGTGCCATCAGTCTCGGCGACTTCTCTCCGGGTTGAGGCATCATTATTAGTTACAAAGGCTGACAATACAAGTTTTGTCAACACATGTACCGCCAAAGGTG
Organism: Deltaproteobacteria bacterium; assembly: GCA_002731275.1. Taxonomy (GTDB): domain Bacteria; phylum Myxococcota_C; class UBA6777; order UBA6777; family UBA6777; genus UBA6777. The sequence goes on along the minus strand of PCBK01000017.1, from coordinate 35,742 downwards.
TCTGCACACTCTTTCTCTTTTGCGGCGGTTGTACACTCACCACGTCGTCCTACGCTGGTTTCTTGGCAGACGCCAAGTTGGCAAGCGCTTGTTTTACAACGGAGCTTGTCGATGAGCTGACATTTTTCGAGGCAAGCACCTTTTTTGGGATCTCTTTCATCTGCGGAGAGGCAGAGGTGGTTGTTGAGTCCTTGTGCTTTACATCCAGTGTTGTTTTGAATCCCGTCAACAGGGTTACACAAAATCTGGCAGGTTCGTTTGGCGCCTGCGAAGGCGGGGAGGGCACAGACGAGCGGTTTGCCGTCTTTGCTCTTCTCCAAACAGTCATGGAAGCCATCCGTTCCGCGAGTACCAAGGCATTCGCCACCGAGGTCGACTTTTCGCTTGGCTTGTGGGAGGCAGACACCACCACCACTTGTAAGGGAAGCACAACTTCCGCCGTTACACTGTCCTTGTTCGCCGGGGATACATTCTCCAGAGCAGATGGGGCGTGCGCCTTCTTCGTTGGAGAAGTTGACACAGGTAAGACCTTCTTTACAGCCTTTTCCAGGCTCGTCACAGTACTCTCCATCGTCGAGGACAGGGTCACCGGAAGTTCGACAAACACCACCCGCAGCGCGACCGTCTGAGTATGTAAGCGCAGAACAAGCATCTTTTCCGCCGTTACATTTGGGGTGTTTCCACTCTCCAGTCGAGTCGAGCTTGGCTGTACATGGGTCACAATCTACGTAACAAGTGGGACCGCTACCCAGGTTGACACAACGCAAGCCATCTTCACAGTCTGGTGCGACGAGGTTTCCGTCTGTTCCGCAGTTTTCGCCGGCTTTTTTGGTCTTGGGTCGGTAAGGGATACACGCGCCGCTACCATTTGTCAGCGTGACACAACGACCCAAGTTTCCTTGTGCGTCTGCACAGTCGGGGTTGCTTTCGTCGTCTTCGCTTTTGTTCTTTTTGGGATCACATGGTCCAAGACAGTAAGACTCTGTACCGTCTGATGAGAAGCCAACGCAGACATCGTTGGAGCTTTTACATGTGTTGGGAACGACACAGGAGCCGTTTTTGTCGCTACCTTTGAGACAGAAAGCGCTGCCGTTTTGGGTTGCACGACAGATGTCACCTGCGTCACAATCGGGGTTGATTCCTGTGGCCTGGTTGGTCTTGTTGGGATCACAAGTCTTCAAACAGATGGAGTTGCCTTCGGTGATACTCGCGCAGCTAAGTCCTTTGGTATCATCACATCGTTTGTCAAAGTTGTTGCACTTTTCGCCAGATTTGGTGACGGAGGGGGGGAGCAGACAGACTTTTGGTTTGGTGATGTCGACGATCTTACATTCTTCACCCGAAGCTGTGTCACAGTCCGCTGCGCTGGAACATGTTTTGACACATGTTCCTCCATCACAAACGAGGCCTTTTTGGCAGTTTGTTGCGGTCGCGGATGTGTTACAAGTTTGTCCGATACAGAGAGGACCATCGTAGATCTTGGGCATACAGAGTTTGTTGGTGGGGTCGCTCGCGTTAAATGCTCGACAAGTCAAGTCTTTTGTCGCATCACATTGTTGCTCTTGCTGACATTGTTTGTAACAGATACCGGCTGTTTGCTCTGAGTTGCTGACGAGACAGATGAGTCCTGCATCACAGAATGCTTGTCTGGAGTAGTTACAAGCTTCGAGCTCTGCGACGCGTGTCGCGCAGAATTTATCATCCTGGCACTTTTGTCCCTGATCACAGTCTGTGTCGGTGTTACATGACCTGTAACAGTAACCGACATCGTTGATTCCGTTTTGGATACAGCGATGGTTCTTTGTGCTGTCACAGCTCTCTTTTTCAGCGCAGACTTTTTTGCCTGAGACAGTCTGACAAGTGAGAGTTTTGCCCGCTTTGTCAGAAGCAGCCTTACAATCTGTGTCTGCTGTACACTCGACGAAGCAGTATGTTTTTGTCGCGTAAGCGTTGGGTTTCAAGCAGGTTGAACCGCTGTCACATGCTTGCTGGGCGGTACACTCAGCACCTTTATAGGGCTCTGTACAGCTCGTGCCGAGGGTTAATGGTTCGTTTGTTGGTGTCGTACCACCATCACAATCCGGGCACCCTAGAGGACACACTCCCCCATCTTTTTTAGGTTCTGTGTCGGGCGTGGGCTCTGTACCACCATCAGCGGTGTCATCTTTGGTAGGTTCGTCTTGTTTCTTGTCTTCGCCTTTTTTCTCTTCAGACTTTTCTGTATCGCCTTGCTCTTTGTTATCGGAGACACACTTGCCTTCGGAGGAGCAGGTTTGCCCGCTTGGGCAGGCTTTGTCGGCCGAACATTCAGCAGGGGGGGGGGAACAGGCATACATCATCGATGTGATGCTAAAAATGGTTGCGAGTAAGAGGCCTGTAAGGCGCAGACTATGTTTCATGGGTTTGTATTCCTCCAAAGATGGGAAAAATTCATGCTTGGGTCACTTTGATATGCTTGTAAGCCTCATTGGACACTGAGGGATTTTGCATTGTTTATGTGTCGCATTCAAAGTTTAAAGATTGAACCTCTGAGAAAATCGAATCTTTATTCGATATGGGAGTTTTTTCGCATAGAGCACGGTGTGATATCACAATTTACGCACACACGTCAAGAAGAACTCTCATCGCAACAATGAATGGTGGTTTTTGCGACATCGACATCATGTCGTTTTCTTCATCTGCATTGCCAACAACACTTTGATATCATGGAGCGTGTGGGTGGATATGAGGTTCTCATTCCACAACATCAAGAGGCGCACTTCGCTCCTGAAAGTATTTGCATCAACAAAAGTGTAGGCGGCTTCTTGAAACATTCCTAGTTCACACTGTGAACCTCGAAAAAGACACCCACATTTGCCCTCTGTTTCTATCCCTTTTAGCCCCCTATATATCGGGCATATATACTTCTCGCCTCAGAGGGGTCGCTGGTCCCTTCGATGAGGGCTCGACCATCTCGAAAGACCGTGAGTACATGCTCTGGGAGAGTGCACCTCACCAGGAAGGCGTTGTGTGTGGTTGGGCCTATCTGGGCGAGCTGTGCCGCGACATTGTCGAGAGAAAAGGGTTCGTCTTGTTGTGGTGTGACCTGTACTGTATTGCGCCCACACAGGACTGTCGTTGTGTGCCTTCGTTCGCCGTGGAGGTATTCCCACTCCTGTTTTTGACAGGCCGGGCAATCTGGTCTTGGGAGGGTCAGTTGTAGTTGGTGGAGTTGATTTTGCCACAAGTCGACATTTACGACACCTTCGCGCAGCGCTGCCTTGTCACCGACGAGGAACTTGAGCGCCTCTGCGCATTGTATGGAGGCAATCATTGATACGATCGGTCCTATCACACCAGCTGTATCGCAGGTTGGGGTGGTGCCTGGCGCTGGAATGCTCTCAAACAGGCACCGTAAACAGGGGGTCTTGTGGGGGATGATGTTCATGCTGAGGCCATAGCTTCCAACACACGCGCCGTAAATCCAGGGTACACCGAGCTTGAGACAGACGTCGTTGAGCAAAAAGCGCGTCTCAAAGTTGTCTGTCGCGTCGAGCACAAGATCAGCTTGCTTGACATACTGTGCAATGTTTGAAGCCGTGATGTCGAGGATGTGAGCGTCTATCTCGATGGCGCTGTTGATCTGTTGAAGTCGTTGCTGTGCAGCGATAACTTTCGGGAGGCCTGCTTCTGTTTGGGACTCATCGTAGAGGAGTTGTCGCTGAAGATTGCTCCAGTCGAGAATGTCGCGATCGACAAGGATGAGCTTTCCGACCCCTGCGCGGGCCAGTAAGTTGGCTTGGGCTGCGCCAAGCGCTCCGCAACCTACGATCAGGACTTTGGACGCCGCGATACGTTGCTGTCCTTCTTGCCCTATATGTGCAAACATCTCTTGGCGTACATAGCGAGTGTGTTTTTCTGACATCTGCTTCTCCTTTCGATTGACAGGCGATCTTCTTTACCACAAACGTTGTCCCTTGCATACTCAATGGACGGGGGTGATGCCTTCCTTGTCGTTTTGTTTGGGCTTTGAATGGTTTGTTGTCTATGCGTTGATACAAGGGGTTAGGTGGGGTGCCGGTGTGTCCTGCGCGTACTGACTTTTGTTGAATCCTTGCAACCCCTCCAGAGAGCCGCTAAGGTAGGGCGGCTTGTGCCTGCTCACAAGTACCCTGATTGGATGTCGAAAAGGAGCCCTGGATGGATATACACAGTCAATCCTCCGATGACTTTCCACGTTATGTCATCGTTGAAGGACCGATCGGAGTCGGAAAAACGACCCTGGTTGAAGCGCTCGCACAACGCCTGAATGGACGTTTGATGCTCGAACAATTTGAAGACAATCCCTTCTTGTCGAAGTTCTACGAAGATCGCAAACGTTACGCATTTCAAACGGAGGTCTTCTTCCTTCTCGGTCGTTTTCGCCAACAAGAAGCGTTCGCCCAAGAGGAGCTCTTTCAGCGCTTCACTATCGGCGATTACTACTTTCCAAAATGTCGCCTTTTTGCGCTCTTGACGCTCGACAAACACGAGTTTCAACTCTTCGATCAAATGTACTCGATCCTCTCTCGCTCCCTGCCAACTCCGGATCTGATCATCTACTTGCATGCTCCTGTGCAGGTCCTGCTCGAACGTATCCATGCTCGCGGAAGAAGCTACGAGCAAGGGATGGATGCGCAGTATCTCACACAACTGAGCGAGCTCTATAGCTCGGAGTTTACCCGCTCACTGGAGACACCTGTCATCTCTATCGACACGACTTCCATCGATTTTCGGGAGGAACAACACGTGGATAGGTTGATGCAGCTGATCCGAGAGGGGCAGACTGGTCGCCTAGAACCTCAGTTGTTTACGGCACAAGCCGCGCTCTCTTCTACGTAAAGTCACCGCCCCCTAAATCTCTGTACGCACCGAATGGTCATCTTGTTGGCTTGCTGTTCTGCAATGCAGATGGTGTGCTGTATTTGTCCCTTGCCTCCTTTCAAATCTAGAACCTTCCGAGAAGACTGGACAGGTGTTCGCTCGTGAGCTAATATGCATGGTCCACGGGCGTCGTTCCACGCTATCAAGAACGGACGCTCCCTGGTACAAAGGAGCAGAGAAGATGGCAAAACGTAAGAAAAAAAGCGCACCTACCCCCTCAAAAAAGAAGAAAAGTAACAAGACCAGTAAGAAAGCTCTTCTGGCGGGACTTCTCCAAGATCACCCATCCCTTGAGCGCGAAGAAGCGCTCGAAATTTTGAACATGGGGATCTCTTTTGAAGAGTGGCACGCGAAAAAAGAAGAAGAACGGGAAGCCCGACGTATCGCGAAAGAAAAGCGTATGATCGCCTTCATTTGTTCTCAACATAAAAACATTTCGGAAGAAGAAGCGACCTTCATCGTTAAAGAAAATATCACCCCCGAAGAGTTTCTCGAACGCCGTGCGGAAGAGCAAAGAAAAGCGCGGGCACGCGCACGACAGCAAGAGCGGCAGCAAAAGCGTCACAGAGGCCGAAAGCCACCACCACGTGGTGGTCCTCGTGGCGGTGGTCCGCGCGGTGGTGGGAAAAAACGCTCAAATCGTCTCTCCAAAGAGGCCGAACGAAAAGCAAAGCTTGATCGTCTTGTGAGCCGATATCCCGACCTGACTCGTGCTGTTGCCGGGCAATTATTGCGAGAAAATATCAGCTATGAAGAGTTCCTGAAGCGTCGCGCACAGAAAAAGAAGAAGTCCCTCTCGACACGTACTTCTGAAGAGCGTGATCGGGCGAAGGAATTACAAGAAGAGCGGATGAAATTACTCGCTGAGCGACTCGAACAAGAAGCACATCTCGGCTCGATGGGGGATGAGTTTCTGCGAAATCGTAGTGAAGAGGGGAACTCTGTCTCCGTTTGGCGATTCCACTCTCCTCGCTTTGAAGGGGTGATTACAGAGATCCAGCCGCTCATGTTGATCATGAAAACGGAACACCAAGAAGCCCTTCGTTTGCGCAAGCTCGGATGTGTTTTTGTCTATGTTTCCTCCGAAGCAGACGCCATTCTCAGCCAGATACATGTCAATCTCGATCAGATGTCTTTGTTGCAATATCCGCCACGTGAGCCTTCCCGGCGGATTGAGCTCTCCGATGATCTTCTCAAAAGCGGCTCTTCCCTTTCGCTCGTGACACACGATGGGTTGTTGTTAAAAGGGAAAGTGGGTTGGTCCGATCGTTTTCAATTCTTGTTGGAGCTCGATGAAGGTGGGGTTGTATTTGTCTTCAAACACAGTGTCGCCAAAGCCTCTGAAGGGAACGAGTTTCTCCTCGAATCGAGTACGAATCTCAAGGCATTTTTGGAGAAGTCACCTGAGCTACCAAACAATCACCCCAAAGAATTGGCGCTCGAAGAGATCCTCGTCCCTGTGCAATTTGATGACTATGATGTCAAAGATAAACGGTATGAAGAGATCTCAGAGCTTTTCGATGCCGGAAAGTTTCAGCTTCACCCCATCCGTATCCGACGAGAAGGCGAACAGTACGTACTGCTCGATGGTTATCGTCGTCTGACCCTTGCTCGTGAAAAAGAGCTTCCAAAAATCCCCGTTCGAGTCATGTGAATTCACCACTTCCAAACAACGATATCCCCTACATCTTCGGAGCGCTCTACGACAGATTAGGAAGCTCCATCTCGATGGTTCGCTCTACGATCAACCCCTGAAGCTGTTGAAATGCTTTCTCTATTTGCTCGAACGCTGCGCGCTCTTCTGGAGAGTGTGGTTCTTGCCTGAGAGCCCTGATATCATCTTCTTCCAGGGCATCTTCGATTTGGAGGATCTCAAAGGGATCTTCGCCTTGCTCCAACTCCAAGACAAATTGCTGACATTCTCTCGCTACCGAGAAAAACCTGGCTGAACCAGTGCTGCCTCCTTCGAGCGTGGGCTCTGGAGGGGGTGCGTTGAGGAGTCTGGTGGCCCACTCGTGAGCGCCCCAAACCAGCAAAGAGGTGATGACGTGTTGTGTCAGTTTTCCTGCGCCGAGGCCTTTTCGGGTGGCTTTGAGCAAAGGGCGGTCGAGCTTGCCTTCTGAGGCGTTACGGAGCGCTCTCTCTGCGAGTTGAATGGCCTTTTCTAGTGTACTGTGGATTTCTTCAGCGTAGAGGGGAGGCGGAAGCAAGATCGGCTCTTCTTCGATCTCGGGCTGGCGGGAGGGGAACTCACAACTCTTTGAGCAAAAGACCTCATCTCCTCGAAGAGTAGGGCGAAAGTGGAAGGTCTTCTTACATCTTTGACATTGGTATGGGGGTTGGGGGAGTCGGGTCTCTGCGACAACTACACCAAGCCCAAGACTGCTGAGCTCTTTTGTGCTCATACTCGCGCTCTGGGCGAGGAAGTAGATACTCCCGCCCAAGATCCCTGCGCCAAGAAAAAACCACAACACACCATACATAAAAAAGATCGCAGGGTGTAGGAAACACCACAGCCCTAGTAAGATGAAGATCGAGCCTACAAGAGAGCTTGGGATAAATTGCCAGATCCATTTTCGTGACGGGCGCTGGGGCACAGAGATTCCCTTCCTATACATTTCGAGAGAGTGTTGGGAGGATGAGAATATCACAGAAAGGAGCGTTGCGGGAAGGTCCGGTTGGAAACTTGTGGGGAGAAGAGGCGGAATTACTTGGGCAGACAGGCACCAAAGCCATTGGCGAGACGAGTACATACGGTGTTAGGCGTCTCACAAGTGGGAGCAGGTGTGCTGCTATCGAGGGGAGGAATACACTCTTCAGCGCAACGTCCAACTGAACCGTGTCGTTGGTTGTCAACACAGGTCAAACCGCTGATGCAACCACCAAAGCGAAGGAGACATTGCTCACCGGCTTTGTGTTGGACAACAGCTGTATAGGTACCGATACCGTAGAGCTGACCTGGAACGTAGATGCAGATCCCCTCGTTCGAGTTCAGACGAATACAGTTTTCGGGTTGGATACAGTCTGGGTTTTGCTTGTCACCGACGCCTTTGTCAGGATCACAAGGGAAGAAGCAGGTGGGTGTTCCGAGGAGGTTCACACAGGTCTGTGCGCCACCATTGGGGGGAATACCGCTACCACAGTCAGTGTCCGCGCTGCACTCTGTGAGGTGGAGTGGTTTGGGGAACTCAGGTGGGTTTTCACCGGGCTTTGTTCCGTTCCAGATGTTGAGGTCTTTGGCGGCTGTGACGTCTTTTTCGACCTTCTTATTGGGATCCTGACCTTCTGTGGGAAGGGGAGGAGGAACGATTGAACAGGCGACAAATGAGAGACCCGCAAACAACATGCTTACGACAACAATACGTTTGAAATATTTCGCGAAAAGGCGTTCCATGATGTGGTGAACTCCTATCAAACCTTTTATGTGTTCATGAAGGGGATGGCGTATCGTAGTGTACCCCCATGTCGGGGGACGCTGAGAATATACTACGATACGCAATGAATGTCATGAACAATTGTTACTTTCTTTTGTTCAAAAAATGGGAATAGAAAAAGGGGGGAAAGGGCCCCTTTCTGTGAGGCCCTTATTGAGGGGGCCAACGAAGCTTTTGCTTATCCTTCGAAGTAAGTGTCTACATAAAGCTTCATCATGTTGATGACCGTCTCAACCCACTGGAGCTTGGACTCAAGCTCTTTGATCTTGACGTTGTTGACAGCGGACGTGGGCTGTGCTGCACGCAACTCTTTGAGCTTCGTCGAGTAGTCGTTTCCGAGCTTGACGAGCTTGTAAGCGATACTCTTGTTGTCGCGTGTTTGGACAGCAAAGTAGGTCATGGTGTTGGAGGTGTTGGAGAACGAGATGGTCTTGGCACCTGGTGGAGGTGTCCAACTATCACCACTACCAACAGCTGCGACAGTCATGTAGTGGGTAAAGGTGTTACCAAAGAACCCACTGTTGAGCATGGTCATAGCCATGTACATGCTGAAGTACTGGAGGACAGGGTGGAAGTTGGGAGCGATCATCTTGTCGTCGTGTGTCATCGCGAATTTCTTCTCGAAGATACCGGAGATCGAACCTGTGAACATATCCGTGACATCATCTCTGGAGAAGTAATCCAGGAAGTTGACGTAGAAGAAGTTCAAGCGGTTACGGACAAGACCCCAGTCGCGAATACCAAGTGTCATCATCGCCACGTACTTGTCGTACATGGTACCGATGCGATCAAAGCGGTACATCGCGAGGCCAAGCTCATCTTGTTGCAGACGGCTGTAGAAGTAACGTCCGATACCGATGGGGATGTTAATGTTGTTGGCCGTTTTGGTGGGCGACGCAACGTACATATTTTGATCGGTGTCGAGGACGTGGTTTCCTGGCTCAGGCGTGTGGATGACACGGCTGATGAAGCCGAGACCTTTGGAGATCGCAGCGAGCTGGTTGTAGTACTCAGCGCTACCGTCGAAGTTGGCTTCGTTGATGACGCGGAACATCCAGTTTTGATAGAAGTCGTTGACAACACGGAAACGACCGATCAGGTAGGAGAGGTATCCATAACCCAAGCGGAAGTAACGACGTCCACGGCTCCAGTTCACCAGTGGGTACACACCGTCGTATCGACGAATCATGTTGTCGACGATCTGGCGTGGGTTGGAACCGGAGTCGAAGCGGTTACAGTATGGGTTTTGACCGACGAGCTCGTCAGAGCAGAATCGGTAGAAGCGTCGTTTCAGAGGTGTCTTTCCATCATCGATGAAGAGGTAACCATCTGCGAAGAGACGTGCATCTTGGGGGATGATGTTGAACATCGCCTTGATACGTTGAAGTGCACGACGTCCACTGAGGTCATCAGCGGTCAAGTTCATGATCAAAGTGGTGGAGCCATCTGCTTTAACACCTGTAACCTTGAGCAAGCTCTGGTTGGCGTCGAAGATGGTTTGACCATCGAGACCTTTGCTTGTTTTCAGTGCGCTCTCTTCGATCTTGAGTTCTGTGTAGAGATCTTTGTAGTACTCAGTTGTTTTGAACGCTGAAGCGACCTTTTTGACATACTGTGTCAAATCATCTGTGTTATCCAGTTCGAGTTTTCCGGCATAACCATAGCGGATCGCTGCGTAGTCATAACTACCGATACCGACTGCATCACCATAGACTTCACCGTGGTAGTCCATGATAGATGAGTACATGTAGAACCACGAGTGACGGTTGTCTTTGTCATCACCTGGAGTATTTCCACCTTGCTTTTTCTGAAGCTCAAAGTACTCGGGGAAGTAGTTTGGCTCATCAGCGGAAGCGGAGAAGTTATGGCGAAGACCAAGTGTGTGACCGATCTCGTGTGCTTCTGTACCACGGAAGATCATGCGTGCCATCTTATCAGCGAGCTCGGAGCGGCTGAGGTTTTTGTTGGCGACGACAAACTTTTGCAACGCAGGGTCAACGTAGTTAGCGAGCATTGCGTTGTGCTTGGAGAACTCATCTGCGTCATTCATCAACTTGCGAAGACCCGTGATGCGAGTCAATTTTGCAGGGTTGAAGTAGGACTCAAGGATGTTACGCGCTGTGTCGCTGTTTGATTGGCGAAGTGCAGCGGGCTCTGTTTGTGGGAACAGGCCACGCAACATGTCATCGCTCATCATCGCCCACTGAAGGTGGGGTTTGTTGTCGAGCATTGACATACGCGCTTGGATCGCGGTGCGGTCCAATTTCTTAAGCAGCTGTGTTTTGTGCTTAAATTCAGCAGTGTGCACGTAGTTGTGAGCTTTTTGGATGTCAAAGCCTTTGTATGCAGGGGGCATAATCTTCACGCCATTTTTGGCGGTCAGAGGTTGGCTTGTTCCGTTTGTGCTGTTGCCGAAGTTGTTGATGATGTCGAGGTAATCTTTACCGTTACGAAGTTCTTCGTCGGTATAGGTTCCTTTGACCATATCGTAGTAAAGCATGAAGCGGTTGACGACGCGGTCGACGACTGCACCGTAGACGTACGCGGCGCTGGAGATGATCTCACCAGTGTCGTAGTCTGCGAAGCTAGGTCCATATCCGAGCAGTCCCATGGAGATGGGTTTCGCGACCCAGTAGAGGAACTTGTATCGGATATCACCGATTTCGCGCTTTTGTCCTTCAGGCAGACCGAAGTCATTTTCGTGGAGGACGACGACTTGATCTTTACGACCCAGCGCGTTTTGGAACGCTTTGTTCCAGTCTTCCATGATCAGGTGAGCAGTGTCTTTGTACTTCTCGGGAAAGTCCGGTGAGAGGTAGTAGACGATCTGCTTGGGTTTGCGATCTGCTTCAGGAGTTTTGTCGGCTTCGTACTTATCCAGCTCTGCTTGTGTCGCGACGTTATGTCGGTTTGCATAGTACTGGTAGCTCCAGTCAACGAGACCACGGTCGATGTGGTTGTTGATGATCGCTGTACGGAAGAATCCGAATTTTTCAAATTGATCGTCGCTCATGGGTTGTGGTGTGTAGGTGGACTTACCAACCTTGCGGAACGAGTGACGGTACTTGATGCGGTATGCGGACACTGGCATGGAAGTGTTGAGTTTTCCAATGAGTGCGCCGACGCCTGGGCTGATGACTTCTTCTGTGACAAAGTCCATGTAGTCTTTCAACATGCGGACTTTTTCGGGACGTACGTTGACGGGTCTTTCGCCTACGACATATCCGAACATTCTGTAGATCCAGAAGGAACTAGAGAAGTCTGTGATGAAGGAACGTTCCCAAGCAACGCGGAAGTGTGGGCGTTGATACCAGGGCTTATCAATGTAGTCCTCAGAGACAACGTTTGAGGGCTGTCCTGTGGAGTAGTTGATACGGTGGCGGATCGTAAAGTGACCGATGATGGGCCACGCCGCGACTGGTGCAACTGTGGAGTCCGCGTTACGGACGTTTGGTTGTGTGGTGAAAGCGTAAAGATAACGCTCTGTGATTTCCCAACGGATCTTGTAACCAGTGGAGGTCGATCCGATAAATACGCCAGGTGCGTCATATGGCGCTTCAGTGATTGTTTTTTGGTAGTACCATTCACCCTGAAATTGGGTCTTGCTCAGCGCGAGAGGTTGAACGACACTGCGTTCACCTCGCTGAATGGCACAGCCTGTTCCCACTGAAGCCCCAAGTACTAGTGCGCCCAAAAATAGGAGCACCAGGGACAACTTTTTTCGGTGGGTAGCCATTTTATACTCCTTCCGTCCGAAGAGGATTTGTATTCTGTTTCTCATGATCAACCGCCATAGATCGAGACGTAGTACTGCATGTAGGTGAGTACGGTCTCAAGCAGACGAAGCTCATTCTCTTTACGTTCGATGTCCGAACGCTCGACGTTCGCTGTATTATTACGCAACAACTCGACTTCTTCAGCAAGCTCACAGCCACGCTTGACGAGCTGCCAAGAGACGCTGTTGTTTGCTTCTGTTTGAACACCGAAGTAGGTACGTGTCTTTTGTGCGTTCATGAAACAGAGTACGGGAGCGGATTTGCAACTGTAGTGTTTGGTGACGCTGTTGATGTCAGGACAGGTGACAGTTTTGGAGCCTGGTGGTGTCCAGGATTTACCGCTACCTTCAATACCAACGCGCATGAAGTTTTGGAATGTACGATCAGACAGTTGGTTGTTGAGCAACGCGAGTCCGTAAATCATACTGTTGTACTGCAAGAAGGGGTGCCAACCTGGTTCGATGGGCGCTTGGATCTTCTTGCCGTTTTCTTCCACTTCCATTTTAAACAACAGTGGACTGTCTGGCTTCCAAACACTGGAGATACCTTGTTGGAACAGCTCTGTTGTATCTTCTGTAAACAGATCGTAGAAGTTGGTATAAATCCAGTTGACGTCGTTGTTGTAGTAACCCCAAGAGCGAATCGACATCGACATGAGGGACAACAATTTGTCATACAATGAACCTGAACGTCGGAGACGGAAGATTCCGTAGTAACCGTCTTGGACGGTACTAAACATGTAGCGTGCAACACCCACTGGGATGTCCACTTTGACGCGGTGAATGTCTTCACTTGTCGCGCTGAGCTGCCATGTTTGGGAGATCTTGTCAAACTCGTGCTGTCCAACACGTGGTGTGGTCAAAATTCTTGTGAAGAATTGGAAACCTGTTTGGATCGCCTGGAGTTTATCTTCGAAGTCCTTGGTCTTCTTGTAACCGGGTTGTGTGATAACGCGGTATGTCCAGTCTTGGTAAATACTCGCGATATGTTGGAACCCGAAGAAGTTGCGGTAGAACGCAGCGTTCATGCTGTAGCTACGACGTCCACGACGGAAGTAACGAAGTGGGTAAGTACGATCGTAACTTTTGATGATACGTTGGACGATATCGACTGCGCCTGGACCGGAGTCCCAACGTTGACACAGGGGATCCTGGCCGACGCGGTAGTCAGAGCAGAATCGGAAGGGACGGAGTTTCAGGGGATCGTTGGGGTTTTGGTTTTTACGCTCAACCTCGACGCTCCATTTGATCAACTCACCTTGCTCGCGAGGATCACTGACTGCTTTTTCGACCAATCCACCGTAGATGAATGCGATCGCTGCTTTGTCAGTTTTACCTACACCGAGTGTGTCGTCATAGTATTCGCCAGCGTAGTCCATGATAGAAGCGTTTCGGTAGAAACGTTGGACTGCTGTGATGTCTTCTTTGCTCGTTGAAGCGGGAACTTTCATGTCGGGAGGACATTTGTCGTCGTCCTGACATTTGACTTTTCCGTCTTTCGCGAGATCGTGGTAGGAGTCGTGGTAGTTGTACTCGTCAGTTGAGCCTTTGAAGTTGTGTGTCAAACTGAGCGTGTGACCACATTCGTGAGCGGTGACAGAGACAAACAAGAACTCCATGATACGCTTACGCAATTCGTTGCGAGGCGTTTTCTTTTGGATGTGGTACTTGAAGAACGATTGCAGCGCTACATCGTCGTAGTAGTCGGCCATGTACATGTTCATTTTGGATGGCGCGAGGAAGGTGTTGAGCATGTCACGCAGACGGTGTGGCTTCAACATCTCGACGGGGTGGTAGCGGTTGAGGATCTCTTGGACCTTCGCATCTGAGTTCGTCAGGACTGCTGAAGGGTCGAGACCTGGGAATGCGAGCTGTACCATCTCATCGTGCATCAATGTTTGTTTTGCGAGTGGGTGGTTGTCGATCATAGAGAGGCTTGCAGTGATGGAAGCCTGATCGATTTTTTTCACTTGCAGCATACGTTGCAAGTACCCAGGGCTTTTGATGCGCGTGAGGATTTTCGCGGGTGTATTCAGTGTGCGGACTTTGGGTCCTGTCACTGTGGGGTTGATAGCCTTCTGCGTGGAGCCATTGGGCAACGCGAGGGGCAAGTTGTTGTTCAGGTTAAAGGCTGCGTTGAGGTATTCGACACCGTTTTGGATGTCTTCACTCTTATAACGGCCTGTTGTCATATCGTAGAGGACCATGTAGGAGTCGACGATCTGACGGAGGGGAGCACCGTAGATGTAAGCGGAGCCGTGAACGATCTCACCAGTATCTGGGTCCGCGAGGCTGGGACCATAACCGAGAAGACCACCTGCTTGTGGAGGATTAACCCACCAGATGAAGTTGTAGCGGAGATCACCAAGGTCGCGACGAATACCTGTTTTGGCTGCGTCACACTCAGCTTTTCCGTCCATCATCTTGTATCCGTTACAACGGATCTCGAAGACCTGGTCTTTACGCTGCAGCGCGTGTTGGAATGCTTCGTTCCAACCCTTCTCGACCTTACGCACACCTTCCATCAACTCCTCGGGGAAGTCTGGGGAGAGGTAGTAGACGACCTGCTTGGGTTTTTGCTGATCTTCTGGCGTGTTGTCGGCTGCGTATTTGTCGAGCTCTTCTTGGGTCGCGACGTTGTGGCGACTTGCGTAGAACTTGTAACTCCAGTCGACGATACCACGTTGTTGGTTGTATCGGACGACAGTCGTACGGAAGTTACCAAACTTCGCAAACATGGCATCGTTGTACTCTTTGGGGGAGTACGTGGATGTTTTGACCTTTCTGAAGGCGTGGCGAGTACGAACACGATACGATGACATGGGGATCTCTTTGATCACCATGTTGTAGTAGCTGTCGTAGATCTTGGTGATCAGGTCATCAGACACAAAAGTCATGTAGTCTGAAGACATCTCCACCTTCTGTGGTGCAACGTAGTTTGCGGGCTCAACGCGAACAACACCCATCCATTTGTAGTATGTCTGGAAGATGTCTGTCCAGTCGGACAATGATTGTCTTTCCCACATAACGCGCATGTACTTACGCTGATACCAGGGAAGACCATCACGTCGCTCCTCGATGATCACGTTCGAGGGCTCGCCTGTCATATAGTTGATGGCGGGCTTGATATCGAAGTGACTTGTGATTGGCCATGCTGCCAATGGAGTCAATTCGCTATCAGTGTTACGGACGTTGGGGGAAGCGTTAAATGCGTACAGGTAACGCTCTGTGATCTCCCAACGGATCTTGGCACCAAGTGGCCAACCGCCCTGGCCGTTGAAGAACCCTGACTCAAAGGGTGCTTCGTAGACCGTCTTCATGTAGTACCATTCACCTTTAAATTGCTTTTTGCTCAACGCAAGCGGCTGAACAAGACTGCGGTCTGCTCGCCTGTAAGCACAGCCTGTTACGACTATGCTGGACAGGAACATGCTTGCTAGTGTGAGCAACACCACGGTGAGGTGTCTTCTCATCTCCAGTTCCTCCTTCACGACTGCCAATCGAAAGTCCTTATGACCTTCGCCAATACATCGATGGGTCTTCTACGTTCCAATGTTCTTTTTGTCCTCCTGAGAGCTGTCGACTCTAGATACTTCCGCGAATACCGAAGTTAAATGAGCCATTTTCGAGTTTAAACGGGTTACGTAAAACAAAGTGTCTGTTTCCTTGGGAATCGAATTGCCATTCGAATTGGCGACCGCCGTTGCTGTAACCGAGGCTCAAGCCGATGTGTCGGTTGATAGCGTAGCTCAATGTAAAGCCAATTCCGTATGAGTTTCCTTCGTTGATGGGGAAGGATGCGAGATCCGCAGGGGTCAGGTTCTCTGCACCGAAGACCTGTGGACCGTCGACTGCTGTGTAGTTGTCAGCAAATGAGTAGCCTACGCCGATGCTCAATCCAAAGCTCACACGCAGGTTTGGCAAGATCGCAACACCCAAGCCAAATGAGTGGTTCATTCCCCAGCGATTGTTGACGCCTGGGATACCTGCGAGGTCGGGGTTGTACACACCACTGTCTTGCAAGTAGAAGTTGAAGTTGACGCCGAATCCGTAAGAAAGCGAGATGCGACCCAAGAACGTCTTGGACGCTGAGAGGCGGGGGCTCAAGCTTGTGATCAATGTGCGCAACTGGGAAGAAGGGGACACTGGGATGCGACCACTCACACCAAAACCAACGCGAATTCCTGTGTTCTTCTCAACAAACAGGGATTTTCCAAGGCTGAGACCTACGTCTCTTGGATATTCGAGGCGTGCGTACTGGGAGCTTCCGACGTTGTCGGTAAGGGCTTTAGAGAAGCCCCAGCTAACACCCATACGAAGGTCACTCCAGTATCCACGTGCGCCAAATTGGGCTGCGACAGCGCCGATGCTGATGCTCAAACCCGACGTAATGTAGGGTTGGACTTCTGCGTTGGAAGGCGCGTAGTAGACAGGACGAAAACCAAAGCCAAGACCAACACCCAAGGAAGGTACCATGGGTGCTTTTGCACGCCAGTACGTTGGATCTTTTCGCAATTGACTATCATTAATAATGAAGCTGTAGCCTGGTGCTGCGTTCGCCACTGAAGGCACAACCAACAACATCAACAACAACAACAATACCTTCTTCATGGCTTTTCTCTCCAAACAAATACCACGCACGATTCTTTTCAATTGGGGAGTTTTTTCGTGTTGGTTTTGCGTCAACTTGATCATGATCTTTCTTCTCTCTATTGGACTCGTTCTTGCGATCCGGATCCTGATCGCAAGCGCATAGTGATCCTTTGTACGATCTGTTTCATATCTACTCTTTATCATTGCGCTTCTTGTTGTGAACGCAATCGAGTAGCTCTGTACACACCGTACCTGTTCTTACTAGTCTTGTTCTTATCTCGTTTTTATCGCACGCACCCAATTCTTTTTTTGAAATAACCCTAACGACTTGAAATGAAAGGAAGAAAAAAAACGAAAAAAATGACGATAACAGGTGAGCTTCGGTGTCAGCGCGAGGATTTGTCCTTCTTTCAACATCGCAGCACTGTTATCCCACGCCTCGCCCGCAAATGCAAGACCATCTCTGTGACCTTCTGCTCCCAAAAAAAGATCGCAACCTTTCGACAACTGCACCGATAATCTACACAAGGCGATCGATCCAGCTCTTGTGTCCTTCTTGGTTCTATGCCAAAATCACACAAGATCCTTGATGATCCGTTCACAAATATGTAACATCATCTTGATTTCTTAATAGAAACAAACTGACTCGCAACAGACCCGGTGGTCTTTGCAGCAATGTAGGAGGATAAAATGGCGATTGGACGCGTTGGAAGTGGTGCCATTGGCGGAACCTATCTTCAGGCTCTTCGTGCAAAAGGCACAGAGCCTACATTCAGTGTCAAAGACAACCTCGAAGTGAAATTTTACAAAGATTTCTACGAACGTAGCTCTGTCCAACTCCGCTGGACCCAATTCCAGGGTGGTGATGGCTGGCGTGGTTCTGGTGCTGGTGTCCAAGGACAACCCTACGCCCCATGGCAACCCTACCGCTCCGCATAACACCTCGCCTGCTCACCCCTCTATCCTCCTCCAACAAAAATACTCAAAATCTGATCCGGCGGACGTTGCACCAGCGCAGCGCGCTGGACCGCATTTGAACCCCTGCGGGGTTAGGGCTTTACCACTGACAGAACTCTTCCTGGAGAGGCTTCTCTTCATAGCTGATTTGCTTCGTACGCTTTGCAATCATCCACCTCAACAAACTCACCACCCTGTCACTTCGTGACATCCCTCCTCTCAAGCCTTTCGAGAGGAGGGACCATTCATCCGATATATACGATATTTCGCTTAAAATCTGTTCCGGCAGACGTTGCACTTGCACCCAAAGCAAGCGCCCTGTTCGGGCTTATTTGCTTCGTGCGCTTTGCAACATATGCCTCGACAAACTCTCCACCCTTCGCCTTCGGCTCTTCCCTCCTCTCAAGCCTTTCGAGAGGAGGGACCATTCATCCGATGTATACGGGGTATACTAGAATGCTGATCCGGTGGACGTTGCACTTGCGTCTCCGCAAACTCCCCTGACTCCACGAGTTCATCCCTATCTTGTAGGCGGATATAGCAAGCCATATCCTTGGATTCCTTTTTGCTTGCTAGTTTTCAGTGGGTTTTTTGCGTCTTCACTTGCAATCATCCACCTCAACAAACTCACCACCCTGTCGCTTCGCGACATCCCTCCTCTCAAGCCTTTCGAGAGGAGGGGGCATTTGCCCGATATATACGACATTTCGCTATAAATCTGCTCCGGCGGACGTTGCACTTGTGTCTCCGCAAACTCCCCCGACCATCCTATATCATCCCTCACTTCCAGGCAGATATAGCAAGCTATATCCTTTTAGAGCTCGGCTGCTTACGAACTTTCAGTGGGTTTTTTGCGTCTTCACTTGCAATCATCCGCCTCAACAAACTCTCCACCCTTCGCCTTCGGCTCTTCCCTCCTCTCAAACCTTTCGAGAGGAGGGAGCAACCAACCGATATATACGATGGTTGAGGTCGGACACAAGGCCCGCCCCTACTGAGTTTTAACCGACATACACGGATTTTTCGTTTATATCGCGATATATCCTTTGATATGCATCGCTTCCCTTGCCAACGAAGTTGAATAGAAGGGGGAACTGCCGACCGTAAGGGAGGCTGAGGGGGGCTTGCATCGCTCCCCTTGCCGACAAAGTCGAGTAGGGGGAGCCGGACGACCGTAGGTCGGACTGAGGGGGTTCTGTTCTCTCCTTTGCATTGCTCCCCTTGTCGACCGGAGCAAAATACAGGTTGCACAGGGGGGAAAGACCCGTCTAGTAGGTGTATTCTTCTCTTCGTGTGCTTGCAATCATCCACCTCAACAAACTCTCCACCCTGTCGCTTCGCAACTTCCCTCCCCTCAAATCTTTCGAGGGGAGGGGATATTTAGCCGATATATACGGCTGCTTAGCTATAAATCTGATTCGACGGACGTTGTGCTTGCGTCCAAAGCAAGCGTCCTGTTTGGGATGATTGAATCTGTTCTAATCTATCATCGTGTGGGGGGATTGTGCGCTGAGGTGGGACTTTGAGTCCCACCGTAATTCAGATCGATGCGAAGCCTTAAGGCGAGCGTACGCTATCTATAGCACCGGGTTTTAACCCGGTGGTACCAACCAAACGAATCCCTCTTTCCAATCATTCAAGCCATTATCCCGTTCTCCAGAAACGTTCGTTGGAAGAACGCGCCCAAAGGATACGAATAACATCATACACGTACGGATATTGGGATACGAATGGCCATCCACCCAGGTAAAACCGGGGCCTATGGAGAGCGTATGCGATGCTTACAGCATCGCATCATTCTGAGGGGGAAGAGCCGAAGGCTCAGGGGGATGGAGAGGTTTGTTGAAGGGGGCGTTGCAAAGTGGCGTCGCAAATGACAACCGCATATGTTACCCGAGCAGTCGAGCACTTGAAGGATGTCGCTTGCGACATACGTATTGCCTTGGGGGATTGTGTCGTATGTTCGGGTGCACTTTGCGAAGACACAAGTGCAACTGCCCCTGGAGCAGATGCACGAGGAGGGATTAGTTGTCTTTGGCGCCTTCTTCGATCCAGACGTAGATCTTGGCGATCTCTTCTGTCGTGAGAGGCGTACCAAAGGGCATCCTTGAACCGGCTGTATCTGGGCGTTTGTCATCATCAAGTACTTTGACCAGGATGTAACTCTCCAGAGGTTTACCCGGGACAATATGCTTGAAGTCCGGATTCAGTGAGTCCTTGTTGAGGATATTGGCGAGGGTGTTTTCTTCGAGGTTGAGATTACCAGAGAAGCCTGTTTTCCCGTGGCATCCTTGTCCCAGACAACTCTTTTTGAAGATCGCCTGGATATCATTTTTGAATGATACATTTTCGATGCCTGCAGGAATTTCGGGCTTCTTGGCTTCCGTGTCAGGTGGCGTGTAATTTGGATCGTCGTTTTTTGCACCTTCGTTGATCCATACACGGAACATCTTCATTTGTGACTCACTGAGGAAGGGTCTGAACCCAATGGGCATTCGGCCTCCTTCTGCAGGTTTGTCTTGAAGCATCTTCAGGTACAAGTAACTGTTCTCATGGTCACCTGGTTTGATCAGGATGTGTGTTGTGCCACCTGCGGCAACTTGTTTGTTAACCATGTTGTCATATATCTTCCCAATCTCGTCGAGGCGCAGGCCTTTGCCTGGCTCATCCTCTCCGTGACAGTGCCCACCTGTACAATTGGCTGTGAGCGTGGGGCGGATACATTTGATGTAAGAGATATTGCTATCACCCTGGCATTCAGTTGGGGGTTCACATGCGAGCAAAGAACAACCCAAGATCGCGGCGGCGAGAACAAACAATCCAATACGCATGATGCCTCCATTTCTCGAATCTGCGGGGCGTTGATTAGTTATCCAGCGCACCTTCTTTGATCCACGTCTCAATCATTGTGAGTTGTTCGGTTGTGAACGCTGTTCTTGCGATGGGCATCTGTCCACCTGCAGGAGGATTGGCCTTCATTTTTGTGAGGAGGTAACTCTCTTCAGGTTTTCCAGGGACGATGTACACGTTTGTTCCGTCTTTTGCTTTGACGTTGACCATGTTCGCGTGGAGATTTTGGGACAGATCGAGATCGGAGTTGGGGGTCGCGCCGCTGTGGCATCCTGCGCCAGTACAACCATTGGTGTCATCATTAAATAAGGGGAGGATGCATTTGGACAACGAGACGTTGGTTGTGCATGAGTCACCATCACCACAAGCAAGAAATGAGAGACCACCCAACAAAGCGATTCCAACAACAACATAAAATTTCATTCGGATTGCTCCTTACACAAATCAGTTAAAAGTACGAGATCACGATCGCGGCAGCTCCCATGGAGGCCAACGTGACATATCCACTCACAAGGTGAGAGACTGTAAATGCAGTTTTTGCAGGGGTATAGGAAGGGATAAATCTTGCGTTGATAAATCCACCGATCATCAGCGCCAACATACCGATGCCGTGTATCCAAGAGAGAAGGTTGTGGATTTTGGAGGAGTCAAAGCTCTTCTCTTTTGTCTCACCATCTTCGTTAAATCCACCATCCTCATCGGAGTCTTCGACTTTTGGAAGCATCCACGCGAGGATTCGTGCGGCGAGATACGTGATCGCTGTTCCGAGAATCAGGCCACGGTGTGTCCAAATCAAAGGTTCCGAGCTCAGGCGATCATTGAGAAAGTCGATCGCGTTGATCTGACCAATGACAACACTCGCAGCCATCAAGGCCAAGGAGCTTAATCCAAAGATTTGGTGCCACAATCCAATCGCTTCATGGCGTTTTTGTGCTTCTGCGCCTGCCGCTGCGAGGCGAAGTTGTTGTTTTTTCTTTTTGACCTTCGCTTGTGGCAGGCGGACTGCTTGGCGAAAATCGATCTGCATGTGTTGCTCTTTGGTCGGTTGGACCATCGCAATTTTTTGGGGCGCTCTTTTCGAAGCGGACGACTGTACCGCACTTGGTGGCGCTGTCAGGGTCCATTGAATCTTTTGCCATAACGGAAGCTTCGGTTGGCTCGCGCGAAAATAAATGCTCTCTTGCGCTTGATCGTATCGCTTGGTGCTCGAAGCCTGTTTGGCCGCTGCGAGAGTCGGTTGGACCAAAAGCACACCAAAAAATACCAACGTGCAAGTTGCTATGGTGATCTGCATGGTTTGTTGCGCATACCACTTCTTCAACATCATCTGCTCTGACCTCTTTCGTTTTCTTCATTCCCGCGGTGGGAATGTACATTTGTGCTTACGTTGCGAAGTCGAATATTGCGCATCTTAGCACATCTTTCGGCGTGATGACAATGTATCAACTCGCTCAATTTGCAAACGATTTGATACGACTTACTTGCACGCTTAAACTCCCTTCGACACCTTCGCTCATTTTTGGCTGCGACCTTGCTTTCTGATCCTTTCTGTCGGAATGCGAAGCCGATTTGTTTTCCTTGCATCTCTACATCAGAGAACATACCCTGTCTGGGTCGGAGTCTTGACAGTACATTGGCTGTCTTTTTTGGTTTATGTTTTCGCACGTGTCGATGCTCTAGAGTGCGGAAGAGTCGTTTGATTGGATTGATGGATAGATTAGCATTAATTGGTGTAGCCCACCGCAGAGGCGGGATCGAGGCGCTTGAGTTCTGGAATCGAAAATATGGTTCCTTCACACATCGACAATTCCTCGATATGGGATTTGCCGAAGTCACGATTCTCTCGACATGCAACCGCTTTGAGTTGGCTGTCGTACTTGAAGAGGATGACTCTTTTGAAGCCGCCAAGCACAGACTGATGCCTGAACATTCGAGGCATTGCTACGTCTTCTCTCGTGAGGGATGTGTCGAACAGCTCGCACGTATCGCGTCATCGCTAGACTCTCTTAACCCTGGCGAAGATCAGATCATGATGCAGATGCGCGAATCGTTTGCACAGGCACAACAAGAGAAGGCTGTCGGAAAAGAACTCAACTTCGCCTTCTCAACAGCTTTTCGGATCGCAAAAAGAATCCGACGTGAGGTTCGCCTCGCGCCGCTCAACACGTCCTTGTTTAGTCTCGCTCGTCCCGCGATGGAATCCCATCTCCCACAACAGGCGAAGGTTGGAATCGTCGGTGTTGGTGAGATCGGCCAACTCGCTGCGAAAGTCATGGCTGAGCGACCAGAGACACACATCACCCTGATCAATCGTAGCGTTGAAAAAGCCGAAAAAGTCGCAGCAAAGATGGGCGAACACGTTGAGGCGATGGCGCTCTCTCAGTTTTTGGAGACAACACCTCCACTCGACGCTTTTATCTCCGCCGTCTCCGTGGAGAGCTTGTTTTCACGTGAGCAGCTTCAAGAGGTTGATGGTCTACGTGTCATCGTTGATATGGGGCTTCCTCGTAATGTCGCGCCAGGGACCGCCCAAGCTCTCGGTGTACCGTTGTTTGATGTCGAAACACTTCAACAAGCTGGACAGGAAAGACGAAGAGATCTCGAAGAGCAACTTATCTTCGCTGAAGATGTTTTGCTCGAAGAACTCGATCTTGCGATCGGAGAATGGATCGAGCGGCAACTTGGACCTTCTATCAAAGCTCTCAGGATGATGTATATCGAGAAAGCCAAGGCCTTTGTCTCTGAAAAGGATGCCTCTCGACTCGCCAATCAGCTCGCGAAAGGTCCGATCAAAGGCTTACGTGTGATGGCCCGGGAGCACGGTCTGCAAGCCGCGAAAACTTTTCTGGAGGCTGCTGACATCTTTCCTTTGACATCGTAAACAAAATATCGCACACATTGTCCGTGATATTCACTTTCTCTCAAACATGTAACGATTGGAGCGCGTGACCTTTGGACTCCCAAACATCCCCCAAGACGATTCGTATCGCGACCCGGAAAAGCAAACTCGCATTGTGGCAAGCCAATTGGGTCAAAGACCAACTCCAGGCACAGGGCGTCGATGCTGAACTTGTTCTTGTCGAGACACAAGGCGATAAACAGTTGACCGCTTTTCGTCTGATGAAAGGGCAAGGCTTCTTCACCAAAGCTGTCCAGGATGAGGTGCTCAATGGAAACGCCGATATCGCTGTACACTCCCTCAAAGATCTGCCCTCCGCAGCTTGTGAAGGACTCACGTTGATCGCCATCCCACAACGCGTCGATCCCCGTGAATGTCTCCTCGCACGACCTGAAGCGATCGACAAAACTGCAAAGGGATTTCCACTTAAGGATGGCGTCAAAGTCGGAACAAGCGCCGTTCGACGCCAAAAACAGATCGCACAACTACGCCCCGATCTCCAACTTGCCGAGCTTCGAGGCAATGTCCCCACACGTATCCAAAAATGTGTCGATGGTGAATACGATGCGATTATTCTCGCAGCAGCCGGGTTGACACGTCTCGAAATCACCGTCGATCACCTCACCGTCTTCACACTGGAACCCGACGAACTTGTCCCAGCACCTGGACAAGGCGCGCTCGCGATTGAGTGCAGGGATGATGACACATACACAAGAGAAGTCATGGCCAAGATCCATGATGCCGACGCCGCAAAGACTGTGAATGTCGAACGTGGTTTGATGAAGAAGTTCGATGGAGGATGCCAACTCGCACTTGGCGCACACGCAACGTCTACAGCGGATGAGGGTCTCTCTCTGCTCGTCTGGTACGAAGGGAAAACGTACACAGCGACAGGGACATCTCCCGATGAGCTCATCACAGACGCCTTTCAATTTTTTGCAGAGTAGAAGGTCTATATATAATGAAGAGAGGTACGCTCTCACATTCCCACCGAATGATCTCCTTGGTGTTGGCGTTTATCTTTGCTTTCGTCACGGCCCAGGCTGTGTGGTGGGTTGTCTTCTTGCGCAACTTCGTCGATCGAACGGCGAAGCACCAAAGCACCTCTCTTGCCCTCCAGCAGCTCGGCTTGCAAACCCTCTACCACGAAGCCCAAAACGCCAAAGAACGCGCTCATGTGATCTCCGTATGTGAACGTTACTATCGAGGATTCGAGTGCCAAGGCCCTCGCTTTCGTTTGCTCAAGTCTGCCGTCGTCGAGCTTCATAAACAACGTCGTTATGTGCGGATGTTTGTCTGGGAAGGCTTTGTCTTTGTGATCTTGGTGATGGGAGGACTCTACCTGCTCCTGAAAGCCATCGGTACAGAGCGTGAGTTTCGCGAACGACAGCAGAATTTCCTGAGCGCTGTGAGTCACGAGATGAGGACGCCCATCGGCGCGATCAGGTTGATCGTGGAGACCCTCCAGATGAGGGCGTATGAGGGCGAAAAACGTGCCCGTTACTTGCAACGTCTTGGTGGTCAACTCGATCGACTACAGAATACATGTGAGCATGTTCTTTCTGCTGCCAATCTCGACGATACAGACGACGTTACACGACACGAGGTTAGAGAACTCAACACAGACATCGACAGGCAAATGGATGTCTTTCGTGACTCCCACGACGAAGAAGAGGTTCAATTCACATTTATACCCGCCAAAGAACCTGCGTGGGCGCTTGTCGATCCTCTCTCCTTGGAGCTTGTCCTCAGGAATCTTGTCGATAATGCCGTTAAGTACACTGTGACGATCCCAAAACAGGTGACCGTACAGATCAAGGTGAAAAAGCGCTTTGTGTCGATCTCAGTCAAAGACAATGGACCAGGTATCCCTACAGAAGAACAGCACAAGATCTTTGAAGCGTTTTATCGGGTTGGAAGTGAGCTTACACGCGAACGCCCCGGTCTCGGTCTAGGGCTTCACCTCGTACGTGAGATGGTTCGCAATATGCAAGGACGTATCTATTACAAACGCCTTGAGACCGGAAGCTGCTTCACTGTCTCTGTACATCGTGCTGAACCTAAGGAAACAAACACTGACACCCAAAAGGATATAACCTGATGAGCCGCAAGATCTTGATTGTCGAAGATGAGTCCGTTGTCGCGGAGGTCCTCGTCGACAATCTTGAAGATGAAGGATTTCTCGTCGCACATGCCGCTGATGGCAAGAAAGCTCTTGAACAGTGGAGAGAGTGGCAACCTGAACTCGTGTTACTCGACGTGATGCTTCCTCATGTGGATGGATTCTCGATCTGCGAGACGATGCGTGAGGAGGGGGATGAGACCCCTGTTTTGTTTTTGAGCGCGAAAGGACGTCCCGAAGATCGTGTGAGAGGTTTGGCCTCTGGTGGGGATGATTATCTCGTCAAGCCCTTCCACTTACCCGAGCTGTTGCTTCGTGTCAAAAATATGCTCAAGCGCAGAGAGTGGTCCTTTGAAAAGGATGATACTGCAGGTGTGATCGAGTTTTTGGGACATCAAGTCGATGTCGAGCGCGGCGAAGTTCGCCTGTCCAACGGTCAGCACCTCGAACTTCACGGAAAACCCCTGCAGTTGCTTCGTTTCTTCCATCAACATGAAGATCAAGTCGTAGAGCGCGATCTGCTCTTACAACAAGTCTGGCAGGAAGGTGTGTATCCCTCAACACGTGCCATTGAACGTCATATCGATGAGCTGCGGAAGATCTTCGAACCTGCACCCCAAGAGCCTGTTCATTTTCACACATTGCGTGGGGCTCGTTTTCGCTTCACAAAAGATCCTCAATCCCTTTAGGTCTGTAAAATGGCCTTCGCTGTATACCCACAGGAGTTCCATTGATGTCCGAGCAGAGTGTCAAATCAAACCAACCTCTCTTTTTGCGTGCCGCGTGGGGCGAAGATACGGATCGTGCGCCTATCTGGATCATGCGACAGGCCGGCCGATACCTCCCCGAATATAGAGCCCTCAAAGAGAAATACACATTCCTTGAGTTGGCTGGAACACCTGAACTTGCCGCTGAAGTCACACTTCAACCATTGCGTCGTTTTCCACTTGATGCTTCCATTGTCTTTGCGGATATCATGACACCGCTCGAATCGATGGGGGTCAAGATCGACTTCTCACCTGGTCCCGTGATTGAGAATCCCGTCCGCGATGTCGCAGCCGTCGAGGCGCTCCGTGTCCCTGAGCCAGAAGAGATCACTCCCTTCGTGATGGAGACGATCAAAATCCTGCGTCGTGAATTGAAAGTGCCCCTCATTGGCTTTGGTGGTGCGCCACTGACACTCGCGACCTATCTCGTCCAAGGTTCTGGAAGCAAGGAGTACGAGTTCTTGCGGCAGTTTTTGCGTGCGGAACCTGAAGCTGCACATCTCTTACTCGACAAGCTCGCTGATTTGAGCATTGGGTATTTGAAGGAGCAGGTGAAGGCTGGCGCACAAGCGATTCAATTGTTTGATTCATGGGCTGGTATTCACGATGCTGAGATGTATCGTGAGTTTGGCGCGAAGTACGCGACCAAAGTCCTCTCCGCGCTCGCTGACGAAGGCGTCCCACGCATCTACATCGCCGTGAAAGCCAGTCATTTGTATGATGAGATCGCAAAACTTCCAGTGGAGGTGGTCAGCGTGGATTGGCGTGTGCCACTGGATCAGGTTCGTCCTCAATTCCCTGGTAAGACGCTGCAAGGCAATCTCGATCCTGCCGTCATGCTCTCCAATCCAGAGGTCATCACAAGAGAAGCAACAAAAACCCTCAAGGCTGGACTTGGCGGACCACATATCTTCAACCTTGGACATGGTATCTTCAAGTACACTCCCCCTGAGCACGTCGCTCATCTCATCGAATGTGTCCACTCCTTCGAACGAAAATCCTAAGCTTTCTCTCCGCTATACGTCCCAGAATCCCTCACTCATTCCATCAGCCTGTTTTTCCCATACTGGACATGAGGTGTGTAGAGCAGCAGATTGATGACGCGATGAAGATCTGTTTCTGTGATAGAGCGCCTCTTGGCTTCTTCCAAGATGGCCTCTTTGCTTACATTTAGTGGTAGGTATTGTGCACGGATGGGTAATGGGAGTGTCCCCGAAAATGCGAGACTTTGGAAGCCTTCTTTCGTGATGTTGTTTGCAAACAAGTGAAGTGTTGTGAGCTGTCGTAGAAAACGAGAAGAGGCAATTGCTTTTGCGCCTTCTGGACCAAAGTTGTTGTTGGAGATGTCGAGCGACACGACCCTTTGAATATTCGATGAGTTGACCAGGGCGAGAATGCCCTCATCCTGGATGTCATTGCCTGCAATGATCAGCGTTTCGAGCTGAGTGAGTGTCTTTGATTCGGCAATACTTTTGGCCCCTGTCGGACCTATCGCGTTGTATTTGATGCTGAGTGTGGTCAGTCGTTCGAGCTTTGGGGTTGATGCGATTGAACGAATTCCCTCAGCTCCGATGTCATTTCCTGAGAGATCGAGTGTGGTCAGTTGGGATAACAGTTTGGAACGCGAGAGGGCAACGGCGCCTGCATCGCCGATATGATTATCGTGAAGTGAGAGTCTCTTGAGAGACAGGAGGTTCCTCGCTGTGCTGAGCGCAAGGCAGCCTTCATCGCCAAGATCATTACCTCCCAGGTCGAGAGATTGTAAACTTCCCATATGTTGGGAATGTACAAGAGCCTCTATTCCCTCTGGGCCGATCGCGTTGCCACTTACATCAAGTGTCGTCAGGTTTGTGAGATAGGGAGAATCGACGATGGACTGTATTCCTTCATCTTGGAGGTCGTTATTTTGGAGTTGGAGCGATGTGAGCTGCGCAAGAGGTGGTGAGCTTGCAAGTTGTTCGGCTCCGTGTGCTTCGATCCCATTTCCTTGAAGCTCTAATGTGTCGAGTTGATGGTTGAGTGAGGGGGGGAGGGAGAGATATTCGTGATCTTCACAGAGAATGTCGTTCGCTTCGAGGCCGAGATGGGAGAGTTGTGGGAGCTTAGACGACGAGAGAAGCGCGGCAAATCCCTCTGTGCCAATGTCATTTTCTTGGAGTTTCAGTGTTGCGAGTTGCGTGAGGGCAGCCGCCTCTGCGAGCGCCTTTGCGCCGTTGGAACCAATACTGTTAAACTCCAGGTCGAGGAGCGTGAGCGCCTGCAGGTTGGGAGCCTGTGCGAGAATTGTTGCGGCGTCTTCTGTGAGATCATTGCCACTGAGGTTGAGTGTTTCGAGCTGTGTCAGGTGGGGGGATTGGGTCAGCGCGAGGAGCCCTTCTGTTGTGAGGTCGCAGTTTTCGAGATGAAGTGTCGTGAGGTTCGAGAGGTGCGCAGATTGCGCGAGGGCGTAGGCGTCTTCATATGCAAGATCATTGTAGCCAAGGTCGAGTGTCGTGATGTTTTTCAGGGCTGGCGTATTCACGAGCACACCAACGACATCGACAGAGTTATGATTGGATATATCCAGGAATGTGATTTGGTGTAGAGAGGGGGTACGTAGAAGTGCCTCAAAACCATCGATGTCGACGAAGCTCTCGGATATACGTAAGCCTGTCAGAGAGTCATGGGTCTCTGAAGACGCAAATTGAATGGCTTCTTTGTCCCCAAAATCCGCGTGTTCGTAGATCTCAAGAAAGCGCACGAGAGCAGCGTGAGGAGGGGGGGAACCCTCTGGGAAATCAGGCCAATAGCTACTTAAATGGGCATATCTCAGCTCATCAGGCCATGTTCGTAAGTGCGTGAGGGCGTAATCTAGGTCGGCAGTTTCGTATGTTTGCCACACTTCAAAGAGCGCAAGGATATGCTCAAATCTTTCTTTTGTGGGGGGTTGTGTGAGGAGGGCACGAAGTTGTGAGATGTACACATCACGCATATAGATAGACTCACTGTGTTTGGAAAGGCCTTAGGCCTTCGCTTTTTCCATCCGGCAGCCTTACCCTCCGATAGAAGACATACTCTGTTCGGGGTAAGTGTAATTGGGATCGTTGATACGGTGTCCAGCTTCTTTCAGCTTTGTAATCTCTGCGATCTTATCGATGAGTTCTTCGTCGCTACAACCTGCTCTCATCACACTCAAGATATCGTATTCCTTCTCGGAGAACAGACAAGGGCGGAGCTTGCCATCAGCAGTCAGCCTCATCCGACTACACTGACCACAGAACATCGCCGAAACAGACGCGATGATCCCGATCTCGCCTTTCCCGTCTGCGAAGCGAAATTTATTGGCGGTCTCGCTCGTGTATGAACGGTTGATCGGTTCAAGTGTCTCGATCTCTTGTAGGCGTTGGAGCATCTCGGCCTGTGTGACGACGCGTTTGTGGTCCCATTGTTTGTCTGCGTCCAAGGGCATAAACTCGATAAAGCGCACGATATTCCCTGTTTCTCGGGCATAGTGAGCGAAGTCGAGCAGCTCATCATCGTTGACATCGCGGATCACGACGACGTTGATCTTGATCGGGTCGAAGCCGACTTGTTGGGCGACCTCGATACCGTGAAGCACCTTCTTGAGTCCATCGACGCCAGTGACTTCTTTGAAGCGGTCTTGTCTGAGGGAGTCGAGACTGACTGTCAATCGATGCAAACCTGTGTCTTTGAGCATCTGCGCTTGTTTGGCCAGAAAGTGTGCGTTGGTCGTCATCGCGAGGTCATCGACACCAGGGATCGAGGCCAGCTCTTTGAGGAGAAAAGGAAGCTCTCTTCGAATGGTGGGTTCACCGCCAGTGATACGGAGCTTGTTGACGCCTAAGTGGACGAAGACATTGGCGAGACGGATGATCTCTTCGTAGGTCATGATGCCGGCGCGGTAGGTGAGCTTTTGACTGTGGACAGGTTTGCAGTAAAAGCATCGATAATTGCACCGGTCTGTGACTGAGATCCTGAGGTCTCGGATGGTACGTCCATATGCGTCTTGAAGCATGTCTCTCTCTTTGTGTTTTGAGGTCGTGAGTTGTCTCCGATCAAAGTGTTAATGATGTTGTGAGACAATTGCAAGAGGTTTGGTTGTAGTCTGTAACCACACGAGCGTACTTCTCTCGAAGGGGGATTTTGGCAGTGTCAGCTCAACGCTTCGAGGCACGATCGTTTGTTCTTGAAGGTGTCTCTTCTACTCATCGGTTCTATTTTTTTAATGAGTGTACCTTGGAGGAAAAGATGTATGTCGTGCTTTATTGTGTGATGGATCTGTCTTGGTGGCCACTTCGTTATGTTGGGTGTCGACTTGGTGGGGAGCTTGGAGTGGATCAGACCCCGACAGTCTCAGGTGATGGGTTCTCACTTGCTTTGAAGGCGCGATTCTCCATCTTGTGGCATTTTTAACCTCTCTATCTGATACTTGAGATCCTATCATTCCAGAATCCTCTCAGGCGATGCATGCCAACACCAAGCCGTCTCGATCTTCCGCGATAATAGGCGTGCTCATACACTCTGATCGATCCCCGAAGGACCTTAATGGACGAGATCTGATCGTTCCATTTCGAGGTTAATGTTGCACCTCCGCCATTATAAATGACTCCCAATGGTCCACCTGAGTGGTGTTTGTAAACGATCGCAATGGGTTTATTCGGGTAAACGCCTATTTTGTACGAACTGATGGAGTTGTTCCATATACCTGACAGATTCACTCTTCCTCTTAACACACGAGATGCGCCGCGAAAACGGGAGTG
The DNA here is from genome assembly GCA_002731275.1 of Deltaproteobacteria bacterium. GTDB lineage: Bacteria > Myxococcota_C > UBA6777 > UBA6777 > UBA6777 > UBA6777. The sequence goes on along the minus strand of PCBK01000017.1, from coordinate 4,683 downwards.
GCGATACACTGTGATAGCCTTCCCTGGAGCGACAATGACGGAGGAGATCTTGTCGTTGTACTTTGAGATCAAGTCACCCCCCCAGCCTCTTGTGAGTGTGTACTTTGTGAGGAGATGCCCTCGAAAACCACGACTTCGAAAAAAGCGAAATGTTGGAGGGGGTTTCACCGTCCCCAGATGACATGATGAGATGCGATCGTTCCAAAATCCATTCAATTTGACACACGTTCCGCTGATGCGTCGCGAACGGCCTTGGTAGTAGTTGTGCTCGTAGATCGTCAGGAGTTGACCTCTCCGTACACAGATAGAGGACATATTATCGTTTGACGATGTCGGAAAGATGGGGATGTATCGCTTGGAGTGGGAGAGCGTTAAGCGGTTGCCGCTGAAGTGATGGGCGTACAACTTTGCGTGGTCGCTACCCATTGGTACACCATTGGATACAGCGACAAAGTAATCGTTTGTCCGTTTTGGCAGGTTTGTGTTCTTGTGAATGATTCGGTAGCTTCCATGTTTTAAATGGAGAGTGAAGACATGACCAGGATTGACTCTCACGGAAGAGATTTTGCGCCTCCAAGAGTAAGAGATGCTTTGTCTATTTGTGCTTGTTTGTACGGTGATGCGACGTCCTCGAAAGTTGCTGTGCTCGTAGAGATAGCCTGCGATCGCGGCTTCTGCGCGAAGGCTAAATGAGCATGTTGAGAGAAACACGCTCACTGCGATTGGATACAAGAATTGGTTACGTTTCATAACGTTCTCCATTTGTTTGGGAAAGAGGGAATTCCTACATGAGGTGGAGGGTGTGGAGATGAAACGTTCCATTTTTGTGCATTGAGAAAGATCTTCTTGGAAATCAATCGAGGTCGAGTGAGGTGAGGTTTTTGAGGTAAGGAGAATTTTTTAGCGCGGTGACTCCGTCGTACTCAATGTCGTTGTCGTAGAGGTTGAGTTCCTTGAGGTTTGTAAGGTAAGGAGAGTTTGCAAGCGCCTTCGCTCCTTCACTTTCGATTTGGCTGTCGGAAAGGTCGAGTTTTATGAGGTTTGTGAGGTTCGGAGAGCTTGCAAGGGTTTTTGTTTCTTCGTCCCCGATCATGTTGGAGGAAAGGTAGAGTGTGGTGAGGTTTTTGAGGTAGGGAGACTCTGCAATGGCCTTTGTTCCCTCAGCTCTGATGCCGTTGAGGGAAAGGTCGAGCGAAGTGAGGTTTTGGAGGTTTGCCGAATGGGTGAGTGCTTTTGTGCCCTCATCTCCAATCCTGTTGTTTGAAAGGTGGAGTGTCTTGAGGTTTTGGAGGTATGGAGACTCAGCAATGGCTTTGGCTCCCTCTGACCCGATCTTGTTGCCGTATAGCTCGAGTGTGGTGAGGTTTGTGAGGTGGGGAGAGTTCGCGAGTGCTTTGGCTCCCTCCATTTTAATCTCGTTGTAGGAAAGTTTCAGTGTGTCGAGGTTTTGGAGGTGAGGAGAATTGGCAATTGCTTTGGCTCCTTCTTCCTCAATTTTGTTGTCTGAAAGGTGGAGTGTGGTGAGGTTTTGGAGGTGAGGAGAATTGGCAAGCGCCTTTGCTCCTTCTGCTTTGATCCAGTTGTTGTCAAGTGTTAGCGAAGAAAGGTTTTGTAGAGAAGGAGATGTTGCGATTGCTTTCGCTCCATCGTTCCCAATGCGATTGTCGGAAAGGTCAATGGTCTGGAGATTATGGAGATGTGTGGAGTTTGCAATGGCTTTGGCTCCTTCATCCCCAAGCCGATTGGATTTCAGATTGAGTGAAGTGAGGTTTTGGAGGGATGTTGATTTTGCGAGCGCTTTGGCTCCCTTTGCTTCGAGTTTGTTGTGGGAAAGGTCGAGTTTGAGGAGGTTTTTTGTGCTTGCAAGTGCCTTTGTTCCAACTGACCCGATATCGTTGTGAGAAAGGTGGAGTGTGGTGAGGTTTGTGAGGTGAGGAGAACTTGCGATGGCTTTGGCGCCCTTATCCCTGATGTCGTTGAATGTCAGGTTGAGTGTGTTGAGGTTTTGAAGGGACGGAGCATTTGCAAGCGCGATGGTTCCCTCTGCTCCAATTTCGTTGTGGGAAAGGTTGAGTGTGGTGAGGTTTTGGAGGGATGTTGATTCTGCGAGCGCTTTGGCTCCCTCTGGCTTGGTGCTGTTGTTGGAAAGGTGGAGTGTGGTGAGGTTTGTGAGGTGAGGAGAATTTGCGATGGCATCGACGCCGTTACTTCCGATTTGGTTATGGGAAAGGTCGAGTGCTTTTAGGTTGTGGAGTTGAGGAGAGTTTGCGAGGGTTTTGACTTCTTCATCCCCAAGCATGTTGCTGGAAAGGTTGAGTGTGGTGAGGTTTGTGAGGGATGTTGTTTTTGCAATGGCTGTTACTCCCTCATTTCTGATGTTGCTTCTGGAAAGGTCGAGCGTTGTGAGGTTCGTGAATCGAGGAGAACTTGCGATGAATTCGGCACCCTCGTTCCCAATGTTATTCTCCGAAAGGAGAAGTATGGTGAGGCTTGTGAGGTGAGGAGCATTGGCGAGTGCTTTGACGCTCTCTGTGCCAAACTTGTTGTCGAAAAGGTTGAGAGAACGAACAAGTGCCGAATGCTCTGTTGGTTGTAAGTTCGGGAAATCCGGCCAGTACTGTTTTAATGTGGCTTCTCGGTATGCATCGGGCCATGACTCTAGATGTTCGAGGGCGTACTCCAAACCCAATTGAGAATCTTCTTTCCAATCTTCGAATGTGTCGAGGATTTGTTGGAATGTGTCTTTGGAACGCTCTTGTGCCAGAAGTCCGCGTAAACGTGAGAAATGTTCGTCTTGTATATTCATATTCTTGCCTCTGTGTACGGTTTAAACGTATGTATCGTGTTCATTGCAAGAGGTTTGGTTGTAGTGTGCGACCACACGAGTGTGGTTCTCAGGAGGGGAATTTTGGCTGTGTCAGATTCTCAAGAAGCCCCTTCCAAAGGTCAAGCCAGCAGGAGAGAGCTCACCTTACATTTGCTTGATTTTGGTACTTCAGGCAGGCTCTTGAGAGATGGGTATCATCGATATTGATGCATTTCCCATGTACTTTGATGCCTTCTGCGTCGTGTCCTTTTGATGGGAATGTGGCGCAACGTGTCCAAGGGGTCATGACTGCCTTTAAATAGCTCGCTGAGCAGGAGTTGCTGTCATATACCCAAACTTGTTGGGAGCGTGGACTTGATAGTCCCATGTATTGGGTGCAGGCTGCTTGTAGGTTTGTGTCGGGGATATTGATACATTTTCCACGATTTTTCACCCCATCGACATCGCGACCCTTGGCCGAGAAGTATTGGCATCGACTGTCTACACTGATGACACCTTTCAAGAGGCTGCTAGTACAAGAGTCGCTATTGTAAAGTTTGACCCTTCGCCTTGGTGGAGTTGAGAAGCCTTTGTAGCGCTCACAGGCATCCTGTTGGTTTGTGTCATCGATGTTGATACATTTGCCATCTACTTTCAGTCCCTCTGCGTCATGTCCTTTGTCCGGGAACAGCTGGCAATCTGAATCGGGACCAATCACAGCCTTCAGTTGGTTTGAACTACATTGACTGCTATCGTAAACTTCGTATCTTCGCTTCGCTGGAAACAGGAATCCTCGATAACGTTCACAAGCTGCTCGTTGGTTTGTGTCTGGGATGTTGATACATTTGCCATTCACCTTGATCCCATCTGCACCGCGACCCTTCGCTGGCAAAAGGGAGCAATTGGTCATGGGTCCTACTGTGATCTGCAAATAACTGCTGCTACATGAGTCACTATTGTAGATTTCGAAAGCGCCAACGATACGTCTTCTTTTTCTGAGGTGTTTGCCTTTGGAGCAATAGAGTTGTTCGAGGATGTTGAGCTGTTTGAGAGGGAGGCGATGTTTGCTCGCGAGGATCTTCACCTTGAGGATTCGACGACAATGTTTGCGATTCTTTTGGGAGCCTTGTGCTTGGGAGAAGGGGAAAAGAAAAAGGCATAGCAGTGCCAGATAACCCCAATGCTTGTGTTGCATGTGTTCCACTCCTTTGTACGTATGGATGTTGAGCGAGCTTTGGTGGAGTTGGACGTTTCGAGCGTTCGTAAATTCAATTCTCGGCATCATATATATCGGTTGATATTGTGTGGCTTTGAGGGGGTCTTTAGACCTGCCCGATTCCGGAGACAGGATCATGCCTTGAATGCTTGGGTAGAGGGAGTTGATTGTTTGGTGTCACCGGGTTCAAACCCCGTGCTATAGGTGGAGGGAAAGGGGAGACTTACCCGAGATACACGGGGTATTCTAGTTTTCTGTTCCGGCGGACGTTGCACTTGTGCCTCCGCAAACTCCCCTGATTCCACCAAATCATCCCCTTCTTTCTGGCGGATATAGCAAGCCATATCCTTGGGTTCCCTTTTGCTTTCGAGTTTTCAGTGGGTTTTTTGCGTCTTCACTTGCAATCATCCGCCTCAACAAACCTCACAATCCCCCAACCCCTTTCTCTCCAGCCTTTGGAGAAAAAGGGGGGTTTTAGCCGATATAAACGGCAACTTAGCTAGAATGCTGTTCCGGCGGATGTTGCACTTGTGTCTCCGCAAACTCCCCTGACTCCACGAGTTCATCCCCATCTTTCAGGCGGATATAGCAAGGCCATATCCTTGTAGAGCCCAGTTGCTTTCGAGCTTTCAGTGGGTTTTTTGCGTCTTCACTTGCAATC
>PCBK01000016.1 GCA_002731275.1 Deltaproteobacteria bacterium | reverse complement strand
AGGAAGGGGGAAGGCCGGAGGCCAGGGGGATGGAGAGGTTTGTAGAAGGGGTGGTTGCAAAGTGAATGAAGCAAATGACAACCGCATATGTTGTCTGAGCAGTCGAGCGTTTGAAGGATACTGCTTGCAGTATCCGTATTGCCCTGAGGGATTTGTAACGTGTATTCGGGTGCACTTTGCGAAGGCACAAGTGCAACTGCGCCTGGATCAGAACTCAAGCTAAATACCGTGTACACGGTATAAGCACTCCCCCTTCCATTCTCCAGAGGATGGAGAGGAAGGGGGAAGAGCCGAAGGCCTAGGGGGATGGAGAGGTTTGTCGAAGGGGTGGTTGCAAAGTGAATGAAGCAAATGACAACCGCATATGTTACCTGAGCAATCGAGCATTTGAAGGATGTCGCTTGCGACATACGTATTGCCACGAGGGATTGTTGCCGTGTATTCGGGTGCACTTTGCGAAGACACAAGTGCAACTTCCCCTGGATCAAATTTAAAGATTCGAGAATTGTGGGGATGTTACTTGGAGAGTTTTCGGCACTGTCGACCAAACAGTCGAGCTTTGGTACGTTTTCGTGTGAGACGAAAGAGTTTGGCGAGGCGACAGTATACGTCGCCGTCTTGTGGGTAAAGACGCAGGTATTGTTGGTAGGCTACGATGGATTGAGGATGTTGCTTGTTCCCTTCGAGCGCAACACCAAAATTGTACAGAGCCGAAGCGAGCTGCTTCTTCGTCGTCTCGGTCTCTTTCTTTTGGTGCAACTCCTTGTAAGCATCAACAGCCTTTTGGAGCAGCGGGATGGCCTGTGTATATTCCGTCTTCTTCAGCAACAACACACCAAAGTTATTGAGCAACGAAGGTTCATTTGGATCAGTATTTCGCCCTGATGTGTAGGCTTGAGAGATCAAGGTCTCCTGCTGCTTTAGTTCATCTTTTTTGAGAGGAACGGCTTTGAGTGAGAGAGCATCCCCGAGGTTTCTGAAGTACACAGCCTTTTTGTCACCCTGAATAGCTTTGCGGTAAACTCGTTCAGCATCTTGGAGCAAAGCCATCGCTTGGGGTGGAATCTCATTTGGGGTGGCAGCAATTTGCATCGCCGTTTGTGCTTGTCTCAAGTAGATCGAACCCAGATCATTCAGCGCAGGCGAAAAGTCTCCTTTGATACGAAGTGCCTGTTTCAGGCTCTTTGTGGCTTTTCCCAGCTTCCCGAGTCGGGCCTGCACGTTTCCGAGATTGGCCCAAACGTGAAGATCTGCGCTCAACAGACTGGACGCTTTTGAAAGTTGTGCCCGTGCCTCTTCCAAACGTCCCTTTTTACGCAGCAAGATACCAAGATTACGCAAAGCGATACCATCTCCAGGGTTGGCGGTCGTCGCTTTTTGGTAAGCAGTGAGGGCTTTATCTTCCTGGTTCATCTGCCAAAAACAATCACCAAGTAGACGATGCGCCCCCTTGAAACCTGGCTCCTTCTTGAGCACATCCTGCAAAACGGGGGCAGCCTTTAAGTAATTCCCTTTCTTGATCAATTCCTGGGCTCTCGCAAAGAACGCACTCGCAGAGTTACTCACAACATAGTAGTAAGCACCCCCACCTCCACCAGCGATCAACAAAAACAAAAATACCCACAAGCCCATCCCAGAGGACTTTTTTAACTCAGGCATGTCTGTCTGCTCTAACGCGCCGTCAAAGCCAACAGGTTGTGCTGGTTGCTGGAACTGGTTCGCAGGTAAATTAACCTGAGAAGGAGATGGTTGGACAGGCTGCTGCACAGGTTGCTGCGCGACGGGTTGCTGCTGTACAACGGGTTGCTGTTGCACAACGGGTTGAACTGGTTGTTGTTGCACAGGCTGCTGCTGAATGGGCTGCTGTTGCACGGGTTGCTGTTGTTGTACAGGCTGTTGTTGCATAACAGGCTGTTGTTGCATAACAGGCTGTTGTTGCACAGGTTGTTGTTGCATAACGGGTTGTTGCTGGACAGGTTGCATACCTGGCATGGGGGGAAGACCGCCTCCCACTGGCATCGCGACTTGTGCTGTATCCGCTCCCTGGTATGCTCCTGGACCTTGCATAGCGGTCATGGGTGGCAAGGTAGACTGCGCTGGTTGTATGGGTTGTTGCGCAGCTTGTGCTTGCGCAGTTTGTGCTTGCGCAGCTTGTTTCTGCTCGCTGATGTTTTTGGCAACAGAGGCAACATCAGCGGAGTAAAGCTCCATCGTTTGCCGCGCCGGATTTTGCGAAGAACCGATCTGAATAGCTGACGGTGCAGGTTCGGCAGGAGCGCTCTCAACCGGTGCAGCATCTGCTGCAGGTAGATCGTCCTGTGTCCAGCTCATAGGAATACTCCAACCGTCTCCAGAAGGAACGGGAGTATTGGCTGGAGCATCACCTGCGCTGGCTTGAGGAACTTCGACACCAGCGCTTTGCGCTGGCTGTGCCGCAGGAGTTTGCTCTACCGGGACTTCGGGCGCCGGGGTCTGTTCTGCGACCTGTGCATCTTCGGGGAAAGTAAGGAGCGTCTTTCTCGCCATCTCTTCGTCAGGTGGTGAATAAATCACGAACTTACCTGCGAGGGGTCCGATGGGCCAAAAGCCTTCCTTCCAGATCATGATCAACGGATCAAAAGGAGAGGGTTCGAGTTGAAGGTCCTTCACGACGAGCCAAGCGGCAGCATGTGAGGCATCATCGGCGGCATTAGCACAGTCCTGTGGCGCAAAGAAGGCCTGCTGTTGATTGAGCACGCGATTTCTGACATCACGCAAAACAGCGGAGAGCGCTTCCAATCGACCATGCATTTCGGCTGTAGACTTGATGCTCTTCAGAGCAAGCTCGCGACTTTCGTCGAGTGTGGCGCTCTTGACACTGGCCTGATGTGCGACTTGTGCTGCATCAAGGTCTTCAACCCACTGGACCTCGTCCGATTCATACACCCCAAAGTATTGCAGCCGCTTCAAATAATTTTTGAGCGCGTTTGCAGCTTTTTTACGCTCACGCGTTCCGGCAACACCGGACAAAGCTGGAAGGGTTTCGTTATAGAATGATTGGAGTTTCTCTTTTGAGCCTTCCGGAAGAGAATCGCATTCGGGTGGAAGCACAGGCATGGGCCACATTCCTCGCAAGACAGTGTACTGGCAACAAGAGCCGAAATGAAAGACGTAACCATTCATCCCGAAAAGAGAGGAATTTTCGCGCAAAACACTCCTTCTCTTTGAGTAGGGACCTATCGTTTAAGTCGTTTATTCCTATCCCAACGAGGGTTTTGTGTCAAGCAATCCTCATAACACAGCCCCGTTTTATCACGTCCATCCTCCCGACCCTCACAGCGCAAAACAAGCCACCTCACAGAGAGGGTCTTAGTTGTGGAGGTATTGCGCACATTGTCTCGTCATATAGCTGCGCTTCAGCCGGGTATCTTTGGAAAATCCTGAGAAGACTTCGAGCGTTTGTTTTCGTCGTAAAAAGCGCGTGGGCACAGGTATGTCGAGAGGCTTCTGGAAGACCGAACGCCGTTGCTTCGAGATCAACACAAAACCACGATCATCGTGCAAGGACGGAGACAGTTGCAGTGGGACGGTGTGCACCTTCATCTCTGCCAACATCCCGATCAAACACCAGTAAAGTGGAGTTTGCATATACGGCGAGCCGAGCTTCACCACCATGATGCCTCTCTCTGAGAGGCTACGCAAGAGGTGCTTTAAGGTTGCTTTTGCAAACAAAACACGGTTGTACGCGTTGGGCGCAGGAAGCTCTGCAAAGATCAGATCAAAAGTAAAATCAAAAGGACGTAGTTTTCGCGCAAAGAACTCCGAAGACAGACGCAGAGGCAAGATCTCTTTTTGGCGAAGATATTGTGTGCGGATATGAGCGTTTTGCTTTCGTAAAATGGGCGCATTCATAAAAAAAGAAGACCAAGCGGGATACAAATCCCACCACGTTAATTTCGCCTGAAATGAGTACTTTGCCAGCTCACGCAACAGCATCCCACTTTCCCCTCCTACCAATAGAACTCGCTTGGGCGTTTTCCCCAACAAGCTCACAGCAGGATGCACCATCAACTCAGCCTGCCGATAAGCCGATATCGTTTGAAATACAACCATTTTGTTCGCAGTTACCGCATAATGTACATCTCTTCCAACTGCACGAGCGTATACAGTGACAGACTGTGGACCGACCTTCCGAGAATAGAGGACTTTGTGCAGCGCAAGCGGTTGTGCCATCGCAGGAAAGATCTGTGCCCCCATCCACACCGGCCCCCCCAAACAGACAAAGTACATCCCTGCACGCAACAACCAAGTCGAGCGCGCAAACCAGGACTCGTAACGCAACCAACACAGCAAAAGAATCCCCCAACAGGCCGAGAGCACAACACAGGCTCCAAGTCCCCCATAATACGGATACACCATATACGGAAGACAACCCACAACCACCCAACCCAACAACAACTTCAAAGGGATCGCGCTGAGTGTTGATCTCCCCTCCCAAAGCTCGCGAAGCTCCTTTAACAAGCTCAACCCTTCAGGTGCGATCATCACCCCCACAAGGAGACCCAATTGCCACACAGAGGTTTGCAAAAACCAATGACTCTCGGACCAAATAAGTGTTAAACCTCCGATAGAAAGACCACCCCATAAAAACAACCTGCGAAGAAACTGCCCTTCGACAGTGACAGGACGCCACCCCGTGAGGCTTGTGAGAAAACAACTCAAACCTGCGCCAAAGAGTAACGAAGCAGGTTGTAAGGCGTGTACACCGGAGAGCAAGACAAACTCGCCGACAAAAAAGAGCATGCTTCCAGCACAGTAGAGGGAGATAACAGCGAGCGTGATCGTTGCCCAGCGCGCCTTATCTATCAACGAGAACGAGTCTTCGTTGGATGGTCTCATTCGCAAACATCCTGTCATGTAGAAAGTGGAGCTTGTATGTAGGAGAATTTATCGTTTTGATGTTCTTGCACTGAAGAGAGGATACCGGGTCTTTGGGAGCTGAAGGTAGGTATTCTGCTTAGGCTTTTTGGACTGTTTCTTTTTGGAGGTCAATGGTCGCATACGGGAAAACCAGTACATCCCAGAGACGGGTATCATCTGATTGGCCATCACCAACTGAGGCACAAGTAAGCAGAGAGTGATGCAGCAAATACAAAAGAGACGCTTCACGTATCAGTGTCCGTAGAGTGAGGGGAAAAGAAATGGTCTTACCCTCGGAAGCGAAGAGAGACGTTGGCACGTAGCAGTTGACGTGTGAGATCACTGCTACCACGAACATTCGTCCAGTGTCGACGAGGCGTCTGACTCTCTCCTCCCATCAAAAAAGCTTGGAATTGTCGAGCATGTTGAGACATCGCATCCGCACGACTGAGTAAACCTTCCTGCGCTTTTTCGATCACATGAACCTGTTCCCGAGGTCCTTGTTTGTGTACACCACTTCCAGAAAGTCGTCCAGTATCTTTTGCCCACTCATCGTTCGCAGAGCGCTGCCCTCGCTTTTGATCGGACAGAGAAACATCCCTTCGTTGTCCCTCGGACAATCGAACTGATGACGTCTTCCCATCATCCAATGAACCTGGATGATGGGACATTACTCGTGGTGTTGAAACTTTCATTGGAAGACTCCTCCCTATCGTGAACATAACTCACTCTTTCACACAACGTCTCAAATGCGTTAATGATTATCGACATATGTCGACATCTCGTGTCGTCTTTTTTGAAAAAAATGAAAAATATCTTTTGCCAAATGGGATGAAAGCATATACATTTTAAGACGATAGCATTTTTGTCAGAAAGTGCTTCAGGTCTATAGAGAAAAGACCGTCATATATGGAGTATGAGCGACATTCTCGTCGCCATCCCTGATTATCAACAGTGACCTCTGTATCAAAAAGGGTTTTATCATGCTGATCTTGACAAGGAAACCAGGAGAACGCATTCGAATCGGCGACGACATCGTCCTCGTGGTTAAGAGTGTATCAGGAAAAACAGTTCGCCTGGGTATTACAGCCCCCAAGGAAGTGGCCGTCTTTCGTGAAGAACTGTACGATCAGATGAAGCGACAGAAACCAAACACCAAAGCCATCAAAGAACACAACGATATAGTGGACATCGAGATCGACATCCTTAACCTGACAAAAGATCCATCTCACGGCTGATCCCACTCTCCCCTCCCTCAGCTTGGACAAGGATGTATTCTTGACCTGCATGGACTGCAGGTTCACTTTTCGACATTCACAAACGTGTTTTTACAACGCATCATTGCGTCATCGCATTCGTTTGTCATCGACAAGCATGCGATACCCGCATTTGCTTGTCATCAACAAGCATGTGATATCTGCATCTTCTCTGTATGAAATGTATGCGATGAGCTGTGGGACTACGATGTTGGTAGGTGTCTAAACTTCAGTTTCTTCGGAAGGATGGAGAAGGAAGCAGGTAACTGACCGACATTCTCTCCGTCGAGATCGATCATCACACGTTGGTCCTTTGGTTCGAGCACTGTTGCTTTGACGGTGTGCGCCTGTGTATCGGAGACATGCTTGAGTGAAAGGTGTGTTCCTGCATAGATCTTGGTTCCATAGATGATCAATCCAAAGCGTCCAAAATCTCCGAGTGTAACAACATCAAACAAGCCATCATCTGGTAACGCGTGAGGTGCAACCCTCATCCCACCACCAAAGGATGTGCAGTTGGATACAGCAACGGTGCTGATCCTTCCCGTCTCAGTCCTCGTCCCTTCCTCTCCGCCTTCAAGCTCCAAAGAAACCACTGGTTTGTTGTAACCAAGGATCGCACGGACTGTCGCGATGTAAAAGGCAATCGTCCCACCCAACAGTTTTGTGGTTTTGCGAACGTTCTCATTGACAGCACCACTCAGTCCAAATGAGGCGATGTTGATGAAGAAACGTTTACAACGTGAGCCATCTTCCAAAGTCACCTCAGCACAACCCAAGTCAACATCCTGACACGTCCCACACAGGATCATATCAGCCAATTGTTGTGGTGTAGAGGCAGGGACGAGTGTGCGTCGCAGATCGCCTCCTGTCCCGCTCGGAAAGAATGAGAACATCGCGTTGGGTTGGATGTACTCCCCTTGTTCATCGAAGAAGCCGTTGACCACTTCATTATTGGTACCATCCCCTCCAACGGAGACGATCAACTCATGCCCTTCGCGAAGAGCTTCACGTGTCAGACGAATCGCATCGAGCGGTGCGCTCGTCATCTTCACTGAGAAACCTGAGAGTGATTGTTCGAGTACCGCAGCCGTTTTCGCCCAGGATTTTCCGGTGCGCCCACTCGCGCTTGTAGGATTGACAATAAAACAGGTGGATGGATGGGAAGTGGTCATGAGCAAACCTCGCTCGCAAGCAACCAAGCGGCCCTATTTTCTGGCGGCAGGTTTGGATGGTTTTTTAGGTGCAGGCTTGTTGGCGGCCTTCGTATCTTTTTGTGTCCCTTTTACGTCCTTCTTGACGTCTTTGTCGCCTTTCTTGACGTCCTTGTCGCCCTTCTTGGTGTCTTTGTCGCCTTTTTTGGGGGCTGGATTCTTGAGCTTGAATCCACGAGGAGGCGGCGCGGGGACCCACTTTTTCCCTTCTTTTTTGCAGAAGTAGAACGCACACTTGTTGCAATTTCTCAAGTGCGTACACGTCTGCGCGCTCATGATACATCGCATACGCCGGAAGGTTGAGGGGGGATAGAGGATGAAGTTTTTGACACATTCCTTGGCACAAGACTTGAGTTTAAACTTGTTTCCTTTTTCCTTGATACGTTTGGCACAAACCTTTGTGATCTTGCGACACATTTGAAAGCAACGAGGTTTGGAAAACCGAACTCGCTTTTTCAAATCTCCGCGAGTGATGTACTTCTCCCCTTTCTTCCTTGTGGGGGTTTTCTTTTTGTCACAACCAATAACGAGAAAAGAGAACAGAGTAAGGCAGCAAAAGCTCCATAGAATCTTACGTCGCAATGTATTTCTCACTTACAAAAAGATGGAGAGCAGTCCACAAAACTGTCCACCAAAAGTCCAGAACAACACCAGGCCAGTATCTCTTCGGCCAAAAAGCTCCCCCGGTCCGCAAACCTTAGGTGAGTGAGCATTTTTGGAGAGCCAGCCAGGCCAACAGAATGGGATCAACGATGAGATGTACCACAGCCAGAAAGTCTTTTGCAAGCGAAGGAAGGACTTTTCGCAGTTTCAGGAAAAATCACTCTTGAAAGCTTCTTGACAAAGGACGACATGTTCATTTAAATCGTTCGGAAATTAGCGGGGGTGACAAGAAAAAGGCCTGTCATCACCTCAATCAAAACGGATACAAGTGGTTTTCAACCATCCACATCGTCCATATGAAATTGGAGGCAAGGGTTTCCTCCTCCAAAGCAATCTTCCATAAGAGGTGGAACAAACAAAGGATTGTCATCCGCTGTTCCACTCAGCAAGACGAAAGGCTGAATCGAATGAGTCGAAATTTTCTTTTTACATCCGAGTCCGTATCAGAAGGACACCCAGACAAAATGGCTGATCAGATCTCCGATGCAGTGCTCGACGCATGCCTCGCACAGGATCCGATGAGCCGTGTCGCTTGTGAGACTATGATCAGCACAGGTTTTACGATGTTGGCTGGTGAGATCACAACCAAAGCGCAGCTCGATTTCCAACAAATCGTGCGCAACAAGATCCTCGAAATCGGATATGACCATTCAGACAAAGGCTACGATGGAAACACTTGCGCAGTGCAAGTCGCGCTCGACAAACAAAGCGCTGACATCGCAATGGGTGTTGATGAAGGCGACGGCCTCCACAAAGAACAAGGCGCGGGTGACCAAGGAATGATGTTCGGATACGCGAGCAACGAGACTGAGGTCTTGATGCCCATGGCGATCCACTACAGCCACCGCATCATGGAAAACCTCGCAAGAGCTCGTAAAGATGGTGTTCTGCCCTTCTTGCGTCCAGACAGCAAGGCCCAGGTCACTGTCCGTTACGAAAACGACAAACCCCAAGCAATCACTGCGATCGTCGTTTCCTCCCAGCATGATCCCGATGTTGAGCACCAAAAACTCCAAGAGAGCATCATCGAAGAGGTCGTCAAAAAGACCATCCCCGCTGAGTTGATGGACGCAAACATCAAATACTTCATCAACCCCACAGGTCGATTCGTCATCGGTGGTCCCATGGGAGACTGTGGTCTGACAGGTCGTAAGATCATCGTCGACACATACGGTGGAATGGGACGTCACGGTGGTGGCGCGTTCTCCGGTAAAGACTCCACAAAAGTCGACCGCTCCGCAGCCTACATGACTCGCTACATCGCGAAAAACATCGTCGCTGCAGGACTCGCAGATCGCGCAGAAGTCCAACTCGCTTACGCGATCGGTGTCGCTGAGCCCGTCTCCACCATGGTCGATACCTTCGGCACAGGAAAAGTAGACGAAGCCAAGATCGAAGCGGCGATCGCGAAGGTCTTCCAAACCAAACCCGCAGGCATCATGGAGACCCTCCAACTCCGACGCCCTGTCTTCAGCCCCACCGCTGCGTACGGACACTTTGGACGTACAGGCGATGGTTTCACCTGGGAAAAAACAGACAAAGCCGAAGAACTCAAGGCTGCTTGTGGGCTCTAGTCCCAATCCCCCCTCCAATCTCTCCCCCTATCTTCCGTAATTTACGGACTTCACAACAAAAATCCCTCTCCACAACAAACATTTTTTCACTCCAAAAAGCATCTATTTTTAAGGACATACTTGCTTCATTTGGCAGGGTTGGCTATAAATAATAAAAAATTCTTCCCAATTTTTTGGAGGATGATCGTCATCTAGTATGAATGAAAGATGGAATGTTCTTAATGAATGTGAACTCCGAGGAACAAAACATGAAGAGTCAACTAAAACCACTCCTTTTTACCCTACTGATAGGGACGGTGGCTGTGTTTGGTTCGCTGCTCACTGCATGCGATTGCAACACTGAGCCTGTCGGACAAGCGCCTGGTACACTTGAAACAGATCCAGAAAACCAAATCCTCTTCTCAAGCATCACTGTAAACGAAGCTCAACCCGAACAGCTTACGATTTACAACAATGGACAGCTTGATACGACCGTCACAAAAATCGAGATCAAAAACGACACAGATGGTGTGTTCAAGGTGACAAAGGCTCCCAGCCTTCCCTTTACCCTCAAAGCTGGTAAAGAGAACGGTGTCAAGATCACTGTACAGTTCCTCACCGAAAAACCAGGTGAGTATCGTGGTCTCTTGAAGATCTACTCACCTGACGCAATCAACGTCGGACAGGACGGCGCCATTAACGTGACACTTCGTCACGAACAGTTGACGCCAGATCCCACCTTCGAATGTGGTGACAAACTCGACTTTGGTGCTGTTGATAAAGGCAAATCCAAAACACTCGAGTGTAAAATCCGCAACCGTGGTAACGCTGAGCTCATCATCACTGACGCAAAGTTCAACGTTGAAAAAGGAAACAAAGAATCCTTCACCATCACCGGACCTGCTTATCCCATCAAGATCCCTGCTGACAACACCACGCTCGTCGGCATCAAGATCAAATTTGAGCCCAAACAATACCCCCCCAAAGAAGCACAAGGGACCTTCGTCTTCGAAACCAACATGCAGGTTGACCGCGAAGAAGACAAACCCAGCCTCCTCGTTGTCGGTACTGTCAAAGTACCACTCATTGAGCTGATCCCTGTCTACAACCCCTGTACAACAAATGATGACTGTACAAAGATCGACAGCCGACTCTCTTGTACAGAAGATACAATCGGCGGAAACAAAATCTGTCGCCAGCGCGCAAACACCACCCCCATCCTCAAATTCCCACTGACCTCCAAAGGGAAAACAACCAAGCGTACCTTCATGATCCGCTCCACTGGTGACCTGCCCTTGCAGATCACTCAGCTCGATCTTGACGGAACCAGTAGCCCAGACTTCCTCGTCAACGTCGTTGGACTCAAATTCCCCATCACGCTGAACCCCAAAGAGGAAAAAGAAATCACTGTTGAGTACACACCTTCTGACGACAAAGAAGACAAAGGCCAAGTGATCGTCACCAGTAACGCTGGTAACCTTCCAAAAGCCCCTGTACTCCTCGAAGCAGACTCCCGTGGTTGTAACCTTGAGGTTGTCCCACGCAAGATCAAATTCCCCAGCGCTCGCTCCACGAAGGTCTCCCTCGTGAACGTTGGAAATGAGTCTTGCTTGGTTGAAAAAGTGTTCCTTGAGAGCAACAAGAACGCTCCATTCTCATTGATCCCCACACCAACCCCCAACCAAACAATCGCACCAAACGGACGTATTGACTTCCTCGTCAAATTCACACCTCCGGACAAGAACCAACACAAAGACTATGTCGTTATCGAAAGTAGCGACCCTGATGAGCCCACTATCAAACTCGAATTGGACGGTCAAGTGGCAGGCGATCGTGAGTGCCAGCTGGAATCCAGCCCCACAACACTCAACTTCCAACTCGTCCCCGTTGGACGCTCCAAAAAACTCAGCCTCAACGTCACCAACAAAGGTTGGGGAGATTGTAATCTCAAAGCGCTCAACATCCTCGGCACCAAGCCCTCAGGTAACACTGCGTTCCAGTTGACCACCAAGATCAACACACCGCAAACTCTTGAGAGTGGAAAGGCGTTGCGTATCGACATCAGCTACACACCTGCACAATCGACAGGTTACGAAGCAAACCTCGGCATCGATAGCAACGACTCAAAACAACCCACCTTCGTGATCAAGCTCCAAGGTAACTCCGGTAACCTCTGTCTTGAGATCGTCCCCTTCAACATGGACTTTGGCTCAACCAAACGCGGTTGCGCGACACCAACACGTGACATCGAAATCTACAACCTCGGTGCACAAGGCTGTAGCTCAAGCATCACTGTCAACAAAGTCGAACTTGGTACCACAACAAGTACAGAGTTCCGCTTCAACCAAAAACCCATCTTGCCCGCAACCTTGACCGCTGGACAATCCATCAAAATCCAGATGTCTTACAAAGCGAAAGATTTGGGTGTTGACTCCGGTAACCTCGACATCTTCAACAACATCCCCGGACAAAACCCAACAACTGTCCCACTCGTCGGCGAAGGTGTTGATACTAACGACCAAAAAGACGTCTTCAAACAGCTCAACCGACCCAAAACGGACATCATCTTCATCATCGACAACTCCTGTTCGATGGGTGATGACCAGACTGCGTTGGCGAACAACTTCCAGACCTTCATCAACTGGGCCGTCCAACTCAACGTTGACTACCACATTGGTGCAACCACAACAGACGTTCAAGGAAACCGACACCCACCTGGATGTCTCCAAGGTTCCGTCAAATACGTCACACCAAGTACTCCTTCACCTGCGCAGACCTTTGGTCAAAACGCGAAGTTGGGTACAAGTGGTAGTGCGACAGAGCGTGGACTTGAAGCTGCGTACCGCGCACTCATCCCACCTGTCTCCAACAGCGCAAGCTGTAACCAAGGCTTCTACCGTGCGGACGCATCGTTGTCGCTCATCTTCGTCTCTGACGAGGTCGACCAGTCCACCAACCCACTCGGGTTCTACATCAACTTCTTCAAAAACCTCAAAGGTTTCCGTAACAGCAACCTCGTCCGCGCATCTGCAATCGGACCCACAGAAGAGTCCAAGTGTCAAACTTCTGGTTCTTGCCGTTACTACGCTGTTGCAAACAGCTTGAAGGGTATCTACAAACACATCAAAGCCCAACAATGGGGACAAACACTGAGTAGTCTCGGTTCGATCACCTTCGGTTACCGTACACAGTTCTTCCTCTCACGTAAGGCTGATCCCAAGACCCTCAAGATCAAGGTCAACGGAACAACTGTCAAAGAAGATCCACAAGATGGTTGGCAGTACGATCCTGCAACCAACAGCATCAACTTTGCGAAGAGCCAAATCCCACCACCAGGTGGAACCATTCAGGTTGAATACAAAGCAATCTGTCTCCCCTAACATCCCCCTTCTCTCTCCTGCCCCTCCTCTCCTTTACTTGATTTGAACCTCCCCCACACAATCTGTCCTTGTTGAGAGCACCTTTGTGCTTCTTTGTGTTCTTGTACACCGCAAGTGGACTCCACTGTGGGGTACAGGTACACAAAGAAACACTTCACTCTGATCAGATCATACTCGTAGTCACGTGTGTAGAAAAAATCGGCTAAAAATGTCCAGTGCTGAGGGGGATTTGTGATCTTTTTCAAAAAAGAGATTGACAATCCCCAGACCCACGGGTATATACATACTCCGAAACGCGGGAATAACTCAGTGGTAGAGTGCAACCTTGCCAAGGTTGAAGTCGCGGGTTCAAATCCCGTTTCCCGCTCTACTGGCGACATGGCCAAGTGGTAAGGCAGAGGTCTGCAAAACCTTTATTCTCCGGTTCAAATCCGGATGTCGCCTTTTACATCATGTCTGCGCAATCGAAACGACCAATGGTCGTTTTTTTTGTTTGGACACACCTCTAAAGCCCAAACCTTTTCACCAAGGTCTGGGCTTTTTTGGTTCTCCCACTTTCCCCCTCCCACTCGACCCCAACAAACGCTCTCAAACACAAAGAAGAGCCACAAGAAACAGCCTACAAAAAGACCATCGTATGGACGATGTCACACAATACTCTGGACGTCATTTGGGTGCACGTTCGGACGAAGCTGTGAGATGATGCTCTCGATCGTCGCGAGCCCGTAAGTGATCTTCTTGAAAAATGAAGGATTATGAGGAACCAAAGAAAAATTGGGATGCTTGGACCAAAACCGCCGGAGTTTACTGTCCAAGCGCCGGGCTTCGGAGAGATCTTCGATGCGAGTGGGATTGCCTCCCTCGATAGAGATATTCCCTGCCGCTGCTGTCTCGAAAAAAATCACGGCGTCATATCGAGCAAGCTCCTCATCCAATGAAGAACCTACATACTCAAAGAAATCACCATCAGCTTCGGGCCAATATGCCACACTGTCCACTGTCCCTCGATCACAAAGCAAGATACGCTCTGGGTAGCAAGCTGATTGGACATCTTCCAAATTACGCTGGACGTGATAAATTGCGAGCTGCGCTGACCGTCTCGCGTTATCGTTACTTGCTCGCGGAAATCCTCCAGAGAAGAGCAACGTCGCGGCTTCGGGAACAACGACAACAGACTCGCCTATTTCTCGCCGGAACAAATCGGCTGCGGTTGTTTTTCCTCCCCCAGGCCCACCTGTCAAAACGATACGCAAACTCTTTGGACTCTTTACCTCTTCGCTCATAAGTAACTCCTTCATCACGTGGAAAAGACGACGGTATCCCGGTTACAAGGGATTGTCAAGCGCAAACACAGGACAGATTTGAATCAAAATCAATCGCTCACGTCTGACTTTGTGTTTCACGGACGGAGGATTTTTGGAAAAAAAACCCTGAACGTCCAATCGAAACATCACCAAACAAAAGGTATCTCCATGAAAAATATAGCCATACTATTTCTTTTCGCGTCCTCTTTGGTCTGGTCTTCGCCATCATGGGCGTTTAAGGTTAAAATTTACGGCAACTGGTGTGGACCTGAACACGGTTTCAAAAAAGCACCCAAGGACGCACTCGATAGAGTGTGCCAACAACACGACATCTGCATCAAAAACAAAATCAGAAGTGGACGCAAACGCCCTATCGAAAAGTTCCAATTTTGCGAGTGTGATCGTGCGTTGCTCAAGAACGTGATGCGGGCCGCTCGAAAGGTAAAGACAAAAAAGGCCATGCTCGCCGCAAAGGTGATGAAGAACTACTTCGCCAGAACACTCTGTTACTGTCGAAAGCGTATCTGTGTCAAAGTACCAAAGTGCAGAAAAGTCCGCACCTGCGTGAAAAACAAAAAACGCCGCAAGATCTGTACAAAAGTCCCAACCTGCAAAATGAAGAAAAAGTGCAAAACGCTCTTCGGCAAAAAAATCTGCTACAAAACCCCAAAATGTAAGAGCAAAAAGAAGTGTATCAAGCTCCCCAAGGGGAAGCTCTGCGCCCCCACCCCCAAGTGCAAAATGGTCAAAAAATGCTCTCGCATCACCAGCCTCGGCAAAGGCGGTCGCTGCTTCTAATCCCCCTCCTTACCACGTCTCCGCCGCATATGGCGATGATGCCCCAAAAATGTCTCGCTCAAGAGGCAACCCCGTTATCGCCTGCGCCACACCAATCCCCGACATCAGCACACCGGGAATCCCATGTCCTCCCCTTGCGCTCGCCCCGCACAAGTAGAACCCCTTGATCGGTGTCTTGTAATCGGGACGACGCCACAAATACTGTGAGGGCAACAGCGCAATCCCATACCCCGTCCCGTCCGTCGCATTTGTGTAACGGCGATGAGTCAAAGGTGTCGCGACCTCCTGGAACACAATCCGCTCATGGAGATCAGGCCACACACGCTCTGCCTGTTTGAGCAATCTCTGTGCATAATCCTCCTTCGCTTGTTTGTAAGCTTCTTCTTTGCGATAGGAGTGGTCCTTCACCTGCGCCTCATCGACTCCCCAAGAAGACGCTTGTGATGGCGCAAGGCCCATTAATTGAACATTTAAGACCCCCTCAGGTGCCAAACGTGTGTTCTCAGGATCCTTCGTCGAAGCGACAGTCACACAACACCACAGATCATCAACGTGCTCACCTCTCGCGGTCGCTTCGTAGAGCGGCGCGACGTCATACTCAGGAAACACACAAATATTCTGGTTTGGAAGCTCCGACAGTGGGCGCGGTTCCTTTAAACCGAGATACACAACGCCAAGGCCTGGAGACATCTCGTACTCACTGACTTGTGCCCGTGTCTTTTTGGGAACAGCGTCCTTAGCGAACAGATCGAAGAAGGTATGTTTGATATCGGCGTTTGAGATCACGATCGGCGCACGTACAATGCGCGTTCCTGTGTGTCGATTGGTGAACTTCACACCGTAGACACGCCCCTTCTCGACAAGGATCTCTTCGACCTCTGCACGCAGCAGAAGCTTACTACCAGATGCTTCAATCGCGTCGGCCAACTTATCCGAGAGGATCTGGCCACCTCCCTTTGGATAGCCGGGACCGTGCATATAATGCATAAATCCAAACAAATGCATCATCGCGGAGACTTTGCGCTCTGGTTGTGTGTAGATGATCTGATTTCCAGTCAAGATAGCCCGTAGCTTAGGGTTATCAGTACACGTATCCAAAAAGCTCCCCAGATCCGAGAAGAGATAACGCAAAGGTAGCGGACTTGAGAGCAATGTGCGCAAGGTCTGCCACGTCGTTTTACCAGGAATCTTTGCGATACGATCGGCCTGACGAAGCATCTTCATATATCGGTCAATGCCTCGCCTCTCTTCGGGGAACAAATCGAGTAGACGTTGCCTGTATAGGTCCAAATCACTCGGTACAGAGAACGAAAAGTCCGGAAAGTGGAAGACATCAAAGGCATCTTTGTCCATCTCGATAAACGAGAAGTCCTCGACTCCCGCCGCTCGCAGCGTCCTGGAGATCCCGCCATCGGGTTTGCACTCACCGATGTAGTGGAGGCCTACGTCAAACTCATACCCAGGGCGTCGAAAGACGGTCGCGTTCCCACCAGCGACGTAGTGTCTATCAAGGACGAGGACATGATATCCACGCTTTGCCAGCAACGCAGCAGCTGACAACCCGCCCATTCCCGCACCGACGACAATCACATCAAATGAATCATCTTCCAAACTCCGAAACCGATCACCCATACCGCTCCCCTTAGGCCTTTGTTGTTGGTAGGTCATTCTCTCCCTACAAAGAGACACCTGTTCCTCTCTCATGTGTATATTTTTCAAACGTAAAGGTGGCGAATACACCACAAAAACGCAAGTCAACATAATCGGTATCTATTGACTCCATCCAACGGGACACCATCATACAGACAGCCCATGAGCAATGAGACGTTGCTCACCAACCAATAAGGCCGTCAGGAAGAAACGCCCACGGCCCACAAAGAACCCGACAGAAAGGAAGATTATGACGATCGTACAACAGCGCTGGCCCGCCAAACACCCAGAACGTATTCAGCTCTACTCCATGTTTACGCCTAATGGCACAAAGGTCTCGGTCGCACTAGAGGAGCTTGGACTCCCCTATGAACCACACCTGATCAATATCATGGAAGGAGACCAACACACCGAAGAATACTTGACGATCAGTCCCAACGGTAAAATCCCAGCGCTGCTCGACCCCAATGGCCCAGATGGAAACCCCATCGGATTGATGGAATCCGGCGCGATCCTCTTATATCTTGCGGACAAAACAGGTAAGCTCATTCCACAAACCCCAAAAGGACGGATGGAGTGTCTCGAATGGCTCTTCTTCCAGGTGGGCCACATCGGACCGATGTTTGGACAGTTTGGACACTTCTACAAGTTCGCCACAGAAGCCTGCCCTCACCCCTATCCTCTCGAACGATACCAAAACGAAACCAAGCGTCTGCTCGGTGTTCTCGATGCACGACTCAAAGGACGCGACTTTATCCTCGGTGAATCCTTCTCGATTGCTGACTGTGCGATCTTTCCATGGGTCGAGTGTATGATTGGGTTTTACGATGCAGCCGATGACATCGACTTTCACAAATTCGATGAGGTTCGACGTTGGCTGGAGAGCTGTATGTCACGCCCCTCCTACCAAATCGGTAAAGACGTTTGCAGCGTTGAATTCTAAGCCTCCCCTCACACCGCCCCCCAAAAATACGAGACCTCACACCGACGAATCAGTCCAAAAGTGGTAGACATACTCCACCTTGCTCTTGGTAAAACCACATGATTCATAGAGTCGACACGCGGGCTCGTTTTCCTTCTGTGTCACAACCTCCAGTGTTCTCACAGCACGGTTCCTTCTAAGCGCACAAAGAGCCTCTAACAGAAGTCTCCCGATGCCTTCGCGACGGTGCTCCTTGCCCACCCCAACCAACGGAATCGACAACACCTCTCCCTTACAACGGGCGGTCGCGAAGCCAGCAAGCGCACGCTCGCGAAACACAGCCAGTAGATGATCTGCCATCTCCCCTCGCAACGAATTGATCACCCAATTGGTGTAAAGCTCCTTCCACGTCTCTTCAGCGATGTATTTGTCCTTCGCAAATCTCGTCCAGCGACCGATATCAAAGGCGATAGGCAACATGGACGCCAACAGTGACTCATCCAACTGCAAAGGAAGCTCAACCACGCCAGGTGTGACCATTGGTGTAGAACGCTCCACAAGTGAATGTGTATACGTCACCTTTTGATCGACGAGTTGGACACGCCAACCAGCGAATGTTTGCGCGAGAGGCTGAGTGACAAACACAAAGAGCAGCGCCGCGCCTTGTTCACGACAATGCCTGACACCAGACGCGAGGTCTGCAACATCGATGTCCCGGATAATAAACACAGAGCGATCAAAAAAAGTAGAGTCCCAAGTTGAGTGTTGAAATGATGACATGAGCACCCCTTGGATCGACTTAAGGCCTGGATTTTTTCCTTCTAGTGGCCTTGTATGACAACGGATAAAAAACGTAGGATAGAAATCATACACCATATCCCTTCGAATTGTGTTACAAAGATGCACATCCAACAGAGCAGAAAATGGGTAGGAGAATAGTACGATGAGCCAATGGGAAAAAGACGACTCCATCAATGTTTTCGGACAACCACTTGAGCTTTGTGGCGCTGATCCCAAGACCGGATTCTTTCGGGACGGATGCTGCAACACCAGCACGCAAGATAGAGGCTCCCACACCATCTGTGTCAAACTGACAGAGGACTTTCTCACGTTCTCCAAAGCCAGAGGAAACGATCTCTCCACACCAAGACCAGAGTACGACTTTCCAGGCTTGATACCGGGTGATCGGTGGTGTCTGTGTGCGTCACGATGGCTCGAAGCCTACAACCACGACGCCGCTCCCAAAATTTACCTCGCCCGCACACACCAAAAAGCCCTGGAGATCGTTCCGCTGGAGTTAATGCAATCCTTCGCGCTTGATCTCCAATAATCCATCTCGCAAGAACATCACAAAGGGTAGGGTTTTCGATGAATACACTCGATGAGCTTATCGCCAAGATCGGTGAACATGCGCGTGAAGAGGTCGAACAGTGGTACCAAGCATTCCAAGAAGAATCCGGTAGCGATGACATCGACGCTTTTGTCGCATACATTGCCACGAAAGACCTCCCAAAGCGCCCCACACCGTTCTTTCGTTCAA
Organism: Deltaproteobacteria bacterium; assembly: GCA_002731275.1. Lineage (GTDB taxonomy): Bacteria > Myxococcota_C > UBA6777 > UBA6777 > UBA6777 > UBA6777. The sequence goes on along the minus strand of PCBK01000016.1, from coordinate 94,692 downwards.
CCAACCCACACACCCTCTCCACAGATGAAACGAGCGAAGTCCTCCACGAAGAGCTCAAAGGATTTGGACAGACCATCTCCGTCACAGGCGCAGATTTACAACAGATCGATGCACAACAAAGCGCTACGTTTCCGTTCTTTGTTGGCAAACAAGACCTACACGAAGTCACCGAAAATATCGACAAAGGAGGGATGGGTACGATCTACCTCGCGAGACAGCATGCCCTTGGTCGCGACGTCGCGCTCAAACAACTTCACCCCTCGCTCAACGAAGATCCTTCTATCGTCGATCGCTTTATCAGAGAAGCCCAGCTCACCGCCCAACTCGAACACCCAGGGATTGTCCCCGTCCACACCTTCATCCGCGAAAAAGACAAACCACCTTGTTACACAATGAAGGTCATCGAAGGCGAGACGCTCAAATCGATCATCTCCAAACTCTCTTCTTACCTGCTCAAGACACAAAGCACACTGTCTCCATCCATTCAAACGTATCTCAGTCTCGACAGCCGCCTCGATCTCTTCTTAAAAATTTGTGACACCATCTCTTACGCTCACAGCAAAGGTATCCTGCACAGAGATCTCAAACCCGATAACATCATGATTGGTTCGTACGGCGAGATCTACGTGGTCGACTGGGGCATTGCAAAGCAACTCAACAGCACAGAAGAAGAACAACTCCCCCAACTCAATCCCCAAAAGCAGCTCAAGCTCAAAGAGACCCACACACATATTGGGCAAATGCTCGGGACGCCAGCATACATGTCTCCAGAGCAAGCACAAGGAAAGCACAAAGAACTCGATGAACGCAGTGATCTCTTCTCTTTGGGCCTGATCTTGTACGAGCTCGTCTTTTTGTACCCCGCCCGCAAAACCAACTCACCTGAAGCAACCGCGAAACAAGCCACCCTCGGGGGTTTTGAGGATCTCCAGCTCGACATCACAGGAAAAAAGCCTTCTCCAGTACTCAAAGCGATCATCTCCAAAACATTGCGTTGCAATCCAGATGGCCGTTATGACAATGTGCAGCAATTGTCTGACGAACTTCGCCGCTTTCGACGACATCAAGAGGTGCAGGCGTTCCCCGAGAATATCTGGCGAAAACTCCTCCGACAAGCGAACATGCACCAAGAGCAGGTCCTCGCGTCCCTGTTGATGATCTTCTTCTCCATCGTCGGACTCAACATCTGGTGGTTGTATACCAAACAAGAACACATCCTCCAGACACAAGCCCAACAAAAAATCCGCCTCGCACGTATCAGCTTGGCCAACCGACAAGCGCACACCCTCGATCAAACATTATTCCGGTATGAAAGTATCCTCAGTAGCTTCGCACAAACCATTCGCACGATCCTTCTACACGGCGAAGTCAAAGAAAGTACGTACTACCTCAACCGCTCGTTCCGACCTCCTGACCTCTCAAACTCACCCTTTTACAGGGATCAAACGAGCTTTGGACATGTCGTATACAAGATCGCGTCAGGTGCCGATGGTGCAAAGGCCACACAGCAAATCAAGCGTATCAATTCAGTACAGTCGATCTTCCAAAAGAGTATGATCCAAAGCCTCCCCTTCACACAGCAAGGACAACCGAACGCTGCGCTTCGACAACAATTGCTGACAAAGGGGTATCCGCTGCTCTCCGTTTTTGCTGCAACACGTGATGGGGTCATGAGCCTGTACCCAGGACGTGGAAGCTACAAAGCGAGCTACGACCCAAGAAAACGCCCGTGGTTTCGATCTGCGCAAGGAAGAAAGGGGCTACGATGGAGTCGCCCCTATATCACTTCGCAAAAAAATCACGAACTTGCGATCGCCTGCACACGAGCTTTATACGATCGACAAGGGAAGTTTCTCGGTGTCGTCGGACTGGACTTGCGCCTCGCTTCTTTGCGGGAGCTGCTCTTACGCAACCAAAAGAAGATGCCGTGGGCGCGGGCTGTCTTGCTCTTGAGACCGAATGGAGAGATCTTACTCGACACGAGAAAACAGTACAAACGCTCCCAACGTAAAACATCGCTCAGTTGGAGCATGGCACTCTCCCCCCTTCAGAACGTCGCGCTGAGACAACACCTCAAAAACGCCTCAAAGTACGGGTATATCGAATACGGAAAAGCATCGTCCAGAAAACTCTTGATTTACTCCCGCCTCGACTCCCTCTCTTGGTACTACGTCGTCCTCACCAAATAAGAATCAACGCGTTGGTAACGCGCCCTTCTTTTGCTGCTCTCGCAAAAATGTACGAAGGGGACTTCTCCACGCCATCACTCCCGCCCTCCACAACATCGAATGGCTCAACGGTCCAACGATTCGCTTCACGACCCCCCTCCAAAAAGGAGATACATCCGTACATCGTTGTTGTGTATCTTTCTTTCGCGCCGTTTTGCTCCACAATACGCGATACTGAAGCGCGACCCCCTTGGGATTTTGCGAGACGGCCGCTTCGACTGTATCCAATCGTTGGATCAACTGCCAAAACAAATTGTTGACTTTGCACCCCATCCAACAGCAATCGAGCGTCGACGGTTTTACGTGGAACACTTCCCACTTACGCCCCCATACGCGCAGATTCATCAAGCTCTGTGTATCTGTATTTTGGATCGCTTGCTTAGGCTCTTTATCGATCCGCGTGAGGATATCGTGAAAGAGTGTCAGATCATTCGTGGCGACCCAGTATTTCTTTCGCCACCCGATCACGATCTTGGCTTCCTTCCCTTCCCAAAAGACGTAATAGGGTTGATGTCCGTACAAGCCAAATCGCGTAAAGCCAGGCATCGCCGAAAGAAGGCGTTGCAACATCAGCTTCTGCATCGCGCTCAGATACCCAACAGCGCCGGCTTTTTCAGTGATATCTTTGACCTGCAGAGAGGAGCGTGTGGTCGGTGTGGGCTTCTTCTTCTTTACAGCCCCATGACCTCCCCAGACGATCGCGCTCCCACCAAAAACAGAACGCAATGTAGCCGCTGCGTATGGATGAAAAAGAGCTTGAGTAGACAGCGAAAGCCCCATCCCCTTCCATAACGCCCTCAAACCTTTGTGTAACTGTTTTTGGAATGCAGTGGTACCAAAGACACTCCGCACGGAGGTCTTTTCCTCAGTGAAGGCAAAGGCGACATCTGCGATCCACTGTGCTTTTGAAGCGACTAGCTTGGCCAGTGAGCGATGAAGACTCGAATAAAACGGGGGCCTAGTCGCACCTTTTTTCAACCAAAGCTGCTCTTGGATGCTCACCTCCTGCCCGTATGAGTGACCTGCGAGACCAATCCCATCGATCCCCTGAAAAGGAGGGCGCCACCATCTCTCCTCAAGCGGTGCAAAGTTCGCGAGCCACGACAATACAGCTTTGGGCCAGATATACAATGTCACCTGTGTCTGTGATTTGTCGAGCGTTTGCAGTCGGCGGCGGGCTCTCCAGTAGGCGTTATCCGTAAACTTCGAGGCGATAGAAGCAAACCGTTCGCGCCACAGTGTGTACCGTGAAGATGCGGAGTACATGCTCTTCTTGGACCACATCGCATGTAAAATCACCCGCTGTGGATGGAGCGCGAGGACGACGACGGCTCCCTTGCGCATACGGAACCAGAAAGTGTAGACACCAGAGATCTTGTCTTCGCTATACGAAAGTGCCGTCTGATTGAGCATACGACGCAAACCAAAGCGCAGAAAAAAGGAAGATTGTAGAGGTAACTCGACTGCGATCTGCAAGCGCTGTGTCGCGTCCTTCCAGCGCTCCCACGGCCACGACCCCAAAAAGGTATCAAACCACGAGAGTTGTCGCGCCGTCCCAAACGAGAAGACTCCCACACGAAACCCTTGAGACCACTGAAGCCCGAGCGCTTTTCCCATTCGTCCCTTCAACAAACGAACCGTCCGCTCGATGCCCGAAAAACGTCGATTGGCTTCGTAATTGTCCTGTACGATCAGCTTGATATTTTGCAACACAGAGTCGAGCTTCTTCACCTGTGCCAATCCCACCCACTGCACCTGCTGACCACTTGACGCGTAGCAAGCGCTCGCTCCTACCCCTACACAAAACACAAAAAGGCCAATGAAGACCGCTGTGGGAAAAAAAGTCCATGAGAGACGCCTGTGATTTTGCATGTCTTCTCCATCGCTTGAATCCAAAAACATCGTGCTTTTGACAACCACCACTCAGCCAAAAATCTTCCGCCATCCTTGTTTGAGTGGATCGTTCCATCGACGCTTTCGATGACCATGGGGCCATACAGTGATCGTGTGTCGAAAAGAAGCAAATCCTCTCTCCTCTCGGTAAAGATTGCGCAGCCGAATTCCCCAGTGTTGAGGGCCAACATCACCGTCGACGCCAACAGTTGTCTCCGTCACCGCGATCGGCAACTGTATCCGCTCACATGGTTGCAACACAAACACATGAGGTTCATCGTCTCCAGCCGCATCAAGACATGTAAGCGCATGGGGAAGGTATAGTTCGAGTAGATCGCCAGGTTGGCTTCCAGAAGGCAGCTCAATTGTAAGTTGAAGTCGCTCTCCGACATTCACCTCATCGACCCACTCTCGCTCACCGACAACGCGATGCAAAGAGAGTTGGCAGGGGATTCGCTCGGAGAAGCGTTCGAGAGAGCGTGTCACACGCTGAGACGTCGCAACACATATGGGGCCCTGCAAAACCTCCACGTTGTCCAAAAAGGGCATAAAGACGAGCTCACGCCATGGGCTGTCTTCACCATCACTGCGCACTGTTGCTTCGGGATGCAGGCGGGATACGCAGACTTGTAGCAACGCCAACAGCGCGACGTTATCCGTCGTGGTATAGAGCTGCCCTTCTGTCCCAAGCTGTGAGAAGATCGCGCTCACAACCCGTCCCCCTTTTTCCTGATGCTCTACATCATCACTCAAAAGCAACGTAGCTGCCGCGTAACAACTCTCCTGGCGACTTTCGACAACATGCTCTCCCCACACCATGAGCTGACCGGATTGCTCGGAGAGTCGTTTTTCACATTCCCAGAGAGCTTCCTTTTGACGGGATGAGATATCCTCCAAACAGAAGACGCGAAACGCATCACGGCAGGATAACATCCGCGCTGGTAACTTGTTGAGTTGGTAGCCCTTCGAGGCTTCATCGGCCATATGGACGACATCGCGGAACCACATCGCCAGCGCTTGGTGACTGTCAGCTCGCCCAGGTAATGCAACCTCCCACAAGTGCCGAACTGCGTCCATTCCGAACGTCGGCAAGTGATCTGCGCCTGGCAGGTAACGAAACCCACCCCGTGGCAACATGAGCGCTTCCAACCGCTCAAGCCCTAAACGCAAGAAGTGCATACCTTTCTCAGCGTCTTCCCGGCTCTGGGCACATTCGACCCAGGCCATCGAAGCTCTCACACGTGCTGCTTCTTGCTCACAATTGCCTGGAGGCATCAGCGCCACATGACGTGCGACCTGTCGAATCCACGGCTCCAGACGTCCAAGGGGCACAAATGGTCCCTGCTCATCAGAGAGTTGTGCACCTGTCTCCAACCAACACAGTGTATGGTGCTGCTCAGTTCGCTCTCCCCAACCGCCAACCCAGTGCTCAAGGGTGTCGATCTCTTGCTCATCACGATCAAACACCTTCACCACGTAATGACCGGGCATCACAGAGAATGAGAGTTCGAGGACGCGCTCCTCCAGAAACTCGTCAAAAGCGAGCTTTCGACCATTATCGTAGAGCTCCACAGGTGTCCCGTCCAGCCAACATGAGACTCGACAAGGGAGAGTCTCGACGAGCAACACAATCTTTCCAAGCATCCCATCGTCAGCATGCACAAAGGAGGGTGAGAGGATTTCCAGGAAGCAACCAGATGTCACATCAAAGTGCTCCTTCGCATAGACCCACCCGTCCTCTTCGAGTAACACTGCGTCCACTTCATACGAAGCGATCTCCGCAGGCACACTGATCCGCAACGTCTCTACCCCCTTCAGCCGCACAACTTCGTTGTACAAAACCTGTGAGAATTCATCGAGGCTGGGGGGAGGAGGCCTCCAACCATCAGCCCGCTCTTCTAGCGACGCCGAAGAATCAACAGGTGCTTTATCATCGTGAAAGTGAAATGGTTTAGGTTGCGCCGCGCCGAGCGGATCGTCCGCAAACGCGAGCTGAAAGTCTTTGGTCATAGCGCGCAGATTTTGCTTGAGTGATTGCGAAGGCCCCCACGGTTCAGGATCTTCTTCGCCCTGCTCGCGCACAACGATGTAGACAGGTGTCTCACGCTCGACGTTGGAGGAGAGCTTAATCTCGACCTCTTCGCCTGGTTCGACCATCTCAGGAACGGAGAGAGACAATGAGTGGTTGGGCTTTGTGGCGGCCAAAAACCACCCCTCCCAGGGGCGGCCATTCACAAATCCACCAAGGGCCACGACAGAAACGGGCCCATTCAGAGGGAGCGTCCACAGCGCCTCAGGTGCCAACTCTGCCTGACGATGGATCACCAATGAACCTCGAAGAGGATCCATGATCATCGCGTTGACTTCGGAGAATACGGCCTGACTCTGTAGCACCACACCATCTTGACGATGTTCTTCGATGAGGAATGGCGCGTGTCCGCCTCCTTCGTGATCTTGTGTGGAGAAACCGAGGATCGCATCAGGCGCACCTCCAACCCAACTCCACGACTTGGCGCGTCCAAAGGGCTCGCTGAGAAGAGGCGCATCATCTTCGAGATCTTCGTGTTCAAGCGGGATGGGGAGCACACAGTGACGAAGTTCATCGGTCAGCGAGCGAATCTCTAACAGGAAGGGGCCCTCACCTGCGATCGGTAACTCTCCGGCGATACGTCCACCTCCATCAGCCCGAAAGACTTCTCCAGAGACAGGACTGATTGGATGTTGTCCCCCATCGAGCAGATTGACACCGACATCCCCGCGCAAAGGCGCGCCAAAACTTTCGAGTTTGAGGACAAAGACAAACACCATCCGCCCCATCCCAGTGTCACGCAAATACTGCTGAATCCACGTTCCAGAGAGCGTCTCTGTGCGTTCGATAGCGACCTGGAACGAAGTAGAGGCAGAACCATCAGCGAGCGCGAGTTGGAATCGACCAGGAGGAAGTCCCTGTAACATCACATACCCGACCCCGACTTCATCGATTGGGATAGGCTGATTTCCCATCGCGAGACCATCATGTGAGAGCGCGACCTCAAGCATCTTTCCAGCTCTCTGGGGAGCGAAGACAACGGCTTTCACAGCATCCAATCCAGCACGATACTGTTGTTTTTCACACCAGATCCCGGTCGCTCCCCAAGAGGGAACGGGACGTTGTCTCAGCGAGACTCCTGGCAACTCACACCATCCATCTCCCCAAAGAGGAAACAACGCGGCAGGCGGACGTCGCGCGCCAGCAGCTTGCAAGATGGACGCAACAAGCGGTGTGTCCCCCCAGTTCGGCCCGAGAAACGCGAAGTTCTGTCCAAGTATGGCTTCTTGTCCAAGTGATTGGATGACCTCTCGACCGCCCTTTACGTACTTCATATCCCAAAACCGCAACGTCGACTTGCCCTTTCGAAGACCCCCGGCCATCCATACACTCCTACTCGTTGTGTGTTCGCTTGACTACTTCCTTAAAGGTACAACACTCTCGAAGGCATCCATCAACGTAGGCGCAGGGCCTTTTGGCTTGGAACGCTTCACGACAGGCTGTCTCCGTCGCTTGATCTTCCAGGAGACTCTGGCGGGACCAGAGCGCCACACGCGAAAGATCTGCTGTTCATATCTCGCGACCCACTGCGTGTGTCTCTGCTTGGCCATACGAAGCCAACGCTGACTTTCTTTGCGGAAAAACCTACGGGTTCGCTTTTTCCAGCGTCTTACACCTTGACGAAGACGTCGTCTGTGTAGACCTCTTCGTCTTCGCAGCAACCTCTTTGCACGTTGAATGTTGCGCCCATCATAGAGCAATTGGTCCCGAAAATGCAATGCGCTTCGTCGACTCAAGACCGACACTATCGGTCGCACTCTGGCGCTCTCTTTTGTAAGCTGATGCCAGGAAAGACGCTCTTGTGCGAGAACACTTTCTCGTCCCTTTTCATCGCTCTTTTGCACATTGGGTTTCCTTCCAATTGCAGCAGACCTCGTCGTCCTCTCAACACTCCGCTTTGCAACGGATGCTTTGCGGAGAACAAGCCGAGCATTTCGTTTGGGAACAGAAACTCTTTTCTTCTCTGTGAGGGCTCTTTTCTTCTCTGCGAGGGCTCTTTGTCGGCTCTCCTCCCAGCGTCCAACCACGCGAGCGGTAAACGGCATGAAAGAATGCTTTGAGGTGAGGGATATCTGAGGGAGTGAGGACGCATAAGAACGAGTTTTTTGGAAGAGACCAGTTTGGCGCCTCCAGCGCGCCATCCACTCGCTAGAGGGCGGTGACAGACGAGTGTGAAGTTGGGAAACGAGCGTCAACGCTTGTTGCCAATCAGGCAGCTCTGTATCAACAGGTGGCCGACGTAATTGTTCGACTTGTTTGTCTCCGGCCTTGGGGCTGGTCAAGACAAGGGCATAATTGTCCACTTGTCGTAAAAAAGACGCACTTTGTCGCATCGCGGTGCGGTTACCTTTTGTGAAGAGAGGCTCCATCTGAGGGGAGCTTTCAGCAGGAAATTGAATGGCAGGTTCGGAGGTGGTGAATGGGTTCTTTGTCTCTGTCAACGAGAGCCAATCCAGCAAAACAACAGAAGGCTGTGGTGGTAACGCCCAGGAGAGGAACAAGGCGCGGACATCGAGGGGTTTCTGTTTCACAGGGGCAGTCACCTTAGGCGTTGGAAGTGATGACAGTAGCGTACCTCGAAGCGCTCCACTTCCCTTTTGGAAAGAGGTGGGAAGCTGACTTTTATAAAAGCGCAACCCTATTTTTCCTCGTGAGGACATCACCCGAAAGCGGGTAGCTGGATGCAAAAAAAAGGTCACACGTTGCATTTTTTGTCGCCCAAAAGACAGCCATTCAATTTTGGCACGAGTAAGCAAGTTAGGGTGTGGAGAGCGTTGGTATGTTGGCGCGTTGTTCTGCCAATTATAGGACATATTGAGCTCCAGGACGAGTCTGGAGGGAGCAGAGAGACGATAGAGCACGAAGTTGGCCCTTTGCTCAGTGGAGAGCATGACGTCGAGGTGTTGAGCGTGGGAGGAGAAAGTCAGCGTGTTGGCCCAGAGAGAGGTAGGGGTCAACAAGACGCAGAAGAGCAGCGAGAGACAAAAGAGCCTCACATTGGGGGATACACAAAAGCCCCATCGAGGCGCCTGGAGAGTGTTCACATTATTCACCAACAGATGGGAATTCAGGGTTCATAAACGAGTTTGATCGTCAGACTGATGGTCTCTTCGAAGACCTGTGAGAGGTTGATCGGCTTATCACTCCACACGGCGTAGGCGTCACCTTTCGAGAAGGTCCCATCGTTATCTTGATCGAGATAGGCAAAAGGGATCACTTCGTCGGACGCATCACCGGGTGGGACTTCAAACTTCCATCTCGCCTTGGAGAGATCGGTGATCTCCTGTTGGAGGACAGGAAGACGTTGTGCCATAGGCTGCATCTCGGTGTTGATGTCTTTGGTTTTCCACACACCAAAGATGATCTTTTTCGCGGCGTTTTCGAGTGTAATGTTGGTCGCAAGTGAGACGTCAACGGAGAGCGCAGGTTTCTTGTAGATTTCGCCGGCGGTGACTTCGATATTTTCGAGTCGATAGCCACTCAGCAAGATCGGAGTATCGTTGGCGGGATCTGCGGGATAAAAACCGTATACGTCTTGTGAGGTGGGCGCGTCTCCCCCTGAAGCATCCTGATCGACAAAAGCCATCAGGAAGACCTTGACGCCTGTCTGTGTCACGTCAAGTGAAAATGGATACGGAGGCGAACTCAGCTCTGATATCGTCGTCTTTGCGAGTGGCGTCGCGTCTTCCTTGAGGTATTTTGTCGTCTCATCGTAGTGTTTGGTCTCGTACGCCAACACGACGATCCTGGAGGCCTTGTCGGACATCAACATCTCCCGACCAAGAACGACCTGCCCAGTCACGCCGGGGATCGTCTTGGGGGCATCCTGACAGGCAGCGATCCCAAAGAGCAGCAGAAAGAGCAGGCTGTATGTCGTCAATTTACAAGATGAATAGGACATGTTCCTCTCCCGAGAGCTTAATTGGTCGTCGCGATGGTGACAGAAGGCTGGTTGGACTTGTTCCCCAGGCTATCCCACATCGTCAAGGTAAATTGCAGCTGTGAAGGATATGTTTCGTCGGAGGCAAGGATAATCCCGAGCTCTTTAAAGAGGCCCTCTTTTGTGCCTTCAGGGATCAACAAAAAGCTACCAAACCGAGAGGCTTCTGTGCGCAAAGGGAATTCGACGATCAGCGATGACTTTTGCACCCCTGTGGGATCTTTGATTTCGATGACGAGGATGGACTTTCTCTCACCTGAGGTAGGGGCAGAGCTTGGCGCAATCCCAAGATCACCCTCAAAGTCTTGCCATTGGATACGAAAGCGAAAGTTTTGTGGGCGATCAGTCTCTTGTCCTACAAAAGAAAAATCTCGAATAATCGGTGCGCCTGGTTGCAAGTTAGGACCACACCCCCACTGTGTACTCACAGCAAACACACACACCAGACCAAACAACATACGAAATAAACGCAAAAAGACCTTGCGAAAAGACACAGCCATGAAAAAAACCTCCACAAAACACAAAATGTGGTGTGATGAATGGCTTCACGAAACGTATAAAGAACAATACCACCAGGATGGTACTCGTTTTTGGTCGCAGACTCAACTCCACAACCAAAATGCTTGCCATTTGGGTGAATTCAAGATTGACATTTAAAGCTTTTTGTCGTACATTCTGTATGTTGGGGCTTTGTACCCACATTCAATTATGTGTCAAAGGTTCGATTATAGGTTGTGGGCAGTTACAACTTTCATGCGAACAAGGAAGGTATGAATATGAAACGTCAGATATCCGTAGGTAAACAAATTGGGCAATGGGCTTTAATTGCCCTGTTTGCTTTCTGTCTGGGTGGAAGTGTTTCTGCTCAAGACAGTACAAATGCCGACACTTCGAAAATGAGTACATCCCAAAAGCTCAACGGAGCGCTTGGAAAAGTCTCAAATATTAAGCGTATTTACAACTGGATCTTTGCCAAGCTGAAACAAGCACGAAAAGAAGAAGATTTGACCGCGACAGATTGTCTCGGTGATAAGTTGACCGCGACAAAGGCCCTGCTCTTCTTGACAGAGCGCTCAAGCGTCAACCTCAAAGAAGCTGCAGCCAAAAACGACTCTGAGAAGCTCAACTTCCATTACAACGAGATCTCACAATCCGAAGCTCGTGTACGTGACATCGAAGTTGAAGCCAAACTCTGTCGTGGTAAAGGTGGATTTTACGACGGAAAGACCAAAGTCATCGTGACAGGAGAGTCCAACATCAGCGGAAATGACCCCACCTCTCCTCCTTGGACAGAGACTGTTGTTATCCGCAAAACAGATGCCAGCCGCTTCTTTTAATCCTATTTGATGAACCTGCTCCATATCCTATGGGTTTCCTTGTTCATCTTTCCTTCCACTCCACAAAAAAGTTAAGAAAAAGTGTGATTGTTGCCCTCACAACAAGAATCATATCTGTACGCCTTTTACGATCTGTATAACCTCTATCTTTGAAACACGTGAGTTTGAACCCATGACACAGTTTCAAGCGCCCAATCCCCAACGACGAGCTCCTGAATCACAAGAGCTCCAATCACATCTCCAAAAGATGAGAAGGCGACTGTCGGCCAAACCAGCCCCAGGCACGATGGCCATCACTCCAGACCTCGATACAGACACAGACCCAAGAGAGATCTCTATCAACATTATGATGATCTTTGATCTTCTCCGACGTCGAGCTTGGTTGGTCCTCCCCCTTGCGGCCGCCTTCGGTCTCTTGACCTACCAGTGGAGTCGCTCTCGACCCAAACAATACAAAGCCAACACAATCGTCGAAGTCGTCGCAAGCGCCCCCAAGGTCTTTACAGACATCCGGGACGTCCTCAACTACCGCTTCCAATTACGACGTTTCTACGCGACCCAGCGCGTGATCCTGAACAGCGACGAGATCGCACAACGTGCGCTAAGTACGCGCCCTTGGATCTTACGCTCAGCAGGTTTTTACGGACTGGATCGCGTCCAAGACCCTAAAAAACGGGCCGAAAAGATACAAAAGCTGCGTCCCAACGCCTCCCAAATTCTCAAGGCCAAGACCAGTATCGCCCCCATCCGCAAAAGCTCGCTCTTTCGGATCACCGTCAAAGACACGGACCCACATAGAGCCAAAGAGCTCACCCTCGCGCTCGCACAGGCTTATCAAGAGTACAACAGACTCTTCCGACTGCGCACCACACTCAACGCGTACAAAGAGATCAAACGTCGACTCGAAGACTACCAAAACAAATCCAAGAAGTTACGTCAGCACTTGATGAGCTTTCGTGAAAAACACAACATCCTCACGACCTCCCTCGATGACAGACGTAACCTCGCATTCAAACAACTCGAAGCGCTCAACCAACGGATGATCAAGGTCATCCTCAAACGCATCGAGTTAGAATCACAATTGCGCCCCTTTATGCGCAAAAAACGCGACAAAAACCCTCTCGCCAACTCATTCGCACCAGTCCTCGAAAACGCACTCGTCGCGCGTCTCAAAGAGAACTACAGCAAACTCCTGCTCAAACGAGAATCACTACAAAGTAAATACCGCGCGAAACACCATCGAGTGCTAAAAATAGACAGACAACTCAAACAACTACGCTCACTCCTGATCAATCACATCAAGATGATCCAGCAGAGCTATAAAGAACAACTCAGCTCCGTCAAACACGAGGAACGCACACTTCGCTACAAAGTCCGCGCAGCAAAACGCAAACTACAAAAACTCGACGGACTCAACCTCAACTTCGATCAGCTCAAACAACGACAAAAAGCACTCGACCGCTCCCTCGAAACACTCAACAAACGATACTTCGAACTCCAACTGTTGAAAGACTCTATCACCACAAACGTACGTATCGTCGAACGTCCAAGGCTCCCAGAAAAACCCTTCGCGCCAAGGGTCATGAGAAATACGTTTATTGGGACAATGCTCTCTTTCTTTGCGCTTATCGGTGTCTTCTTGCTCATCGAGCTCATGGACAACTCCATCCGCTCCATCGAAGATATCGAGCTCAAATGTCGCGTCTCTCCTATTGGCGAGATGCCCTTGCTCTCGCAAAAGAAAACAGCCTCAGGGAAAGAACCACTGTACAACCCAGATCGCCCGCTCACGCAGCTCGAAGAAGCGATCAGGGCTGTGCGGACCAACATCCTCTTTATGTCTTCGGATGGCAATCTCAATAAACTCCTGTTTACAAGCCCCTCTCCACGGGAAGGAAAGACCTTTCTCGTCAGCAACCTCTCCATCGGGTTTGGACACGCGGGCAAAAAAACCATCCTCATCGACATGGATATGCGGCGACCACGTGTTCACAAAATCATGGACCTCGATTATGATCGCTCCAAAGGTGTCTCTACCGTGATCATTGGACGACATACCATCGACGAAGCGTTGATCAAAACAGAATACCCCAACCTGGATATCTTGCCCTGTGGCCCCATCCCACCAAGTCCAACGGAGTTGATCGAAACGGATGGCTTTATGAGGATGCTCTCAGAGCTGGAAGAGCGTTACGATCTCGTCCTCTTTGACACCCCTCCCACACTCAACGTCGCGGACACCGCAGTCCTCTCAAAATACGTCGATGGGTGTATCCTCGTCGCCTCCTCCGCGAGCACAAACTGGAACGCACTCCACGCAACAGCCCGTCGTATCGAGTCCGTTGGAGGAAATGTTCTCGGCGCGATCCTCAACAAGTTCCAGCCCCGCCACAGAAGAAACTACTACTACGCCAAGTACCAGGGCTACTACAGAGCGTCCTACAGATACTACAACTCCGACCCTGATGACGAAAATCTCACGACCTGAGAAAAACAAACAAGAAGGCAGGAAAAAGCCTGAGGCCGTCGGATGGAAAAAAGCGAAGACAAGAGGGCAGTGGATGGGGCCTCAGGCAAGGCATGAGGAGGAGGCATGGCAGGGCCATGTCGACGATGAATAACAAAGCCTGTGGCTTCAGCAACAACCTTCTGTCTTCGTCTCATTTTCCGTATTCTTTTTTCCATCCGACGGCCTTACCCCCTGACTTCCTGCATCACCCGCAAAAAGTTCTCCCCTAAAATCCCCTTCACTTCTTCCTCTGACATGCCTGCGTCGAACAACATCTGCGTCAACAAAGGCATATCACGACAATCAAACATCTCATCCGGAATAGAAGGTATCCACCCATCAAAATCGGAGCCAATCGCGACGTGTTGAGGGCCAACCATCTCAGCGATATAAAGGGCCTGCTTGACGACCTGATCGAGTGACGCTCTCAACTTTCCCGTAAGAAATCCAGGCGAGAAGATGATCCCCATCACACCTCCCGTTTCAGCGATCGCGCGAATGCCATCATCTTCGAGACCTCTTGGCGTTCGGTACAACCCACGGCAGCATGTGTGCGATGCAATCACTGGAAGACTGGAGGTTTCGCATATATCGAGGACACAAGGATGGTTAACGTGGGCGGCATCGACGATCATCTTCGCCTCGTTGAGTGCACCTACGAGTTGCTTTCCAAAAGGAGTGAGACCATCCTCCTCGTTCGCTCCGCGTCCCATACTCGGTGTCGCAGCGGAATTCTTACTAAAGTGCGCCATCGTCATGTAGATACAATTCCGCCGCTTGGCCTCTTCGATATGCTCAATCTGACCGGCGAGTAGATGTGCCCCCTCCAGTCCTGCCATCACCGCGAGCTTTCCTTGTTCTTTGGCCCTGCGAATGTCGGAGACCGTATCGACGATCACAACGCGCTCATCGACAGAAGCAACCTTCTCCATATAGTCCAGCTGTCGACGAACCTCTCTCCATCCGGATTTGGATTCCCAGGGGAAATAATGGATACCCAGGGCTGCGAAGGTGTAGCCGCCTTCGAGCATACGAGGGATATCAGCGTGTCGAAAGAGTGGTTGATGTCGAAACCACGGCTCGTGGCTTCGGCGAATATCGTACCCAAACAGCCGCTGTTGAATGATCACATCGACATGTAAGTCAACGAGTATATGTTGGGCATGAAAGGCACGGATGTCTTCTCGAACTGAGGGGGTTTTCATGAAGGCAGCTCCACATCGTTGCATGAGTCATCGTCATGATGCTCCAGGCCGCAATGTAGAGGATTTGAAGCGGAAGCTCAAGGAGAAGGTGTGCGTTTGGGGCGAGCGAGAAGAAACTTCACTTTCTCTTGCAAATATCGATACCTGGGTTTTCCCATAAGTTGTCGGTAATTACGAAGCGCGCACTGGTGCATCCCGACCTCTTCACATGTACGTCCCAGCGCGAGCATAAAACGGTCCTTTGTTTGCAAACGCAACGCATCACCAAACAAACTCATCGCGCGCCTGTACTCGTGATTCTTCTCCCACCATAACCCTTCCAGATAATACACATACGCGCGCTGTGCGGCTGTACGAAAATGACGCCTCGCGAATCCCAACCAGCGCACCATCCCATCGTTGTCCTTTTGCGCCAGGATGATCTGGAAAAGAGCGAAAAAAGCCTTCCAGTGGTATGTATCATGTTCAAGTAAGATCTTGGAAAAAGCGCGCTTGGCTTGGGGCAATTTCTGCTTTTGTCTCGCGATGTACCCTTTGAGCAACAACACAAGACTCTCCAACTGAGGAAGCTCCGTTTTGATCCGCTGAAGTATCCTTCGTAGCTTCACCTCCCACTCTGCCGCGCGTTTGTGGTGAACACTCAGGTGTGATTGAAAATAAGACGTCAGCGCTTCAGCGCTTGCAAGTTCATCCTTGGTTGGCGCTTTTTGGTTGATCTTCTCTAGCCAGCGCCTTTGTGTCATTGTGAGCGTGATGGGACGTAGTGATTGCTTGGCTTGTCGCTTGAGCAAACGACGCATCTTGAGGGTATGCGCCTGTTCGTATGTGTATTTGTTGAGATAAAACAGCGCGAGGATATGATACCCAGCAGGGAGCTTGGGATATCGCTTTGTCACAAATGTCGCGAGCTCTTCGAGCTCCCGCCCACTAGGGTGTAGACTTTGATACTTGTACAAAAGATATCTCGTCAAGATCTTCGATTGGTTTTGCTTGATGGCCTCTGCCAGAAACCCAAACTTCATGATCGTCTTCGTCGCAGGTTTCATCATCGAGATGTCAAGATCGACGGCTCTCCCGAAGGCAATCGAGGCTTGGGGATACACTTTGAGTCGTGACAAAATATACCCTCGAAAGATCAAGATATCACCTGCTGAGGGATTGAGAAATTGTGCGATTTCCAAATGCTTGAGTGCCTCTTTGGGTCGCCAAGGGTGTGCAAACGTAGCCTGCCTTGCGGCGTACATCTGCAACAGATAATCCGAAGGATGATGGCGAAGCAAAGCCGTGAACTTCTTGCGATAAGTGCCCTTCTTTTTTCGCTGTGAGAGTACTTCATTCTTCCACAAGTTCGATAGATTACGGTATTCGTGTCGCAGCGCTGATGATGCAAACAGTGAGACAACAACAACGGACACAACGCCAACAGCGATGTTCCAAATGATCGTCTTTTTGTGGACGCCTTTTTCGTGCCTCATTTGGATTCGACGAACTGACGCGAGTAAGATCAGAAATGGAAATCCCACCCCCGCAAATTCGATGTTAAAATCGACGAGGTTGTGTGCGAGTAGGGCGATCAAGGCGAGCAGGACACCACGTTGCAAAAATGTGGTCGCGTGAAGCCACATGAAGCCCATCAAAAACACAGCCCCACACAAGAACAACAACCCAACCAACCACCCCCAATCGATGAGGGGTTGCAGCAAGATCGACTCAGCATGTGTGATTGTCATCTGCCCTTGTCGGATAGAGTCGATCGTCGAAAAACGGTGCCAGGCCATCGCCATCGCACCCTGCCCCACGCCAGCTCGCCCATACACAGACAGCAATGGAGCAGAGGACTGATAAATAAAGGAGAGTTTTTCCTCCTTCATCGACAAATTGGTCTGTTTGAATTCTTTTGCGATAAGCTCAGAGCCAAACCCTGCAGCAAGCCCTCCGGCGATGACAAATGCAAACACCAAATAACGAAACGCAGCGTTCTCAAAGAACGGATTTTTGGACTCACTACGACGTGAAGAGCGTGACGCCTCTAACTCTTCTTTCTTTTCACTTTTGGGATCATTTCGGAAAGCAGGACCATGTGGCTCTGCTTGCTTTTTGTAGACAAGCCACAAAAAACCAACACTACCGAACACAAAAGCAAAAACCGCACCACGCGACAACGTAAGGAGGACCATCGTCGAGAGAATACTCAGACACACAAACCAGATCCGCCCCCACATACGATGTGTGTTTTCATGCAACAAACACATACACAAAAGCGCGTGTAACAGTAGGTATCCGCCAAGATGGTTGCTGTTAATGAAAGGTGAACCCATCAACAACCCGTCAGGCAAACCTTTGGGAGTGTAGAGACCCAGGAGAGGACGGTACACACGCAACACGGTCTGCAAGATGGTCAACAACGCGAGCGCGGTCGCAGCCAACACACTCACCTTCAGGATGAACTCCAAATGTCTGCGTTTACGAGACCATTGAAGAACACCAAAGAAGAGCACAAGGAATCCAACGTTCCGGATGATCTTGGCAGCAGTGTCCCCTGGCGCGAGCGATATCGAAGCCCACTGCCCTTGGCCGTAGAGACCAAACGCACCGAGTGTTTTCTGGTAGACCAGATCAGCCCCAGGCGATAACCACGAGAGCAGCGACTGTGGGAGCGGCATATACTGGAAGATCGTGTAACACGTCGCTCCCACAAACAACCAAAACCAACCGTCCGTAAAAATACGCTGGAGCTCGGATTTTCGTTGCGCAAAGCGTATCCCGACCAAAATCGCAAACAAACTCGCCCAGATCGCCAGCGCACACAACGTCACAACATGCACGGAGCCTATCAAAAAAGGCGGCAAGACCAGCAATGTCGCGAGATGGAAATACAACCACCTTCTCACATGAACCTCCTGAGGAAACAAAACTTACGCATCGCAAATGTATGGGTGTTATATGAACTTTCCATACCATATTCTTGCCAAGTCGGGAAGTGTCACAGTGAGGGAGGTAGATTTTTAAGAAAGCGGAGTGTTTGGGGGATTGGGGTGGGATGTCGAGAAGCTTACTTTACTTTGGCAGCGATTTTGACCTTCTCTTCGGTACGTGCGCAGATTTTTGCAGTACAAATAAAGAAGCTACATGCCATGTTCACGGTTTGTTGACCTCCGCCAACAGCAGTGACCCCAACAGGGACTTTGACATCGCGCTTGTCCTTCGATGTTTTGGTGTCAGGGTGTCGAAGGGTTCCTTTCGCCACTTTCAACCCCTTTGTAGAGGTCACTGAACACTTGAAAGGTGCTTTGGGGTGGACCTTTGCGCCTTTGTTGAGAACGATATGAAACGCAGCGTTGGCTTTCTTCCCTTTCGCTACGGTCAATGCGTCTGTCTTGATTTGGTAGAGTTTTTTATCTTTTTTGGCAGGCGCAGCGTTGCTCTTGCAACCAAACATCAAGCACGCACACGCAAACACAACGATTTGACTTAAAAGAAGACTTTGCTTCGCCATTGTATGACCTCTTCAAGGGGTAAAGTAGAGTAGAGACAACCTGACTTCCATCCATCTTGGACGGACAATCGTCGGATCCATTCAAAAGTAGAAAGTCCTTTACAGGTTGTCAAGCACCGTCGCGCATCCGTCTTCTGTAGACAGGCCACAACAAAAAGAGGAAAAAGAACATCGTGTAGAGTGTCGCGTCAGATGCCTTGACAGCGCTACAACCACAACCCCCTGCCAACTTGGGAGTCCCTTTGTTGGTTGTCGTGGGTAATGGGTTGGGCGTCACACAGATGTTGTTCTCACAAACCTCGGGCTGTGGACAATCATCGTTGCTTTGGCATGTCTTCACACAACGTCCGTTTTGACATGTTTCTCCAGCACAATCGGCATCACTGCTACAGGCGGACGCACACAGACCACGTTTACAGTAGAATGTGCTTGGACAATCATTATCCACACGACACACAGGAACACAGATCTTCTGTCCACCGACATCTCCACATCCGTAGCCTGTCGCACACTGTGCAGCGCTTTGACATGAGAGATTACATGTATCGCCGGTACAGACATTGCTTCCGGTACATGTGTTTGTCGAAGGTTGATCAGGTTGCGTTCCAGCGTCGACAGGTGTTGTTGTTTGGCAACCCTTCACACATCGTCCATTGCGGCAGACCTGTTCGGATTGACACTGACTGTCAGTCTCACAGCTCGCGAGACACACACCATCTGAGCACGTATGTCCATCGGGACAATCTCCAGTGATACTACACCGAGACAAACAAGCACCTGCCGAACAAGCCTCAGTCTTGTTACAGGATGTGTTGTCCTGACAATTTGCCCGACACACGTTATCCACACAGGATTGATCATTTGTACAAGCACCGTTCTCCCCACAAGAGAATGAACACGTACCTGCTGAGCAAGTTTTATCGTTGCTACACTGGCGAGACTCCACATCAGGATGGCAGGAAGAGATACAACGCCCCAGATTACAGGAGTAACCGGCAGGACAATCAGAAGCTTGGTTACACGTAGGCAGACAACGTCCGTTGTAGCAATGGCCACCTTCCGACGCACACTCATCGTCTTTCGTGCAGTTACGTGAACAGGAGTTTCCGTAGCAAGCTTCATCTGCTTGCGCACAGTCTGGATCAGCGCGACAGCCCGTTTTGCAGTAGCCTGCGCGACACACCTTTCCTGGATCACAGTGAGCATCAGACACACACTCAGGTACGCACTGTCCGAGTTTACAGGTCTCCCCTGTTGCGCACTGTGTGTCTTCAGAGCAAGACTTCAAACACCTTCCCCAACGACACACCTCACCGGATGAACAATCGCTGTTGATCTGGCAGCCTGCGATACAAGCTCCACCAACACAGCTCTGACCACCGGAACAATCAACATTCGTTTGGCAAGTATCAAAACACTTCCCTTCGCGGCAGACCTTACCTGTCGGACAATCGCTATCATTTTGACAAACATCCGCTCCTTCAGGTGTGGTCTCAGGGATCGTCTCACCACCATCCGGCGTGACTTCGGGAGCAATCTCAGAAGAGATACAAAGCGACGCTCGACAGACTTGGCCGGCTGGACAAATCGCGTTGTCATCGATCTGACCATTACAATCGTTGTCTTGGCCATCACATGTCTCAGTGGAGGGTTGTGGAGCGGTACAACCTGTCCATGTGCCCTTCTGGCACGTCTCTCCACCCTTTCCACAAGCCGTCGTACATTCGCGAATCAGGTTCTCATCCGTTTGGCCATCACAATCGTTGTCCAGGCCGTCACAGACTTCTTCTGAGGGTCCGGTACTACCTTGACATGTATCATCCCACTTTCCACCGACACAGGTTTGTGTACCGGGCTTACATGCTCCAGTAGAGAGTCCACAAGGTTTGGTCTCACCAGCGACACAAGGACAACCTTCATCGATGGTTCCGTCACAATCGTTGTCTTTTCCATCACAAGTTTCGGGGGCTGGTGGCGGTTCGGTCACACACGCCTCCCACTTGCCACCAATACAAGCTTGACGGCCTTGACCACAAGCGTTTGTACACTCGCGTCGAAGGCCTTCATCGATGACACCATCACAGTCGTTGTCCTGACCGTCACAGACTTCGGTGGAGGGATTGACAACGCCTTCACAGACAGTGGACCACTGCCCGCGCCCGTCGGCTCCCGCAACACATCTCTGAACACCAGGCTTACAAAGACCCTGCGAAGGACCACATTGACGAGTTTGTCCAGGTGTACAGATACAACCCTCATCGACCTGTGAGTCACAGTCGTTGTCTTTGCCGTCACAGATCTCTTGTGCAGGTTGAGGTGCCGTACAATTCACCCACTGTCCGCCCGTACAAGTCTCAGTGCCGTTTCCACATGCGTTTGAACAAGAGCGTGTCAGGTTTTCGTCGACTTGGCCATCACAATCATTATCCTTGCCATCACATGTCTCGGGGGCGGGTGTCGGTGCTGTACAATTTGCCCATGCTCCTTTGAGACAAGTCTCAGTGCCCGCTCCACATGCTGTTTTACACGCACGAACGAGTCCTTCATCAGTTAATCCATCACAGTCGTTGTCTTTACCATCGCAGACTTCAGGGGATGGTGGGACTTGGTTGACACATTTGTCATCCCATTTCCCGCCTACACAATTTTGTGTCCCCTTACACTCGCCGACGTTCGAAGCGCAGTCACGTGAATCACCGTCTTTACAGGCACACTCTTCGTCGACAACGCCATCACAGTCGTTGTCTGTACCATCACAGATCTCTTTGATGGGCTGTTTCGCAGAACAATTCACCCACTGTCCACCAGAACACGTCTCGGTACCATTTCCACATGCGGTCTGACAATTTCGAGTGAGAGTTTCGTCTGTTTGACCGTCACAGTCGTCATCCTGACCGTTACAAATCTCTTGGGCAGGCTTGGGTGCTGTACAGTTGGTCCAGTTCCCATTGACACATGACTCGGTGCCATTCCCACAAGCGGTTTTACAGGCTCGGTTCAGGTTTTCGTCTGTTTGACCATCACAGTCATCGTCTTGTCCGTTGCAGTCTTCGCTTGTAGGCTGCACTGAACCATTACAGGCAGCTTCCCAACGACCATTGACACAACGTTGTGTACCAGCTTTACACGCACCAACATTGTTTCCACATGGGCGCGTCGCGCCAGGACGACAGCGACAACCTTCGTCGACCTGACCATCACAGTCATCATCCCGACCATTACAAAGCTCGAATCCCGGCTGTGGTGCATTACAACTTTGCCAGGCTCCGTTTTGACAGGTCTCTGTCCCGCTACCACAAGCACTTGAACAAGTTCTTGAGAGGTTCTCATCGATAGAACCGTCACAGTCGTTATCTTTCCCATCACAATCTTCTTGTTCTGGAGTGGGTGCGGTGCAGTTGGTCCAGCTACCATTGACACAAGTCTCGTTTCCACTACCACAGGCGGTTTTACAAGCTCGGTTCAGGTTTTCATCTGTTTGACCATCACAGTCGTTGTCTTTCCCATCACATGTTTCGACAGAGGGTGCAGTTTCGCCAGTACACGTCGCGGACCATTGCCCACCAACGCAGGCTTGTGTACCGGCTTTACATTCGCCGGTGCTGCTGCCACATGCGCGGACTTGACCTGTTGTACAAGAACAGCCTTCATCGACCGTTCCGTCGCAGTCGTTGTCTTTCCCATCACATGTCTCAGTCGCAGGTGTCGGTGCAGTACAGCCAGCCCATGTACCTTTTTGACAGGTCTCAGAGCCAGGACCACAAGCGTTAGCGCATGAGCGCGTCAGTGTTTCATCGACAGCTCCATCACAATCGTTATCTTTGCCATCGCACACTTCTGGTTCGGCTTTGGGAGCAGAGCAAGCGCTGAAGACACCATTGACACAAGTCTCTGTCCCAACTCCACAGACAGTTTTGCAAGCACGATCGATGTTTTCATCGGTCAAACCGTCACAATCATTATCTTTTCCATCACAGGTCTCTGCGGAAGGAGCCGTTTCACCGGTACATGTTGTCGACCACTGTCCCCCAACACAGGCTTGTGTGCCGGAGCGACACTCACCAACGTTACTGCCACATGAGCGCGTAGCGCCGGGGCGACAACGACAACCTTCGTCGACTTCTCCGTCACAGTCATCATCTCGACCATTACACGTCTCAGTCGCAGGCGTTGGAGCCGTACAATTCGCCCACTTACCATTTTGGCAGGTCTCTGTCCCACTCCCACAAGCGTTTGCACACGCGCGGCTGAGTCCTTCGTCCGTCAAGCCATCACAATCGTTATCCAACCCATCACAGGTCTCGGCTTTCGAAGCCACCTCACCATCACAAGTGCCAGACCATTGACCAGACACACACTTTTGAACGCCAGGTACACATTCGCCTGTGTCCGTACCACATGCACGGGTGTCACCATCTTTACAGGAGCAGCCTTCATCGACTTGACCATCACAGTCATCATCAGAACCATTACAAAGTTCAGGAGCAGGCTTGGGTGCTGTACAGTTGACCCAGTTCCCATTTTGACAGGTCTCTGTCCCACTACCGCAACCGTTTGAGCAGGCGCGTGAGAGACTTTCATCGGTTTGGCCATCACAGTCATTATCTCGACTGTCACACAGCTCAGTTTGTGGGGCGATTTCTCCCTCACAGGTTGTATTCCACTGACCGTTGACGCAACGTTGAACGCCTCGTCGACACTCACCGATGTTACTGCCACATGGACGAGTGGCGCCAGTCGGACAACGACAGCCTTCATCGACTTCACCGTCACAGTCATCGTCTCGACCGTTGCAGGTTTCATTCTGTGGTGTGGGAGCCGTACAGTTGACCCAGCTCCCATTTTGACAGGTCTCTGTCCCAGCACCACAACCATTTGCACAAGACTGCGTCAGGTTTTCATCCGTTTGACCGTCACAGTCGTTATCTTTTCCATCGCAGATCTCAGAAGAGCCTTTGACTTCGCCAGTACATATCGCAGACCATTGCCCGCCAACACAGGCTTGCGTGCCTGCTTTACATGCGCCGATATTGCTACCACACGCACGGGTCTCGCCATCTTTACAGGAACAGCCTTCATCGATTTGACCATCACAGTCGTCGTCTGAGCCGTTACAAATTTCAGTTGTCGGAGTTGGTGCAGAGCAATTCCCGAAGCTACCATTTTGGCAAATCTCGATCCCACTACCACATGCCGTTGAACAGTTTCGCTGAAGACTTTCGTCAGTCAAACCATCACAGTCATCATCCTGACCGTTACATGTCTCGGTGCGAGGTGCGGTTTGTCCAAGGCAAGTAGGAATCCATCGCCCACCAGCACAGAGCTGTGTTCCAGCTCGGCAGATACCAATGTTGGTCCCACAGGGTCGCCTTTGGCCGTTGGTGCAAGAGCAGTTTTCATCGATTTGACCATCACAGTCATTGTCCTTGCCATCACACGTCTCGGTCGTCGGTGTGGGCGCTGTACAATTTGCCCACGCCCCATTGCTACAAGTCTCAGTGCCACTACCACAACCATTGGCACATGGGCGTGTAAGAGTCTCGTCTGTTTGTCCATCGCAGTCGTTATCTTTTCCGTCACACAATTCGGCTTTTGCTTCAATCGCGCCGGAACAAGTAGTAGACCACTGTCCATTCAAACAGACCTGTTGACCTTTGCGACATTCACCAGTGTCCGTCCCGCAAGGACGTGTTTGGCCTGCGGTGCAAGGACAACTTTCGTCTGTTTGACCGTCACAGTCGTTATCTTTTCCATCACAGACTTCGGGAGCAGGTTGGGGTGCGTTACAAACAAGGCGCCCCCCCTGACAAGTCTGTGTGCCTGTACCACACGCAGTCTGACAACTCGAAGGAGGGATATTATCATCGACCTGTCCGTTGCAATCATCGTCGCGTGCGTTGCAGACTTCGGGAGCAGGTTGCGCGTTACAGTTCTCCCATTTTCCGTTGTTACAGGTCTCCGTTCCGCTTCCACATGTTCCAGTACAAGGTCTGGTCAGGTTTTCGTCGATCGCCCCGTCACAATCCTCGTCAGCACCATCACAGGTTTCGGCCTTGGGTTGCGGCTCGCTCTTTTTGAGTTCTGTAGAGAGTGTCGATGCTTGTGTGTTGAGGTATGGACGTGTAGTCCCACCAGCCTGAGCCCACTGCGCCAAACTAACGAGATTGCCGCCTGTCGCTGTTCCAAGGACATATGTCTTGATGTTGTATGTTGTTCCATTCACGGAGAGATTTTGCAGAGCTGAGATGAGCGAGTTGGGGTTGCCATCGTTGGAAGTCCCGTCCGTGACAAGGACGACGATGTTGGTGCGCCCAGTCACCTGATCCGCCCGAATGACAGAGCTCAAGTAGCTCCGAACAGTCGTCATCGCCCGCACGTGGTTGGCTTGACCTGTAGCCCTCGCAGTCACGAGCTGTTGGACGATCGACGTGAACGCATTGTCACGAATGGACACAACCACTCTGGCGCTGGTGTTAAACATCACCAAACCCATGCGCGAGTTTGCGTTGAGTTGCTGTGCCGTCTGGCCAAGCGCCGTGCGCAACAACGTCCACTTGTTGTTGTTGTTCATATTTTGCGAAGAGTTGAGCACAAAAAGAACATTCGGTTTTGTACAGTTATTTGCCTGCGATGTCTGCGCAAATGCAGCCTCGGGCGCAAAGACACCCACAAGCAACGCGAGAGACCATAACCAGGTCAAAACATTTCGTCCATGCATGACATGAACCTCCATCAAAGACGTTTCAATCAAGAACACATTATAGGGTACAAGAATCGATATATGTACAGGTTTTCAGCGAATACAAGAGAACATACATTGTGTGAGCAAGAGACACTCGCTCCTCACACACGTTGTATCATATCGACGATGATTGGCATACAAAGAACACCAAAAGTCCTCTCCCAAGAACACCAAAACCTGTTAAAAAGTTTCAACAAAAGTGAGTCGAAAGGCACCAAAAGTCACGAAGACTCATCACCACGCTCACACTGCAACGTAAAGTCTCACAAACACGAAATAGTTATCCAGAAAAAGCAATCATTGGGCTGGTAAGAAGACCTGCGTTTTTTGCCAAAAGTCTCAAGAAGTGGACAGACACTCCCCGTTCAAGCAAAAATCGTTGCCCTTTGCTAACAGATCAGATACACCTATGACACATTCAAAGAAATCAAATGGCCCGTTCGCAAAGGAATGGTAGATGACAGACAAAGAAAAAAAAGCAGACGAACACCAATCATCCGCAAACAAAGAAGACAAGAACACACAACCTGAGCCAAAAGAGGCGACAAATTCGGAGCCTTCTAAGGCATCTTCCTCTAAAGAAGACAAGAAAGTAGAGGAGGTAAAGGACAAAGCACCGAAGACATCGGAAGACACCAAGCAGTCCGATGAGAAAAACCTGGACGCGATGCCTCTTCCAAGGAGAATCGCTTACCTACAACAGGTCATCACGTACACACAAGAATGGATCCAACTCGCCGACACAAAAGGCGGCCTGCTCCTGACCACAAGCGGTGTCATCGCAGGTTTCATGTTGAATCAACTCTCCAAATTTTCGAGCAATTGGTCCACCGCGAACACCTGGCATCTCATCGCAGTGGCTGCACTTTTCTTGTTGTATATAGGCTATCAACTCCACTCGTTCATGCACACGATGTGGTGCATTATCCCCCGTCCAATGGGCATGTCGAGAGACATCCTCGATAAGACACGGCACGTCTTCAACTACAGCCTCACCCTCAACTTCCCAAAACTCGAAGACAACCAAGCACTCATCGACGAGTACAGCGAGCTGACAGAGGAAGACATATTCAAAGAGTATGTCGCACAACTTCATATCGACTCTGTTGTCTGCACACAAAAGTACGCATCGTTTATGGTCGCCTTTCGCTCCTTCAAATTTGCGTTGATGTTTGGAGCGTTGGCGTTCGTCACGAGTTTTCCATCGGTGCAAACTGCGAGCAACACGCTGACCAAAAAAGTAAAGGCGCGCATCGTCAAAAAGGCAAACCAAACCAACACACGTCAAACACCTCCCACATCGAGACAGCCCTAGCACATCCCCCCTTGTCTTTCCCCTTACAACAGCCCTCTTACAAAAACACTGGCGTGATCGAACGAATGCCTTGCCTTGGCGCTGTCCCAAATGAGGACAAGCAGGCATTGAAACGCAAGCTGATCTCGACAGGAACGTTTTGTTGTTGCATCAACAGACTCTCCACCATCTCCCACCCCACCAAAAAAGCTGTGATCAATCGTGGCCTACCTGTTTGATCTTCGAGCCAATAGATCAACAACTGTAAAGGGTTCTCTCCGGCCATCGGAGGCAACACGAGATCTGTTACGATCTTCACCGATTGTTCGTGTTCGTCGATCGGCACCTTCTCAACAACCCGCCAACATTGAAGTTCTTCGTATGGATACTCATACAGACTCCTTGTGATGAGTGGCTTCATAGAACGCAGTGTCGCACGCTGTTTGGCGTAATTTTTTAATGATATGCGTCCCAAAAAATAGGAGATGTTTGTCAACAACGTCCCCTGCTCAGGTGCAGGACTGAACGTATCAAAGGGCAACCCAAACAGCTCTCCCAATCCAGCGTGTACCCAACGATCTCGCTTCATCCCAAAAGGCGTCTCGATGAGACTTAAGAGATAGCAATAGGTGTGAAAAAGCCCCGCATGGATCACCTCTCCAGTCATCTGACGCTTCGCAACTTCCCCGACTGTTTCGACAATGACAGGCTCAACAATTTGCTCTTTTGCAAACTCATCGAAGTTACGGCTGTCTCCCCAAAGACTCAAAATATGTTGATGTCGTGAGAGGGTACGGAGTGGCTCGTAAAGCCACGTTTGTGCTTGCAAGAGAGCTTTACATGTAGAGATGTCTTTGCACGCCCCCAATTCACGAGAAAGTTGAGGCAACACCCCCTCCCAGTATGACGACATCGATGCATGATTTTGGAATTTCAAGGAACACTCCCTGTTAACGAGATGAGCTAACCAACGACCCACCGAGAAAAGAAGAAAACTCATCGCAGATCTGGAGCATATTTGTACAGTTGGACGTCCAAATGTTGCACAGTTCCGAGACAGAGACTTCAAGATACAAGTATAACGCTTTGCTTTTCAAGAAAAATCCCAAAAGCTGTCAATAGGTCCACAAATTGCTATAGGGAGGGGTGTCGCGACAAAACAACAAGGCCCGCCACAGAGGGGGTCACAATTGATGAACTGGAGAAGTCATGAAAGAAGAATCGTTTACAGATGACACGGTCCAAGAGAGACCACCTCGACCGGATAGAGCGAGAAAAGCCGTCTACACCATCGTCGAGTCCAAATCAGGCAAGAGCATCTGGACCAAACTTGGCATCGCCTATGTCAATCGAGACCACTCACTCAACGTCTTCCTTGAGGGGTTTCCAGTCAACGGTCAACTGCACATCCGGGATTTTCCGGAGTAAGCAGAACTCATACAGACAGACCATCACACAATCAGCTTTTGAGATGGCACATTGAGCCATCTATTTTTCACCAAAAGGGGACTTTCCGAGGGGAAAGGCTCTGATCAAACACACGAAAGTGGAGGATCATCATGCAAACAAGTTACACACAAATCACTCGCCAATTCTTCTTCATCGCGCTGTTTTTGCTCGGCATGACAGCCCCAGCGATGGCCAAAAAATCCGCTATCAAAGGTGTCATCAACATCAACACCGCGACCCCCGAGCAGCTGACCTTGCTGCCACGTGTTGGCAAGAAAATCGCCGCACGCATCATCAAGTACCGGGTCAAGTTCAAAAAGTTCAAGTCAACCACCGAGCTCATGAAAGTGCGTGGTATCGGCAAAAAGACCTTCGCCAAGATGAAGAAAAACCTCACAACACAACAACCCACCAAGTTCACACTCGCAAACTAATCCCCCTCTGACACAAGCTCTCCGCTCGAAAAGCGGAGAGCTTGTTTTGCGTTGGGCTTCAGCGTGGGGTCAATCGCACCGGTGGGAGCTCATCAAAAGTGGGCAGCCCACTTCCATCGAGACGACGCAGCGCTTTAAAACGCTCCAAATCTCCAAGTTTCCGATACCCTCTTTGCATCAGTAAACTACTCAATCGCAGCCACAGCTCAGCATTTGCGTACACGTCGCTCATCGCGTGGTGTGCGATGATGGGGATACCAAAGTGATTCGCGAGGGATTCGAGCTTGTGGGACTTGGCGTCCGGCATCAACCGACGAGCCAACATCAACGTATCGATCGCCCAATTGTTGGGTCCAGCCCCAAACACCTTCCTCGTGTGTGAGAGCACAAAACGCAAATCAAACGAAAAGATATTGTGGCCAACGAGAACAGAATGTTCGATTAAGTTGGCAAATTGTGGCGCAATTTCTTGAAAAGTAGGCGCCTCTGTCAACATGGACTCATCGATCTTGTGTACAGATTGCGAACGTGCAGAGATCGGCGTTTGAGGGTTGACGAGTGTGTTCAACTCCCCAGTTGGGGTCCACTCGTCGAGCCGTACAGCAGCAATTTCGACAATCCGATCTTCGTTGGAAAAGCCTGTGGTTTCAAGATCAAAGACGACACATGAGAGCGTCTCAAGAGGTTGATCAACATGCAAAGAAGACACATTCGCTCCTGAATAAAAAAGAAAGGGACACCCCCACAAAAGACATGGAGGAAAGGTCACAGTGGTATGGCAAAAGTCGACAAATGTGTCAACGAGGCGAAGGAAAAAGAGGGACAATACGAAAACAAAGACGAGAATGTAGGTGAAATCGACCCAATTGAAGGGATTCTACACAATCCAACGAGATCCAGCTCTCACCGCGTGGTATCGTAGAGTTGACAAAAGAAAAGCATTTGGGTTAGGGTGTGAAGACATATAGCCAGATGACCCGCAAACACCAAACGGGAAAACAAGCTAGTATTGGATGTTTCCGCTCGCAATCAGGGTAAACGTCCAGATTCAAAAACGATCTTCTCGATGCATATTGGATAAAGTGGAGAACAATGCAGGTGAAAAAGCTGGTGAAAAAGCCGGTGCCATTTGGCAAATACTACCTAATGGACCGCATCGCGGTAGGGGGTATGGCAGAGGTTTTCAAGGCCAAGACATTCGGTGTTGAGGGCTTCGAAAAAAACGTCGCGCTCAAACGTATTTTGCCGAACATCGCGGAAGATCAAGAATTTATCACGATGTTCATCGATGAAGCCAAAATCGCGGTACAATTAAGTCACGCCAACATCGCCCAAATCTTCGAGCTCGGCGAAGCAGACGGCTCCTACTTTATCGCGATGGAGTTTGTCGCAGGGAAAGACCTCCGCACGATGTTCGACCGTTCACGTCGACCAGGAGGGCTCCCCATCTCCCCTTCTCAGGCAGCGTACGTGATGGCTCGTGTCTGCGAAGGACTCGACTACGCACACCGCAAACGCGACAAAAATGGCTCTCCACTCAACATCGTTCACCGTGACATCTCACCTCAAAACATTCTCGTGTCATACGAAGGACACGTCAAAGTGATCGACTTTGGTGTCGCCAAAGCCCAAAACAAAATGGGACGCACACAAGCTGGTATCCTCAAAGGAAAGTTTGGATACATGTCTCCCGAACAAGTGCGTGGCCTTCCACTCGATCAGCGCTCGGATATCTTCAGCCTAGGGATCGTTTTACACGAAGTCCTCACAAACAAACGCCTATTTATCGGCGAAAGTGACTTTCATACACTCGAAAAGATTCGCAAAGCTGAGGCTCCCCCTCCTAGCCATATCAACCCACAAGTCCCCCCTCGCCTCGATGAAATCGTAATGAAAGCACTCTCGCCCGACGTCGAAACCCGATACCAATGGGCGAGCGAAATGCAGGAGGACTTGCAGCGGTTTATCTACACACAATCGCCTGTGTATGCAGCCAAAGACCTCAGCCAATACATGAAGCAAGTCTTTGGCCAGGATATGCTCAAAGAGAAGAAGCGTACCTCCGAGTACGAAGACTACTTCACAAATGCCCCCGAAGAGACCCAACCTCCTGCAATGAATAACGCGACAGCGGGTTGGGATAGCCACGCACATCAACAGCAACGTCATGGCAGTGGACCAAGCTCTTTTGTCGGCGCACCTCCACCTCCTCCCCCCAATCCTTCGGGTTTTCCCCAACAAACATCATCCCACTCATCACATTCAGGCGCGTACCCAACAAACCAACCGCCACCCCAACCCCCTCTTCCACCACAAGCTGGTGGTTTTCCAAATACATATGTGAATGATGATGATGATGATCCGACAATGCTCGGACAGGACGTGGCCTCAGCCTTCAAACCACCGCCTCCACCAGAGCCCTCAATGCCATCAGGACCAGACTCTTCGCCTCTTACAGGTGAATACCTCCCTGGTGCACAAGACAATTCATACAATCTCGGCGGGACACACGATGAAATCGAAAAAATACAAGGTTTCTCTTCCGATGGAGAGCAGGATACCATCATCGACATAGGTGGTATCGAAGAGAGCGGTCCTTCGAAACTCAAAATCATTTTGCTCGGAGCCTTGATCGCAATTGTCCTCGCGGGTGCCAGTTTTGGACTCTACATGGCGTTTAAAGGGAATGGTGGACCTCCCCCCAACCCCATCGTGGAAGAGCCAGGTAAGGTGACTTTCATCTTCAACGTCGACACAAATGACTTACAGTTCTTGCTTAACGACGCCCCCATGCCCGCAAAGGATGTTCAAAAAGTCGGAAGTCGTCGTATGATGTTGATCATACGCAAAGAAGGCAAATACACCCTACAGATCAAAAAACCAGGGTACCAAACAGAGAAAAAACGCTTTAAAATCCAGATGGACTCCACACTCAGTACGCTCATCAAAATGAAACCGATGATCGCACACCTCATCATCGAGTCCAACCCAAAAGGTGCTGTCGTATTTATCGATGGCGACCGACAAGCAACGACAACTCCTGGAACGTACAAAGTGTTCTCCG
The DNA here is from genome assembly GCA_002731275.1 of Deltaproteobacteria bacterium. Lineage (GTDB taxonomy): Bacteria > Myxococcota_C > UBA6777 > UBA6777 > UBA6777 > UBA6777. The sequence continues at coordinate 63,012 of PCBK01000016.1, read as the reverse complement.
GAAAACGTTCCGTCCGTGTACTGATGCAAGGACATAAACCCTGGGAACAGGTGATCTCCCTCAAACGCAACGAACGCAAAACGTTCAAAGTCAAACTCCCAAGGACACGCGCAAGTATCGAGCTTCGATGTCGAGCACAAGGCGAAGCCAAAATCTACCTGAACAATCGCAGAAGAGGCGTCTTGCGATCTGGAAAACCCTGGAAGAAAGACCGACTCAGTATCAAACGCGAATATACGGTCAAAATCGTTCCAAAAGATGGTAGCAAAGCACAAGAGTTCAAAGTCAGCTTCCCACTCGATCCGTACAGAAAATTTATCGTCAATTGCCAAAAGCCCAAAGAGGCTCAATACGGTATCATTTTCGTCTCCTCAAGACCTCCCGCACAGATCTTTATCAGGGGTCAAAACCTCGGGCAAACACCCAAACGCATCAAACTCAAGGTCGGACGGCATCGCATCGTCTTTACCAACAACAACACCGCCAAAAAGCGCCTCGAAATCCCCGTCTCCATCAAAAGCGGCAACAACGAACCACTTGCCCTCGTCAAAGCCAACTGGCAATAACGCAACCTCCTAGCAAACCATCAGCCTGCCTGACATCACTTACACACTCCAATCCCTTTGCCCCTTCGGCAAAACTGCGAAAAGACACTTTCCTTACAATAGACTCTGTCTGTAATGCCATACAACATACAGGCGTCCTCTTCAAACAGATGAACATCCTACCCAGCGGAACAGATACACAGAAAGGCTCCACAGCAAAGCTGCATCGTGCGGATGAACCTCTGTGAGGAGGACGCAGCCATCACTCGGCACAGCGCCTCACCCGATGTTTTTGAAGGTTTGCGAAGATGTCAAATGTTACAGATGATTCGAAGATGTCGCAGGCGAGGAAGATGTTGAGGAGAGACCAACAGAGGGAAGAGCCAACAGAGAGGGAGCTGTGTGGGTTTTGTTAACACTTGGGCGATGAAAGAGACCAGTGACAACAGCGCCACCGACAAACAAACCCGCGGCCACAAAGGAAGCAATCGCGATGGTTCCCTGCAGCTCTGCGCTGTTGAGAGCACCGGTCGAGAGGTTTTGAATGGAGCTGGCGTCTGGGGGATTTTCTTTCGCGGCTTTCTCCTGCCATGCTTGGGCTTCGGTCCTTGCGGCTTGGCTGCTACCCAGCAAAATAACACCGCCAATCACAGTCGCACCTGCGAGACCAAGAAACGCATATGAGAGATAGGTCAAACGAAACCCTGTTGAGGGAACGACTCCATCACCAAGATCTCCACCACGTCGTTTCACACGCTTTTTCACGCGGGCAAAAAAGTCGACAGCTTCTTCGCTTGATTTGGAAGGTAGTCCAACACTTCCATTCGCATACAAAGCCTGCTCGAATGCTTTCCAGGCAAGTCCCTTTTCGCCCTTGCCTAACAGGGTAAGGCCGAGATAAACGTGTACGCCGGCTTTTTGCGAAACAGGTTTTCCTTTAAGCTCGCGGAGTGCCTTTTGAAACGCGCCAAGGGCGTCATCCCATTTTTTTTGTTTATATGCCTGGATTCCTTTTTCCATGGAGGCCTTTTGCGCAAAAGCATAGCCAGGCAGAAGAACCAGCCCCAAGAGAACGACAAAGTGCCTACAACAGATCTTCATAATGAAACATCCACGAGCAGAGAGGGTTGAGGAGTGTGAACCTTCACAGGAAGGCGATGGACAGAAGGTTTTGTCCGCGTGAGCAACACAGAGGGACCATGACTGAGAATGGTGAGCGTTCCGAGGGTCGCAGCAGCGACTCCAAGCACACCTCCAACAACCCAAAGGATATTGGTCGTGTTTGACTGCTCGGCCGCTTGCTGTTGAAGCTCTGCGAGAATGGGATAGACGATGGGTTGGCTGAGCTTTTGTCCGGAGCGTGCGCTTATATAGACATCATCAAACCTATTACCTGCGAGCATACTACTCACAGCAGAGATCCCTGCCGTTCCGAGTCCAACGATCGCGAGCGCACCAGTGATCATTGTCAACAAAGGTAACAACTTGGGTCCCTTTGAAGTACCTCCTTCACATTGAATAAAGGGTGGGCACCCTTTTCGTCGCTTGAGGCTCTCACGCACCTTTTGCACGAACGCAACCAGCTCGGTAGGCTGCCCCTTTGGCAGGACAAGCGCAGGCTTCATGCGCAAAGCTTTTTCAAACATCTTCCAGGAGATGGCTTTCGATTTCTGGCGAAACATCGCCATCCCAGCGTACAAAAAGTAACGAACGCGTAACGGTGCAGAGATACGCCGAAACCCGGGACGAACCAGACGGCGAGATAAGCGCAACGCCCGTCCTGGATTGCCAGCCTGATATGCGCGGATCACTTTCTGCAATTCAGTACGAAACTGTGCGTTTGTAAGGGCACTCGCGTCTCTCTCCACACCCAACATGGCCGTCAAACACAGGGCCACACAAAAGAACCACCGCAAATACACAACCACTCCTCCATCGCTTCAACTTTGAGCATAGATTCACGTAAGTCGACAGCACGTACCCATTGTCACGATACAAATAACCTGTACGCAAAACCCCTGTCGACCAACACAGTCAATTCGAAGATCGAACATAACACGCAAACACACCGAAAATCAAGAATTCCATCTCCCTTACGTATCAACGATATCCAAGCACCTCAGCACACCTCCACAGCACAAACTCAAACCCACCAAAAAGGAGCCAACACATGAAAAATGAAGTTTTTTGTTGACTCCTGATACCTTGTTCAGTAAACTATCGTACGTATATCAACAGATCAACATTTGTGAGGTAATCAAGAACAAATGCGAAAGACAAAAACCACCAGCAAATCTAAAACAACCGGCTCCAAACGCACTGGAGAACAGAGAAAGAAGCTGACCAAACGCCAAAAGATGGTTTTGGATTTCGTCATGAAAACCATCAAAGAACAAGGATACCCCCCCACGCTCAGAGAGATCGGAAATCACATGGGGATCCGCTCCACAAATGGCGTCAATGATCACCTCAAAGCGCTTGAGCGTAAAGGCTACCTTCGCAAAGGCAACCTTCGTGCACGTGCCTTGACTCCGATTATGGGGGATGAAGATGTTTTCAATGAACCCATCCACTCCAATGATCAAGTCAAATCAGTTCCGCTCTTGGGTCGCGTCGCTGCTGGTATCCCCATCCCTCGCATCGAGGACTCTGGTCCCTCCCTACAAATCGACAAAGATCTCGTCGGTGCACACGACGAAGTCTTCGCACTTCGTGTCACTGGCGACTCCATGATCGAAGATGGCATCCACGAAGGCGACTACCTCTTTGTCCGTAGACAATCCGAAGCCAACAACGGCGATATCGTCGTCGCGGTCGTTGACGATGAAGTCACCGTGAAACGCTTCTACCACGAAGAGACACGCATTCGTTTGCAACCGGCAAACTCCCAAATGAAACCCATCTACATCCCCCTCTCAGAGTGGCGAGATGTCGAAATTATCGGCATCACAAACGGACTCTTTCGCAAGTATTAATCCCCCTTTCCGCACACCTTCCTCACACTCAACTCATCAACACTCTTGCACCCCCAATACGAACGCGCTATGTTACGTACTCATGTGAGCGCTGATGTCCTGTCGACATTCATCGAACCGCCTATATGTCGGGCATTTTCATTCGATAGCTCCGACAACGTATCCTGGATACGTCCAAACACAATGTATTCATAAACACACTGCCAAACGCAGCTCCAACAGGAGGCGGAATGAACAAACAAGAAACACTCGAAAACATCCTTCAACAACGCATCATGATTTTCGACGGCGCGATGGGGACAATGCTCCAAGGCTATAAACTCGAAGAGGAAGACTTTCGTGGACAACGCTTTGTCGAACACGAAGGACAACTCAAGGGGTGCAACGAGCTCCTCTCCCTCACCCAGCCCCACATCATCGAAGAAATTCATCGTCAATTCCTCGACGCTGGCGCGGATATCATCGAAACCAACACTTTTGGTGCCACCTCCATCGCGATGGCTGATTACGACATGGAAGAACATGTCTACGAGCTCAACAAACAATCGGCCATCATCGCGAGAAAAGCCGCTGACGCCTATACACAAAAAGACCCTTCGCGACCTCGCTTTGTCGCCGGCTCGATGGGACCAACAACACGCACAGGCTCCCTCTCTCCTGATGTCAATGACCCCGGATTTCGCAACGTCACCTTTATGGAGCTCGTCGAATCCTTTACAGAACAAATCAGTGGACTCGTCGATGGTGGCGTGGACATCCTCCTCCCAGAAACACACATCGACACGCTCAACTTGAAAGCCGCTCTCTACGCCGCCGAAAAATATTTTCAAGAGCACGACGTCCGCCTGCCCGTCATCGCATCTTTTACGATCCCCGACCAAAGTGGACGCACACTCTCAGGACAAACCCTCGAAGCGCTCTGGTATTCAGTCCGACATGCCAACCTCTTCGCGATCTCCATCAACTGCGCCCTCGGCGCAACCGAGATGCGCCCCTTTGTGCAAGAACTCTCCAAGCTCGCAGATACACACGTCTCCTGCTATCCCAACGCTGGACTCCCCAACGAATTCGGCGAATACGATGACTCACCTGAGTTCATGGCGAATCTGCTCAAAGAATTTGCAGAGGAAGGCTGGCTCAATATCGTCGGCGGTTGCTGCGGAACACGTCCAGAGCATATCAAAGCGATCCACGACGCTGTCGGAACGATGACTCCACGCACGGTCCCAGAGCATGTGCCACTGAGCACATACAGCGGCATGGAAGCACAAGTCCTCCGTCCAGAGAGCAACTTCTTTATGGTTGGGGAACGCACGAATGTCACGGGCTCAAGGCGATTTAAACGACTGATCACCAGTGAAGATTACGAAGCCGCTCTCTCCGTTGCACGCCAGCAGGTCGAAGGCGGCGCCAATATCATCGATATCAACATGGATGAAGGCTTGCTCGATTCGCCAAAAGTCATGGTCAAGTTCCTCAACCTTTTGATGGCTGAACCAGATATCGCACGCCTTCCGATCATGATCGACAGCTCCAAGTTTGAAGTCCTTGAGGCAGGTCTTCAGGTCCTCCAAGGAAAGAGCATCGTCAACTCGATCAGCTTGAAAGAAGGTGAAGAGATCTTCAAGGCGCAGGCCACAGAGTGCCGAATGCACGGCGCAGCAGTGGTTGTTATGGCTTTTGACGAAGAAGGTCAAGCGACCGGTACAGCCCGTCGCGTCGAGATCCTCTCGCGCGCCTACAAGATCCTGACAGAAGAGGTTCATTTTCCTCCAGAGGATATCATCTTCGACCCCAACATCCTCACAGTCGCGACAGGTATGGAAGAACACAACGACTATGCCATGTCCTTCATCGAATCCGTCGCCGAGCTGAAAAAGCGCTTTCCGCTGTGTAAAATCAGCGGTGGTATCAGCAACATCTCCTTCTCATTTCGCGGCAATCCCGTCGTCCGAGAGGCGATGCACGCGGCGTTCCTCTACCACGCGATCCAGGCAGGTCTCGACATGGGGATCGTCAACGCCGGTCAACTCGAAGTATACGAGGAGATCCCAGAGAAACTCAAAGACCTCATCGAGGACGTCCTCTTCAACAAACATCCCGAAGCGACAGACAAACTCGTCGAATACGCGGAGAACTTCAAGGGACAAGGCAAAAAGCAAAAGACCGCCGATCTCTCATGGCGAGAAAATTCATTGCAAGATCGCCTTGCTCATGCCCTCCTCCGCGGCATCACAGACTTCCTCGAAGAGGACATCAAAGAAGCCCTTGAGACGTACAATCGCCCCATCGATATTATCGAAGGTCCCCTTCTCGATGGGATGAATATCGTCGGAGACTTGTTCGGCGAAGGCAAAATGTTCTTGCCACAGGTCGTCAAAAGCGCTCGTGCGATGAAAAAAGCTGTCTCCTTCTTGTTACCCATCATGGAGAAAGAGAAGGAAGAGAGTGGCGACACCCGCCCACGAGGAAAAATCCTCATGGCAACAGTCAAAGGTGACGTCCACGACATCGGAAAAAACATCGTCGGTGTTGTGCTAGGATGCAACAACTACGATATCATCGACCTCGGCGTGATGGTACCTGCCAACAAAATTCTCAAGGTCGCCAAAGAAGAAAAAGTCGATGTTATTGGACTCAGTGGTCTGATCACCCCCTCACTCGACGAGATGGTGACCGTCGCCAAAGAGATGCAACATGAAGGCTTCAATGTCCCCCTCCTGATCGGTGGTGCCACGACAAGCAGCAAACACACTGCTGTCAAAATCGCCCCCATGTACGAACACTTGACCGTCCATGTGCGCGACGCATCTCGTGCGGTTGGTGTCGTCGGGAATCTCCTCAGTGACGACCTTCGGGCTGATTTTGAGAAGGATCTGCTCGCGAAACAAGCCAAAGCGCGTGAGAGCTTCGCGAACCGAAAACGTGTCCCTATCCTGTCCTACAAAGAAGCTGAAGCCAAACGCTTCCAGGCAAATTGGTCGACGCCTCCAGCGACACCTTCCTTCTTGGGGACCAAACAGCTCAGAGATTTCCCCCTCGAAGAGCTCGTCCCCTATATCGATTGGACTCCTTTCTTTAAGACTTGGGAACTACACGGACGTTACCCTGCGATCCTCGAAGACGAAAAAGTCGGCGAAACAGCGCGTGAACTCTTCGAACACGCACAAGCACGACTCGATGAGATCGTCAAAGGTAAACTCTTGCAAGCACACGCTGTTTACGGCTTCTTCCCTGCAAACAGCGATGGCAACGATATCATCCTCTACACAGACGAACAACGCAACGAAGAGTTGATGCGCATGCACACCCTTCGTCAGCAAAAGAAGAAAAAAGAGAGCACTCTCCCCAACTACGCGCTGGCAGACTTTGTCGCCCCCAAAGACAGCAACACACCCGACTACATCGGAGGTTTTGCCGTCACAACAGGACACGGCGTCCAAGAACTCGTCGCCAAGTACGAAGCCGATCACGACGACTACAACGCAATCCTCGTCAAAGCGCTCGCGGACCGATTGGCCGAAGCGTTTGCCGAATACCTGCACGCACAAGCTCGAAAAGACTGCGGCTTTGGACAGGATGAACAACTCAGCAATCAGGACCTGATCAACGAACGCTACCGCGGTATTCGTCCAGCTCCCGGTTATCCAGCATGCCCTGATCACACGGAGAAAGGCCTCTTGTTTGATCTGCTCGATGCAGAAAAACACACAGGCATCTCCCTGACAGAGAGCTTCGCGATGATGCCAGCAGCGTCAGTCTCAGGCTTGTACTTCAACCATCCACAATCCAAGTACTTTGCGGTCGGTTTCATTGGACGCGATCAAGTCGAAGACTACGCAAAACGCAAAGACATGAGTCTGGAGAAAGCAGAACAGTGGTTGGCTCCTCAGCTCAATTACGATCCAAACGCATAAGCGCCCCATAAGAGATCCTCTCTGTAGACCTTCCATTCACTGATGAGAGCAAAAAGGAGAATCCAATGAAAATCGCTCAAGTCCTCGCCCGTGAAGTGCTTGACTCTCGTGGCAACCCCACAGTCGAAGCCGAAATCCATCTCGACAATGGTCTCTTTGCACACGCTGCTGTCCCAAGCGGTGCCTCCACTGGTATCCACGAAGCACTCGAAATGCGTGACAAAGATCCCAAACGATTCAAAGGTAAGGGCGTCCAACAGGCGATTCGCAATATTCGCGATGAGCTCGCGCCTCGTCTCGTCGGACTCGACCCGACAGATCAAGCAGGTATCGACCATTTGATGCTCGACATTGATGGCACACCAAACAAAGAACGTATCGGTGCAAACGCGATCCTGGGTGTTTCGATGGCGTGCGCTCGTGTCGCAGCTCGCGCACACAACCTCCCTCTCTATCGCTACATCGGCGGTACTTCTGCGAACCTTTTGCCGACCCCTATGTGCAACATCATCAACGGTGGTGAACACGCAGACAACCAGGTCGACATCCAAGAGTTCATGATCATGCCTATCGGCGCACCCAACTTCTCCGAAGGTTTGCGCATGGCCGCAGAAGTCTTCCACACCCTCAAAAAAGTCCTCCAAGAGAAGGGACTCAACACAAACGTCGGCGATGAAGGTGGCTTCGCCCCCAACCTCGAATCTAACGAAGCGGCGCTCCAATTGATCATGGAAGCCATCGACAAAGCTGGATACAAAGCTGGTAGCGACATCAGCCTCGCGCTCGATGCAGCCTCTAGCTCCTTCTTTAAAGACGGCGCCTACCACCTCGACGGTGGACAAATGAACGCTGCGGAACTCACCGCTTACTACAAAGGGCTTTGTGACCGATATCCCATCATCTCGATCGAAGACAGCCACGACGAAGAAGATTGGGAAGGCTTTAAGGGCGTGACCGATGCGCTCGGACAAAGTGTCCAACTCGTAGGCGATGACTTGTTTGTCACCAACACAAAACGTCTACAGCAAGGGATCGACAAAGCAGTCGCCAACTCCATCTTGATCAAACTCAACCAAATCGGCACGCTCACGGAGACACTCCAGGCCATCGAGCTCGCAAGCCAACACGGCTACAGCGCGGTAATCTCCCACCGCAGCGGTGAGACAGAGGACGCCTTCATCGCAGATCTCGCGGTCGCCACAGGAACAGGTCAGATCAAAACGGGTTCTCTCTCCCGCTCTGACCGTACAGCCAAGTACAACCAACTCCTTCGTATCGAACAAAGACTCGGCAAAGCTGCTCGCTACGCAGGAAAAAGTAAAATCCGCGCAAACTTTTCCTAGCCCATCCCCTCTCACATGCAGAGACCCACGAGGTCCCTGCACGCTCCCTCCTCACATCACCCAACATTCCAATCGGAGCCAACGATGTCTACCGAGTATTTCGAGCTTGTCGATGAAGACGGAAACGTCATCGGCAAAGCGACGAGACAAGAATGTCATAACAACCCTGCCCTACTTCACCAAGTTGTACATATTTTTGTATGGAACACGAAAGGTGAGCTTGTCCTGCAATTTAGGCCGCCACACAAGGACATCCAACCCAACAAGTGGGATACGTCTGTTGGTGGACACGTCGATCCAGGCGAGACGCCTATCATCGCTGCGCACAGAGAGCTTCAAGAAGAGTTAGGCATTCAGGCAGAGCTGATCTTCCTCTACCGTTACGTATGGCGCTGCGAGCGAGAGTCAGAGCTGGTTTCGACGTACATGTGCACTACAGACACCCCACTCTCTCCCCACCCAACAGAGCTCGCAGACATCAAGTGGTGGTCACCTCAGGAGATCAACACTGCACTTGGAACAGGACTACTCACCGAAAACTTCGAGCTTGAATGGAAGCAATACAATGAACACATGTCTTCCCCCTCGTCCTAAAGAAAAGACTACTTCAACATCTGCATGATGTACCACAAAATGCCACTCAAGCTCGCGTAGTAAAATGAGTTGGCAGCGCCTGCGAAGTCAAAAGAGACACGCTGACCAAAGCACAACCCCGCAAACAAAAACATCGAGCCGATCAATCCCCATCCTGTCCATACATTCGGGACAGTAGGCTGAAACTCCATCATCACAAGCGCAATCACGAAGACCACCGCGACGACCAACTCTGCGAGCGCAATACTCCACCACATCGCCGAAAGTGGAAACTTTCCCATCCACGTATCTTTGAACTGATCGCGAAACCAATCCGGTGTCTCTCGTGCGACGATCTTCGACAAAGACGCCTCCGCAAAGACCACCAAAAACAACACGACTACCGCAATGTGAAAAACTTGAACTTGCATCAAAATCTCCTCGTCCATATATGTAAATTGAAACCCTATGCTATCTTCTCACTGTAAATGTGGGAGCCCAATATATCGCGAGCATACACAAAAGGCAAAGGTGTCACATGAACTCCACAACGTTGTACCGCCCTGTCGGACAAAAAGAACTCGATCTGATCGAAGAAACAGCTTGGACGGCCTTTCCACCAAGGCTACCCTTTCAACCCATTTTCTACCCCGTCGTCCACAAAGACTACGCCATCACCATCGCCCGAGACTGGAACACAAAAGACGAAGCTTCCAGCTACGTTGGTTATGTCACACAGTTCGAAGTCGACAGCACGTACCTCTCCCAATACCCCGTCAAACAAGCCGGAAGCACACAACACCTGGAGTACTGGATCCCCGCTGAAGACCTAGAGCAATTTAACCAACATATCATCGGTACAATCGACGTTGTAGAGACCTATAAAGGTGCGCAATTCGACAAGGAGAACACATGAACTCTCCTCACCCTCTCCTCCTCGAAGCACAAGGACGCGTCTGCACTGGTCCTCACCAAAGTCGTCCACTCGGCGCAAAAGAGAATGACCCCATCCAGCCCGAAGATGTCCTGCGATGTATTATCGAGGCATGCTCACACACCCCCTCACAAGACCACCCCAGCAAAGTCCAGATGGGAGCATTTTTCACCGCGATGACTATCCGCCGGACCTTCGCGGGCAAAACAGGCTGGTCAGAAGCAGAGCGACGTGCATTTTCGAGCCATCGGCAACAGCTTGCGTCCACACTCCCTCCAGAGTTGTTGTTCTTATGGGAGCCCCAACGTGGCTACACGAGCACAACGACGACACATGAAACGCTCATTCCACATCTTCAACGTATTCTCTCTGGACAACATTTGTCATACCAAGACACCCTTACAGCGCTGTCAGCCATCCAGCAACCAGATTGCCACGATGCATTTCGTGCGGCTGTCCTTATCGGCCAACGTATGAACATCGAGGATGAAGAGGAGGTCAAAGGTTATCTCGACACCGTCCTCCCCCCTGAAAACATTCGCACCCTTCACATCCCCTCACTGACGCACTTTGGCGAGCCTTATAACGGCGCCAAACGCTATACACGTCCACGACTTTTTCTCGCCGCCATCCACGCAGCTTTGGGCCGCCCTTGCATCCTCCACGGCGTCGACACGATGGCACCTAAATTTGGCATCACAGAGGAGCAGATCATACACGAACTTGGAGGCCAAACACACCAGAACATGGAACAAACAGCGCAATGGCTTGAAGACCCATCGATTGGCTTCGCCTACGTCAGCCAAAAGACCTTTTCGCCTGCCATCTACGCACTGAAAGAGACTCGACACCACATCAAAAAACGGCCGCCCTTCGCGACCACTGAAAAGGCACAACAACTCTTTCGTAGTGACACCTTCAACGCAACAGTGATTGGCTTCTATCACTCTGGATATGAAGAAAAATTACTCGATCTGTTGTGGGAACGTGGAGTCGACGCCGGCCTCACAATCAAAGGTTGTGAGGGCACAGCCATTTACTCCCTGCGCTCTCCAACCCCCTCGACTCCAGACAAAAAGACCCTCAATTACACCGCGGGATTTCGAAACGTCGCTGGAGAGAGGCACTCTTTCTCACTTGACGCGGACCCTGCACAGTACGGCCTCTCACTCCCCCACCAACCAAGACTCGAACCAGCAACAGCGAAAGAAGCGGCCTCTCGATGTATGAAGGCACTTGAGGGAGAGGAAGGATATCTTTACAACCAACTCGTTTGGACAGCCGCCATGACAGATCATTTGCTGGGATTTGTCGATAATATCGAGCAGGCCATTGAGGAAGTCAAACAAGTGCTCACCTCCGGTGAAGCGAAGAAACGACTCCTTCGGTACATAGAGGCGACCTCCAAGCTCTCTGTGTAAAGCAAAGAAAGAAACGAACTGTTCAGGGAGTCAGCGCTTTGGGGACGCGAAAGATATGCAGATCACCGGGTTTCGTCAGATAAAGATCATTCCCAGCAGTCCGCACCGACTCAGGTAAGGCGTTATTTGAATACGTTTTGACGAGTTTTCCAGCCGGTGTATAACGATACCACTTTTGCGTTGCCGGCTTGGCCGGATACTCCTGGATCACAAAGTCATCACCAAGAAGACCGACATAAGCGGGGAATTTTGCGATCGTCGTGCCGCTGATCCCCCGCCCGGTTTTTCGATGGATGATCTTCGAGTTCTTGCTCCCAGCCTTTGGCCAAAAGAACGCCTTGACGACTTTTTCATCGAGATCCTGAGAGACAACGATGATGTCGCCTTTGTCATTGATACCGGGTGTGAAAACGTAGCCATTTTGCACATTCGAGACATCTGAATCAGTCGCAGAGATCGCGCTCGCAGGTGTATTCAAGAATGTAAAGCGACTCACCTGTAAAGCGAATGGCTTCACGGTCTGACGACACACAAGAACACCCTCCCCAGAAGGATTCATCCGCAACCCGACAAAAAACGAACATCCCATCTTTCCAGGATTGCTCATCACCTTCAGCGAGGAGCCGTCAGCGGCGAGATAGTGCAGCTTGGAGGCGGTCGTCACCCCCCACTGAAAGAGCGCGATACGCCCCTTTTTGTCGACTGCCAGATCGGACATAAACCCTGTGTACGTGAACTTCGGGCTGGTCTTCAGTTTACAATTCGCATCGATCGCACGAAAAGAGACACCAAAGCTCGGTTTTGAGTGGCTCCAGGCTACGATAAAATGTGGCAACCCTTTTGTCCAAAGCACCCGAACAGCGGTAAATGCGTTTGTATTTTTGTTAGAGGCAATGCTCAGCTCAACAGGCGTGGAGAACGGCCCCTTTGGAAAACAACGAACTTTCGCCTGTGTGCGGTTTGCGTTCAGACTAAGAGAGACAATTTGTTGTGAATCATTGACCGCATAATCGACGTAGTTCGTATAAACAGAGACCCTTGAACAAGCGACGCTACCGTCACAGTTCCGGTCCACGCCATCACAAAGATCGGTACTCGGCGTGCTTTGTCCTGTGCAAGCGACCGACCACCGGCCGTTCGTGCAGCTCTGTGATCCCACTTTGCACTGGCCTTTACAAACCCATTTTCCACCAGCGTCCTTCAGGCATCCGCTCTTGGCGGTATAGCACTCTCTCGTCTCCCCCTCCTGACACTCGGGAACAAACTCAATCACAGGCTCCGGTGTGATATTTTCGTCAGGCTCGCGACCTTCCCCTGCGTCTTCTGGAGAAGAGACCTCTTGCGAAGCGACTTGCTCCTCCTCAGGTGTGATCGTGGGTTCTTTTGGCGTCGATTCACTTTGCTTCTCAAAAGGCTCGCTTGCTGGAAGCTCGACTGCTGGGGGGGCATCAATTTGCAGTGGGACACACTTATACTCAACACATCGCATACCAACACCACAATGAGCGGATTCAAGGCACTCTTTGCAGACTCCCACCAAACAATAGGGTGTGGGGATAGTGCACTCAAAGTCGACGCTGCATATTTGTGGAACACAGGCACCACCGGGCACAATGCTGAGGAGCAGACAAAAGAAGCCGATGATGGTCATTCGAGCGGAGGATTGCATGGTCAATACGTCCCAAAAGTAGTCACACGCCTGGATTGACGGTGGAGAAGCAGAGGACGCTGCGAGAGAGCTGGCTTCTTCTTTTGTGTGGCTTTGACGACGATGGCAAAACCACCAGACAATACAGCAAGTGTCATCAGGACGATACCAATGGACTGAATCGTCGCGCCGCTGTCACGTTGTTGCTTGATCTGATCGATGGATTCGAGAGGATCACCCAGGCGAGCTTCCACAGCGGCAAACTCGACTCGCGACCATATCACCAAGATGGACCCCGATAACCCTGCGACGACCGCGGCTCCCAAGCCTCCCCACATCAACACATTTGCGTTCTTTTCGATAAAACCGCTCTCCACAGGAGGTGTGTCTGATGCGTCCGACTGGGCGCGTGTCAGTTTGTAATGACGCCGCAATAAACGTCCGGGTTGGAATGTGACACGCTCTCGAATCGTCTTGTAGCCATCTCTTTTGACTTCGATGGTGTACGTCTTTGCCTGAAAGCGCAACTGACGCGGTGTATAACCACGCCGGATAGCCCCTTGTAAAGAGAGGATCACAAAGCGCGCTCCTGCAGGGGTGCTTGTGATGTGAAATCGTGCTCGCAGGTAAGGACGAAGAGCTTGCATGTAGCGACGTGAATTCGCGGCAATCTTTGGAGAAGGTTGGAGCGTCAAGGCTTTTTCGTAAAACGCAAACGCTCTTTTATATTGACGGTCCAGCTGATATGTGCGGGCAACGATGTACACGATTGTCACTTCAATCCGCCGTAACCGCTCCTGTCCCTGCCCACTCTTTGTGTAGGTTTTCGCAAACTGAATCGCACGTAAGGCTTTGTGGTAATGGATCAAGGAGGTCTTGTAGTCATCTTGCTCAGCGAGCTTTTTCCCTGCCCTGAAGTGGGCTTTGGCTTGTTGAACGTATGCCTTTGGACTTTGCGCCATCACGTAGGGAGCCCACACGCACAAAAGCATCCACATCCCCCCAAAGAGTATGAGACCGAGCGCTCGACTGCGCTCACTTGAAGGGATCATCCACCTCATATAACTTCTTCCTCCCAACAGGTTTTTTTCGACGTTTAGGGCGAATATATGTCTTTTTTCGACGGTATCGTCGACGCTTTTTCAGTAAAGTGTTGTTTTTTCGCGTCCCCACAGGACGCACAACAGGCGCTTGCTTTTCGGGCTTCTTCACCATCTGAAACAACGTCTTGTTTTGACCGACACGAAATGTCCACGAGAGAGACTGTGGAACATACCCGTCAGCTCGGAGCTGTATCGTCCGCTGCGTTCCGACTTTGCCTTTCATCGTGAGGGGTGTGACACCGAGGATCTTGCCCGAGGCATACACATACGCACCTTCTGGAACAGTAAGAATACGAATCGCTCCGAAGATTGGATTTTTTTGCTTTGTTGGTAGAGGAAGCGTCTGGGGTTTGGTCTCCAATGGTGGCTTGGTTCGCTTGCGTCCTTGCTCTGTTGGTGGTGGGAGTGGAATGACTCTCGTCACACCTTGCTGTGTATCCTCCGAAAGAAACGCAAAGTAAACGACACTCCCGACGACCCCACCGAGCAACAACATCACCCCAGTGACCATCAAAATCCCAACGAGCGAGCCTTCAGAAGGTACAGTGTACTTCTCAACACCTGTTTGTGTGGGAGGACCAAATGTCAGCTCATGTCCCCACACGATATCTTCCTCTTGGAGTTCTTCGACCTCGTGCTCCTCTGGAATGTACAAGAGGCTCTTCGCTCCGGACAAAAAAGCTTCCTGCTCGGGAACCACATCCCCCTCAGAGGAGTCGGATTCATCGGTTTTTTTGGCCCCTACAGACTGGAGTGGTGGCTCATCTTCAACAGTGTCTTGCGAGAAAATCGCGGCGAGCTCAATTTCGGGCTGTGTGTCGAGAGCTTTGTCGAGCTCGCGCCAAAAATCAGCTGCGGAGGTGAAGCGCTCACTTGCTTCTTTCGCGATGGCTTTGGCCATGAAAGCGTCGAGTTGTGAACTCCAAACCTGTCCAGGACGCAAACTCTTTAGCGAAGGAGGCGGTGTGAAGAGATGGTGGGTCAGATACCCCGCAATTTGATCGGCTTTAAACGGCAATCGTCTTGTAAGCACCAAGTAGAGCAGAATGCCAAGGGAGTAGAGGTCAGAGCTACCGTTGATGAACTTCTTGATCCCACGGACCTGTTCGGGTGAGATGTAAGGCACACTACCGAGCAACATCCCCGTTTGGGTCAATTGTGAATCTTCTTCGGAGACAGAAGCGATCCCAAAGTCGATGATTTTCACAGTATCAGCGGTTGCAGCGCCGGGCTCTTTGAGCAAGAGAATGTTGGAAGGTTTGAGATCTCTGTGAAAAATACCTTTTTGGTGCGTGTATTCAAGGGCAGAACAGATTTGTTGGAAGATGGTTTTGGTGCGTGCAATCGACAGTGGAAATTCGCGCTCAATGGCATCACGTAAACTGATCCCTTTGAGATACTCCATAACGATGTAAAAACCATGTTCACCGAGATGACCAAAATCTTTCAGTTGGACGATATTGCTGTGTTCGAGGCGCGCCATTGTGCGCGCTTCTCGTTGGAAGCGTTGCAGAATCTCATTGTGGTGCTGTTGATGGTTGTGAATGATTTTGATCGCGAAGGATTGCTGCATGTAGATGTGTTCGGCTCGGTAGACCGTCCCAAATCCACCTTGTCCGATCATCTCAACGAGTCGAAAGTTACCGAGTTGGCAGCCGATAAAGGAACTGGGGGGGAGATTGTTTGGGATGGCACCGTTGAGGGATGGCACGATCGGACCAGAAGCAGGTGGAGCAGATAGATCAGCCGGGGCATTCGCGGACATGTCACGAAGTGGAGATTTACGCATCCATAGCACCCCTTAACTGAAAAGTGCAAAACACCGACGATACCTTCGACACAAGCTATTTCATCGCCCAATCACACAGCACATCACTCCTTTTGTCACAAACAAAAGTGAGTGGTGTTGGGCACGGTGAAAAAGTCTTTCTTCATCAAAATACTATGAGCAGGGCGACCCTCTTGTCAAGAACCCCTCATCTATCCCCAACACCGAAACCACAAGTCAAAAAGAGCACATGTAAGAACGAACTGAAGAATACACAAGAAGAACTCTCCTTGCATCTACCAATCTTTTTGGCAGGTCCAGTTTTCGTTGTTGTAGCGCATCCCTCCCGTGCTGCTTGGACTACGAACATCGGACTCATTGGACGGAGTGCTCATACTGTCCTTGTTGTGGACATCACTATCTCGGGTCAAAGAAGCATTGTGCTGCAAGATAAATCCGTACGTGCAGCTATCGATTTGGTTCCCTTCGGCGGTGGCCTTGGAGGAGTGCATAAACACGGCAGCCCGCCCCATCTCTGCGAATAAATTCTCCTTGATGGTGATATTGGCGATGCTCAAGTTGACCAAACTCACTCCGTCAGCTTCGGGCATCTCTTTGGAACTGTCCATGGTCTTTAAGGACTTCACAGAGTCGATACGGTTGCCACTCAACTCGATCTTTGCGTCACTGTTTTGCGCCTCAGTCCCACCGTAGATTTGGATACCGTACCCAAAAGCTTCCTGGATGGTATTTTTGAGGATCTTGATCGTGTTGTCCTTCTGGAATCCGGTATCATGAAGCGCGAGCGCGCGGCCTGGATGACTTCTAAACAAGTTCCCTTCCAACGAACCACGAATCGCACCGTGGCTTGCAAAGCCCGAACGTCGGTTCTTCATAAAGACATTTCCGTAGACATTCATCTCGATGGAGTTGCTGCCTTTCAGCTCTGTCATGAGCTTGATTCCATCTCCGACGGACTCATTTTTGCTCAAGAACACGCCATTTCCGGTGATATGGTTGGCATTGGCGTTGATTTTGAGCATCGCTGGCATCCCTTTGTGATCAAAGTTCGAGACTTGAAGTCCGACAGAGACGTTTTCTGCGATCAGGTTTTTGTTGACATCGACCTTCCCATGGATATTCCAAAGATGGATTGCGGGAAGCGCAAATGCCAGCAAATTTGGAAGTGTAGACTCTGGACGCACACCATTTCTGGAGATGGCATTGTTGGAGAGAGTGAGATCTTTGATAGAGTGGACAATCAAACCAGTCGCGTCATTACGGAAGAAGCTGTTGCCAGTGAGCTGCACATCACCCATTCCAGCGATCACAGCTCCAACCCCCATAATCGCCTTTGCACCACTGAGCTGCTCGTGAGCAACTGAGAGCTTGGGTTGACACGTTGTTCCCTGACAATACGATCCAGGTGAACACTGACCACACTGGCCAGTCGAGAGTCTTCCACGGTGAAAAGAGACAGGTCCGTTATTCGCGAAGCGGTTACCTTTTCCGACAACCTTGTGTTGATTGTTGATATTTACGGCGATTTGACTACCTGCGATAACTCGATGTTGGTTGTTTATATTCACCGCAATTTGTCCGGTGCCTTTGTGTTGGTTGTTAATGTTCACTGCAACTTGCCCAGGACCAAAAACAGCCAATCCTCCATTATAATTTTTCGCAAAAAGGTTTTTATCAACAAAAACTTCGCGACTTCCCTCAATAACAAGACCAAACCGACTCTCATCATAAGGTCGATGTTGGTTGTTGATATTCACTGCGATTTGTCCGGAACCTTTGTGTTGGTTGTTGATATTCACTGCGATTTGATTCTCAACAACAGGGTAATGTTGGTTATTGATGTTAACAGCAACAAAGTTACCATTGTCCGAGAATTGACAGTTTTCAACAACAGCCTCTCCTATATTCACCAAAGTAGCACCTGTTCTCACATTCCCTGTTGAAAATAAATGAGAAAGATGAATAGATATACCTCTAGCAGCAAACACACCATGCCCAGCCCCCGAAAGGTGAACAAAGGAGAGTTTCACTTTTTTTACGTTTATAAAACGTAGTGTTGCGTACAATGGAAGTGCAGTATTCTTCAATGGTGGTGCGATGATCCGTGTGCCTGTTGTGCTGTCATTGGAGACACCTTCAATACTCAAGTCTTGTCGAAGGTTTCGGAAGGTCACACTCTCCTTGTAAGTCCCAGCAAAGATGAACACTCTGGTGATGTTTTGATCTTTTTCTGCGAGCACCGCAGCCTCTCGGATCGTTTTCACCTCCGCTGAAGGCTCATCTCCCACACAAAGGACCGCATCGTCTTTGCAGTCAACACTGCTATCGTTCCGTCCACTCTTGGTCGCGAGTTGTGAGGGAACACAACCACTATCACATGACTTGTCCCCCTGCTGACAAGGCTTTGTTTGGAAAGACTCTTGTCCAGCTGGGCATTTATACGCCACGACATCGCTCGTAGGAAGTGTCGGATTTCGACCTGTATTCGAATTTTCTGCAGGATCTGGCTCCTCTTGTACACTGCCATCGCGCCCACCACCCTCTGCAAAGGTCGTCACAGGCTCAGTTTCGCGAGACTCAGCCTCTTTGGCATTGGGCTCTGTCTGGTTAAGGCCAGAAGCACACGCAGAAAACAGCGAGAGCCCGAACACAAAACAAAGGCACAAAGCAATACCAAACCTCCAATTCAGGTGCTTGTTCGATAATCGTTTCTGTTCTCTTTCTCGCCTCATCTCCTGACCTCACAAATCTTATGATTCTTTCGAAAATTCCGGTATAGTTACGACACGAAAACCACAATTGTAGGAGCGCATTTCTCCGTTCTTTGGAACACGCGAGCCAATACGGTAGCTAAGAACATTCGAAGCAACCCAGCCAGCTCCCCTCTGAACAGAGGTATACTCACGTCGTGAATTTGCACCCTTCACTTTCTCAACATCACTATCCTGTGTCCACTCAGCGACTGTACCTACCATATCCCGAACTCCGTAAGGCGATGTATCCTGAACAAAACAACCAACGGGTTCGGGCTGGAGTTCATCAGGAGAACGAGCCAGTCCTGTTTTTGCAAACGTGGCCTCGAAACTATTGCCCCAAGGATAAAGACGATTATCACACCCAGAGGATGCTTTTTCCCACTCTTCTTCGGTTGGCAAACGATAAGTTTTTCCTTCTCGTTGAGAACGCCACTCACAATATTCAAAAACCTCGAACCAAGTAACACCAAACACCGGGAGTTGGAACTCGAACTTGCTCCCCTCTGGATATCTTTCTTTTATTTTCCCCGAGAAAAGCGAGCCATACAACGGTATGTAGTTTCCTTCCTCACTAACAACCATAAATTCTTCTTCGATGCTTCGAGGTATATAATCCTTCACAAGATCCGGATTTTTGATTCCCTTTTCATTGAGATAATCTGCGTATTGGGCAAAAGTGATAGGATATTTCGAAATGAAAAAGTCATCCAACTCGACATAGCGTAGTCCTTCGCTCATAGGGGCTTCTTTATCTCCACCATATGGGAAAGAGCCTGCAGGGATATAGACAAAATCCTCGCCAATCTGCTCGTCAGTGTAGAGGTTGACCTTGACGTCTGCCTGTTCGCATCGATTGAGATAGAGAGGATAGCGTACATCGCGGAATCCTTCCTTCTCTAGAATGATCAGGTGCGACCCCATCGACATATCCACGCGCAGCGGTGTGCATCCAGGTTCATCGATTAACACTGGAACCAACTGACAATCCTGCTCCTCATAACGGTATATCTTGACGTTTGCGCCTGAAGGATTGGTGTCGATTGTCAGTGAACCCTTTCCTTCCAGCAAGCGCTCATAATGTCCGTCATCGTAAAACTTTACGAGATCACGATGGTAGATTTGTGCGAGCTCGTCGTGTTGCTGTTCGGCTTCCAGAAAGCGACTCCAATGTAGGTCAGCCAGACCACGTCGAGCTTCTTTGTTGCTGGGATCATGATCGAGCGCCTGATCGTACTTTTGGATGGCTTCACCGAACAGAGAAATCGTCTCCTGCATACAAGAATGATATGCGCGCTCTTTGTCCCACACCTTGCGCTTTTTATCGAGCGCTTCCCAGGGTTTCACTTCCTTCTGGGCTTTCTCCCAGTCCTCTTTGAGCCACAACGCCATCGCTCTGTTCTCATGATATCTTCCGGCGATCTCTGTTGCCTCTGTCATCCGATCCAGTGCGGCCTGTCGGCGTCGCTCTTTCTCCTTGGTCCCTTCGAGAAAATCCTCAAGTCGATCATGCACTTCACGACAGGAAGCGAACCGCTCATCAGGATCTTTCTCCAACATCTTCAGGCAGATGGCTTCAAGTTCCTCTGGGATATGTCTTTCAGGTGCACGTTCTCTAGGCGGAATCGGTTCTTGAGAGCAAATTTGAAACATCAGAGTGTAGATATTTTCGCTATATACGGGCATTTCACCGGTCAGGATCTCGTACAAAATGACGCCCAGAGCGTACTGATCGATATACGGCGTCACCAACCCCAACTTGATCAACTCGGGTGCCATGTACGCAGGGGTTCCTTTGATCGTTTGCGTTGCATGACCGGGATGTGTCGGAGCGTTCCCCAAATCTGCCTGTGGTTCGAGGATCTTGGCGGTTCCCCAATCGAGAATCAAAACCTCACCAAATTGACCAAGGATGATGTTTGCAGGTTTAATGTCTCGGTGGACAACACCACGGGAGTGAGCGTATTCCAAGCCCATGCAGACCTGTTGTAAAAGCCTGACAAATTGCAGGACAGACAGCTTCCCTTCGTTGATCGCCTGTTCGAGATTGTTGGGTGGGAGCAGACGCATCGTGTAGTAGAGCTGCTCATCTTCCAACATCCCGATCTCGTAAACAGGCATGATATTCGGATGTTCCAGTTGTCCAGTGAGACGAGCCTCTTCGATGAACATACGTAACTCTTGCTTGGAGGCCTCTTTATTTGTCAGCAACGTCTTGCGGGCAACTTTGCGACCGAGATTGTGGTCAAAGGCCTCTGCAACGACGCCAAGACCACCACGACCGAGTTCTTTCCCTATCTGATAGCGTTTTTCAGGGATCACTGCAGGCGACCACTCAGCCGCTTCTGCTTGTGAGATCTGGACAGTCTCAGTGATCTCGTCGGTTCGTACGGAATCGAGTTGAAGAGTCTCTTCAAATGCGGGGGGATCGAACTCTTTTTCGACGGCAGGAGGCTTTTCCTCGTCTTGAAAAGAGAGAGTGAGATGAACGGGGGAGCGGAGCGAGAAAGGCTCCTCTTCATGGTGGCTACCGAGAGAGACGGTTTCGCGAAGGGTTTGGAACATATCCAGAGAGGCTTCTGCAGCGTCCAAGAGTTGCTCTCCCCCTTGTTCGAGGGCACCACACAACTCATTGAAGACGTCCTCGGTTATCCACCCCGCGGTCAACATATGTTCTCGTACACGCTCAACCATATCACCTGTATATTCCTCTAGTTGGAGGGTGATTTGGATGGTCTGTGGTGTTGACAGCAACCCCTTTTCCCTTGCCAGGAAGATGAGTTTTTTGGCGTCCTCTGCAGAATGTTTCATAATCCACCGCTTCCGATTGCAACACGCTCCCACAAGGGAAACCTGTTTGTTCCACTTAACTCGACAGAGCAAACAGGGTAGATGGTGTCTCTTTAAGCGTCAAGAGAAGAGATGTCATACATGTGTGGTTGTTTGTACGATGACTGCGTATATCTCGCGCTCTCTGCTCTCAAAAGAACTCACCACGACCAAGGCATTATCTATGCACATATTGATCCATATTCAAATACGTATCAAACAACTCGGAAAACAGGGAAAAGTCACAGGCAAAGTTCGATACAGTCTAGCTCCAACGCGAACGGATCAAGACATCTTTTCACCGGTGCCCTCAAAAATTTGAGGGAGTCCATGGAGTCTTTCTTGGCTGATGAGGTCGTTGGAAGCAAAGATAGGAAGCTTAGTCTCGCGAGGCAAGCGCAGGTGATTTGGTGGTGCGTTGAACCTGGTTTTGTAAGTTGGGTCGTAACTGGTGTTGGCTGGAGATGTACAAAAGCCCGTGGGGAAAGAGACCGATCAAGAGCAGACATACGGCAAGTGTAGAGGCGATGCGTTGTTCGAGAGGATAAGGTTGCTTAGTAAACACCGCTTTATCTGACGCAGGAACAACATACATGGTGTAGAGCACTCTCAAAAAGGCATAGCTCAACAAGATGGAGGCCAATCCCCCGGACAAGAGGAGCAGGAATCCCCACTCAGAGCGTAGCTTCATCACACTCCCGAGGCTTAGCCAGCGACACATAAACCCGGCTGTAGGCGGGACACCAGACATCGAACACAAGAAGATCAACATACAAAACGCCAGCCCTGGATAGCGGCGCGCAAAACCCGCAAAATGTTCGATAGGAAAGGACTGCCCAACCTTCTCTTCAAAGATCGACAGGACCGTATATGCACCGTAGTACATCAAGACATACACAAGCGCATACACCAAAACAGCCTGTACACCAAGCTCCTGGCGAGAGATGATCGCGAGCAAGAAAAACCCTGTATGAGCGAGGGCCGCATAGTACAAAACTTTTTTCACACAGCGCTGTGTCACAGCAGAAAAACTGCCAAACAACATCGCGAGGATAGAGAAGCCTCCAATCAGCGCTCCTAGCCACGAAGCATTCGCTGCATCGATGGAAACGATAAACCACCGAAGGAAGACCGCAAGGACAGAGAGCTTCATCGTGACATCGAGGAGATTGGTGAGTGGTGTCCATGTCAATTCAATCGCATCAGACATCCACGAGTGAAAGGGAACAACGGCCATCTTCATGCCAAAACCCACCACAAGAAAGATCGAACCAACCGCCAAAAAGGGTTTATTCGCCAATTGGTTGCCGAGACTCAAAGCCATCTGGTCGTAGTGTAAGTGCCCTATCGCACCGTAAAGAAAGACGATCCCAAATAGCAAAATGACACTCCCCACAGTGTTGTACAAAAACAGATAGACACTGACACGTAGCAACCTCCGAGAAGGCACAAGGTACCCAACAAGGACACACAACGACAGCGTCGCAAGCTCCATACCCAACACCATAAGCCAAAGATCCCGTGCAGAGACCATCACCATCAACCCACAGGTCGACAACAAAACCAAGGCGTAGAAGATATCTCCGCGCCCTTTCAACCGCCGCGTCAACAGCGCCATCGCCAAAGATCCACTCATGAGGAAGAGTATGTGAAAGAATCGAGAGTACATGTCTATCGCAAGGTAACTCGCGCTTTGCGGATCTGGATAACCACCTTTCGGGATAAACACCACAAACACCGCAGAGGCGAACACCCCCAACATCACAAGCACTCTCTCCCAATTTCGCCCCTGTTTGGTCACGGACAACAGCAACAATCCCAACGCCGCGATAAAAAGACATAGCTCCGGCCCAAAAGACATCCATGAGGTCTCAAGCAGACGGGTCGCAAACATCGACTCTAACAGCACTCTCTTCATACCATCCTCCGTTAACGTCGTTCGTTTTGCTCAACACGTTGTCTTGTTCTCATGACACGATGTGCCTTGACCGCCTGCTGGAGCTTGATCACCAACGCTGATACCGAGACAGATGTACGATGAGTAAACGAGTGAGGAGACCACCCTCCCCACAAAAGAAGACACAAAAACACAACCAACCAACCACTTTGTACACGCGAAATGTCCTGGATTTCCTCCGTTTGCTTGCCTTGCGCTGCGCCGAAGAAAACCTGCCTCACCAACTCCCACAACGACAACACACCAAAAATAGAGGATAAACCAAACGCAATCGCAAAGACAGGGTGGTATGAGAGGAGTCCCAAGAGCAAAAGAAACTCCCCCGAAAAGCCTGCCAATCCAGGTAGGCAAATCAGCGACAAGACAAACAAGACAAAGTACGTCGTCAAGGACGGTACACGCTTCGCGACACCACCAAGCTCAGCGAGACGAGACGTCGCAAAGTGTTTGCGCAAAATCGCGAAGAGAAACAAAAGCCCCGACGCTGCAATGCACTGAAAAAGCACAAACACCAACGCCCCTTGCACTGCTTCGACGCGTAAACTTAACGCACCGAGCATCGAAAAGGACATATAGCTCATATAGATATAGGAAAGTCTCCGAGATATGTGAATCTGCACCAAGGACAACAAAGACGCGTACACACCACCAAATGCGACGAAGAACATCAAGATATGTCCCCACTCAGCAAACGCCGCCGGCGCAAGAGGCAACATCACTCGCAAGACCGCATACACACCCGACGGGATCAAGATCCCCATAATCAACACCGCACCAGAGACCGGCGCGTGTGGGACAATGTGGGGGAACCAAGCGTGAAAAGGAAATAAACCCGCTTTCCGCACAAACGCAAACACCATCAACACAAAACAGAGCTTCTGTTCAAACACCGAGAAGCTGCCCACAAGCTCCGAGATATGAAATGTCTCATGCCGAAATCCCATATAAAAAACACACATTCCCAAGAAAACAGAACCAACCGCAGAAGAGATCGCAAAACGCCTGTTCGATTCAAACGATTGACGTCCCCAACTCCCGTTGAGGAACAGTGTCGAGAATGTCATCAACTCCCACGACACAAAGAGCAAAAAAAGATCCCTCGACAGAAAGAAACCATACGCCCCCACCTGGACCATTAACAATGCAATTGTCCGACTCTTCAGACGCTCGTCATCCATCGAGATACACAACAAACTCGTAAACGGCACGAGTAATGAAACCAACAACACAAACAGGATGTTGATACCGTCCAGAGCCAATCGAAACGAGACGTGGAGAATCGGCAACCAACGTAACTTCAGCTGGAACTGATCGACAGGTGAGGTCGCGTCAAACTGTGACCAACACCAAGCCACCACGAGTACATTGAGCATACCCACGACAAAACCGATGGCTGGCACATACGCTCGATAACGAGAAGGCACCCACAAGATACACAACGCACCGAGAAAAGGGATCAAAACCAACGCAAACAACCAAAATCCGTTCATCAAACCCCTCCCATGCCTTCCACGATCATCGCGTTTGAAAGCATCCACCACAACAAACACAACACCAACACAAAAACAGCGATGGAGATGGCTCTTCCTGGAGGTTCACGCTTTTCAAGCCCAAACATCACTCCCACGCCCAAGATCGTCGCAGATAGCAAACGTAAAGCACCTTCTATAACGTACTTTTCGATAGGCGCGAGGACAAAACGAACCACCTGCAACAACAACTTCACAGTCACGAGCTCTAAAAACACATCGATGTAAAAACGACGCTGCGCCCAGCGAAAGAACACCCCAGCAGCACCGCCCCGACCATTCACTTGCAGAAGAGCTTCGTTACGCAATGCCTGTACTGCGCCCTGTCCAAAAGTTAACAACGCCAACAACGCACCGACGAACACACCGACAAACACCACACCCGTCGAAAACTCTCTCGTCAAGATCGTCTCTGTCGTGACCTTTGTCCCAATAAATCCACCGTGTAACCAATGACCGAGTAAGGCCTTTCCACCAAAAAATGTCGGCACGTGCATCGCCCCAACAACCAACGACGCGAGCAGTAACACGTACATCGGAATGCGCATCGTCCAAGGGACTTCTTTTGGCTGGCCTTCGGGCAAATGCCACCGCAACTGCTCCCCTCCGCGCAATGTGTCGTAAAAGATCAAACACAACAATCGCACCAGACAAAAAGCGTGCAGCACCATCGTCATCGCCCCCACCAACCAAACCGCCGTATAACCGCGCTCTAACGAGCGCCAAAGCAACGAATGGCCACTAAAAAAACCCGAAAACCCCGGAAATCCAATGCCCGCAAACACCGCAAGCAAAAAGCCCCAATGGGTCCAGGGCATCGAATGAACGAGCCCTCCCATCACCCGAATATCCTGCACGTAGTGCATCCCCATCAAGACGGCCCCTCCCGCCAATGAGAGCGCGGTCATGTAACAGACAAATGAAAACACATGGAAAATCACAGCATCCGGAACTCCCACACCAATCCCGACGACCATGAGCCCTACCTGACTCATCGCGATGTAGGCCAAAGTATGCTTCACATCGTACTGAAAAATCGCGATGGCCATCACCAACAACGACGTCAACGCTCCAAACACGATCAATAGACCAGACGCGACAGATGAAAACTTCAAGAGGAAGTGAAAACGCGCCAACCAAAAAACGCCGAGCAACGGCAAAATCGCACTATGAATCCAGGCAACCGCTGGCGCCGGTCCTGCAGTAGAGTCCGGCAGCCACATGTAAAATGGCAACTGTGCTGTTCGACACAACACCCCAATCGCCAGACATACACCGATCCAGTCCATCTTCGACATCCCCCACAACCACGGCGCTAACAGACCAGGCAATAAGGATGAATCTCCCACACGGCGTAATACAGACCAGTCCAATGTGTGGACATTCCAATACAACAACACCAACGCAAACAACAGCGCGACATCCCCCAAGCGAAACAACGCGAGGGCTTTGCTCCCAACCTTGACACGCTCAACATCCACGTACCAAAAGCTCATCAACAAGACGATGCACAACCCCACCCACATCCAACCAAACATACCCACAAGGACATTACCAGCAAAGAGCACCATCATCATCGAAAACAACAACGCGTTGAGCAAAGCAAAATACCGCGCGTATCCCTCATCACGAGCCATGTATCCCACTGAGTATACATGGATCAGAAGGGCAACAAGGCTCAACAAAACAGCAGCCCCCACACCCAACACGTCTGCATACAGAGAAAACTGAATCCGCACACTCCCAACTTGCATCCAGTTGTACAGCACATCCTCTATCACCTGGTGACCTGCCGGTAAGTAGGCCAACGTCACCAAAAGACGAAGACTCCATAACGCTGTACATACGGACGCCAAACAGGCGATAAACACACTATGCTGTCGCTTGAGCCGTACACCAAAGAGAGGCAGACATCCGTTAAGCAATGTACCCAACAGGGGAAACAACAAAATATACCGCAACATGGACGAAAGCTCTCCCTACACTGCTAAAGTTCACCCAAAGAATCGACTTCCTCAGATTGACGATTTGACCGATAGAACGACTGCAACAATCCGACCCCCAACACAACCTGCATGCCCCCCCAGAGGATCACCCCCAAGGCCATCACCTGACCATCCATCGCAAGACCATTTTGCAACCCATGTACCCTCGAAAACGTCACCAACGCCAACACCACCCCCAAGAGCATCACCTGGACGGACATCACCATCATCAGTAACTTTTTACGCAGTAATACACCAATACAGCCAACCGTAAACAACAACACACTCAAAGTGATACAAATACTCAACGCTCGCATCTCAAAGACCTCCCCTCGAAGAACGATCTCCACCTCGCAAAAAAACGACCAACGCCACACACGATAACAACAACAGAACACCTAGCAGCTCAAATGTTAATAAGTGCCGTCCCGTCAACGCGGTGCCCATCTGGTACAACGAGCCCGCTTTACTCTGCCTTATGTGCTGATGTCCTTTCGGAGTTGTCGACATGGTTTCAACAGAGAACGTCGCGACAGGATCACTCATGCCACCAAGACCACTCACACTCGATGCCAAAAAAACACACCCCAACATGACCGACAGCACCACGACAGGAACCGAGGTCTTTAAATGATGTATATCTTTCCGCTTTTTCGAGATCATCGCCAAAAACATGAACAACGCCATCAAACTCACAGCCGACACTGCCCAGTGCAACACACCAAGCGAAAAAGCCCCCAAGAGCAGCAATTCACACGCGACCCCCATACAAGTCAAAAACAAATACACGATGGCGAAGAGAGGATTTTTCGACAAAATGACGATGACCGCAGAAGCCAGTGTCAAACCTCCCACCACCAACGTAAGAATTACGAGTAAGCTCATGGCATCTTCCTCAATACGTTATGGCAACAGCTGCTCACGTTGGGTCACCTCAAGAAAAGATTGCTCCGGATCACGCCGCCCCGCCTCAAGCTCCTTGTCGATCAAAGAAGCGCCAGGACGAGGTGGCATGGAGAGCAAAGACTCCAAGTCAAACACAAGATCTTCGCGCTTGGTCCCAACCAGATCACCAAGCTCCGTGTCCATGCGTAGCGCGTCTTTGGGACACACATTGACACAAAATCCACAGTACATACAACGCAACTCGTCGATCGCAAAGCTCTGTGGAAACTTTCCAACGTCGGGCTCTGCAGAGTCACCCACCACCATCTCAATCGCCTGTGTCGGACAAACAGTCGAACAAAGTTCACACGCTACGCACTTTGGACGCCCATCAGGACGCTTCACGAGCCTGTGAACCAGTCGTGTCCGCTCCTCGTATCGTCTGGGCTCCTCCGGATATTGCCAAGTCCTCTGCTCCATATCCATGCGGTGAAACAAAGCCGCCCAGATGTTCGAAGAGAGCCGCTTCAAGATCATCCAAAGAGACCACAATAAAGGAAGAAACCAGCGATTTTTGCCGTTCTTTTCTCGCTCACGCTCAACAGAGATCATGACATCACTCCCACAAACCAAACGACCGGACTCCCCACGAGAATACCAAGGTCAAAAAGAGATTAAAGATCCCCAAAGGAACGACGTACAATACCGCGACACGCATGCTCCTAGCGCTTCGGAATACAGGCCAACTCAGCCGAATCCACAAAAACATAAACACACAAAAGAGCATTTTGCCCACAAACGCCATCAACTGAAATGCAAAGCGAATGGTCACTTGGCCCCAAGGTCGGACACTCCACCCCCATCCAAGCAACCAGATCCCACACCACAGGCACACAAGCCCCACCCCCAAAGCGATAGGAAACAACCGCCTCGACTCACGATCGCGCGCATCACCAAAAACAACAGCAGGCCGCAACATTCGATGAAGCGCGCTCGCTCCCAAGAGACACAACAATCCACCGAGAAAGATCAGAAAGACAGCGAGCAATGTCGCGCTGTGTCGCTCAAGCTGCTGTGTTGAGAGACCCGGGACTTGCCACCCTCCCAAAAACATCGTCGTGATCAAAGCCGCAAAGGAGAACAGGTGAAGCGTATCTCCCCAACCAAACACCGCGCTCTTCCACCCTACGTACTCAGAGCGATATTGGGGCACTGTGCGGATAGGAGAGTCTGTATCTGCGAAAGGATTCCCCCTTAACTCGGCCAAGACACACCCACCACATAGCAACAGTCCAAAAGGCGAAATGGCCGCGCCCCACAACCACGGAAGATGGCTCTGCTGATGGACTGACATGCTCAGATCCGCGGTGCCATACGCCAAGCACAACGCCAACATCGACAACGCCACCCCCAAGCGGTAAACAAACACCTGTGTCACACGCTCAATCGCGCTTTGCAATGTAGCTTGTTTGTTGGAAGACCATCCCGCGGAGATGATCCCAAAAAGCCCCCACACGTTCAACATGAGAAAAAACAACACACTCGCGTGGACGTTGGCCACCTGAAAAGATAAATGACCACTCGAAACCTCTACACCGTGGGCAAAAGGAATCAAAGAGAGCGCCAATACAGACCCTATCAGAGAGAAGTAAGGAGCTGCACGAAAGAGATACCGTTCACTGTTGGCTGGTTCTTTCTCCTGTCGCATTAGAACACGGATCATCACCGCGAGGCTATGCCATACTCCAGAGAGACGAAACCCCCACACATGTATACGGTTGGGGCCGATCCTCTCCTCCGCCATAGCACGTAATTTGTGCGACATCCACGCAGACAGAGGCGCCATCACCAGCAACACGATGGCACTCATCACCCCAAAAGGTACTAAAAACTGAACGATACTCCATCCCATGATGCCGACCTCAATCTTCTTCGTTTGTCATGAACGCTCGCCAACCCTTCTCTCCCAAAGAAGCAAACGTCACACCCTGAAAAAACTCCGTTTCACGCGACATCATGTTGAACACAGCATCCACCCGTTGGGCGCGCTTGCCTCCAAACATCTGAAGCAACTCGACAAACACTTTCCAGGCAGGGAGCACACCTGAAGGAGGCTCGACCCCCTGAAAGAACCGCTGAACACGCCCCTCAAAGTTGGTAAAACTACCTGTCTGTTCCGCCCACAAGGTCACAGGCAACACAATCGTCGCAGCCCGCGCAGTCGCGTTCATGTGTGTCCCGAGATAGATAACATGACGCAACGAACGATGAATGCGAGGCTCTGGAAGTACATTCTCATGAAGAATCAGCGCAGTACTTGCACCGTCGAGACATTCCACGAAAGGACGTGCTCCAGAAAACACCTCCGCCCCCATCCGATTGGGCGTTCTATCACTGCGACGCAACAACTCCTCCTCAACGTCCTCCCACCCATCTGGACCTTGAGGTAAAGACGCAGGTGCAGGAGCGTGCAGGTGAGAAAGTAGCGCCGCCATCGTGTAGTTGTCCTCGTTACTTGCCAGCGCAGAGAGTTGGGAGGCCAGTCGGTCTTGCCCCTCTTCGAGAAAACCAGCGACGTAGTCAAACGCCTCTTGCCAGCTGACCTCTTCCAGCTTGCCACGCAACGACACCAAGGGCATTTTTAAGCGATAGGACGAGGCAATTGAACGATACGCAACTCGCCCAGCGTCACACATCCAACATTGGTTCACAGCGTCGTTGTGCCCCGGTCGAATGCGCTGCACCTCCCCCTCAGCACAATCCAAGATGATATTGCAACCTCGCGCACATTCAGGACAAACAGATTGCACCTGCTGGTGACTCCAGACACGTCGCTTTGTTCGAAAATCCCTCTGCGTCAACGCTCCCACAGGACATATATCCGCAAGATTCGTCGAGTATGGATGGGTCACCTCTTTCTTGACGGTCAGTTGAAGCTCCCCATCACAAGGCAACATCACAAACTCTTTGTCGCCTGCGATCTCCTCGGAAAAGCGAACACAACGCGAACACTGAATACAGCGCTCTCCATCCAACACCAACGTCGGACCGACGATGACTGATTTTGGTTTATTGCGTCGGATTTTTGGAATGGAGAGTCCCGACAACTGAAGAGACTCGGCGTAGTTTTGCAATGCACACTCTCCGGCCTTATCACAGACAGGGCAGTCAAGAGGGTGCCCCGTCAACTTCTCCGTCATCGTCTCCTTGAGCGCTTCGAGCACTTCATCGGATCGCGTTTGGACATTCATCCCCTCTTCAACAAACGTATTACACGCCGTTTGCAGGTCTTTTTCGCCCTCAATATGCACCCGGCACATCCCACAATCTGCAGGGTTTGAGAGCTGTGGATGGTAACAAAAATGAGGAATCTCAACCCCCACAGATGCTGCGACATCGAGCAAACGTGCGCCACTCGTCGCGTTCACTTCTCTACCATCAATAGTCATTGTGATCTTGGCGGCCTTCTCTGACATCCAAACGGTCCTGTGTTCGAAGATTCAAGGTGAACAGTTAACGATCAAGCTCTCCAGGGACGATGTTGAGAGATCCCAATAAGACACCAACTTCAGCGAGCGTCCCGCCGACTGACATTGGAATCAATCCCTGAAGTGCGCAGAGACTTGGTGAGCGAACGTGCAATCGTTGTGGTTTGCTCGATCCGTCACTGACGAGATAAAAACCGAGCTCTCCGTTGGGGCTCTCGATGCAGGTATATCCTTCCCCCTTTGGCAACTGCTCTCCTTTTGTTGCAAGCTGAAAGTGCCGCATCATCGCATCGATTTGTGTGTATGTCTCATGAATGTCTGGCAGCGTCACACCGTACACATCTGCGAGCACAGGTTGTCCGTGTGTTGTAGCGATATATCCTATTGTTTGTTCGAGAATATCGAGACATTCTCTGATCTCGTAAAAGCGAACCATCATCCGATCGTAGACATCCCCGTTGCTCGCGACCACCATCTCAAAGTCGATCTGGTCGTAAAATGCGTAGGTTCGATCTTTTCGAAGATCGAAAGCGACCCCAGATGCCCGGGCAATGGGTCCACTCATACCATAAGCAATCGCAGCCTCTTTTGGCAGCCGCCCAACCCCCACTGTACGATCCAAAAAGATACGGTTATTGACCAACAAACGCTCTAATTCATCGAGCTTAGGTCGAAGTTTTGCGACCAACCCACGCGCCTTCTCCTCGAAGTCAGAAGGAACATCCGCCACATACCCACCAATGCGAACCATCGCACCAGTGACTCGGTGTCCCGAAAACTGCTCAAAGAGTTGCGTACACAGCTCGCGCACTTGAAAGAAGAACCAAAAGTGGGTCAATGCACCCATCTGGTGCAAAGCGTTGCCGAGACACAGCGCATGATCCATCACACGCGCAAGCTCACTAAAAAACATGCGCATCCATACGGCGCGTTCCGGCACTTCGATCCCCGCGAGCTGTTCACAAGCCATCGCATAGCCGATGGCGTTTACAGGCGCAGAGTGGTAGTTGAGCCGCTCACAATAGGGGATCACCCCCCCCCAAAAGAGGTCTTCGACTTCCTTCTCAAAACCCCGGTGCAAATAACCAATTTCAACGTCCCCACCGACGACATGCTCACCATTAAATTCGAGCAGCAGACGCAGCCGCCCTTGGGTGATTGGGTGCATAGGACCAATATCGACGACCTCAGTCATCGCCCCGTCTTCTCGCTGCCTTGGACGGACATTAAAAAAGGAGACTGGCGCAGGTTCATCGAGGTACTGACGTTTTTGTTTGGGGTAGCGTTTACGCAGAGGGTGGCCTTCAAACTTCCAGTGCGTCAAAAGGCGTCGGAGATCAGGGTGCCCATCAAAGCGGATACCGTACATATCCCAGACTTCTCGCTCCAACCAATTTGCGTTGCGAAACAAAAACATCAAAGAAGGCACGACCGCATCTTGTTCAAAAAGAGGGACGCGAATACGCACACGAAGGCCACGAATATCCGTCCGTTGTGCCTCATCCCCCATCTTGAATTGATACACAACTTCGAGCCTTTGCTCTCTTTGGGGATAATCACAACCGCAAATATCGACGAGGATATGAAACTCCAGATCACTCCACAAGTATTTGATGAGAGGTAGTAAGCCGATACGTTGGATGCAAATCACCACCTCAGCATCATCGCTTGAAGTCTCAATAATATGTTGAAAAAAACGACGCTGCAGTTCGTCGAGAACCGCCTGACTCATGAACGCTCTCCATATCCGCACGCTGGCATCATATCGTCTCAGAAAAAGTCATATTTTTGTTTTCGATGTGCTTGTTTTTTGGCGCTCTCTTTTGCCAAATTCTGGAAGGACTCCGTTTGTTTGAGAGAGAAGAGTGACGCAGAGCGTCGCGACTTGAGATCTTCTTGTGTATCGCTGTCTTCATGTTGTCGCATGAGCGTAAAGATCGCGTTCATAATGGCTTCTGGGCGTGGAGGGCATCCAGGAACGTACAAGTCGACAGGGATCAAGCCGTCCACAC
This sequence comes from Deltaproteobacteria bacterium, assembly GCA_002731275.1. GTDB lineage: Bacteria > Myxococcota_C > UBA6777 > UBA6777 > UBA6777 > UBA6777. The sequence continues at coordinate 29,326 of PCBK01000016.1, read as the reverse complement.
CTTGAACCGTATGATAATTGTTGTACGGCCCGCCAGAGGCAGCACACCCCCCCACTGCGATCACCCACTTGGGGTCGAGCATCTCGTGATATACACGTTGCAGAAATGGTGCTTGTTTGCAGGTGATCGTCCCCAGCACCAAAAGCAAATCAGCTTGTTTGGGAGAGTAAAGCGTTAACTCTGCACCAAAACGCGCGAGGTCGTAGTTACCGCTGGTCGCCGCCATCAGCTCTAGAGAACAACAGGCGGTCTCGTAAGGCATCGGCCAACAAACGTGTTGCTCCGCCCACTCAACGAGGTGTTTGAGAGATGATTGGATGAATGGTTGTTGATGAAGGGTTACATGAGACATTAGCGCTCCACTCCACATTTCACGATGAGAGGTTTTTTGTCCACAATGCTCAATCCTTCTTTCCCTGACCACTCCAAGGAAGCAAACCGTGACCGATGGCAAAAAACCAGCTCACGATCAGAACAAGCGCAAACAAAGCCCCACCTCCGAGCCATTCTGCCACATAGCCAGCCCGACGCGCAAGCGCCCAAGGGAAAAGCAACACTGTACCAAGAAATAACAGCACAAAGACCAGGATCACAGGCATGATGGACTGTGTGTGCGTATACGGAAGTAGCACACCAGCACGTTCCCCTTCAGAGATCTCTTTTGTATGTCCATGCTCTCCAGATGTATCGCGCATCGACTTCACAAAGGCCCTCGCCCCCCACAAGACCAAGGACATGATCACAAAAACAGCAAAAAGGTGTACAAAACCTACCATTTCCCACCTACACAAACGGATGCCGATGTTTCAGCGAGAGCTGAGTCCACTCTGGATGAAACGCAACGATGACTTTTCTCCAATTCATAGGCACTTATAGCGAATTTCCCAGCGTAAGTCAACATGGACATCACACCAACCTTGCAACGAATTTCCCACACCAGAGACGATAGGCTATGATGTTGACTGAAGAATGATGTCCAATCCAAGCCGCAACGATTCTTTTTCATCGGAGACATGCTGTGCAGCAACGACTGATCCAAGCTTTCATATTCGCCGCCCTTTTTGTGTGCATCCAACCAAAAAGTGAGGCCAACAAACGCACCTTCAAACCGTGCAGCAAAGACGCCCCCAAAGACATGGTCTGTGTTCCAGGAGGGCAGTATATTCGCGGAAGCAACCGAAACGCCCAACACAAGAAGTGGCAGATGCGTGCGGAGTCCCCAAGACACGCAGTCACACTCAACACCTTCTACGTCGACAAGTACGAAGTCACAAATGAACAATACATCCAATGTATGAAAGCCGGCCACTGCAAACCTCCAGCGTACTGGGCGATCATCGGTGGCTCCTTCTGGAAACGATTTCGCTCCCCAAAGCGTCCCTTTGTCCGAGCGACGTGGTTTCTGGCACACCAATATTGCAAGTGGGCTGGTAAACGCCTGCTCACAGAAGCAGAATGGGAAGCCGCTGCCCGCGGTCCAAAAGGAGATACATACCCGTGGGGCAACCAGCCTCCCGATTGCACCAAAGCCAACTACCGCGCCTTCCCGCCCCACACATCGTACCCCGCGTACAGAAAAATGCGCTTTTGCCCCAACCCTAAAGCCAACACCAAGAAACTCTTCTTACACGGCCAAGACCAAACCTGGCCCGTTGGCATCTCCCCTCCCTTCCGTGGAATCTACGACATGGCGGGCAATGGGTACGAATGGGTGCAAGACTTCTACGATCCCCACGCATACGCAGGCTGTGATGACCCCAACGACAAAAACTGCCCTCGCATCAACCCAAAAGGCCCCTGTGATGGCAAACCTTCCAAACTTTGCTTTGAAAAGAAAAAGGTCCGGTGGTTCTGGAAAAAAACGCGCAAACGCATCACCCTTCGAAAAGGGAAAAAACGCACCGTCCGCTACCAAACGACTTACACACGTGTACGCAAAGTCTACAAACGACCTCGTCGCGTCCGTTATAAAAAACGCATCCTCAAAGGAGGCTCATGGTGGTGGTATGCAGACAAAATGAGAGCGGCTTACCGTCGTGCTGATGGCCCCTACACTGGAACACATCGCCTGAGTATTCGCTGCGGAAGCTCCACCCCAATCATCAAAAGACTCCCCCCCACAGGAAAAAGCTACAAGATCCCTCAAAGAGCCCCCCGAAAAAAGAAAAAACGCCCAAAACGTAGAAGGCGCTAAGCCAAAAGACCTCTCTCTACCGCCCCGCCAAAAAGCTACCAAGCACCTCTCTAGCCCAACAAAAATCCCCTCATCTCTTCTTTAATCTGCTCCATACGCTCTGTCGTACAACGTTCTTCTGCGTACTCCAACAAGATAGAGAGCTTTCCGGCACAAGTGACAGCACCAACGACCATATGCACCATCGCCAGAGGGAAGGCACCACCAGGATTCATCCACATCCGCTCCAGGCGTAGTGGCCCATACTCTTGGGGGATATCCAGTCGACCGAGATTCGTCAAGGCGGTCCCCATCACCACATTCTCTCGACGCTCCATCCCTCGCCTCTTCAACAACTTCCACACCAAATCTTGCGCCTCAGCAAATGAATGTAACCGCTCGAACTGCGGCGCATCAGGCGCAACCAAATCCCCATGTGTTTTGCAGATCCGCGACTCCAAGATCGCAGGATCGAGATGACACCACAGCAAAAAATCCAAAAATAAGTTCTTGTTTGTGTACGAAGATTGTAGTCTCTCATGAAGCACACTCACCTGTTCCCAAAAGGGCCGATGCACATCGACAGGTCTGTCTACTTCCACAACACCCGCAAAAAATCCCATACTTTCGCCAGGAGCTTCCTTCATACGCTCTCGCAGAGAGGCTGCGACTGCGAGCTGAGGCTGTACAGGCAACATCCCCCCGACGCTCTCCTGAGCGTAAAGCGCAGCAGCACCCAGCGCGCTGTTCACAGTGACACCTTCTCCACGACAACGCTCCACGAGCGCTGTCGTCTCTGCTTCCGTCAAGTGTATCGTCAGCATTTTGTGCGCGGTCTGCGACCAATACGCCTCGTGAAGCACCTCGTAGTCTTCTTGATCTAGATAAAAAGGCTGCTTATGCCACTTCTTGTTGGTCCGATTAAGAATCCAACGCACCAAAAAGTTGATCGAGACATCATCTGGGATGGTCTCCCGAGACACAGGCGCAGCTTGTGGCAACGACGCAAGCTGCGCTGAAGGTTCGCCAAGACACGTGAGCAGATCGCGCATCAAGTACGCCAACGAGAGCCCATCACACAAAATATGATGGCAAAAAATCAGGATGTCAGAGACCCCCTCCCCTCGTAGCAAAAAGAACCGAACAGCAGGTTCCTTTTCAAATACAAACGGAATCCGACATTGTTCGTCGTAGAGCGCCACCCAATCCCGCTCAGTGTCACGAGCACGAACCTCGACAAAGAGTTCTCCCACATCTGTGGAAGTCATCCACGGCACATGTTCATGATCGTCCTCAAGACGCACACGAAGCTGCGCGTGACGTTCCTGTAGATTCCCCACAGCAGAGGAGAACAAATCGGACGAGATGTCTCCGTGAACACGTGCAAACATCGCAACGACAGAGAAAGGTGAGCGCGTAAACATCCTCTCAGCAGGCGATACACGTCGATGGATAGGTTGTTGATGTTTCATCGAGAGGGATCCTCCGTGAAGTGAAGGAGCGAGGAGAAGGGAAGGCGTATATCTGAAACAAAGAAGAACCGACGAGCTCGGCTTATGTCACTGCATTTTACTGACGAGTTCTTTGATCTCGTCGGACGTAATTTCGTATTTTTCGCTGCAATAGTGACACACAAGCTCTTGGGACTCTTCCTGCATATCTTTCAGTTCATCAATTCCAACAGTCATCAAGGCGTTTTTGAAGCGCGCCTTAGAGCAACGACAGAAAAAGTGAACAGGAAAACGCACAAGCTCTTTTACAGGTAGTGGCTCAAGCACTTTGTGCATGATATCGTCGATGTAGTCACCATCGACAACGAGGGACGCCAAGGAAGGCAAGGACGCAAAGTTTTGCTCGATCAATGTGATGCTCTCGTCAGGTGCACCTGGTAACGCCTGGACCAACACACCAACCGCTTGTTCGACTTCACCTTGATCGTTGAGGCTGACATCGATCTTGACAGCAGAGGGGATCTGCTCGGACTGTGTCAGGTAGTACGCCAGATCATCGTCAACGTTTCCACCAGCCAGCTCCACAATCCCTCGCAAGGGCTTGGCCTCGTTAAACAAGACCTTCGTAAAGGTCAACACACCCACACCAAGCCCGTCGGAGAGCTTTGCCTTGCCAGAGTAATCAAGTTCAGCATCAGGAGAGCGCACATAACCACGAATTTCCCCGACACGATTGGACTCTGCGAGCACAAAACCGATCGGACCACTGCCTTCGAGCTTGAGTTGGACGCGCTCCTCTCCCTTCAGATCCGAAGCCATCAACATCGCGCCTGCCATCGTACGTCCGAGATAAATCGTCGTGAGCAGAGACAATTGGTGACGTTCTTGAGCGGCCCTTACAACGTCTGTCAGCTTGATCACTGCGACCTTGAAAAAACCATCCTCTGTGATCCCTCGAATGACTCTATCTTTCTTTAAAAATTGCTCTTTTAAACTCATGTTCTCTCCAACATTTGAACCATCCAATCATCCATTGATGCAGATGCCACAATGGGTTATCCATCTCTAAGACGAAGAGTCAAGCCGAAAGACTCGCAAAAATTGAGTTCACACACAAAACATGGCATGTTCATCTCTGCGCAAGACCTTCTGACGCGCTTCGTAGACCGCCAAGTAAAGGCCCAAATTGACGAAAGGGAATCCAGTGCACAACTTCAAAGAGGTCGCCGAATTCGCAAAACAAGCATACAACTCGGGACTCTGCCCACATCTTGCCTCAGAGGAACAAGCGATCTTCGTTGCGCAGTTTGGCATCGACTGCGGGCTCGGCGCCGCCGAAGCCCTTAACCGTGGCGTCCACATTATCCAACTCAACAGTCACGGAAAACAAGTCGTCCAGCTCGAACTCGCTGCCGCCTCTATCAGACGGATCTATGCCAAATTCGGCTACATACTCAAGGCAGATGACCTCCTCAATGAACACAACCAATTCGCTGGATATCATGGAAAATTGATCGGACCTTATGGTGAGCTGATCGGGGAAACCACCTACTCCATCAGCGAGTCGAGAAAAAAACCCTCCCCCGGCGTATCCTGGGAAGACACCTGTTGGGCACGCATGCTCCACAGATTGTGGAAACGCTACCCCCCAGCACAACGCCCCCCACAATACACACAAACACGACAACCCCATCAACAAGCGTTGGGACAACCAACTCCACTCCCACCAACAAACACACCACAGCTCCAACCAGCACCACAGCTCCAACAAACACCGCAAGCCCAACAAGCGCCACAGCTCCAACAAGCGCCACAGCTCCAACAAGCGCCACAGCTCCAACAAACACCGCAAGCCCAGTTGGCGCCGCAAGCCCAACAAGCACTGAAGCGAAAAGAAACGCAGGTCATCCACAGAAAAACACAAACGCCTGCGTCCTCGCAAGAGCGCATAGAAACACCACAAACACAAAAAACGCCACCACACACTGAGGGCAAACAAAACAAGCAGGTCGACAACAAACAAAACAAGCAAGCTGACAACAAACAGAACAAGCAAGCTCGCCCCACCCCACCTCCAGCGTCCCAAAAAACAACGAATACACCGATGCGTTCCCCCAACCATCGTACACCTTCATCGACACCAGCCTATCCCTCACGAAGTACACGCCCAAACCATCCGACCCCTCAACCCAATACAAAGCCACCTCAACCCCCTCCCGAAGCTCCAAAACACCAGAAGGTCGTCGAGGACAATGATGAAGCGCTATACTCACTCCAAGAGTTGCGTGATACACTGGAGCAAGAGCTGCTCAAAAAGAGCGTACAAGAACGACTGTGGGAAGCTTCCAGATTTGTGATGGGGATCGAGACGGATGAACAAGCATCAGAGACGCTCATACAAGAGAGTATCGATGCACTCAAGCGCAGACCCAGCGCCAAAGAACAGATCGAATCAGACAAACAATGTCGCGCACTTCGAACGGCAAGTACACAACAAACGCTCAGAGAGATCTGGAGCCAATTGTACAACGAACGTCATCAATTTACGCCTCATATCCGTTGTGAATTGTGGAAGGCCAAAGAGTGGCGCAAGAGAGAACTCAACCGACTGCAACCCCACTCTTTCTAGGACCGTAGAACAAAGGCACAGCATCTCGACAACCACCTCTCACAGACACCAAGTCCACATTCACGAACAAATACGCACGCTCCACTTCTTCAGCGTCCGCGACGTCCAGGCATCATCGAGCTGCTTTGGTGTCGCAAAGCTTTTCCCCTCCAAAACGTAAACAGGTATCTCCAACACACACTCTGTGAGGAATGGAAAAGGATCGAAGCTCAGCTTATCATCGCCTTCCCATCGCAATGATATCCTCTCTCCACAAGGAGCGCGAAACGTGTCATCCGCAAGCAACCAAGCAGGCAGATGATCACGAAGTGCCCCCGGAGGCGTCAAACAAAGATACAAGGACAGCAGATCGAACCCTTGCAGATAAGGAAGCGCTTCTTCCACCCGTAACTTCGCATCTTGAGTGAGCATAAGCCCCTCGCGAAACGTCTCATGCCACCGCTGAAAATCACGTTCTCCCTGGAGTCCCGCAAACGCCGAAAAATGTCGACTCACAAGTGACGCCGCCCACGGCATCATCGACGCAAGTGAACGCACACCTTTGTTGTATAACGGCAGCCTCTCAGCGAGTGGATAATGCAAGAAGTCGGCAACACCAGCAGCTTCTTCGGTGAATCTTGGAGACACATCGTACGCACTCCACGCATAATCGTGCATCGCGATCGCGAAGAGAAACTCAAATGATGGCATGAGGTCCCCCTCCGCTTGCAATGGGAAGAGTTTTGCGGCAGCATCCGTCTTGTATTTCCACACACGCGCCAGCTCACCAGAGAGAAGCCCATGTGCGTGTTGGGTGATCAACCAACTCTCTCGCTCTCGATGTTGATGTAGCATTCATTCTCCTGTTTGACCGCTAAAAGGGACGTCCGATGCATAGCACTTCTTTCCCACTCACCGACATAGATCATACACACCAGTACACACTCGTCAGGTGGATCTTCCTCCGAATGCTCGGCGCTATCTACCTCTTCGCGTTCGCCTCCCTTCTCTTCCAAATGATCGGGCTCGTCGGCGAACAAGGGATCTTGCCTGCACAATCTTACCTGGATCTTGTGTACAAATACAAACACACAGAGAGCTTTGCCTTGTTGCCGACTCTGTGCTGGTGGCTTGGTGCGAGCAACGAGATGATCCAGGCCTGTCTCATCGCAGGCTGTCTCTTTTCAGTCATGCTCATCCTCGATCTGTTCCCCTCCATCTCGGCCTTGATGTTGTGGGTGTTGTATCTCTCAATGGTCAACATTGGGCGTACGTTTTTGGCCTACCAGTGGGACAATTTATTGCTCGAAGTCGGTCTCCTCGCGATCTTCCTCGCGCCCCTCCACGCCCTGCCGAAGTACAAACGAACCCTCCCCTCCAATGTCATCTTGTGGTTGTTGCGTTGGTTACTCTTCAGGCTCTATTTTTTCTCAGGTGTTGTGAAGCTACAATCAGGTGACAAAGCGTGGCAAGACTTTACAGCGCTCCTGTACCACTTTGAGACGCAGCCGCTCCCCACATGGACGAGTTGGTGGATGCATCAATTGCCAGAGATCTTATTGAGGGTGGGTACACTCTCGATGTTTATCGTCGAATTGATCATCCCTTTGCTGATCTTCACCCCACAGAAAATAAGAAAGTGGGCCTTCTTTCCAATGGCATCGTTACAAGTCCTCATTATGCTGACGGGAAATTATGGGTTCTTTAACCTCTTGAGCTTCGCTTTGTGCCTGCTTTTGCTCGACGATGACACGATCATTCGCTACTTCCCTCAAAAACTCTCCACCCACCTTCCGCGTTTTACAGGAACGCAAGAAGCACTCTGGCGCGCACCCATCATTTATATGCTCGCGGTCATTGTCATCACAGTAAGTGGCTACAAAACACTCTCGCGCTTTGTCCCCAGCAGCCAGCTACCACCGATCGCACGGTATGTAGATCAAAAAACGCGTCCTTTTCGCAGCATCAATCGATACGGGCTGTTCGCGATCATGACCAAAACACGCCCTGAGATCATCATTGAGGGAAGCCAGGATACAAAAACATGGAAGGCTTACACCTTTCGATGGAAACCAGGTAGCTTATCGAGCAAACCGAGGTTCCTCACCCCTCATATGCCGAGATTGGACTGGCAGATGTGGTTCGCGTCCCTTGGCACGATCAAAAGAAATCGCTGGATGCTCAACTTCATGAGGCAATTACAAAAAGGAAATCGCGACGTGCTCGCGTTGCTTTCCAAGAACCCCTTCCCCAAACATCCCCCCAAGTATCTCAGAGCCACAGTGTACAGGTACACATTCACAAAGCTCTCAGGACATACCCCTGCACATCTTTGGTGGACGCGCACATACAAGAGAAACTACTTGCCCTTCCCCTGGCTCGTCGCACACAACCCCTCTTCTCAACGCCCCCAACAAAAGTCAGGGCGCTGAGTGAGTCGAGCTTTGTTGTTCATTTGCTGGCTGGGATGGTTGTCTTGATCGACTCTTTTTGTGAACCTGTCCCGATGTAGGAAAGATCTGTGTTGACAGCAACATCAAGATTATCCCTGCTGTTTTTCCCTTCAACCACATAGGAACTCAAGAGCTCGTGGTGCTTTTTGTCCTGATAGGAAAAGTCTCGCTTGAGCTGTCCATGGAGCTCGTTGTCCGCAGCGGAGTACGAGTCCATCATCTGAGCGAACTCAGAGGAGTAATCCTCCATCCCTTTCTCAAGCTCGTGGCGAATATTTTTGATCAACGACGATTGGATATTGACCCTCGCGTTCAGCATCCGGATGGCCAACAACAAACGGTATACAACGACCATCATTGTCAGCAGAGACAGGCTTACAAAGACCTGAAAAAATGTAATCACGTTTCCTCTCCATCATATCAACACACTGTCGGGTGAGTGTTTGTGGGTGAACTCCTTCACCTCTCAACAAACGACTTTATTCGGGAGACCTTTACCCCAAGGAGAGAAAAAATCCGCACACCACACCTTATTGACAATCAGCCAAGAGCACACTAAGCTCGTCCCAAAAGAGACGTTCTCAGGGTCTACTCCTCTTACTCCGAAAGAGTCTATCCCCTGGTAAGGCCTCACCCAATGTGGCCTAAAATGAGAGGCTTCTTTTGATGAATAGAAAAAAAGACAGAAGACACATCATCCTGACCGCAGCTGAGAGGTTGCTTCGTCATTACGGTCCACACAAAACGACCATCTCCGATATCGCCCGCGAAGCCAGCGTCGGTGTAGGCACTGTCTACCTCGAATTTTCCTCGAAGGATGACATCCTCTCCGCCCTCTCCACTCAACGTTACTCCACCATCCTGCACACCATGCAACAAGCCTCACAACAACACACCGATCCCGCAGAACAAATCGACGCGCTGTTGCAAGCCCGATTTGATGCCTTGTTAAAGCTATCAGAGGAAGGAACACACGCTCCCGACCTTTTGCACTGCGCTTGTGATTCGATCAAGCATGCCTACCTATGCTTTCGCGAACAAGAAGAACAGCTCATGATCGCGATCTTACAAGACGGGCAACAACAAGGACTGTTCTCTCTTGAGAACCCAACGCTCACTGCTCGCAGCATCTTCGACGCATTGTTCAAATTTTCCCCACCATGGATACACACCAATTGTCGCGAGAGCCTGATCGAGAGTCACACACAGCTCAAAAAACTCATCCGGCTTGGCTTGCTCGCAACAAACCACACGTGAAAACCCCTCTCCAACGTGCCCTTCTCAACAAAACATGATGATGCCAAACCATTTTCTTCTTTGCGTTCAACAATCTTACATTTTTTTTCAATTTTTTTCAAAATCAGGAATGAATGACGCACAAGCCTTGTTTGCACAGAAAACATAACAGCGAAGGAGCTGCCCAAACAGCAGTTTACCAAGGCTAGAACGCTACAACAGACACCTACAATGGAGATTCCTGATGAAACGAATCCAACTCCTCGCCATGCTCTTTGCAGGCATCATGCTCGTCAACACATCCGACGCCGAAGCATTCTCAATGCGAGAAGAAGCATACATCCAAAAACAGATGAAATATTTCAAGCGAGGTAACGTTCGCTACTTCAGAAGGCACTGCAAAAGCAACATCCCTACTGTCATTGATTGGAAGTCTTTCAAAGGACACATCCAACGCTCCTTGGCAGGCAAAGCACGAAGAAGTCCTTACTCTTTTTGTGTGCAAAGCCTCGACGCGCTCCGCACATTTTGCCGAGAGGGATTTGTTTCAGAGGTCAAACAGCAGGTCACCAAATACGTCTGCAAGTACGGTGGCAAAGGGAACGCAAAGGTCACCCTGCGAAATGGTGTGCTCACGCACTGGATCGACTTCAAGATGTCCAACGTCCATGTGTATCTCGAAAAAGAGATTGGCAAACGTATGAAAGCCAACGCCAAACGTGGAAAGTTCACAATCCGCGAGATGCGCTACATCAAAGGACAAGAGCGCTACTTTTACAGCGGTCGTTTGAAGTATTTTGAGCGCGCTTGCAAAACCAAGATTCCTGCCCGTATTGATTGGATGTCTTTCCGCAAACAAATCCACAGAAACTTCCGAAAAGAGATCTTCAAGAGCCCGTACTCCTTCTGTCACCCCCCCTTCGCAACACTCGCAAGTTATTGCCGTAAGAACTCTCGCTTTCGCGCACGTATCAACCGCAAAGTCAAACGATATGTATGCAAATTTGGCGGAAAAGGAAGAGCTCGCGTCAAACTACGCAGAGGAACACTCACATATTGGGTTGACTGGAAAAAATCCAACATTCACAAATTCTTGGAAAGAAAACTCGTAAGCCGACTGTGAATCACACCCCACCAAGATGCTAAGCCTCTCCAACCTCGTCATCCCCCACAACGAGAGCCGATTCTTCCTCCCTACTCCATGCGCTTTATTCCTCGCAGCAATCTTACAACAGCTCTCCACATCCCTTCAGCTCCCCATATTCTTTTTTGGCACCCAACTGACTGAACGCTTGGTACCCTTTTTACACCACCGTATGACGCCCAAAACCACACTTTCTGCAGCATGCAAAAAATAAAACACCTGAAAAAACAGATGTGTTGGTATTTTCCTGAAGATTTTTGCTTGACCTGCTCGTGAATGAAATTAACTTTTATTCATCGCTCACGAATTCACATTCTCTGTAGCGAAAAAGGCAAGAGAATCATACAGACCATAATATGGTCACAGGGAGACGAGTATGCAAACCAAAGAAACAAAAACAGTGCCGGCGCATCCATTTCCTATCATGCCGTTACGCAACGGTATTTTGTTTCCAGGTTCGATGATAACGCTCTCAGTCGGGCGTAAACGTTCCACTCAATTGATAGAAGAACTCACACCAGGCGCAGAGTTTGGTGTCATGGTCCAACTGCAACCAGAGACTGAAAATCCGCAGTTAGAAGACCTTCATCCCATTGGCACCTGGGCTCGACTGCACCGCATCGTCAAACGCCCAGACCACTATAGAGTCACAGTCGAAGGACTGTTTCGCATCACCATCGACGAGCTGGTCGAGGACCAGCCCTATTGGATGGCCAAAGGTGCAGCCGCCATCGAACACAACGAACATTCCTCTCGAACAAAAGACCTCGCACAGCTCTTACGCAAAGAGTTATTACAAGCCCTCGAACAAGCACCGGCTCAGTTTGGAATGGCAGATGACATTCCAGAGTCACCGGGATTGCTCGCTGATGCGATGATTGCACGGCTCGGCCTGCCCACGGAAGAGGAGCTCGATTATTACTTGACACTCGACCTCGAAGAGCGACTGGAGAAAGTCCTCTCTCTGCTGACCCATCTCAAAGCACGGATGGACGTCAAGCAGAGCATTGAGGGAGAGATTCAACAAAACATGGCCAAAAACCACCGGGAAGCCTTGCTCCGAGAGCAATTGCGAGCCATCAAGAAAGAGCTCGGTGAAGAAGAATCCCAAGAACTTCAACCGATCAAAGAGTGGCTCGAAAACACGACACTCCCCGAAGAAGTCGAAAAGGTCGTGATGCGTGAACTCTCCAGAGTTGAGAAGATGTCGAAAAACCAAGCCGAGTACAACGTCATCCTCAACTACCTGGAGTGGATGAAAGCGTTGCCATGGGACGACCGCGTCGAAGTCCTGAAGGATCTCGACAATGTCTCCGAGCAGCTCGACGCAGACCACTTTGGCCTGCAAGACATCAAAAAGCGCATTCTCGAACACATGGCCTTTTCACAAGTCTCAGAGAAGGCACGTGGGACCATCCTGTGTTTCGCAGGCCCTCCAGGAGTTGGTAAGACCTCCCTCGCGCAGTCCATCGCTGACGCAACAGGTCGCCCACTCGCTCGCATCGCCCTCGGTGGCATCCGCGACGAAGCCGAGATGAGAGGACACAGACGCACGTACGTCGGCGCCCTCCCCGGTCGAATCATTCACGCGCTGAAAAAAGTTGGTGTCAAAAACCCCGTCATCCTCCTCGACGAGATTGACAAACTCAGCCGTAGCTGGAACGGAGACCCTGAAGCTGCACTGCTCGAAGTCCTCGACCCCGAACAGAATGCAACGTTCACAGACCACTACATCGAACAACCCTTTGACTTGTCCGAGGTACTCTTTATCTGTACCGCCAACGATCTCAGTCAAATGTCCGCGCCTCTGCGAGACCGTCTCGATATCATCGAGTTATCAGGGTACACGTCAGAGGAAAAACAAGCCATCGCTCGACACCACTTGTTGCCCAAACAAGCCAAAGAGCACGGCATGACTGGCCAAGTTTCATTGAGTGATGAAGCCCTCCAGTCGATGATTCAACACTACACCCGCGAAGCTGGTGTACGACAACTCAACAGAGAGATCCAAAAACTCTTTAGAAGTCTGACACTCGAATTTGTCCGAAACAAAGACAGCAAGCCGCCCAAGATGCTCATCGATGCTCCAGATCTAAAAGAACATATTGGGAAACCAAGGTTCTTCGATCAGGTCTCAGAGAGAACGGCCACACCAGGTGTCGCTGTCGGTCTCGCCTGGACCCCTGTAGGAGGTGACATCCTCTTCATCGAGACGACAAAGATGCAGGGCAAAGGCCACCTTGAAATCACGGGAAAACTTGGCGATGTGATGCAAGAATCAGCGCGAGCGGCCCTTACTTATGTCCGCAGTCACGCAGATGAGCTGGGTATCTCTCCTTCCTTCAGAGAGAACACAGACCTTCACATCCACGTACCGGCAGGTGCCGTCCCAAAAGATGGTCCCTCCGCAGGTGTCACGATCTTTACGGCGCTGACATCGTTGTTGACAGGTCGAAAGGTCCGCTCAGATACAGCCATGACAGGAGAATGCACTTTGCGAGGTCGCGTCCTTCCCGTTGGAGGCATCAAAGCGAAGGTCCTCGCAGCCCACAGAGCAGGTCTCACGAGAGTCATCATCCCCAAACGCAATGAAGTTGATTTGGATGAGATCCCAGCAGAGATCAAAGACACAATGGAGTTCTTCCCTGTCGAAGACATGCAAGAAGTCCTCGACCTTGCGCTCGAAGAACACGTCCACTCTCCCCTCAAAAAACTCCACACAGAGCACAATCCCTCCAAAAACCGCGCAGCAGCGTAAGCTGCCAACCTCCTCACACGTAGACAGCCCCACAGACAACATTGGGGCTGTCTACCCCCTGCCTACTCATTGACTTTGTGAGACAAGCACTTGGTGGTTCTCCCACAAAACCCACGTACAACCACGATATGATATTTTCCTCGCAGGAGCGAGCCTTATATCCGACCACAGTTCACGTAGAACTACGGCCGGTCTTGGATGCCTTGGATTCCAGGAGTCGGAAGACAATCTTTGGCTGGACATAGCGACTGGCGTAAGGCTTCACCTTTGAAGGCATGACCTTAAATTGGAGACGACTTGAAGGGACACCATAGCGCGCGAGATAGCGACGTAGCGCACGAACTCTTCGCTTATGTAACCAGCTAGAGGATCCATAAGAGCGATAGTAGCGAGACGTCTGTCTCCTGACGATAGGTGTGATCTCCACCTGTACACGTCCAAGGTGAGGTGAAAGTAACAAAAACGCCGAAAGCTGCCGAAGCACCTCTTGTGAGCGTCGTGGCATGGTGTAACGGTTGTAATAGAACGTCGGCTGCACAAAGAGTTTGATCTCGTCCTTTACGACGCCTTGCAAAGCCTGGACAAACTTACCAGAAGGACAACCGGGCTTGGCCTTTGGAAGTTTCTTCTTTTTCACCCGACGATATCCACGTCTTCGACGCCAATACGAACTATAATAACGACGGCTTCTGCGACGTCTCGAAGCATATAAACTCTTGTGGTGGAGTGGACAAAAGTCGAAGGCGTCTTTGACACCATCTTTGTCCGCATCCATCCTCATATACCACCCGCTCTGCATGACTGTCTTACCGATGGACACTTGGCGTTTATACAGCCGACACCTCTCGCTGGATGTTTGTGTATCACACAGCAGCGTGCTGTCGTTTTTTCCGACCTTCATACGACCGAGCGCGATACCAAACCGTCCAAGGGCACGTTGGAGCGCATAGGCTCTCTGTGTCGCAAGGAAATCGGCGTCAGGTTCGGATTGCGCGTCCGCGCTCCCACGAATATCAAGCGCAAATTTAGGGTTTTTCTTCATATACTTGGCGAGTAACTTAAGCTGATCGACAGATTGGGTCTTGAGATTCCAATGGCATCGATCGAAGAACGCCACTGGACCACGATACTCGGTGTTGTATTGCCACATTGTTTTAGGGACACTTAGAGAGAATGTCGCGGTCGCTTCATCACCCTTCAGACAATCACTCGCACGTGTCCCCTGAAGCCACAGCCACCGTGCCCACGCCTTCAACCCTTTTCCCTGCTCTTGCAAGCGCACGATAGACTCTTTCTCTTTGCTCTTATCAACAGGCTTCTTTTTTAAGAGCGCTCGATAATACGAAAGCATCGCAAGTTGCCTATCTCCTGTGGAGATCTGTTTTCCAGCCAATGTGTTGAAAAACCCTTCTTGATCACCAATGCCTTTTTGCGCGATGTAGGACTTCCAAGAATCATAAGCCTCGTTATACTTCCCTGACTTATCAAGCAGTGTCGCGAGCTTTTTGTGGTGGATAGGTTTGACCTTCCCGTACTTAATGAGCTGTTGGTACAGTTGGATCGCGATCTTGGGGAGATTTTGACGATAGGCAAGCTGTGCAAGATCTGCTCTACGCGCCTGATCGAGGTCTGGACTTCTCAAGACATGTGCGAGCAAAAAGGACTGCTCTTTCTTCTTGAGTTTCGCCAACACCCCCTTGAGCAGTGGCCAGATCTTTTGCATACGATGACGTTCCAAGGCGATCGTAAAGAGACGACGAATACGCCGTTGAGAAGCTCGATCTGCGCAACAGTATTTTTCGAGGCGGGTGAGTCTCGCGACGGAGGTCAGCTCGGCACCACGAAGCCGCAACAAGCGCAACCAGACCCCATCGGCCTCTTTTGTGTTGCCCGATTTATCGAGCGCCTTTGCCAAACGACGCAGCAGCGCCCGATCGTTGGAGCGCAGTTGGAGCAATCGCCTCAACGCAGCGACCTGCAATGGGTAATTGATCTTCCCTTTTTGCCGCGCAAAGAGTTCGATGACGACGATCTCCTCGGGTCGCTTTAAGTTGGCGAGGATTTGCTGTATCAACGCCTGCCGCTTATGTCCAAGCCAATAATAATACGTTTGGAGCATCAGTAGATCTTCGAAGCGAGGTTTATGGGTCAACATATGAATGAGGCGCATTCGACCATATCGACGATACCGATAATCTTTGAGCAAAAACCCAATCACGAAGCGTCTCAGCTCTGGAAAACGAGGTAGGACCTTCTCCAAGAGAAACAAGACCTTGTTGCGCTCGCTGTATTTTCTCGAAATAAACCGCAAGTGACGTACGAGCATCCCCCCCCATTTCTGGGAATCTTCAGGAGCGACTTCGCGTAGGGAGAGCACACGCAAAATCGCCCGCCGATGAAGCTTGCGGTAAGCTGGAGACAATTGACGACGAATCGTGTAGTTGGCGAGCGCCGTGTACATGGTGTTTTGTTCGGCCAATTGCTGCAACACAGGCGGCTCATCCCAATGTCTCTTGACCAACTTTTGAAGCCACTTCAATCGCGCACGTGGAAAAAGTCGAAACACCGATGTCGCCTTGATCGCACGAATAAGCGCAATGGGTGGGGTCTTAGGCTTATCAATCAGTGTGTCGATCGCCTCTTTACTCCCCATACAGCTCGATTTTTTCGAGCAGAACATCTCAATCGCACGGCACACAAAATCCGGCCGTTCGGGGAACGTACGCACGAGATGGCGCAACACACCACCAGACGAATCACCACGAAGCTGTTGCAAAATAGGACTCATAAATTGAAACAGCCACTTGATATCTTTGTGGCGCAAGAGCTGTGAGAGCAGCCGCCCCATCGCCTTATGGTGGTCATATTTAATGTAGGTCCTCATCAGGTGCTTGAGCCCCTGTGGATCACCCATCAATTGCTTCTCTTGTTTTTGGATCAACTTCGCGATAAACGAATCATTGGCCTTACAACCCCATGCCATCGAGGCGAGCTGGAGTGCAAGCAGCGGCTTTTGGGAGATGTACCGTTGGGGCATCTTCTTGAGTGTCCCGCGCAAAATTCGGCGAATCTGTGGACATGGACTGCCTCGCCAAACACGAGGATGTAACTTACGCTTGGATTTGGAGGCGTGAAGGCGTTGCTCTCGTAACCAATCCTCATACAAGTAAGAGAGTAGATCTTTCGCACGCTGCGGTGCGATACGGCGTTGACGCAACACCTTACTGAAGATCCGCCGCAAGGAAGAGACGTTCCCTGTTTGGACGAGCAATCGCTTCATATGTTGTAAGCGCCCAATATTGTCGTCCGTCGCACGTACAAGCCTCCGCAAGGCCTCTTTCGCTTTCGTACGCTGTCCATGCTTGTCAAACAAGCTCTCGATCTGAAGCAACGTCTCCCACCGCTTGGGAAAACGCCTCATACACTTCGTCAACAAGCTCATCGCCAACTTAAATTGTTTTTGACGCACTTTCGACTTGCCATAAAACTTGGTCCAGCGGCTCAAACGCTTTCTTCTGTAGGATTCCCACGTCGAGCGTCGACAGCGGGCCTTTTGTTTGGCTGAGCGGTAACGGTATCGGCTGCGATAGCGATAGCGATAGTATCCAAAACCATAGCGGTAACGACGTCGTCGAGGTTTTCGTGGTTTCTTTTTGAGATAACGACAGTACGTCATCAACCCCCAGGAAGGACTCCAACGAGGCTCTGTGTAATTGGAACGTCCGGACTCCCGCAATTGGAAATTCGCGACCTGGATATAATGTCTGGGCTCAGCGCCTTTGTACTTGATCAGTTTAAGGATGTGTTCGCGGACCTTTTCGGGCTCCTTCATACGGGTAAACCACTTGATCACACGAAGGCGGGGTTCACGGGCAGAGGGTTTGAGCTTCAGCGCCAGGATATCCATGTATTGCCCCTCTTGTCCCTGTTGAATCTCATGATACAACCGGGCCAACAACACCACCTGTTCGTACTTCTTTGTCCCTCTCCACTTCTCGGCGAGTCGCTGGACCAACACAGACAGCTGCTTTTGCTGTCGGTAGATCTCAATCTCCAACGCCAACAACTCTTTGCGTAACCAACCCAAACGACTGCGGCTCTTGCGCGCTTCCTTCACACGGGACAGAGCCTTGTTGTACTGTTTGTCTCGCAGCTCCACACGTGCGAGCTCCATCAACAGATTCACGCGCTTAGCACCACGCGCCTTCTTCAGCGCCACCTCAAACTGGACAATCGCTTCTTTTGCGTGCCCATACCGCACGAGCAAACGCGCCAACTCCAACCGTTGACTGCTGGAGATCTTCTCTTTTTGGAGGGATGTTAACGCATACTTGATCGAGGCATCGTCTTTCGCCTCAAGCGCCGCCCGCAACATCTTCTTCAGGATACGGCGGCGCTGGCTCTTGTTGAGGCGAGGGAGCAACGATTGAAACAACGCGATCGCCTGTTTGCGCTTCTTCAAACCAAGCAGACACGCCGCCTCACCGAGGATCACAGCCTGTGATTTGGGACGCACCTTGCGCACGCGCTGATACATCTGAAGAGCTGGCGTAAATTTGCGCTGGTATCGATACAAACGGGCAAGGATGATTTTATAATTGACTGCGGAAGGAGAGCGTCTCAACGCCTTCTTGTAGTAAGCTTCCAACTTACGTTTGGCGCTGGATGTGCCGTAATACCGCATTAATTGACGAAATGCATAGCTCGAAAAGGGCTTGTTCTTCAGGATGCCTTTTAAACGACGAATCACAATCTGGCTACGGTCGCGACGACGAACCTGCCAGTTTCCCGATTGCGCCTCGGACGTCAAAGGTGCCAAAGTGCACAAAAAACATCCCAAAATGACGAACGAAAACAAACGTATGATGGATTGCAAGCTCTCGCTCCTACATGCTACGAAGGTGAAAATTCATGCGGGTCTTCACGTACAACAACTAGAACGGTCACACCATTCCAAAGATCTATTCTTCCAAGATGCCCATTTCGTTACATAAGTCAACACACACCCGCTCATGTTCCCGATCCCGGCGAAAAAAGCACTGCTTACTCAACGAACACATGTTTCACATATCTCCGAACTTGACACGCCCAAACCAAAAGTGATACCAATGGACTTCGTTCTTTGAAAATGGAAGAGAGATAGAAAGATGTAGGCTCCTTGAACAGGTGTGCGGCTTTGCCGTGCTGTTCACTGTTTCGACAGTTTTCTCCGTTTGACTTCGCTGTGTTTCGGCGAACGAGGAGACAGGAATCCTACAAGTGCTATAAGGACAAGTTGTTGACGTCACGGAAGCTTTCTCACGCTGCTGAGCCAGGTGAACCACGATCATCGGCCCCGAAGCTGATGTTCACGTTCCCGCATCCCCTACTGCCACAACGACCTTCATAAAAGTTCTCACGCGTCCAGCGTCTGTGAGTTGCTCATCCTCTACATGAGGGCAAGCAGGTAAATTATTCCATTCCCGCGCCACCCCCGCACCACAAACCCGGCCAGCCGTTTCACGACAGAAAAAGCACAAAATCCTCTATAATCAACAACTTAAAAACATCCTCGCCGTAATTCATGATGATGGACCTGTCACAGCCCATACCGAGATCGACAGTGCAGTCCTCGTCGACCGACATTGTAGGGTATATTTACGCTACGTTTTTCTATCTCTTCTTTCGCTTTCGAGACACCCAGTATCCCCACAACAATAACACTCCCCACACCACAGAAAACGGCCTCTCCTCTCGACTCCCCGAACAAGAACACCCCGCAAACTCTTGTTGCCCATCGCGCTCAAGGACGCCTTCGTGGATATATCCAGCGTCTTTGTGTCGCTCCTTTGACGCTTCTTGTATCGTCTCTATCATTATCTCTTCTTGTGACATCACGCCATCATCAACAGAGCGTTCCGCTCCCCTCTCGCTCACTGACTCCAACGTATCGTCGACAGAGCCTTGTTTTTGGAGCAAGATATCGAGTCGAAGGGGTTCTTTCTCTGTCACTTCGATCTGTTTGGACAACAACCCGTATCCATCAACTTTCACCTGTAAAGTGTACGTCCCTGGTGAGAGCAACATATGGAAGGAGCCATCTGTTCGCGTCTTCCGGACATCATCCAGGTGGTGCTTTAATGGCGCAAGAGAGAACGTCGCGTCGAGCGGTGCCCCACTCTTTTTGTCCCGCACACCGACGAACAGACCAGCCTGTAATCCCCTCTTGAGCATCGTCTTCCAGGTCTCATCCGCCTTGCTGAGAAAACCTTCGATCTTGTTCTCCTCAGGATGAAAGGCGTCTCCAACCTCGATCAACAGTGAGAATGAATTGAACTGGCTGTAAAAATGTTCAAAACTCTCCCCGCTGCTCGACGCTGTCCGGTTTTGATAGCCGCTCGAAAAGAGCAGCTCCTGGCATATCTTTTTGATCATACTTTCTTGTGAAGAGGTCCGACACATGTACGGTCTGACGACCTCATTGCCGTAAGAATGGTAGGTGAGATACAGGTAAGGACGGAGGGCTTTTCCGAGCGCGATCATCGTCTGGATCTCCGGTTCACTCGAAGCCGCGCTCCCTTTGTAGACTTCAGACGCCCCTTTGTCGCTGTTGGAGCCACACTGTCCCCATTGATAGGGATAATTGCGGTTGAGATCGACACCAAAGCTCCCGTCAGGATTGGGACGACGATTTTTTCGCCAGAAAGGATTGTCCGAGAAGACATACGCATATCCGTCGGGATTCACGACAGGAACAATCCATATCTCGTACTGACGAAGCCACGCCGTAACCTCCTCATCGCGACCAAAACCTTCGACGAGTTGTTTGGCCGCACGCAACGTAATCATCGGCGTGATCAGTTCACGTGCGTGGTGTAGAGAGTCGAACAGGACGACAGGACGAGGGGCGTTTTTGTCTTCACCACCACGCTGCGCACGAAGCCGAAGCGCATAAAGAGAACGCCCTTCGTGGGTTTTTGGCATATTGAATCGCTGTGTCAAATTAACGCGCTCAACCCGATCAGGGTACGTTTTGGCCAACCGCTTCATCTCGGTGTCGATCTCATACGGTGTCAAAAACACATCGGGTAACACGCCATTGACTGCACGGACACGAACATCCACACCTTGCTTCTTCAATGCAGCATATTGCGCACGACGCAGACGAATGTGTCCAAGCTGTTCGTGGGTGTCTTCCGTTGTCAGTCCGAGCTGATGCAAGGATTGTAGTGGCACAGAGACCAATAATTCTCGCGAAGTATCCGACTGTGCAGTACTTTGTGCGACAGGCAGACAAAGGACACACAACGTCAGCAAGAGAGCACGACACAAAGACATCTCAAAACCCCTCATACGCCAAAACGACACGGTGATAGCGATGCCCTTCGGGATCGGCAAAACGATAGGCACCTTCGACTGTTTGAAGAATCGCTGAGGCCGTCAAACGAAAGTGATGAAGCTTCCATGAGAGTCCCAACTCGACCTCACAGACGAGCGGTAATTTTGGGACACTGTGGCTCTCTTCAAAGGTCGAGCCGTCGAGAAAGAGATTGCGCGCGACCAAGAACCCTCGCCCAGACGCAAAGAAGAAAAACTCCCAGGGTTTTTGACGCCTTCCCCACGTCTTCAGGGTCTCCTTTGGGAGCGCAAAGAAGGCCGCTTCGTCTTTGTTGTTGGCAAGGGCAGCCCGCGCTTGCCTGGGATACGATGACGCAAAGTAACGAATCATACTCCCAACACGAACGGTCATACCGACACTTCCACGTATAAACACGGTCCCGAGCTCGGCTTTGGCGTGCACCTTCGCGTCGACCATCCACTCTTTGGAGAGCTGCTTTTCAAACATTAAGCGGTCCACGCGAGCCGTGAGCTGGAACGTCACCTCATGGCCGAGTTGGTACTTCCAGCCACGGGGATGTCGAGGATCAACAGTCCCCAATACACTGCGAAGATATGTGTGCCAGATAATTTGAAAATCTTCGGCGAGACTGTAAGGACCAACGAGACCGATGTTCGCGCTGAGCTGGAGGCTCCACAAACGCGCGACAGCTTTGTAACGCAGCTTCCAAAATAACCACCCCGCCCAGGGTCTCTCTTCGAGGTAAAAACCCTCCCAGCCGATCTTGTTGGGTGTGTAAATATGCTGTCCAAAAAAGAAGCTGAAAGACGATAACATCGGACGCTGACCAAACAACTTGTGCGTGAAACCAACGCCGAGATCACGCAAGAAGCCAATATTTGTAAGCTCGACCATCATCCCATTGGAATAGAGACGGTCTCGCTCAAAGAGCAGATCATTATCGTTATGTGCCGCGATCCGCGCAGGCAGCGAGTCTCGATGAAACGTCCGTCCGTTTGCCCAAGTATCATTCCCCCACAAACACAACAACAATGTACACAAAACAATCAAACGCATGACACACCACAGCAGATGAAATCCAAAGATGAACACAAAGCAAAAATGTACACCAGCTCACAACATCACACAAGAGCAAGGCCGTTGAACGCTGATGATATTGTCATGTACAATCCAACCCAACGAGCCATATCGATGGCACGAGAAAGAAGCGCATACAACCAAAAAGGAGTCCATCTTGAAACGGCATCTCCCCGTATTATTCACAGCCACGCTGCTGAGCTTTTGCACGCTCTCACCAGCCACACTGCAGGCAGATATCCTCCCCCCACCACAACTCACATACCACACACCTGTACCGGCCCTTCACCAACGTATCAAGCTCGCGATACGACATCTCCAACAAAGTCCTCCTCCGACACTGCTCGTCATCAACCCGAAAAAAAAGAAACCCAAACCAGCTCTCCCCAAACTCCCAGTCCTTCCACTTGAACACCAAGAAGAGGTCGTCTCACTTCAGTGGTATCCAACGCTTCTCCAAGTCTCATCGACACTGAAGCTGTACAACCCAACGAACAAAACCGTGACGCTACGTTTTGGATTGACTGAAAATCGATATCATTTTCCCTTGATTGGCCTCAGACTCACCCTTGATGGACGCTCCGTCCCCGACAAAGTGAAACAATGGACCTGGAAAGGACATCGCCGCACCTACAGCAACTTTTGGCGCGAATGGACCTTGCAACTCAAACCCAAAACAAGCCACACCATTAAGATGCGCTATGCCCAGACCATCTCCCCAGCAGACTCACTGAGACACTCTATTTGGTCTTACTTTCCCCACAGTACGTACAAAAAAGTAGGCTCATTGCATGTCTCCCTCACATTACATGGCATCCAAAAACGATATATCAAACACATCGAACCCAAACCACACAAGATCGGAACATCTTCTTACGAATGGACCTTTCATGGCCACAAAGGCAGTGACATACCGCACTTTGGTCTCGCAGGGATGTACTTTACACGTCCATCGTCGACAAAAAAGAAGAGCCTCGGACTGATGATCCAGGCGACTTTCCCTCCCAAGCTGCTCACAATACATGAGCTCGATACACCACGTTATTCCACCACCGCGCTCACCACCGAAGAAAAATGGTATGCCCGTATTTATCGATACTGGTGGGCAGTCAGAGCCCTCAGTCAAAAAAAGAAGCGCACTCATCTTTGGATCAACACTCGTGATATCAACGTCAACAACATTCCAGCACAGCAGTGGGGCAAGTTGTTCTCACGCCTCTCACAAGCCCAACAGGACAAAAACCCTCCTGTACAGACACTTGCACATTACCTCGCGAAACAACTCCACGCCATCACACCAACACAACCCACACAGAAGCAAACACTTTCAGCACCAAGACGCTGGTTCCCACTGCACGCCTGCCGCTTCCTCCCCAAGAAGAAAAAACAACCCCTGAAAGTACACGCCAAAGCCACAGACAAAAGAAAACGAGTGAAACTGCTCAATCTACTCAAGACACACCATCCACCCAAACGAAAATCCGACCTCGAACGTGCATTCCCTCACCAGCTCATATCGACACTGTCTCGCGCTGCACGCTCCCAATGCAAACACGAGGCGGAACGACAAACTCGACGATTCAGGATCGTCTTTGTGGGCTTCGCTGGTCTCGTTATCTTACTCTTCGGCATCCGCAGGCGTAAACGCGATGAGGTTTGACATAAGGCCACTGTAAGAAAAAAGTACACCACCTGTTTGACAACGACAGCCCTTGATGATATCAATGGGACTCGTTCTTTGACAATGGAAGAGAGATAGAAAGATGTAGGCTCCTTGAACAGGTGTGCGGCTTTGCCGTGCTGTTCACTGTTTCGGCAGTTTTCTCCGTCTGACTTCGCTGTGTTTCGGCGAACGAGGAGATAGGAATCCTACAAGTGCTATAAGAGGACGTTTCAGCTCGGTCTCGTAGATGTGGCGAAACATGTCCAAAAGGGCAAGGGCTCCTCCCCGCCCCTGAAGCGGCCTGAGAACCCCCTCCGCGCCTACTCTCCCAACAACATAGGGGGGAGACTAAGCGGCGCGGGCTGAGCAATGTCCCAGCGGCTCTATATGAGAAGGTCGGGTGGGAGATTTAGGGTCATCCACCCCAGGGTGACCAGTAGGACAAGATGCAAAGATTCACACTGCGCAAAAGCACGTAATCTATTAAAATCAAGCACTTGCATTGAGGCAAATAGAATAGCCAACCCCAGCTCCCAACGGAAAACATTCATGAACCAACCCCCTCAAGCACAAAAAGATCATATGTAGGGTATATTTACGCTACGTCTTTCTCTCTCTTTTGCCGTTGTTCGAAATGAAGCCCCCCTCAGACAGGCTCTTCCCGCTCTCAATGTATACCCATGAACCTATTCGTTAGACGATTCGATCTCCCACAAACGAGTATCAAAGCCGTACGACAAGAGTTTTGTTCCATCAGGACTGAAGCGCACAAAGCACGGCTCTTCTTGTGTTTCGAGAACCTGTGAGAAGATCTTCTTTCCGCTCTCAAGCTCCCACAATCCGAGCTCTCCCTCTTCAGAGATCGCCGCGAGCAAGGACTGGTCTGGCGATAACGACGCCAGCTCCATCATCCATTGGAATCCTTTGGCGTCTTCGAGAAAGAGCTCTTTCTTCACACTCCCATCTTCGATAGAGACCCACCGCAGCATCGGATCGAACATCGCAAACAACAACAACGTCTGTTCATCTGCACATTGCACCTGTGCGTATGTATCCTCTTGATCTTCGTAGCCAAAGACGATGTGTACATCTTCGAGGGTGTTGTCCAACACACGAAGCTCTGAGAGTTGACCAAGACATGTCCACGATCCCCCCGAACAATGGGGAGCGATCTGCTCCGTATTGTCGGGCTCGCGTTGATACGCCTTCTTTTTGTTCTCCACATCCCAAACGATGAGCGCTCCACCGTCATGTGCGGAGATCAGTTGCGAACCATCCTGAGAAAACCGCATGTCACACAAAAACGTAGGTTCTTCTATCGATGTATAGGTGAATGTCGCGACTTTTTTGTGTTTCTTGGTTGAGAACAGTGTGATGGTGTCTTCTTGCTCGCTGCGTTTGCCGCCGAGCGCGATCAGCTCACCATCAGGATGCCATTTGAGGCTCTCGATCGGGTACGTGGCCTTGATGCCAAGGTCATCGAGCCACTCCATCGAAGAGAGTGACCATCCTCGCACACAAGGTTGGCCATCTTCTCCACAGAGATCGTCGATGAGCACGATCATCTCGCCTTGAGGATGAAAATCCGCCGCAAAGCAAAATCTCTGCTCGTCACTTAAACGATGTACTTCCCGCAACTTCATCTCTTCCTCTCCTTCGGTCTGATCGACTTTTTACTTTTTGAGCAAGTTGGCAAATGGATTGTTACTAAAACTGTTTGAAGACTTGTTGTTCCCCTGGCTTCGCTTGTTGCCTTGGTTGCGTCTCGCCGGTCCTCGTGCTTGTTGTCCTCGGCGGTCTCCTCCACCGCTTTGTGAAGAAGAAGATGCCGAAGGTTGCGCATCACTTCGCGCCGAAAGTGCGATGCGACGACGGACCAGATCCACTTCCAAGACACAGACATTGATCTTTTGCCCGACAGCCACGACTTCGTGGGGATCTTTGACAAATCGATCGGCGAGCTGTGAGATATGCACCAGCCCATCCTGATGTACACCAACATCGACAAATGCGCCGAAGTTGGTGACGTTTGTGACGACACCTTCGAGCCACATACCGACGCGCAGATCGTCCATCTCCTGGACATCTTCGCGGAACTTAGGTGGCTCGAAGCTCGCGCGGGGATCACGGCCTGGCTTCTTCAGCTCATCGATAATGTCTTTGAGTGTCGGCTCACCGACCTCTTCACTAATGTACTGTTTGACATTGATCTTACGAACGACAGCTTCATTGCCGATCAGCTCGGTGAGGGAAACATCGAGGTCTTTGGCCATCTGTTCGACGAGCTCGTAGCGCTCGGGGTGGACAGCAGAACCATCGAGAGGGTGTTTGGAGCCACGAAGACGCAAGAAGCCCGCTGCCTGTTCAAAGGTCCGGGGTCCGACACCTGCGACCTTCAAGAGCTCTTTACGAGAGGTGAATGCACCTTTGGTTTCGCGGTGCTTCACGATCTTCTTTGCGGCAGATTTTCCGATACCAGCGACATAGGAGAGCAGTGGC
Source organism: Deltaproteobacteria bacterium (assembly GCA_002731275.1). GTDB lineage: Bacteria > Myxococcota_C > UBA6777 > UBA6777 > UBA6777 > UBA6777. Next base: position 2,925 of record PCBK01000016.1, on the reverse strand, counting down.
GCGCTGGCTGTGTTCAACTCAACGCCGACATGGTTCACGCAGCTTTCGACCACTTCGTCGAGTTTGCGTTGGAGTAGAGGCTGGAAGACATCGTGTTGATATTGTCCGACACCGATCGCTTTGGGATCGATCTTCACGAGCTCAGCGAGAGGATCTTGCAGTCGACGAGCGATAGAGATCGCCCCACGGATGGTGAGGTCGAGATCGGGGAACTCTTCGCGAGCGACGTCAGAGGCAGAGTACACACTCGCGCCGGCTTCGTTGACTTGCACGACGACGACATCGCGGATGCCTTCACCTGAGAGCGCTTTTTTGACAAATGATTCCGTCTCACGACCACCTGTCCCATTACCGATCGCCACAGCGAAGGGAGAATACTTCTTCACAAAGGCCAGGATATCCCGCTTGGCTGCCACGAGATTTCCTTGGGAGTGGATGTAGATGGTGGTGTTTTCCAAAAACTTTCCAGTGTGATCGAGCGCGACACACTTACAACCAGTACGTAGACCGGGGTCGATCCCGATGACGCCTCTCTCTCCGAGGGGGGCAGCGAGCAGAAGGTTACGCAGGTTGTTGGCAAAGACATCAACAGCCGTCCGATCAGAACGGAGCTTCAGCTCGACACGAACATCAGTCTCGACGCTAGAGGCGAGTAGACGTTTATAGGCATCTTTGGCGGCGAGGATCATTTGTTCGGAGAAGGGAGAGGAGCTGTTGAGCTTCATCATAGAGTGGACGCGGTGGAGGATCGAGTCGACATCCACCTCGATGTGGGCACGAAGGACACCTTCACGCTCACCACGTTGAATGGCCAAAAAGCGGTGGGAGGGGATCTCAGCCACAGACTCTTCGTAGTCGTAGTACTGCTCGAATTTGGTCGGTTGCTTGCTCTTTTCCTCATCGGCTTCGACTTTGAGGCGCCCTGTTTTGAGGAACGTGTCGCGAACATACGCGCGGATGTCTGCATCTTCAGCGATCGACTCGGCGACGATGTGACGTGCTCCCATGAGCGCCATGATCGTACTATCGACGCCCTTCTCTTTGTCGATGTAGGCTTCTGCTTCGGACTCGGGATCACCGTCTGTGGGTTGTTCGAGGATACGAAGGGCGAGTGGCGCAAGACCACGTTCTCTCGCGATCGTGGCTTTAGTGCGACGTTTGGGTTTATAGGGGAGATAGAGGTCTTCGAGTGTGGACTTGACCTGACAGGCGAGAATACGACCTCTCAACTCGTCAGTGAGTTTGCCCTGTTCTTCGATGGAAGCGAGGATGGTTTGGCGTCTGTCTTCGAGTTCGAGGAGATAGGCGTGACGCTCTTTGATGTCGCGGATCTGGACCTCATCGAGGTTTCCGGTCGCTTCTTTTCGATATCGCGCGATAAAGGGGACAGTGTTTCCCTCTTCCAGAAGCTTCACAACGGCGGAGACACCGTGAGTGTTGAGGCTGAGTTCTTCACTTAACAAGGGAACTGGATCAAACGTCGACGCGTCACTTTGCATGACATCTCCTCATCTACAGGGCAATTTTACCGTGTCAGCAGGGCTGACAAGTCATCACTGGTTCGAAAAAATGACCTCAAAAAGGGGTTGCAATCCTTCGTGAGGCGATTGGCCAGACGACACCCTGCCAAGTTGCCACACGTAAGTCAAGCCCTCTTGGGTCTCTTCGTAAAGACAAAACTCTCTATCGACTCGAAGATACAGAGACTTGCAGGGGTCAAGATCATTCAACACAAAACACTGTAAAGGTTTACAGTGTGTTGGCTTGTAGCGCAAAGACATCTCCCCTACAAAACCGCAACCATCCAACCCATAAAAACAATCCATGAAGATACACAAGGCGGATACGAACACAATCACATATGGACGGTTGTCAGGATACGAATGGTCATGCACCCAGGTTAAAACCTGGGCCTATAGAGAGGGTACGCGATGCCAAAGGCCTCACATCATCTAGAATGGGCAGGTCTAAAGACCCGCCCCCAAGACCACCACCCAAACGACATCCACAACAGAGAAGGTGTTTGCGTCTTCGTCTGACAAAGGGAGTTTTTCTCATGTCTGCAATCGTTGCGGATGCAGAAAAAGGCTACATATTGTGCTTACAAGACTTTCTATCTGACTAAAATTAAAAAAGACTTCGTATACAAGCCTTGCCCCCCATCTACAACCGAATCATTTTCGTTAGCAAGCGCTACACATACACAAAATGTGAATTCTCCCCTCCCGCCGGCTAAGCCTTTGGAAGGGGCTTCTTGAGAACCGAGTTCAATACAGAGACATCGAGCCCTCAGAAGACGCTTATCACAAATCAATCGCTTTCAATCCAAAATAGTTTGCAAGAACGTCAGCTGCATTTATATCTGCGTTCTTCTCTTTCGCACACATCGGACATACAAAGGAATCCTGGCTTTTTCGCATTGTTTTGTCCACAAGACCATGTTTGATGCATGTACTCGAAGTGAACCACGCTCCTACGCCATACTCTCCTATCCCCCAGAACTCCAGCTTATGAGCACTGATATTCTCGTAGGTTCCTCTTGCACCATTGCTCAACATCTTGTTGAACGCTTTTCCCTTGTACTCGATGCTCTCCCTTTCTATCGGCTTCAAAGTCAGCTTTTCCCGAATCACAATCGCTTTGTACTTCTTTGCCAAAAGCACTTCTTCATTTGCAACGAAGCCAAACCAACTTTTTCTCACACCAAGCATTTTCTTATACAGCCATCGTCTTTTCCGCTTGATCTTTTCTACAAACTCAAGCAAAGCAAAGAATTTTTGATGGTTTCTTTGTACGTTTTCTTCCAAAAAGCTGATCTCTTTTGAAATCCATGCATCTTTTGTCAGCCGAAGCGTCCCGACCAGCCATCCCTTCAATCGCTCTATTTTGTTGTAGATACCGTCTATTTGGGATGAAAGTTTCCGA
>PCBK01000015.1 GCA_002731275.1 Deltaproteobacteria bacterium | reverse complement strand
TCATCAAAGTAAGTCTTGTGGCTGAAACAGGAAGCCGAGGCTCTGATTCTCAGATGCCCTCGGAAGCTCGCTCCTTTAGGGGCGAGTAAGTTCACTCACAAAACATAAGGCTTTTTACTTGGAATAGCCTGAATGGGAGTTTCTCATGAATATCACAGTCCTCGCATCCATTTTCTTCGCGACATTTTCGTTATTCCAGATTAAGAACAAGACCATCTCCGTGTACGTGGTCAATTGTGTCCAAACCAAGAAGAAGATCCGTGTGTCGGCGTTCAATCCCAAAGACGGAGCAAAGTTCACGGCATACTCCGATGGATTCGTGAATTACGGCAGTATGAAGCGTTTCAAGTGCAAAGGACAGGGGAAAGGTTTCTGTCGACTCAATGTCGGTATTCCAAACGGAACAGCGTCGAGTGGTTGGGGCAAGATCAAAAAGAGACGTTACGCCAAGATTACGATCAGAGGCGGAAAAAACAACAAGGTCAGAGTGACTGAATCCTCATCCAAACCTTCATGTAACTGAACCTCTTCGTGGTCCTCTTGCGAAAAAAATATCCCTCAAAGATGCCGGCCCAAAAGGCCGGCATTTTTGTTGTATGGCGTTACTCTTTGGCGCCTTTGGTCTTGAGATTCTGTCGGAAGGCATCGATGAGCTCTAGGTCAGCTTTGATATCTTCGTCTTCGTAGAGCTTGTTCCAGGCTTCGACTTCTTTTTTGAGTGTGTTGAGGGTCGCGAGTGCTGCGTTGATATCTTGTTGTTGGACGGCGAGCTGGCTGGCATTTCTCAGTCCCAGATAGATGTTGAGCATGATGTAGTTTTTCTCGATGGCTTTGTGGCTGTAGTAGGGTTCGCTCAACTGGTTTTGGGACGTCGGAGAGAAGTCGACTTTGATCTGTTGTGTGACCTCTTTGCTTTCTCCTGCGGGTCTGAAGGTTAACGTAATCGAGGCGATCGCGCGTGGTGAGAGTGATCGCTTGAGCAGCTCATTGAGTCGGAGCATAATCGCGCTACCACCGCCACGTCGTCCACTGCCACTGCTGGCTTTGGGGTCGTCATGTGCTGTGCGACCTGTCAAAAAGACACTTGGGATGTGGATCTCACCACCTTTGGACGTGTTTTGCCACAGATTCGTACCAAAGACTTCGGCGAGTGTGTATTGTGGACCAAGCTCGACGGAGATCTTGATATCGTACGCGATGGGGACGACAAAGTAATCCATTTCGTCCTGGAAGACTTCGCGGATCGCCTCTTTGCTCTCCAAGAAGTAGTAATTCCCGCTGCTCGCTTCGGCCAAACTCCTCATCAGTTGGACATTAAATGATGTCCCGACACCCATCGTCGTCAGGCCCATCCCTTTTTTGATATAGCTGTTGGACATCTTGAGGATCAATTCATTACTTGTGATCCCTGCGCTTGCCTGTCCATCGGAGAGGAAGATGACACGGTTTTGTTTTCCATCGGAGAATTGCTTGAGGCACTCTTTGAATCCAAGCTCCAGACCTTCGTAGAGGTTGGTACCGCCTGTTGCTCGTAGCTGCTCGATTTGTTGAATGATTTGTTGTTTATTGCTCGCGGTCACTGGGTTGGCGTTGCGGACCAAGTGGGCGCTGGAGTCATATCGAATGATCGCGAGTGTATCCTGTGGTTGCAACTTGTCGAGCATCAGCTTGAGACCTTCTTTGACGTATTCGAGCTTGTTTTGCCTCTGCATCGAACCGCTCGTATCAATGACGACCACGAGGTTGAGGGGGAGTCGTGGCAGTGATTTGATATCTTTCGATGAATTCATCCCCAGCTGAAGGACACTGTACGTCTCATTGCCAATAAAGCTTTTGTTGCGTGCAAACATCCCGTGGATACAGAATGTCTGTCCACACGTCGGCGCAGGGAGTGTTGTGTAGTGTTCTGAGAAGAACCCGTTGGCATCGAGTGTCTCGGGAGCAGGGATGTTGCCGTCTTTGATGATCTTCCTGAATTGTCCGATATCTTGTGCGCCTCCTGTGCCGATATTCGATCCCCAACTTTTGGGAGCCGCTTCATGTGCCGCTGCGCCTGCGTCATGTCCGCTAAAATATTCTTGTGAACCCCATGAACCTGCGTCATGTCCGCCGAAATATTCTTGTGGACCCCATGAACCTGCGTCTGCTGCGCTCGTTTTTTCTGAGCGAGCCCCCCGTGTGTTTTGTGTTCCGTCTTTTGATGTATTGTTTGTGTTGGGGTGGTTGGATGCGCCACAAGCGAACAAAAAGGCCGCAAGGACAAACCACGTTGAGAACAATCCAAAACATTTTATCCATTTGTTCATGTTTCCTACCCTTTGCTTTGAGGATTTATATGCAATGGAAACATCAAACAGGATCAGCGTGTGGAAAACCGTTTGCAGATGTGTGGAGGGCTGTGAGAGCGCTGGATGAAGAAGGGGTTGTGAGCTCACTCAAGACCAAGTCGTCGTCTGATCTGTTCATTTTGGATAAACGTATCAGGACGCCAGACATAGACGATTAAAAGTGCTGAACCAAAGTATGTCAGTGCCAGCCATTCGAAAAGATAACGTGGCCACATCAACGCAAGCACAAGGCAGGAGAAGTGGAAGAGCGTCGGCAACAGCATCCACGGATCGAGCAGGGCTGACCACATCCCAGTGAACAAAACACTCGAAATCAACATGAAAAACAAAGCTTTTTCAACGGGGATGCCGATCAGTTGTCCTGTCAGAGGCATCATCATGAGGGTCACACCGAGTACCCACATGGACATGACAATTCTCCGGTTGATGGCTGTCTTGCTCATCGTGTCACGTGCCCACACCATCAATATCAACATCACACTTACAAAACTACACGCGAATGCGTAAAAATGAGTGTAGGTGAATTGAGTGAAGCCTATCAGTTTCCCAAAAGGTAAGAAAACAGGACCTGTAATCAGCGCGATAATGATTCCTGAAAAGCTGCGTGTACGCCGTCCAATCGACAGATCGACGTCGAACTCTAACTTCTCCAGCTCCTTTTTCTTTTCAAGTTCACGTTGAAGCTCGGCACGAAGGGCGTCGATCTCCTCTTCTAGTGCAGGTTGTTTTTTTGGAAGCTCTGCGAGCAGGACGCTGGCAGCCTGTGCGTGTTGTTGTGTCAACTCAAAGCGGATCATCGTCTCAAGAGAGCGTTGGAGACCTTCTGTGGCTTTCGTGTTTGCGGACCACTCTCGGAGGGATTGTTGGAACCCAAAACGACACTCTCCAAAGATGCTGTACATGATGATAGCGTGGTCTTCCGTCTGGGCTTCTTGTGGGATCTCTGTGAGTTGTACAAGACGCTCTAAATTCTCTTGTGCGTTGTTTGCCAATCGTACAGAGCTGCGGACGTTCAGGAATTGGGCGAGCGCTTGTCGGAAGGCTTCAACGCTCTCAAAGCGCTCCTCAGGATTGACGTGCATGGCGCGGTGACAGATCTCCTGAAGGCCTGTTGGGACGCTCGCATCGTACTGAAAGGGTGCTGAGAGAAAGACGCTCAACATCACCTCTTTGAAGTGGTCGCCAAGATGGCGGGGGTAGCCCGTTAAGATCTCGTGGAGGATGGCGCCGAGTTGGTAGACATCGGTTCGTTGGTTGATCATGTCCGTTTGGATGGCGGCCATCTCGGGTGCCATGTAGCCCGGTGTCCCTGAGATCGATTGGATATCCTTGGCCATTGGGAGCGGAAGTCCATCTTTCTCTTTGAGACTTACGGCGATCCCCCAATCGAGCAGATAGACTTCACCAAATGCACCGATCATCACATTTTCGGGCTTCAGATCCCTATGAATGATCCCCTTATCGTGGGCAAATGAGACAGCATTGCAGACTTGCATCAGGATATCGATGTTCCACTTGAGGTGGTCTCGGCTGTCATGTTGGCGAATGGGGGCATCTGGTGTGGCCATGACATCGGACCATGAGACGCCTTCGATGCGTTGCATCACGAACATCGGGATCCCATTTGCGTCGCGACCGAGTGTATGGACGGGGACGACGTTTGGGTGTTGGAGCATCCCTGTGATCCAGGCTTCGCGGAGCAGGGAGATTTGTGTCTTGGGTTCGACTTGTTCGGGGCGGATCTGTTTGACGGCGACTTCGCGATGAAGAGGGACCTGAACGGCCAAACGTACGACGCCCATTCCACCTTCGCCGAGTGTCTCTTGGACGTGAAGCTCCAGTGGGCGTTCTTGTGCGTCATTCTCCGATGAAATCGCGATTTCTGGGAGCCTGTTGAGGGTCACGTAGGGGTCGATGTTGTGGTGCGTGGGAGTGGAGATGAGGGTGCCTTTTTCGTTCCACTCTGTACAGGCGGGATCGAAGTTGACTGTGGACCATATTTGTTCGAGCGCTTCGATTGTTCGCTCACCTGTTTTTCGCAATGTTTTGCCCTGCATCAAAGCGTCTCCTTCCATTGATACCATGTCACGACGTCGCTATTTTTTGATGAAGGACACACCTTTGTCAAGCGTGGGTTCTTTTTGCATTCTTGCAGTAGCCTTACAGGAGAGCGTCAATGTGTTTGATTGTGGAGAGTGCGCCTTGATGCAGAGAAAGTGTACCAAAAGGACCCATTGATTCCGTCGGATTGATGCGGATAAGATTGGGTTGTTGGGGGGTATAATATTGCTCGCTCTTCATGCGGACTGTTGGAATGGCTGTACCTGCGCCACTCTCGATGATCACGAGACGTTTTCCCTGCATGGATGATAGCCACTGTGCAAAACGTCTGTGTTGCTCTTTTGCTTTGTGGTCAATCCAGTCAAAATCACCAAACAAAAGAACATTTGGTCTTGCGATCTGCTTGCATTGTGGACAACGTGGCCAGCCAGCTTCTCGCTGTGTTGTTGATTGGAACCATCGTCGGCCCACGCGTTCTGGTATGACCCCATCCCATCGCCAGATCCCTGTATGACAGTTGTATGTACATTGTAGATCCATGAGCGCGCCGTGACACTCGACAATCCGCGAAGGTGAAAAACCTGCCTTTTGAAAATGTTCATCGACGTTGGAGGTGTAGATAAACGAACCCATTGGACATCGCTGTGACCATTTCCTGAGGATGTTAAATCCTTCGTGTGGTTGAACATGTCGATATGCTTGCAAACGTCCCCCGTAAAACTCCCATGCCTCTGCTGGCTTGTCTTTAAACCACGAAGGGTTGGACTTGCGGAAAAACGCATTCATCCCACCACCCAAAAAGGGGAGAGTTGTGCGCCATAGTCCACCTTTGCTACGAAAATCAGGGAGTCCCGAATCCACACCCATCCCCGCTCCCGCACACAATAACAAACCATCTGCCTGACGAACCCATTCTGCCGCCTGTCTGAGCTTCTCTTCCATGCGCATATGTCTCCTTTGTTTTCAAGCCCGTTTTTCTCCCACATGCTACAAGAAAAGAGTCATCATTAAAAGGAAAAAGTTTATTTGACTCTTTTGTGGGACTATCCGCTTACTTTGTGGTTAAAGAGTGACGAGGGCAAGCAATTGTCAACGGAAAACGATGTGTGTCCTTTTGTTTTTGGATGTTTTGCGATACAAAATCTCACTCATTCTTCTCACATTCCCATACAGAGCTGGTGGGATGGAGTAGGATAGAGGAACATCAAGACTGATGGAGAGTTCAGATGAAGAAGAGAGTGTTGGGAAAGACTGGAGTGGAGGTCTCGGAAGTGGGGCTTGGTGCTTGGCAATTGGGTGCGGATTGGGGATCGCCTCTTTCCATTGAAGAGGCACACCGTATCATCTCAAAGAGCGTCGAACATGGCGTAACATTGATTGATACTGCCGATGTCTACGGAGCGGGCCGTTCTGAGACCATCATTGGCGAAGCCAAAAAGCATATGGATGGATCTCTTTTCGTCGCGACAAAGCAGGGACGTGCTCCTGGCTGGGAACCGACCTACGAAGTGATGAAAGAGCACGCACTCGCGTCATGTCAAAGGCTTCAGGTTGAGACGCTCGACTTACTGCAATTGCACTGTATTCCATTTTCAGTGCTCCAACAGGGCGATGTGTTTTTGCACCTTGAACGTCTCCAAAAGGAAGGCATCATACGTTTTGCTGGTGTGAGTGTTGAGTCTGTTGAAGAAGGTTTGTTCTGTCTCCAACAACCTGTCGTGTCGATGCTTCAGGTGATCTTCAATATCTTTCGTCAAAAACTCGTGGATGCGTTACTTCCTCAGGCTGCCGAAGCTAACGTTGGTCTGTTTGCGAGAGTGCCCTTGGCGAGTGGATTGTTGGCTGGGAAGTGGACTCAAGAGCATCGTTTTCGAGCTGATGACCATCGCTCCTTCAATGCAAATGGAGAGTGTTTCAACGTCGGAGAAACATTTGCGGGGCTTCCTTTCTCCAAAGGTGTGGCGTTGGCCGATGAGGTGAAGAGTATGCTCATGTCAGAAGAGGCTGATGGAACGATGGCGCAAAGAGCGCTGCGCTGGGTGTTGGATCATCCTGCTATCTCCGCAGTGATTCCTGGCGCGTCATCTTTACAGCAGGCCGAGGATAACGCTCTCGTGAGTGGACAACCCTCACTCACCGAAGAAACCCATCAAGAACTGCGTGCATTCTACAGCGAACATATTGCCTCACATATACGAGGCCCCTATTGAACCAAACCCCTACGTTTCGAAAGTAGAGCTCCTCAACAGGTTAGAACGTTCGCTAAGGAGCTGGGAAACGTGCGGCAAAGGTCAGAGCCCAGGTTGTTGTTGGGAGGGGGATCGTTTCGATTGTTGCTGGACTGATATAGTGTCCGGCTGTGTAAAGCGTATTGTTGTGGTAGAGCAAATGTGAGGCATCAATGTTGGCGTGGAGTTGTTGTGTTGATTGCCAGACACCGCTGCTGTTGATTTTTGTGATGTGGTTGTCGGTCGTTTGATACATACCTTGTGAGGTGATTGTGTCAGAAGCGATTGTGATTGTCCCTGTGAAGATCCCTAGAGCAAATGCGTTGCCATTACTATCAAGTACGATCTTTCTCCCTCGGATACTTGTGCCTGTGTTTCCAGCCGATTTAGCCCACAGGAAATTTCCGCTCGTATCGAGCTTTGTGACAACTAGATCCGCGCTCCCCTGTGCGACAAGGTTGGTGCTGCCGTAAGTTCTCGTACCCAAAAGTGTGCCAATTGTGTAAACGTTGTTAGATGCGTCAAGCGCGATGTCCTGAGTATCTTTGATCTCTTTGGCCCACAGCCAACTTCCGTTGGAGTCTAGCTTGGCGACGAATTCTTCGGCGTTGGTCAAAGTTACTGTGCCGAACGTTCCCGTCTTGCCTTTTAGACTGCCAAGGATGTAGAGCGAGGAAGTCGAGTCTGTGGCAATTTGGTACGCGCTTATGTTGGAGGAGTCATTGTGACCACCTTGTTTCACCCATTGCCAGACACCGTTTGTATCGAGTTTTCCAACAAACAATGCTCCATTGTTGGAGTTGATGGTTGTGTTTCCTGTTGTGATTGAACCTGAGAATGTCCCTGTGACATAAAGAGCGTTATTGGGACCTTGTGTGATAAAGGGGATGCTGCCAGCGTATAGAGTGATGAACCATTTCCAGTTACCATTCGTGTCGATTTTTGCAATGAACATGTCAGTACCACCGTTTGATGTAATCGTTGTTGTACCAAGGGTCATTGTTCCTGTAAAGCTCCCAGCAACATAAGCATTTCCGTTATGATCTATGACTACAGAATTAATACTGCTGAATCCGGGATTTCCATTGCTTTCTGCATGCTTGGCCCACACCCTATTCCCGTAAGAATCAAATTTTGCAATATATCCACCTTGATAGGATGCTGTGAAGGTTGTTGCTCCGAATGTGAGACTTTGGTCAAATAAGCCTACCATATAGAGATTTCCGTTGTTGTCTGATGCTATTTGTCTTGGATGAGAGGTTGGAACGTTCAGGCCACCGGGTGCTGTGTGCTGAATCTCTCGGACCCATGTTGAGTTTGCTAGAGGATTCAGGGTATAGCTGAGCTGGTTGGAAACACCTTCAGAAGACTCTGTACTTCCGACAGCACGAACCCATAGTTGGAGGATGTGTGTACCTTCTGGTTCATTTGTTGTACTCCAAGTATACGATGAATCCGTACTCCAATCGCGCTCCATTCTCCAGATACCTGATGGTAGCTTGTGATATACCCGATACTCTGGGGTTTTTCCTCCTGTACAACTTCCTGTTAATGAGAGCGTAATTGGGGTTGTGACTTCTTGAGGACTCGTTGGAGAAGCCGTGACTATCGCGCTTGTACAGCTTCCTGGTATAGCTGCGGTCAATTCAAAAGTCTGGGCTGGACTGACTGCTTGATAGGCATCGTTGCTTCCTTTTGCTCTCACCCAAAGTTGAAAGGTGTGCGTTCCCACTGTTTCGGAGTCTGTNTTCCAGGTTTGGGAGTTGCTTGCACCCCAATCATGCTTGATACTCCATATACCCGAGGGATTGCGATGATAGAGCTTGTANTCNGGCGTTGTTCCTGCTGTGCAGGTCGAGGCAAATGTCAGNCTGATNGGGGTTTCTGCCGGTTGGGGAGAGGCTGGTGATAGAGTCAGGCTTGCGGCAGAACAATTGTAGTTTGCTGCGGTCAATTCAAACGTTTGGGAAGGGCTGACTGCTTGGTAGAGAGCAGTACTTCCTTGTGCCCTTACCCATAACTGAAAGACGTGATTGCCGACACTTTCGGTGGATGTATCCCAAGCAAAAGAGGTGTTGGTTGTCCAATCTTGTTTAATTCTCCAAATCCCCGAAGTGTTGCGGTGATAGAGTTTGTATTCAGGTGTTGCTCCAGATGAGCAGGTTGCGGCAAAAGTATGTGTGATGGAGGTATGTTGTGCCTGCGGAGAGGCCGGGGAAGAGGTCAATGTTGCGAGAGAGCAATTTCCAGAACCCCCAGTGAGTTCGTAGGAAAGAGAAGAGGATGCTCCTTCGTATGCGAGATTTTGGCCTTGTCGTCGTGTCCATGCTTGGATGAGGTAGGTACCAGCATTCGAGCCAGCTGTGTCCCAAGAGAAGGTGGTAGAGGCATCCCAATCTCGAAGTACGCTCCATGTGCCCGAGGGATTACGTAGGTATAGTTTGTATTCAGGGGTGCCGTTTATGCAGGAGGCCGAGGAGGTCAATGTGATGGAGGTTCCGACAGCTTGGGGAGCTGTGGGGGCGGCAGAGAGTGTGACAGTACAATCTCCGACGACTTGTTGTCCGAGCACGCTGTACTCAGGGGAAGTACTGGAGCAGGCTCCAAACAGCCCAAGCTGTAAAATACCGAGCAGGGTGAATGAGACGAGTGTTAGGGGGTGGGTTCTCATGGTGAGGCCTTTTGTTGGGATGCTTGTCAAGGAGCCGGGAAACGTGCAGCGAAAGTCTGAACCTCAGTCGTGGTTGGTAAGGCTAGCGTTCCGATCGTTGCTGTGTTTCTGTAGTGACCTGCTATTGATAGTATTCCGCTGTTGTGTGTGAGTCGAAATGCATGTATATTGGCGTGGAGCTTTTGTGTTGATTGCCAGACTCCGCTACTGTTGATTTTAGTAAGATGATTGTCTGACGTTTGGTACATTCCTTGAGATGTGATTGTATTCGAAGCGATGGTCACTGTTCCTATCAATGTACCAAGTATGTAGATCGTCCCGCTATTGTTCAATGTGATGGAATATGCATCGACACTGGCCCCTTGATTCCCTGATGATTTTGCCCATTGGTAGTTGCCACTTGCGTCGAGTTTAGCCACGAACAAATCGGTGTTGCCTTGGGGGAGAAGATTCGTTGAACCGAAAGTCTGTTGGCTTGAGAATTTTCCAGTTACATACAAGTTGTCCGAGCCATCAATCGCAAATCTTGCAAGTCCATCAATGGCTTTGGCCCATATCCAGTTCCCATTGGAGTCCATCTTGGCGAGGAACTGTTTTGTATTGGAGAGTGTTGTCGTTCCGAATGTGCCTGTTTTTCCCTGTAGCGAACCCGAAACGTATGTTGCAGAGGTCGAATCTGTCAGAACTTGGAACGCGCTGGGGCTATTATCGTGACCACCTTGCTTGATCCACTGCCAGGTGCCGCTTGTATTGAGTTTTCCAATAAGTAATGCTCCATTGCTGGCGTTAAGTGTCGTGTTTCCTTCTGTTATTGAACTTGAAAATGTTCCGGTGATGTATATATAATTGCTGGGTCCTTGTGTTATTGATGTGAGCGAGCTACTACCGCCATTTAGGCTTATAAGCCATTGCCAAGTACCATTTGTGTCGATTTTAGCGACAAATAATGAGGAGTTCGAGGATGTGAGTGTTGTGGTTCCAAGCGTCAACGTTCCTGTAAAGCGCCCGGCGATATAAGCATTACCACTGTTGTCTGTGATGACGGTTTTTACTGAATCTGTACCCGTACTTCCAACATGCTTGGCCCACATGCGGTTTCCGTAAGAATCAAATTTTGCAATATATCCTCCAAAGTCAGTATCAGTGAGTATTGTTGCTCCAAATGTGAGACTTTGTTCAAAAGATCCTACAATATAGAGGTTTCCACTGGTATCCGATGCTATTTGCTCAGGATAAGAAGTCGGAACGTTTTGTGGTGTGGCGTGTTGGATTTCTCGAACCCATGTAGGATTTGTCGATGGGGTCAGGGTATAGCTGAGCTGGTTGGAAACACCTTCAGAAGACTCNGTACTTCCGACAGCACGAATCCATAGTTGGAGAATGTGTGTACCTTCTGGTTCATTTGTTGTACTCCAAGTATACGATGAATCCGTACTCCAATCGCGCTCCATTCTCCAAGTTCCTGATGGTAGTTTGTGATACACTCGATACTCTGGGGTTTTTCCTCCTGTACAATTTCCTGTTAATGAGAGCGTAATTGGGGTTGTGACTTCTTGAGGACTCGTTGGAGAAGCCGTGACTATCGCGCTTGTACAGCTTCCTGGTAT
>PCBK01000014.1 GCA_002731275.1 Deltaproteobacteria bacterium | reverse complement strand
ATAAGCCTCCCCCTTGCCTTCTCCGAAGGTCGGAGAGGAAGGGGGAAGAGCCGAAGGCTCAGGGGGATGGAGAGGTTTGTTGAAGGGGTGGTTGCAAAGTGAATGAAGCAAATGACAACCGCATATATGACCTGAGCAATCAAGCGTTTGGTGTATGTCGCTTGCAATATCCGTATTGTACCAGAGGGATTGTGTCGTATGTTCGGGTGCATTTTGTGAAGACACAAGTGCAACTACGCCTGGATCAGCATTCTAGTTTCCCCCATGAATACGGTATAACCCTCCAGGTGCGTTTTGCGAAGACACAAACGCGACGACCCCTGGAGCCATCAAAAAGAGGCGTTATTTACGCAAAGAGGTTGCCAAATTTGGTAGCAGGTATATCTTTTCTCAGGCAGTCAGGCTTGTTTTTTCGAGCGATGAACGGTATGGAGAAAGACGCCTGGTCGAAAAAATGATGCAATGAATCAAACAAAAAAGTCCAGGAAACGCTCGAATTTCCGTTCGTTCACGGCACATGGAGAAATACTGTGGAATTTTCTGAGAACGTCACCATCCTCGAAGACGGTGAGAAGACATACTACATCATTGGTACAGCACACATCTCGCAAAAAAGCGTCGAAGAAGTCCAAGACGTCATCGACGCCGTCCAACCAGACACTGTCTGCGTAGAGCTGTGTGAGACCCGATACAAATCACTCACAGACGAAAGTGTTTGGAAAAAACTCAACATCTTCGACGTGATCCGCCAGGGAAAAACACTCTACCTGCTCGCCCACATCGCACTCAGCATGTACCAACGACGCATGGGAGAACAATTTGGTGTCAAACCCGGCGCTGAGTTGATGGCTGCCCTCGAAAAAGCCGATGAAGTCGGCGCAGAACTCGTCCTCGCAGACCGTGATGTCCAAACAACACTCCGCCGCACCTGGGCCAACCTCGGATTTTTCCAGAAGATCACGATGATGATGGGCCTCTTTATGAGCATGTTCGAAAAACAAGAGTTTAGCGAAGAAGAACTCGAACAACTCAAAGAACAAGAACAACTCTCTGGTATGCTCGACGCCCTCGCGACAGAATTCCCACAAGTCAAAGAAAGTCTGATCGATGAACGTGACAAATACCTGATCTCCTCCATCGAAAAAGCCCCCGGCAAAAAAATAGTCGCCGTCGTCGGTGCCGGCCACGTCCCAGGTATGAAACGACAATTCAAACAATCTGTCGACATCTCCAAACTCGACGAATTACCCGCACCTAGCAAGTGGGTCGGTACCCTCAAATGGATCATCCCTGCTGTCGTCATCGGACTGTTTGTTTACGGATACCAAAGCAAATCAGGCCAAGACCTACAGACCATGCTGTACGCCTGGATCCTTCCCAACGCCATCATGTGCGCGCTCCTCGCGGCCCTCGCTGGTGCCAAGTTCTTGACCATTATCACAGGCGCAATCGCCTCTCCTATCACCTCACTCAACCCAGCCATCGGCGCTGGTGTCGTGACAGGACTCGTCGAAGCCTGGCTACGCAAACCCACTGTCGAAGACTGTGAACGTATCAACGAAGATATCGTAAGCTTTAGCGGAATCTATAAAAACGCATTCACCCGAGTCTTACTCGTCGCGGTCCTCTCAAACTTTGGCTCCGCACTAGGTGCCTGGATCGGGATCTCCTGGCTCATCCGACTCTTTGTCTGAGGCCACCAGAGAAACAACTCTTCAGCCACCAAACAACACATCCTCCCACGCCTCCTGCGAAACAGACACACTCCCCTTCCGCACCTTATGTCGCTCCCACCCCGCACATACACTCTTCCACTGCCTCAACCACTCCTTCTTTGCCGAATTTCCACGGACTGGATGCAGCTCTGTGTGAAGTTTGTACAAAGACACCGCCTCACGAGCAAATTCGACAAACTCCTCGCGCTCTCCAGAAGCCAACGCCTTCAACCCATCGTCCAGCCAGGAAAACACACGCTTTACACGCTCCCCCTTCTCCGAGTACTGGGCAATATAGCAATGAGACAAAGAAACCGCACGCACAACATGTCTCACGTTCAAAAACGACTCGTCATGGAGCTGATGTGACGTCCTCAACGACTCCAAAACAGGTAAGAGCAAAACCTCGATCTGTGTGTTGGAGACACTCGACAAGCGCAGAGTATGAAGAGCTGCCTCCACAACAAACATATGCTGCTCTTCTCGCTCAAACCACTCCGATAAAATCGAAGCTTCGACACGCGCCTGGAAAGAACAGTCTCCTCTTTGAAGAAAATCCTCCCAGTCACTCCACGTCGAAAGCAGACCTTCTCTGGACATATGCCTCGCAACCACCGGTCCGCAAGACGCACAGGAAAGATCATCCAAAACCCCAAGCGCAAAAGCCCTCTCCTCATCGATTTCCAAGCACGCAGCACAAGCAGCGGCTCGAACCGCACGACTCTTTGCAGAACGCAACGCCCACACCTCGGAAAAATGCTCTTCCGCAACGCTCCCCAACTTCGCAAGCCCTCGCAATGCAGAGACAACCTCTCTCTCCTTACGCCCTGCCACGAACGCCAAGAGAAGAGGCAAAGCGCGATCACCAAACGACGCAAGCGCAAGGCAAAGCTCCTCCGAACACTCACCACCCTCGATAAAGTGCGTCAATATCGGCCAGACCTCTTCTGATGCAGGACCAATCCGTCCGAGTATTCGCAAAAAAGAAGCGACAAGCTCATTGGAGAAATACACATGTCGCACTTCATCGTAGAGTTGTCCCACAAGGTCGACAAGATCATCAGGATCCATTTTTTCGAGAAGCGAAAAGACGTACTCGGGATATGCCAACACAGGAGCGACGTTCGCTTGTGCAAAACGTTTACGCACCCACGAGAGGATGCCTTTTGGAGGCTTCTCGACGTGCTGGAGTGCTTGTAAAAGATGCAGCTCTCCAACATCAACGGAGTCCCCACACGCAGCGACAATATACGTAGAGAATGCAGCAGCCCCGTAACCAGAACAATGAAGCACAAACGCCGCATTCTGTCGTGCATCATCTTCTTGTTTACATAAGATATCTAGTGTCTTCTCAAGGAGCGTCTGCTGAAATGAAGGAGGACCAAAAAACAACGCGACCGCAGCGTCCCTTCTATGTTCAGGTGAGGCATGGTGGTAGGCAATGTCGAGGAGCCTCTCACACAACTCTTCGGAGAGTGGGAAAAACCCCGAACATTGTCGAATGGCGATCTGCTGAAGCCCTTCGTCAGGGTGATGCAGAAATCCCAACAGGACATCTGAGACCCGCTGTGAGATAGCAGGCCACTTTTGCAAAGCTCGCAACATCTCGTTCAACGCGTCGTGATGGTGTTCCTTTTTGAGCGCGTGGAATAACGCAGGGATGAGATTGCCGCCATTTTTTTGATGAAGAGAGATGGCCTGTGCAGAAGCCGAGCGTACAGACGCATCTTCGTCTCGTAAACCTCTCTTGAGGATCGTCTGTACATCACGGCTACGACTCGTTGAACGCCCCAACGCAAAGACAATCGCCCAACGAAGTGATGAATTGGCACCATCAAAACGCCCGATCAAGTCTTTGACCAACGTGCGTCCCCCTGCCCCCAACTTTCCGATGCTCTTGATCGCTTCAAGCTGTAAATATTCATCGTCAGAATGGAGCGCAGCCCGAAGACAAGAGAGAACACATGGCTCATCTGTTTGTACCCCCCCAAGAGCACGGACAATCCAATATTGTGTCCGCATATGGACATCTTCGTACAGCTCACAAAGACGAGACAATGCATCCGTCCCCAACGACGCCAATCCCTGTCCGGCCTCTAACAAAAGTGACTCCTCATTGGCTTCAAATGCCGACAGCAAAGCACCGACCAGCCGCTCCTCGTGTCCTCTTCTCCTGAGAAAGTGTTCGAGATAAGTCGGTCCCTCATCATAAGACACACGAAAAATAATCCCCAACGCAGACTCGACCCTTACACGAGACCGCTCATCCTCCAACCCCCTCTCCAAGTCTTTCAAATCCTTGTAACCATAGGCGTACTTTCTCATCCGGAAACCTCAACACAGCACAACACACCAATCTTCTCAGACAGGTTGTTTGTCATCAACACCAGTCCGACCAACATGATAAGCATTCATGTGACAAGATGCGACATACTTCGGAGCAAGGAAGCCTGACAGACGGCTCTCTCAGAACGGAGTGGGAGGATGAAAAAGAGAGGAAAGTGGCCTTACATACGTTGTTTGAGGACCTGGAATCTCCACAGCATCCATGACGTCATCACAAAACCCAACGAAAAGAATACAACGGTCAATGATGTATGGTGTCGGATCATATACACATTCACAAATGTACAGATCAACCAAATGCAAAGAATACATTGCCAGTAGAGGTAGCGCCATGCCTTCCGACGCCACAACGCGAAGAGTCCAACCACAAACAGACATACACTGACGACCTGAAATATCCCGAGCCAAAAAGAGTGCCGCTCTAACAACACCATCGGTTGTATCCAGATTGTAAAGACAATAAAAAGCTCCATCCAACCTTGAAACACCGTGCGAAGCCAACGGTAATGATGATCGAGCAAACTCAAAGCGGACAATGTAAGCATCGGAATACTCAAGAGGATATACCCAACAAACAGACGAAGTATCCAATCTGTACGCGCTTTGCTATGCTCTATCGTCGCGCCCCCGTCGACGTCAGAGACCTCCTCCTGAAGTGAGGATGTGTCCACCCCAAAAGGCGTCGTCTTTCCTTGCCCATCACCTTCACTTACAACATCCGAGAAAGTGACATGTTGTACACCAAACTCAACAGTTCCACGCGCTTGCACTCGATCCTTCAAAGCATCCCCTGCCTCATCTTTTCTCCCTGGATTTGGGACATCCTTTGGCGATGATTCGGTAGGAACGTAATCTTCGCGATCACTCTCATCAGTGACTTCGTCATCTTCGGCTTCTTTTTTGGCAAGAGAGCGCTCTCGCAGGAAGCTAACGCCAATCACAACCATATGGACAGGCATCGCGAGGTAAAAAAGATTAAACATCAAGGAGATGATCCACTCATACAGGACCGTCCACCAAGTCTTTTTAAGCTCAGGTGTCGCGCCAAAGTGATCGTACAACAAGCGCATCGTCATCGCGCGCTTAAAATCAAACTCAAAGAGCCTGTAATGGTACAACGTAAACATCCGTCGTATCTTCTTCTTCTCTTTGTCTTCTCGAAGTTGAGGTACCTGCTTCTTTGAGGAAGGCTTGATCACCGAAGGCTTGTTCATCGAAGGTTTCGCCATCTTCACCGAAGGCTTTGCCAGTTTCATGGGAGGCCTCAGCGCAGGACGCGCCATCTTTTTCACGTCTTTGGAAGGACGAGGAGCAGCATTTTTAAATGCCGCAGAGGGAGCTGTTGCTCTGGGTACCGTAGGCAGGCGAGGAGGACTTGGCATCATCTTCTTCTGACGTACAGCGTCGTCCGATTTCGACATTTTTCCTCTGTTGCCATACGCAGGCGATTCTTGCGGGGCATAACGTTTCTTTTTCCCCACACGTCGGAACCGTCTCATAGCACGTCTCTTTGGTGCAGTACCTCCGCCCGCACGGTATCGAAAACGCTCACTACGCTGTACGTCATTTGCCCCCTGACTTGAGCGCTTTGCTTTCTCAGCGGAAGAGGATAACCGAGTAGGCCGCGGAATCTTGCCACTACCGGGCGCAAGCTGCCGATTCTCAGAACGTCTCTGCGCCTCTTTGCGACGTTTCGCGCGGAGTTTGCGTTTCTCCTCCAGATACGTCGCGATCCCTCTCATTCGCTCGACGATCAGCTGCGCCAGACGTTTGCCGTTCGAGAACAAGTAGGCATCTTGATTCCACCTTTGGAGCAGATCAAGCCTGTCCTTCATCGAGATATCCACCCACCTTTTGTACAAACGCAAACGTAGCCCGTTGTATCGGAAAAAATAAAAGACAGACTCGCGAAAGGGTACCATGATCACGCCCCAGAAATGCTGGCGGCCCTGGGTCGTCGTCAAGAAAAACTGTTCACTCTCTCCAAGCGGCATAAGCGGCGCGAGCTGTCTTTGGTACGCTCCATTGATGTACTCCAAGTACTCTTCTTGTTTGTCAGTCCCTTTGTCGAAGTAGTGTTTGCGAAAAAAACGCAACATCCCCGGACCATGATGGTGCATAAAGATCTGTGTCGCACGTTCAAATCGAGGGAAAAAGGTGTACTTTTTCAGAGCTGAAGGGATCGGGACATGTGCCCTCTTGTACGCCTCGCGTTCTTTGAGCTTGGAGATGCGTTTGTCGAGGATGACGTTGATCGGGATGAGATTGCGATAACGCTCATCCATCGTGTAATAAGCCGTCAACACACCAAGGACAAGACATGACATCGTCGTCACAGCAAAGAGTTGCTTATTTCGTCCGGAGAGTCTCAGGCGCATCGATGAGGTCGCGACAGGGATCGTAAAGAAATTGCAGAGAAAATAGATGATCAACAGCTCAAGGTAGAACCAGTCCATCACAAATCCTGCATCAAAATGTCGATACAGTCGATAGTATGATGCAACACCTTCAGCGAGCAGTAGGAGCAACATCCATTGGATCAGGCTCGCATAGACAGCAAGTTCTTTGCGCGCATTTCGAGAGAATAAAAACCCAACGGGACCTGTGATCGGAAAGAACAGGTAGTACAAAAAGAAGGTGGGAGGTTGTGTTTTGTAGTGAAGCTCAAGTTTGTCGTATA
Organism: Deltaproteobacteria bacterium; assembly: GCA_002731275.1. Lineage (GTDB taxonomy): Bacteria > Myxococcota_C > UBA6777 > UBA6777 > UBA6777 > UBA6777. The sequence continues at coordinate 17,083 of PCBK01000014.1, read as the reverse complement.
GCTTCACGGCACCACCGACGAGTGGTAGCTCCTTTAATCGCTCTTGCTTCTCTTCGGAGAGCAACACCCTCAAGCTCGACGCGGCGAGCAGGACAAATGCGAGCGTGATAAGCTCGTACTTTCTAAGCAGCACGGAAAACGAAACGAATAACGAACCGATCAGGGTCAGAAACCCAAACAGGAACAAAAACTCAAGGATAGATCGTATACGAAACCACAGACCGTCGTGCATCTTCCAACCTCTTCTCTCCATGTCGATCAACGTATCTTCACCATACATCAACGACAAACAGAAAGAAAAGATCTACAGGCGGTGAAAGAAGTAAAGAAGACTCAGGAGGGCGTCGAAAAAGGATGGCGTGGCGTCCATTCTTTCTCCGGTGCGAGCGAAAAGAATGGCTTGAGGAGTGTGTTGGGGAGGGTTTGTGGGTGGCGAACATAAAAAGACATCTCTTGGGCTTCAGCCCCCACACAGCTCTTGATCTCAAGGGCTGTTCTTCCCATGTGGACAGACTCTTTCTTCATGTCGAGTCCAAGCTCAACAAAGTCGTACAGCATATTTTGGTACAGACAATGTGCACGGTTGACCTCGTAATCGATCCCCACGAGATAAGCGTCGAGATATGACTTGTTGAGCAAGGAGACTTTGAACCCAACAATCTCTCCTTCAAGCTCATAGACATCAAAGATCAAACGCTCACCCAAGCGTGTCTTCAAAGACGCAAACGTCTCAGCAGTGATACGGGCGAGGCGGAATCCTGCACGGTGCAACACCTCCACAAAGAGCGCGTCGATGCGCGCTGCATGGTGAAGAATCTCCTGCGCTTGCAATGAACGTCTTGATAAACCTGCCCCTTTTTTGCGGGCATCTCTCACACGCTTGCGATACTTTTTCGTCATCGCGCCCATGTAATCATCAAATGAATTCCACTCGGGACGTAACGTCACGGCCATCATAGGTTCGGCTGTGAGGGGTTGATAACCACACTCACAGTGCAGCACTGTGTGCTCTGTTGTCTTTTGCGAAAAGTCCTTCACCGCGATGAAGGTAACAGGACGCTCGCGAGACTCGCTCCGAGCGAGCTTCTGAAGCGCAGAGGACAACACCCGAAACCCCTCCTCAGCTTCGACGTCGGAGGAGAAAACCACTGCGTGTTCACCACTTCCAAGGGCATTCCCACACATCAACACACGTAAATGCTGCCCACCACCAGAGACACCGATCGCAGGACCGAGAAGAGAGAGCACACGACGAATCCAGGGTTGATCGACATCCTCTCCTAACTGCGCAAGATCCAGCTCCAAGAGTTGTACGTAGGCAGCCCCAACAGGCACACCTTCGCGTAACAGCGTCAGATACCGAAAGCTCATCGTGTGAGGTGGATGCAGCTCCAAGGCGCGTAAGTAGTCGCGCTGCAAAAAGACATCATCGGAGGTCAAAGCATCCCAGTGAGTATATCCGATACTGTCGATGCTTTTGTACGTGCGAAAGGTATACCCTTCCAGAGGAAGGACATCATGTTTGAAGTCAGTGTGTTGTTCTTGTGAGGTATTGGATTGAAAAGGCAACAACCACCGGATGGAGGTCGTCGGACACGACTGGGGACAGGAGGCAAGGCAGGTCTTCCCCAAAAAGAAGATCGCGATCAGCCCCGATACTTTCGAAACAAGGCATGTCATCATAGGCATACAAGGGTGGACGTATGAAAAAGCGACCATGACCCCAGAGATCAAAGCAAAGGCCAAAAACAACCCCCATGATCCAGCCATCGCATGTCCCATCCCACCTTCAGACTCAGGTCCAGAACCAAATCGCAAATTTGACGACATCTATCTACCTCCTACTCTAGCAATGAGGCTGTGCACAATCCACATTCAAAAGCTGCCGAATCAATGTAAACATGCGACCTCCCGATGGCAAGCATAACGATTTGTGCCAAATCGTGAATCCTATTCATGTAAAAAGCATCTATAGAAGAGAACACCAGAAAAAGCGGGTATTCTTATGAGTACATATTCGACAATTGGTCCGTACAAAGTGCTACACACCATCACAGATGACCTTCCGTGGGGAAGCCTTGAAAGAGTACGTCATCTCGATGAAGAGAAACAATATCTCATACGCACATATCACCCGATGCTCTCGAAAAGTCAACGCTTTCAAAGTATGGTTTCTCACCATGAGAAGGCTCTTTTATCCATCTCCCACCCAAACATCCCCAAAGTACACAAAGTCTGTAAATGTCTTCCAGTGCTTGAGGATGACACCGATCACGATGAAGAGAGACACATCGCTTGTCTCGTCATGGAAGACCTGGATATCTTGCCCTTACAGCCAGGATCTCCTCCATCCCCAACGCTCCCCGAAACAGAGACCGCGTTCACTCACTTCGCACAAGGGATGGCCAATCTTTGTGACGCCATTGAATGCACACAACACTACACAGCTCCCGAGACAGGCACCAAGATCGGATATCTTCCAGGCAACCTCTCCCCTCAATCCATCACCTACCACAACGATACGTTCTACCTACTCGACTTCTTCCACCCCTTTCCCGAGACAGGACCAGGTGCGCTCCATCCACAAGCGCCAGAGGTTCTCCTGGGAGAAAACTGGAAATCCAAAACGGATGTCTACGTACTCGGTGGATATCTGTACTATCTCCTCACCCACTCAGCAGAGCTATTGATGTCCATACAAACGACGGAGTCGCTTCTACGCTCCCTCGAAAGTACGTTTGAACCGACACCTCCCTCAGCGCTCAATCCATCCATCCCTGAAGCGCTGGAAGCATGCATTCACCAAGCCGTAGAGAGAGATGAGTCAACGCGCATACCGAGACCTCTAGATTTTGCAGAGTCCTTGCGGACGCTCTATCCGGATCCCAACAATCCCATCATACGAGATCTCAAGTACGATCAAGCTCTGCAATGGTTGAGGGATCGTATTTGTGCCGAGGATCTATTTCATATCGCTCAGTTTTTCGAGCAACAACCCCAAGCGGCCTCGACAAAAGCGATCACAGATAGTGTCTGGGGGCATTTTGGTGGTGAACTGATCAAGCCACTTGAGGAAGATCGCTATCTCCCCAAAAACCATGAGCGGCTGTTGGGTGCGCTCCCAGAATCGATCGATTCACTCGAAAACATCGCAATCAAAAGCACACATCCCGAGACCCTTCACACGATCATACGCATCCTCCACCGATTGCAACGACCTGCCTGTATCGCTCCGCTCTACAAACTCACAGAGAGCGATTTTCCAGACGTTCAGGCTCGCGCACGAAAACTGCTAAAAGACTGGAGTCGCTCACAATTTGCGAACCTCAAAGACATCTCCATAGAGTTCGTCCCTTGCTCATTCAAGTGGGATGATCTGACGCCAACAGATCAGGACCAAGTCAAATATTGTGGTCAATGTGATGAATTTGTCAGACGTGTTGACAACCTCGAATCACTGAGAGATGTAGCGGGTCGTTCTTGTGTGTTCTACACACCAACGCCTTCCACTTCGACACAAGCCATCGAATTCAACAGAGACAATCGACATTGGGAGCTTCTGCCAGGCTATCAAACGACACTTGGCTCCCATCAAAGTGACGAATTTTGGGGGCATCCCTCGCTCAAAGAGGATCATGCATTGATGTTTGTCCTCCCAAACAGACAGATCCGGCTCATTGCCCAAAATGGACCGCTCTCGATCGAAGGTGTACCTGTGACAGAAGCACAGCTCGATCCAAGTAAAGAGACCTCCGTTGAGCTTGGTGAGCTGCTCCTCAAAACACACGCAGGACGGGTGTATATGTTTGCTGGAGCTAAAGAGAGCATGCTCGACAAGGTCGGACGCCCCAACCCTTACTTTGGGCTTCAGGCTTGGGAGGAGGCGTTTGAGCGGGAGGAGAGCATACGTTCGACCGCACCACCAAGCGAGGAGAAAATGACAGTAAGCTCGTCGAGATGGTCCAGGATATGGGAAAATCTGATCAAAGTTTGAGACATTGAGATGAGAAGATGAGGGAGCGTCGGAGCCAGGACTCCGAGCGTTTAAATATGGGTGGAGGGAGCGTCTTCTTCTTCGTTCAAGAAGGAAGCGTTTTTCCAGAGCGCAAGCTCAACATCGGTGATGTGATGTCGGATCTGATCGAAGGCGATGTTGGTATGGTGACGTAAGAGCTCTAACAACGCGAGCGTCTCTTCGTCGTCCTCGAAGCCTTTGCGCACATCACTCTCCTGCAAAATCCCCAACAACAAAGCGATCACAGATGCTCTGTAAGGATTCTCTTCATTGCGCTGATCAAAAGACATGTCATTTGCGTATGTAGGCAATTGACGAATCGCAGCACAACGCAGCGCGACATCTTCTTGCATACTATTACCAGCCATCTCAAGTGTTTGTGTAAATTGATGATCTCTCATCTGACGAACACTGGCGTTGGTTTGCTCTTGTAGGCGATGTTCTTCGTTTGAGAGTTCCTTCTCGCGCAACAAAAATTCACGCTCCCGGTAGCCATTGTCCCGAATGTCACGAGCCTGTACGATACGCCACCAGCCAAACAAGGCGAAAGAGAGCGCGATACAGAGTGTTGGCAGCCAAGGGAAGGTATGTCCCCAACCGAGCTTCCAGCCGGACATCCATTGAATAAAGAGGACAAAAAGCACAGACACAAAGACACCAACAACACTCCACCAGACCATCACTTTGCGTTGTTGTAGTGGCTCATCGAGCTGTTTGGGATCGTCTGCAGGTGGTGTAACAGCCTCCTGAATCCAAGAGAGGCTACGCATCCCAGCGATCTCCCACGCGGGCTGGCCGGGATAACGAGCGTCAGCGTTGAGCGACGTCCAGCGCTGAAAGGCCGCAAAATGAGGTGCATCCCAGAGCTCAATCGCTTCGGTCAAATTGAACGCCCCGACACGCCACGTGCGCTTCGCGTCTTCGAGAGAGAGGACAAAGCGGACGGCGTGTAGACCTTGCTCATCCACCTCGGGATCATGTTTGTATTTGACCTCTCCAGAGGCCCAAGCATCGAGTTTATCAGGATTCCAGGGATACACTCCAGGCGCTGCATAGAGTGAAGGAAAAGAGAAAGCCAGATCGTCCAGTCGAATTTGTCGTGCCATCTCGCGTTCGCACCCTCCAGATCGAAGTTGAAAAGAGCAAGGTTGCAGATCACTCTTCTCGAAAGCCACAGTCACAGCCACGACATATCCAGGTCATCCCGCATGATCGTGACAAAAAGGATCCTCACAAAAGCATCCCCAACATAAGAGCTTTTTCACATACCATACTCCCCTACATTGGGCAATCCAACAACACAAAACCAAGCTACACATAGAACCTTAACACATTGATTTCGCTCTTAAGATTCCGCCAAGACCAATCCAAGAAAAAAAGACACACATGAGCGCATTAACGCCATTGACCAAAAAAGTGGAACAAGTCAAATGGATGGATGATCACGTGCTTGAGCTTTCGAGACAACCCAACATGTCCTTCGAGTGGTTTCAAGGGGAATATAGGAAGGTCTTTCATCACAAGTGAGCGAAAAGACTTCATGAGGAGTCTCGTCTCTTTGTCCCCCTTCGACGCAAGGAGTTTGTCGAGCAATTGATCCATCTTCGGCTCGTTGTACTTCATATGGTTGAGGGCTCCTTGACTATGAAGCAGCGAGTACAATGACAATGGACTCTCCAAAGCGACCTTATCGAGCAGTACGTCATATCCGTTTTGTTCAAAGACCATCAGACGCCACTTTTTGGGTCTGGCTTTGACCAGAGACACCTCGATCCCAAGTTTACGCCACGACTGGCTCATGTAACGTATGACTTTCCGATACTTACGATACATCTTCCGCTTTACCAAAAGGCGAATGACAGCGCGCTTTTGCGACTTCATCAACACACCATCCGCATTTCGCTTCCACCCGGCCGACAAGAGACGTTGGTCGATACTTTTTTGTTCTCCACCAGGATATGCTCGCTGCATCTGATGCCAATACATAGAACGTGTACGCCAAGGAATAGACGTCCCCTTCGCCATTCTTCCGAGAAACGCACGCTGCAGTTTGGCGTAAGAAAGTCCGTGCAATAACGCACGCTTTAGCGCCGGCTCTTTGGTAAATCGCGTATGAGAGAACATCAACCAAAGTCCGCCTCTTATTGCGTAACTCGCGGCATGGGGCATTGGCTTACGGGCTCTTGCGCCCCCGTTGCGATGTGTCTTCGCCTGGAGTGCCTTCCACTTTTGCACGACGCCATCGGAGAGAGGGACAGCCAGTTCACTTCCCCCATACTCCAAGACTGTCTTGCGGATCATATGACTGGGAACAAATTGCATCACGACCTTATTGAAACAAGGACCGTAGCTCTGTTCATCCCACAAGGAGAGCACGATTTTTCGACCAAACCAGCGACTGTAACGATACGCTCCCGTACCAACAGGCTTCCTGGAAAATGCATCTTGACGAATCGGCCAGCGCAACGTCTTATCCGCGTCGACAAATCGATGTTTCGGCAATATCGGAAATTGCAGCCACATCAAGGCGTTTGTTTGGGGAGCATGAAAGTGAATACGAATCCGCTCTCTTCCAAGCTGAGAGTAGCCTTTGATTTGTTTGTAATAAGGAAGTCTCGCGACCAGCCCTCGTCGCATCGATGACCCCTTCCAGACAGGTTGAAGTCGCTTGAAAAAATCGATCGTAAATGCCACATCATCAGCCGTCACATCTTTTTGGTCATGCCACTTTCCACCCCGCTTCAATTGGATCTCAACGGTCTTTCCACCTTTGAAGACCTTCCAAGAGCGGGCAAGTTGCCCTTCTACCTGTGCTGCTCCATTCTTCCATCGGTAGTGAAGAAGACCGCCAAACAACAGACTTGTGATACGAACAGCCGCCATGTTGTCCGCAAAGTATGGATTCAAAGAGTTCGGTAACTCGTCATCCATATAGCGAAATTGTCGATATTTCTTCACACATTTAGAGGAAGAGCGGCCAAAGACAGAGGCCGCATGCCAGGATTGAAGAAGTGTTTGTTGCTTGAGGGTCTTCTTTGGCAAAAGGGGAAGTATACCGCGCTTGTGAGGATGCCCAACACGACGACCTTGTTGGTGCGTCATTTGACGAAAGAAAAGAAAAGCAACAAGACCAAGCAAAACAAAACAAAGACCTGCAAACAGTGTCGTCACAACAGCGCGCGGAAAGCGCGCTGTTATGGGATACCGATATGGAGCTCTTTGTTGATAGGCATGTACACTCGAAAATTCTCGACGTTTCCACATATTCATCACGTCCTCAGGTGGTTCGATGTTCTGCTCGTGTTGGACATATTGTGAAAAAGTCTCTTCAAATGCTTGAATAGAATGAGTCTTTTCTTTTGGCAGGTGTGTCTCTTGTTCGTGCTTCACGATACCACCTCCTCTTCTTGTTCAGCTTGCGTCGAAAGTGCATAAGGAGAAGAAGCATCCACGCCCTCTATTGATTGATACTTTTGCTTGAGCATTTTGCGACCAGTGGCCGCGCGGTTTTTTACGATGTGCTCCTTAATGCCTAAGATACCAGCCGTTTGCTTAATGGAGTACTCTTCGACGTAACGCAGAATCAACACCTCTCTGTATTTCAAAGGCAGTGAACGCACAGCTCGTCGCATCCATTCGAGCTCACTCTGAAGCAACAAAGAATCTTCAGGGTTCTCTGTGTAGAAGATCTCTTCGAGAGAATAGGCAGATAAAAATGAGGTGATCCTGGAGAAAGTCCGCCTCTTGTGTTGGATCTTCTTTCGACAAATCTGAAAGACCCAAGTGTCAACACTGCACTCTTTCCGAAAGGCAGTACGACTGATCCACACACCCTGAAAGGTCTCATTGACGACATCAAGGGCATCAGCTTCGTGGGAAAGCATCGTCCTTGCGTAACGAAACAATCGAGGACCAAAGCGCGAGACAAAGAGGCGCCAAGTCTCTTCTCTCCCTTCACACAAAGCATCCCAATCATCGAACGAAAAAGTCTTCATACACTCACTCGCGGTACAACATGTTTCCAACATACGAATGTTCTCAACAGTGCTGTTCCCGCATCCAAGAAAAGGAATGATTATTTTTCAGAGGCAGGTTGTGTTGTGGGTTGTTTCACCGGTTCCTTCGGGCATTTTCCCTCTGAAATGCCGTCAGGTAATTGTTCGTACAAGAAGATCGGCCCCTTGATCTCTTTGGAGTCAGGACAGTATGGGGGTTGGAGTTGGTTCTGTTTGCCACGTTCGGTCGGTTCGGTCAAACCTTGCTGTTTGAGCAACCACTTATAGCAGGCGAGCGCGAGCCTACGTGAGAGACAAACGGGTTCGTTCGATGGGGACAATGCGTGAGAGAGCATACTTCTTTGTATCTCGTTGAACAACGCCCCTCTCATATTCGCGGAGTGAAAGGTCGCGTTTCGGATATCAGCGTCTGAGAGATCTGCCCATTGGAGATTGGCCTCGGTTAACTTCGCTCCACGCAAATCGACATCCCCAAACTGAACCCCCTTGAGTTCGGCCTCGTAGAGATTGGCTTTGGCAAAAACCGCCCCCATCACATCAGCTCCCTGCAAACGCGCAGAGGAGAGGTCTGCGCCTGTACAATCAGCGCCATGAAGCCGAACCTGCTGAAGATTGGTAAGGACCAGACGAGCACCGTGCAAAACAGACTCTCTAAGATCAGCCCCTTGCAGATCCACGCCGCTCAAATCGACATCTTTAAGCTGCGTACCGCTGAGATTCACCTGTTGAAGCTTTGCGAACAAAAAGTTAACATTATTTAGCTTAACACCGGCAAGATCAGCGCCTTGCATTTTGGCAAATGAGAAGTCCGTGTTATCGAGAAAGGCCTCCTGTAAATTGGCCCCCTGCAATTGCGCAAGAGACAGTCGAGCATGTTGCAGTTTCGCCCCCTCCAGCATCGCTTTGCGAAGGTCAGCGCCGCGTAGATCAGCGTGCTGTAGATTCACACTGCGCAAATCTGCGTTCACCAAAAAAGCTTTACGTCCCTGAAGATACTTTAAGTTTCTCCCCTGGAGTTGTGCGCCCTTTGTGTATTTGAGCAGCTCAGCATCGCTGTCCCAACGATCAGGCCGCGCGGAGACATCTTGATCCGTAAAATCTGCGTTGAACATTGGAAATTTCACATGCCCAAGGGGAGCTTCTATCAGCAACCCCAGCACAGGCACAGCAAAACCGAGCAACACACTCCAGGCAGTGACAGGTAACATCTTCCAAAACGAACGCTTTGGAGCACCTTCAAGGGTCCGCTTCGCGAGTCTGTAGGAGTAGATAGAGAACCCCAGCGAAAAGAGCCATAAAGAGATCTGAAAGGACGACAATAACAAGTCATGACGTACAGCACATCGCGTCACAAAGAAGAGCAAAAACAACGGCACAAGTACCCAGCCAAGGACACACGCGAAGCACCAACGCAGAAACCGAAGACTTCTTTGCTTTGTCCGAAGCAAGGGCATCATCCGGGCACCAACGCCCATCAAAAGCCAACCATCAACGCTCTGATCCAGACATTGTCCACCTGGAAAAATAGCCGGCTTGATCGCCAAAGACTCCCACACCTTTTGCAAATACAGGTGAAAATAGACAAATAATCCACACAACACCATCGGCATGTATACGCAAAAGCTCACGATGGGGAAGTCAACACCAACAAACGGAAGCGGCGTCTCGCTCAGATTGAGTAAAAAGTGAATATCACGGCTGTTTTGTAGCACAAGAAACGAATATACACTCAACAAAAGGCACAGGGTTAACAAGATCCTGGCGTGGACAGAGATCGAACGGATCTGTTCCATGTCTTCGATCTCTCGTGCTGTCTTTTCGGGGAGCGTGACTCGATAGAGATTACAACCTGCGAGCTGCGCAGAGGTCACACCTTTGGCGCCTGAAATACTAGCTCGTTCGAGATCTTTGTGAGCGAGGGAGATATGGGAAAGATCAAAACCGGAGAGATCAACACGCTCCCCTTCCATTCCATCCGTCTGTAGCCATATGTGGTGAAAGGCCAGGCGTTGATCAAAGTCCTTTTGTTCGAGGATATATCGACGCTGTGAAGGTGGTGTGTGCCTAAATTTAGGTGGCGTTTTGTATCGAGGTGTCGACGTCTCAGGGAGTGAGTTGCGTTGCTGGAAGATCTCAAGACGCCGACCAAACTCCATCTTTTCATCGAGACGTTCAACGGAGTGGGTCGCGTTGGAGGCTTGTGATTCATCTTGTAATTCAGTCGAGCGCCCTCCTGTCGAGAAGTGATCAGGGGCTCTCTCATCCGAAGGTGTCACCCTCTCACTCGTCTGCCGTCTCTCTTGTTGTGCGTCCTTCAATGAGAGGGATGGCATCGTGGGTCGTCTGGCGTCTTCAGGTGTAAATTCAGAGGAGACGGTCCCAGGATCGATGCGATGCACTGGCGATTGTGGACGATCATTCTCATCAGACGCTTCGTCTCTAAGGGGCGCGAGTATGTCCTCGCGGGAGAATTCGACAGAGACCGTCTCTTTTTTGCGTTTTTGTTGCTTTTTTTTATGACGGGTTTGTTTTTTCTTTTTGGCCAATGTTCACAACACTCCACTACACATGAGGCCGTTGGATAAAACGGCCCAAGACAGACCAATCGATAGGGTTAGTATCCTATATGAGTTGTTCCAAGACGTAAAGATGTGGCAAGATTCACAGTGGACTTCCAAGTCAAAGAACACGATGTCGTTGAATGAAAAACGGCCTAAGCGCAAAGAGGCAGCGATGAGACGAGTCATTTGGGTGAGTGTGTTGTGTGCTTTGGGGCTCTTGTGGAGCCAAGCCTGTGCGCCAGACGCAACCAAAGAGCCAACAAGCGAACAACAACAAGAAACCATCACCAAAGAGAAAAACAAAGAAGCACCAAGAAGAGAAAGAGCAAGTGAACCCCTCATAGAATCTTCCTTCGACGCAGGCGAAATGCAAAGAGAGACAAGTACACCAGAAGAACACCTCACAGAGAAGCACACAAACCTCCCCGAAGAGCCAGCACAGAGAGAGGACATCTTCGTCGAAGAGCCAAGTGAATCAGCAGTGGAACCTCCACCAGAAAGACCTCGTGAGCAGATGCCAGAGCACACACCGCGACCTGTATGTGACCTGTACTGTAACAACGTCATGACAAACTGCACGGGCAAACACGCGGTCTTCGCGAGCAGAACAGATTGCCTCGACGCATGTCGAGCGATGCCGACAGGGACACCAAAGGACTCATTGGTCAATTCGGCTTACTGTCGGGCATATCATGCAAGTACACCGGCTCAAATGAACCCAGCAAGTCATTGTCCACACGCTGCCATCACGAGCAACGTAAAGGTCTGTGGACAGCGTTGTGAATCGTATTGCGATCAGGTGATGGCAAACTGTACAGGAGCCAACGCCCAGTTTTCAGACAGAAAAGCGTGTGAGACTTGGTGTGTAGGAAGAATCGACGGAGCTTGGGACGCAACACAGGGAGACTCGATCGCATGTCGAGCCTATTACGCGAGCTTTCCAGCTGTGAGAGATCCAGCAAAACATTGCCCCGCCGCAGGACCAGCAGGTGGAGGTGTCTGTGTAGACACACGACAAGTCGCTTGCAAAGCTTACTGCGACAATGTCATGGCCAACTGTTCGAGCGTCGGAAAAATATACTCCCATCGCATCCAATGCGAGTACGCATGTCGCGGAATGCCTATCGGAAATGCAGGAGACACAAAGGGAAACTCCATATATTGCCGTGCATATCATGCTGGCGCACCTGCGAAGACGAATCCAGCGCTCCATTGTCCACACGCGAGTATATCGAGCAATGGAGATGTCTGTGGGACGAGATGTGAAGCGTATTGTGAGCAGGTGATGACAAATTGTACGGGGACTGATCAGCAACACCAAGATAAAGCGGCATGTATGGCGTGGTGTAAGACGAAGCCGTCAGGGGCATGGACAGACAAAGCAGCCGATACAATCGCATGTAGGGCGTATCATGCGAGCTTCGCCGCCGCATCCGATCCAAAGAGCCACTGCCCCCACGCAGGTAAATCTGGCGACAATATCTGTGTCTCACCATAGTGGTGGCGTCAACATCCGTAAAATCAGACAGATCAGGGACGAAGTAGAGCTTTGATCGCTCGGCGTTCATCCATCGCTTTGTAACCTTCTGCGACTTGTTCCAAGGGGAGAACCAGGTCGAAGACTTTGCCTGGATCGATCACTTCGTCCAACACCAGCTTGATCAACTCAGGTAGGTACTTTCGGACAGGTGCAGGTCCACCATGAAGGTGGATATGTGAGAAGAACATCTCTTGACCACTCAGCTCCACACCATGAGGGACGCCGACATATGAGGTGTACCCACCACGTCGTGTCGTACGGATCGCTTGTTGCATCGATTGTTGTGTCCCAACACATTCAAGGACAGAGTCCGCACCAATCCCTTTGGTCATATCGAGAATACGAGCGACACCTTCATCACCACGCTCTTCGACAATGTCAGTTGCACCAAACTCCCGCGCGAGAGCTTGCCGAGCAGGGTTCCGGCTCATGACGATGATACGCTCTGCTCCCATCTGCTTTGCGGAGAGTGTCGCCATGAGACCAACCGCGCCGTCCCCGACGACAACAGCAGTGACGCCGGGCTTCACGTTCGCAGCATCAGCAGCATACCAGCCGGTCCCCAACACGTCAGAAGTCGTAAGAAGTCCGGGCATCATATCTTCGGAGGGCATCTCAGGTGTCGGCACAAGTGTCCCGTCTGCCAATGGGACGCGGAGATAAGGCGCTTGTGCGCGGGTGATAAATTCACGTTGTGTACAAGAGGAGTGATAACCATATGTACAGTTTGGACAGTGATTGTCGGAGGTTGCAAATGAACCAATCACAAACTGTCCAGGTTTCACAGATGTCACATCTTTCCCGACTTCTTCGACCACTCCACAATACTCATGTCCCATCGGGGTGGGTCCATTCATCGGCTGCAAGCCGCGAAAAGGCCACAAGTCCGAACCACAAACACAAGTGACAGAGACACGGATGATCGCATCTGTTGGCTCGACGATTTCTGGCATGTCGAGCTCTTCAAAACGCACATCACCAGGTCCGTACAGCATCGTTCCTTTCATTTTGATTCTCCTGTATCGTTGTAACTACCGTCATCTTCGGCAGTATAAATGAGACCATCCATATCCGTAACGATGGCGCTTATTTCTTGACCTTCTCGATAAGGACGCTCGTTTCTTTTTGAAGCGACGCGAGGTCTTTCAGCCCAGACTGGATCTTTCCAAGAGGAACCAGACCTGTGGAGTATCGAAAGTCCTTGTAAAAGATCGCCAAATTCCCCCAGGGAGAGTAATAAGTCACATCTCCAACAGAAGGATCAAATCCAGCGGGTGCATCTGCTGTTGAGAGCTTTCGAGGTAATGTCGCGACCTTCTCTGTTGCGGCGTAGTCATTTAACTTGAGTGTAAGAGGCAACAGGGACAGAAAATCCCGGCTCGTTGCATTCTGTGCCATTTTAATGATGACAGTATGTGTACCAAAAGACAGCTTGATCAGCGTGTCAGTAGAGACAGGTTTCTCGGGTTTCTTTTCCATCACATCTCCGACCTCATCAGGATGTATTCTCTCTTGTATATCCATCACATCTCCAACGTCCCATACGGGCTCTCCGACATGCTCGACAACCGAAACAGACTCGGGAACCTGCTCATGCAGAAGTTGCCCTTGGCATGAGAGCGTGGGAATCATCACGACCGCGAGAAACAGTATATATCGAAACATCGAATGGGACTCCTATGGTTCAGTCACTTTTCAAGGGCTGAGGTCGACAGATGCAAGATGCTTAGGCCACTGCAAAAGAAAAAGACGTAGACTTCTTTCATCCAACGACTACAGCCGACAAACACCCAACAGATCACTTTTTCTTTTTGACACCAGTATACTGAAGATCACTGACCAGCTCCATCCACGTGACGACTTTGCCTTTTCGTTGTTCCTGGATCGCGGTGTGTGTCATGGATGTCTTTTGTGTCGCACCATGCCAATGTTTTGTGTTGGGTGGAATCCAAACGACATCACCAACTTTGATGACTTTTTTCGCTTTCCCCCAACGTTGAACCCAACCGGTCCCTGAGGTCACAACCAGAGTTTGGCCAGCCGGATGAGAGTGCCATGCAGTCCGCGCCCCAGGCTGAAACGTGACATTCGCCGCAGAAGCATGCCTGTGAGCGTTGGGCAAAAAGAGCATGTCTATCTTCGCTTTTCCAGTGAATGTTTTGGAGCCTCCCTGGAACGAAGGTCGCTTGGCTTCATGTGTGACATGTAACGTATTCACTGCGTTGGTGGTTTTTTTGGCAGCAGCATACTGTTGCAGCATCCCTCCAACCAACACGACGCTCAAAATGGTGAACATGATATGTTTTCTTTTCATCATCTCTCCTACCTATCCGTTATTGATCAATGTGGTCAGCCATCCGTGACGTCTCAGACAACACCACGAGGCCATAACAATAGGATAAACAGAATGAGTTCTTGGTGTTATCATGATCCTACGCGATGTTTGCCTGATCCTCCGAAGCGCTGAAAAATGGTTGCGATACACAAACGTGTTTGCTACCTTGCGTTCAGATACAACAACAGTAGATGAGGTCGATGATATGGAGAAGACAAAACAAGAAGAACATAGCGTAACGCTCGACATTTTGAAGAATAGCATCCAAAAATGGACGAATGGCTCGGTGAGATACGAAACACCGATCGATGGATTGATGTTATTCCAACACAATGCACCAACATCACCGACGATCGGATTATACGAGCCCAGTATTTGCCTCGTCGCCCAAGGTGCCAAACGCGCACAGATCGGAGAGGGAGAAGCATTTGATTACAACACATGCCATTATCTCATTACGTCCATCCACATGCCAGCCCTTTATCAGGTGACCGAGGCCAGCGAAGAACACCCCTTTCTTGGACTCACCATCAGACTCAACCAGCAAGAACTCTCGCAACTGGTGCTCGACATCAAGCTCCCTTCACCCCATATACAACCCGATCGTGGGATGTCCACAGGCGAGGTCAATCTCCCTATTTTAAGCGTGTTCCAGAGGTTGTTGGGATTGCTTGAAGAGCCAGATAGTATCCCCATCCTCGCGCCCTTGATACAACGAGAGCTTTTGTACAGATTGCTCACAAGCCCACAGGGAGAAAGACTGCGTCAAATCGCTCTATCAGGAAGCCAGAGCGCACAAATTGCGCAGGCGATCGAGTGGCTACAAGTGAACTTCAGCCAGACACTGCGCGTTGAAGAGCTCGCACAACAAGTGCACATGAGTAAGTCGACATTCCACCATCACTTTAAGGCAATGACCGCGCTCAGTCCGTTGCAATTTCAAAAACAACTGCGCTTACAAGAAGCCCGACGTCTGATGCTTGTAAAGTGTCTCGATGCAGGCACTGCCGCTTTTGAAGTTGGTTATGAAAGTCCTTCTCAATTTAGCCGTGAATATAAACGGATGTTTGGTGCATCTCCGACAAAAGATATCGCGAGTATTCGTGAAGGTATGCCACAAGTCGCGTGAGGCATCACGGACACCTTGTTGTCCCCACATCATCTCAGGCTGTCGGATGGAAAAAAGGATACGGACAATGAGACGAAGACAGAAGGTTGTTGCTGAAGCCACAGGCCTTGCTATTGCCCCATCCGCTGCCCTTTTGTCTTCGCTTTTTTCCATCCGACAGCCTTACAACAAAGCAAACACACACTATCGACATGGTGCGATGTTCGTAAGAGAATCCCCACCCAAAAAATGCATTTTCCCATACAGCTCAGCTTCCTACCGCCAAGCTTCATCTTATTTGTAACTTGTGGAAACAGGGAACTCTTCCAAAGAGCGTGAACGACTCCTATTAGACGAACAAAAATGAACATCCCTACAAAAAATCTTACAAAAGACACAGAGCTGTATTACACAAAAACAAACCATATTTTCAAAAGATACAAATCGATTGCGTATCAACCGACGTTCTCATCGACAATAGTCATGAACTCACGATAAAACCGACATGAAGAGCAGAGCATTCCAAGCACCGAGAATAAAAACACAACTTACTGCAAACAGGGTATTTTATTCCTGGAAGGATTGTGGTATATTTTCCTCATCAGGAAGAAAATCATGCAAATCCCTTTCAAAGAGCTCCACACAATGGATTGTTCGGAGTACAAGAGAGGCTCTGTCCGAGCAGGAGAAAGCGATGTCACGTGGAGCAATCTTGATAGCAGATCATGATAAGGAAGAGGTCCAACTGCTGCGTAAGGTTTTAGAGTCCGAAGGATACCAGATCTTTGTGGCAGAGAGTGTACATGCCTGTAAAGAGCTCGTCGCCCGAGAGAACATCGGCATAGTGATTGTGGAGGCGGACTTGATCGATTGTCATGGGATATTCAGGGAGTGGAGAAAGCTCTCCCCATTGCTGAAGGTACTTGTGATTGAGGAGAACACGTCGGTCAAATCAGCAGTCAATTGGCTAAGGCACGGTGCAGATCACTTTGTCGAGAAGCCACTGTTGAAGGGTGATTTGTTGAGAGCGCTCAATGAAATATTTCGCGACCAAGAGCATCAGGTCACTGAGCAAATGGGGTTCACAAGTGGCCCCTTTTACGTCGATGTGGAAGGACACCGGATCTACAAGAACGGAGATTTACTGGCCTTGCCACCGACGTGCTACGGGATACTGAAGATCTTGATGGAGAATGAGGGAGTGGCGTTCTCCCACCAGGAGCTCGCCAAGCATGTCCATGGGGAGCAAGCCTCACAAGGAGATCTTGAAAACTGGTCGAGATTTCATGTGTACAGGTTGAGAAGGATGGTTGAATGTGATCCAAAGAACCCCAAATTTGTGAAGACAGTCCGTGGCGTGGGATATCGCTTTGAAGGAAGTTTGTCGGAATGACAGGATTTGAACCTGCGACCTCCTGCTCCCCATGCAGACGCGCTGCCAGACTGCGCTACATCCCGAATAATTAGACACCAGACACTTCGTGCACCTGACGGGACTCGAACCCGCT
>PCBK01000013.1 GCA_002731275.1 Deltaproteobacteria bacterium | reverse complement strand
TTTGCTATCAAAACGATTATGTGGCGGGTTGGCAAAGAATCTGGGGGCGTATCATCCTGGAAACATCGCTGGGCGGACTTTTGCGCAAGGTAAAAACGTTGCGAACGTCGAGAGAAGTGAGCAGATGGGAAGCCACAAGCCAGACATGTCGAAAGTGTCTGAAGAAGACAAAACACGCTCTGTCAGCGAGAATATTTGTGTGCCCAAAGTGCGGTCATCAGGAAGAGCGCGATGTGCATGCGGCGAAGAATATATGCCGTGTAGGGATGGCTGAGGGGGAAGAACCCGAAGCGACCGGCAAAATGGTACATGCGGAACGTGTGGAACCATCCTACGAAACGCCTGTGGACATGAAGACCACTGCGATGATGTTCGAGAAACTCGAGAGTATTCCGTTCGTCAAAGTAAGTCTTGTGGCTGAAACAGGAAGCCGAGGCTCTGATTCTCAGATGCCCTCGGAAGCTCGCTCCTTTAGGGGCGAGTAAGTTCACCGAACGTGGAAATATCTCAGAGCGCACAACGTCGATGTCGTACATCTACAAACCCAATTTGGTAGCGGCCTTGAGGGGATGATCATCGCAAAGTGGCTGAAGATCCCGACGATCACGACATTCAACACCTACTTCTCACATCCAGACTGGGTCAAAGCTGTTGGATGGTTTTTACCGGGCTGGATGGGGAACTTGATGTGGTTTTGGGACAGAATCTTTTGTAACCTCGCCGACCAAGCCATCGCTCCCACCCAAATTGTACGCGATGATCTGTTAGCCCACGGATTTAGAAAAGACATCCACGTTATCTCCTATGGAGCAGCTTACACAAACACTCCACCGACCGAAACCACAGCGCAATTACGCGAACGCTTTGATGTTGTTGGGACAAAAAATATCCTCTTCATTGGACGTCTCTCCTTTGAAAAGAACATCGATCAACTGATCGATGCGCTCGCCTTACTCGTACAAAAAGATCCATCCTACCGCCTTATCTTAGTCGGAGAAGGACCTTACGAACAACATCTTAGAGAGAAGCTCAAACAACTCAACTTGCTCTCTTATACGACCTTTTTAGGCCCCCAAGACCACCAGACCATCGTTGAACAGAATCTCTATCGTCTTGGAGACGTCTTTGTGACATGTAGCAAAGCCGAGACCCTTGGCATTACAGTCCTTGAGTCGATGCTCCAAAAGGTCCCGGTCATCTGCGTGCCAGAAAAAGGATACCGGGATCTTGTAGAAGATCACAAAACGGGCTTTTTTGTGGAAGCCGGTTCTGCAACCTCACTCTCAGAAACTCTTCAGCACCTCTTTACGCATCCAAAAGATCTTCAAAAAGTTATCCAACCTGCATACGAGTATGCCTTAAAAACACACAGCACAGAACAAGTCGTCGAACAGTTCAAGACTCTCTACACAGCCACTCTGGCAAACAAAGAAAATAGCGCACAACTCAAAGGCAGACAAAAAGAAGTAAACCACACAGGAACAGACTGAACAAACAACCGATATACACACAACCCAAACACCTCAAAAAGACTCTTCTTTGGGGTTTTCACCCCAAACCCCACGATACTACGTATCGTTTGTGTTCCGACTTCGTCGGTGTCTCGAACGTAAAACTGTTTCTTCTCCAGCGCTCGAAGAGCGCAAAACAGACGATGCGTGAGCATCGTGGGGTCTGGGGGCAACGACCCCAGGCGGGTGTGGGTGGCAAACCCACATAGGCAAGCGAAGCGCGCCAGCAAGAGCCAAGCGGAGCGCGCCAGTCGTCAGGTCAAGTCGCCACTTGCCCTCCCCCCTGGTAACCGACACGACTCCCCAGTGAGGGGTTTGTTTGGCACAGTGGGAGCATTCTTGTATACTGGGCTCTCAGGCCGTCGGATACAAAAGCGTACACAAGAAGGCCTTCACCTTGAAAGGAGTTTGCAAACAACATGATCCAGACCATTATTACACACCCTGGTGGTGCCCATAAAGACGACGTCCTGGCCGTATCTGTACTGATCGCAAAGTACAGCGCACCAGTCTTCCGACGTGAACCAACCGAACAAGAGCTCGCCGATCCCACCATCGCTATCGTCGATATTGGCAATGAACACGAACCACAAAAAGCCAACTTCGATCACCACCACTTTCCACGTGAACACCCACCCACATGCTCACTCAGCCTCGTATTGCAACATCTCGGCCTCTACGAAGACGCACTCCAATTCTGTGAATGGCTCGAACCTGCCGAATGGCTCGACTCCCGTGGCCCCAACAAAACAGCCGATTGGCTCGGTGTACCACGTAAGGCCATCTCACAACTGAATTCACCCATCGATGTCACCTTGTTGCGCAGATTCGCCAAAAAAACAACACTGGAAGCCGGCGATCCACTCTACGAATTTATGCGCTTTGTCGGACAAGATCTTCTCGACTATCTACACCTCGTCCGTGAACGCATCGAATTCGCAAAACAACATGTCGAACATTGGTCTATCCCCTGTGGTGACGAAACAATCGAGGCCCTACACATGCCACGAACCGAACCAGAGACGGAGGAACCACGCGCCGCGCTTCAACAATACATCCGCGCAGAGGGCCTGGACAGCACTGCCGCCATCGTCTACCCCAATCAACGCGGCCCTGGCTATGGCATCGCACGTGTAGACGACCACCCACAGTTGGACTTTTCACAGCTCGATGGACAAGAAGATCTCATCTTCGCCCACAAAAGCGGCTTTTTATGCAAAACATCTGCCACTGAACCAGCACGCCTCCGCGAGCTGATCATCGGCGCCTGGAAACCCAAGAAAGGTCCATCTTCCACCTGAAAAAACATCTCCCTCTCTGACAAGGCCACAATGGAGAAACTAACGATGAGTTGGTTCCACAAGATGTTGTTTCCCCCCATGTGTTTGCTGTTTGTCGTACTCTGTTTCTCATGTGCAGAACCCAATCCAGGTGTCTTTCGCACCCAACAAGAACACCCCTCCGAAATCTTCAAAGCCAACTTTGAAGGCCCTTCCCTCGAAGAGGCATGGCTTGGTGGATGGCAACTCCCCTTACAAGAGCGGCTCTTTCTCAAACCAGACCCCCTCAACACCACAAACCAGATCATCTGTATGACAGTCAAACCCGGAGACATGGTCGCCAAAGGTTCGAGGAGTGAGCTCATCTGGAATCACCTCGACCCCGAAGGCAGCGAACGTTGGATCTCTTGGAAGGTATACATCCCCGAAGACTTCCCCTACGCAAAGACAATACGCGATGACAAAGGTCGCCCAAACTGGCAGATCATGGGACAATGGCACGACACACCCAAAGAAGGCGAAGAGAGCAGCCACTCACCACCTCTGGCCATTCAAACGGTCTTCATCGACAAACAAGACCCCAATTATGCGCGGTCTCTGTCTGAGCTGAAGGGGATCGTCGGATTCGACGCATCATGGGACAAAAAGAAGGTCTTCCTCTTGGGTCATGGTGCCCCACCGAAAGGTGCCGCTTTTTGGCCTGCGACACCGGGAAAGTGGCAGACGTGGCTGCTTCATGTGAAGTGGTCCCAAAAAGACGACGGGTTTGTCCAGCTATGGGTCGATGGGAAAGACATCACAAAGGGAAAGAAGATGGGGAAAAATATGTACAACGAGCTTCCCAATTACTTTAAACTTGGGCTCTACCGCAATCCAGACATCGATGTGACACAAACGGTTTGCTATGATGACCTTCGCTACGGTCCAACCCGCAAAGACGCTGAAACCCCCTGACGTCAAAGGATGCAGGTGTCACTTATATTCAATGGACACGATACACAGCAGGTCTTCGCCATTTGGGGTTTGTACGGTGACCTCATCATCCAGCTCTTTGCCTATCAACGCCCTCGCAACAGGCGACTTGAAGGAGATGTAACCCTTTGGCGCATTGTAGATCTCATCCGTCCCGACGATCCGGTACAATCGATTCTCTCCCTCTTCGTCTTCGACAGTGACCCATGCCCCAAAATACACCTTGTCCAAGTTCTTGGTGGGTCGGTCCACGATGTACAGGGACTGAAGTCTCTTGTTTAAGAACCGGATCCTTCGGTCGATCTGCCTGAGGCGCTTTTTGTTGTAGTGGTAGTCGGCGTTCTCACTGCGATCTCCCAAAGACGCAGCCCAAGACACCTTCTCTGTAATCTCCGGCCTTGTGACAGTCCAGAGTTCGTCTTTTTCCTTTTTGAGGGCTTCAAAGCCTTCTCTTGTGATGGGTTCCTTTTCCAATCGCTTCCTTCCCTGTCCTCTCCGTTCTCTGACGGCGTAAAGTCCTTGAAGGACCACCCGCATGGAGGTCCACTTCACACTTATCAAACCTCCGCCAACGAATCAAATTGATGAACCCGTGAACAATTCTTCGAATGTTTGGATATGTTGCGCTTCTCTGGTAGTATCGGTTTTTTGTACAAACGAACACGAGACCAAGAGAGCGACATGAACGACTTTGCACACTGGGACGACCTGCGCTCCCTCCTCACGACACCTTCAGCAAAACACTTCGACAGGATCTTGGAACTTCTACACGATGAAGCCCCCTCCTCTCCTGCCATGCAATACGCCCAAGAACATCTCAACGACTGGGATGACGCCCTTCGTGAAGGCAAACAAAAAGATCTGTGGCTGAAATGCCCACACACAGAACCTCACCCGACATTCTCACTGATCCGTTCATTCCGCACAAAGGATATGAAGTTCTCAGTAGAAGACTTTCGCACCCTCTTCCACTCACCCCACCTCGATCACATCGTCCACCTGCACGTAGAGAAAGAATATCTTTTCGGTGCTGCACTTGATGAGATCTTGTATACGTCTCCTCTCATTCACCACATCACACGTTTGTCCCTGATTGACGTAAGCATCAACGCTGACACAATTATCGCACGCTCCCCTCTCTCACAACACATCACACACCTCGACCTCTCGGCAAACAGTGACGATTACTTTGGTGGAGCGGGTATCAACAACATCGCAAGCTCCCCTCAGCTCACAAAGCTCACACATCTGTCACTGAGAAATACGAGACTTTGGGGCGATCAGCTCGCCAAGCTCCTCTGCATGGAGTCGCTGACACATCTCGACGTCTCCAGCAACTCCATATGTACCAACGTCAAGTGGATACCAAAGTGGAGTCAAGAACACCGCGAACACCTTATGGAGACGAGAGAATACACACCCGACCCAACAAACGAACATCCTCCATTCACAGCATACATCAAGAGCCTCAACATCTCCTCATGTTACCTCAACAAGGCCGATGAAGTCGCACAACTGATGGGACTTCCTTCGTTCTCACAGCTCGAACAACTTGATGCTTCTTGGGCGATCAAGAATGACGAAGTGTTACAAGAGATCGTCACATCTCCACATGTAAAACAACTCAAAGAGCTCACCCTCTCTTACGGAAGCTTTACAAGTGAAGGTATCAAAACGCTCGCTCAATCCGAATATCTATCGAATCTAAAGGTTCTCAAGATCGACTCCTGTCACATCACAGATGAAGGCCTCATCGCGCTTGCTCAATCGCCTTATCTCCAGCTTGATGAAGTCAAACTTCGCTACAATGACTTTTCAGATGAAGGTGTGATCGCGCTTGCACGTTCTCCCATCCTCCATCCCCCAAATATCCTGGATCTTTCTGCGACAAATTGCGGTGACAAAGGACTCGAAGAGGTGTTGACCTCCATCGATTTACGTCACTGTCGTGAATTGTTGCTCGGTGGCACACAGATAAC
Organism: Deltaproteobacteria bacterium; assembly: GCA_002731275.1. Lineage (GTDB taxonomy): Bacteria > Myxococcota_C > UBA6777 > UBA6777 > UBA6777 > UBA6777. The sequence goes on along the minus strand of PCBK01000013.1, from coordinate 23,107 downwards.
GGACACAAGCGCCAAACAGATCGCGACGAATTCGACACTTACGAGCCTGCAAAAGCTCTCCCTCTCAAGCGAACATATAGGTGATGAGACATTGTTTGCGCTGCTCCATGCTCCACACCTTGGACAACTTCGCTCACTGATTCTTGCCCATACACAGATCACAGACGCCGGTCTCAAGGCATTCGATGACGCACACTCCCTCCACAGCCTCCAAGAAGTTTGTGTGTATGGCTCCAACTACACACAAGAAGGTCTTCAAGCGTTCACACAAACACTCTCACGACAAGGTATCAAACTTCTTTCGTAGGCTCCCAAGTTCTTCAAGCCCCCTGCCTCCTCGCACCTTTCTGGAGGCGGTCGAAGACGACGCTTGGGTGGAAACGCGCTTGAGCAAAGCAACTATCTTGCGTATCCTGTGCAGGAGCCGTTTTCCTCCCCCCAACAAGAGGTCTTCTTGATGAACATTGTACTCAAAGACACAGTCTTCTGTGTCACCGGTAATTTCGACAATTTCCAGAATACACGTACTGTCGAGTCAAAGCTCCGCGCCAAAGGCGGAAGTATCACCAAAAGCATGGCGCAAAAGACCCAGGTCCTCGTCTTTGGGTCCGGTTACACCAGAAAGACAGAGATCGCAGAAGAAAGAGGGATGCCTATCATCCGAGAGTCTGAGCTGATCACATTGCTCGAAACAGGAGAGGTTGAGATCGACTTTTCTCCCCCCTCTGTCGACATCGGAGAAGAAGAACTCGACGCACTCTCAGCCGAAGCACGCGCGCTCCTGAGCCAAACACCAGGGACCGCTCTCTGGGATAAACTCGTCGAGCTTATCGATCGTTGCCCCCTTGAGACCTCAGAATCGCTGATCGCTTATCTCGAAGGTCATCTCGCACAATGGTCCCGCCGAGAACAACTGCTCTGTCTTGCACCACCCACATGGCTCACCCATATGACCCAAGGACAGGATATGCCAGCACTCCGACTTGTGCGGCGGTTGAGCTTCGACAAACTCCAGTTCAAATCGACGGCCATCAAAAAAGCCCTCTCCTGTCCCAACCTGAAGAATGTACGCTACCTCGATCTGTCCGTCGAAAAGAAGCTCACCAAGACCGTCTTCCGGGCGCTGGCCAATGACGAAAAGTTCACCTCCATCGAACACCTTGGTCTCGGTTATTTTGATGAGGATTGTGTCAAAGAACTCGATGCAGGTCTGCGCTGGGATGCCCTGAAAACACTGCGTTTCTATCCATCCGACTACTACGGTGTCACATCCAACGCTTACAAAGCACTCTTTACGAGCAAGCTCTGTGCAAACGTCGAAAAAGTTGTCCTCACAAGCCGACATTCGTGGGGTAGTGGTTCCGCCGACATCCTGGCGATGATAAATGAGCCGACGTGTCTACCAGCCCTTCATCACCTCGGGATCGACTTCCTCCACTACGAGAGGACAACACATAACCCCATATATCCCTGGAGCCTCGAAGTCACAACAAGTCGACTTCCTTTGGAGGTGTCACAACGCATCGACACGTTTACACTCAGCGCATTTGTGACAGGCTACTACAGCGGTGAAGACGAAGTTTTCGACTTCTCGAACCTACCACAGCTCAAAACCCTCCGCCTCTACACACTCCCACGCCACGATGATCGCGAAGACTTTTTGTCCTGTATCGACAAAGTGCTACACGTCGACAAGATGAAGTTCCCCGACACACTCGAACGCATCGTCACAAATGTCCCCCTTACATACGGTGCCTTCGCACGCCTCAAAGAGGCTCGCCCCGAGCTGGAGTACACCTACGATCCATTTCCTCAGCCCATCAACATCCCCTGATTCACCTGTCGCGTGTAACAAATCCCTCTTCCTCCCCACAGCCCGCACATTCACAAATGCTCAAAAAACAAAGAGATGAAAGATTGAAACACGTTCTTGTTTTTGGCATAATGCACCAAAACAACAGGAGGATCTCATGAACACACGTCGTATGTTTCGCGCGACATTCACAGTTTGTCTACTTTTGTGGACGGTCGGCATATATTCGTCCGGATGTGCCGATACGCCCAAGAATGAAAATGAAATTGTCGTCACAATCAAGGATGGAGAGAACGCTTACGAGTTGATCCAAGAGGCGCTGATCAAAGCAACCGCCGGAAAAACAGTCGTCTTACCGGAGGGGACATTTTCGCTCAGTCGGAGCTTATCTCTCACAGTCGATAATGTCACAGTCCGCGGACAGGGGATGGATAAGACAGTCCTCTCCTTCAAAACACAAAAAGTCGAGAACAAAGAGGAAGGCGCACAAGGTCTGCGTGTCCAGGCAAGTGGCGTTGTACTAGAGGGTTTCGCGATCGAAGACACACAAGGTGACGCGATCAAAGTCGAAGACGCAGACGGGATCACCTTCCGCAAAATCCGCGTTGAGTGGACAGGTGGCCCCGATGAAAAAAATGGTTCCTATGGCCTCTACCCCGTCAAATGCAAACACGTCCTGATCGAAGATTGTGTGGCCAAAAACGCTTCGGATGCTGGGATCTATGTGGGACAATCCGAACAAATTATCGTCCGTCGCAACCACGCAGAGGGCAACGTCGCAGGGATCGAGATCGAAAACTCTAAGTACGCCGATGTTTACGAGAACACCGCCACCAAAAACACAGGCGGCATCCTCGTCTTTGACCTCCCCAAGCTCCCCGTCCAAGGGGGAAAACATTGTCGTGTCTACAACAACAACGTCACAGGCAACAACACCGATAACTTCGCTCCCGAAGGTGCCATTGTCGGAAAAGTCCCGGCAGGTGTCGGGATCATGATCTTGAGCAACGACAACGTCGAGATCTTCAAAAACACCCTCAAAGACAACAAGACCGCCCATATCTTGATCGTCAATTACGAATTCGCCGTGGGCAAATTTGATGATCCAAAATTCGATCCGTACCCCGAAGGCATCTTTATCCACGACAACACATTCGAAAATGGTGGATACGATCCAGACGGAGAGGACTTTAAATTGCTCGTTGCGCTTGTCGGAAAACCCCTCCCAGACGTAATTTATGATGGTATCTTCGACGAGAAGAAACAAAAGGACGGCAAAACCCCCAAAGAGCTCATGATCTGCTTCAAAGGTGAAGGAACGTGGGTCAACCTCCACGCCTATGAGACCATCCCCAAACCCGACAAAGACAAAACCCCCCACGCCTGTGAATTGCCTGCACTGGACCCCATCTCATTCGACAAAGAGGGCTGAGAACATTGCAACCATCCATCACCATCCGAGGTCTGTTTTGTCTGTTACTCGGTCTCTTGTTTTGTTTTGGAAACATTGGCTGCGGTGGTCCGGCTGTGATGAGCATCATCCAAGATATCGAAGAGCCACCCAAGACCCTCTCAGCCTGGAAACTCTTCAAGGGGGACATGAAGCAACACACGTTAAACGATGGTGTCTTGCCCTACAACATCTCGACGCCGCTGTTTAGTGATTACGCGACCAAATACCGCGCCGTCTGGATGCCTCCAGGCACACAGGCCGAGGCCACAGAGAAAGGGACCTTCACATTTCCTGTCGGGACGGTCTTGATCAAGACCTTCGCTTACCCCAACGATGATGGCTCAAGACGACTGATCGAGACACGTCTACTCATCCACGCCACAACGGGATGGACGTCACTCCCCTACGTCTGGAACGAAGAACAAACAGACGCCAAGCTCGCATTGGTTGGCGATACGACAAAGGTCAAGTGGTCTCACTCGTCCGGTCGCACGTACGACTTTACGTACGTGGTCCCCAACGCCAATGAGTGCAAAAATTGTCACGAGGTCCAAAAGGGAAAACTCCAACCACTCGGTCCAAAAGCTTCACAGCTCAATGTCGCATACACTTACGAGGATGGGGAGGCCAACCAGATAGAGAAGTGGGTTGAGGTCGGATTCCTCAAGGACAGTGAAGCGCTGAGAAAGATCCCTGCGATGCCCAAATGGGACGATCCAACGGCTGGGACTGTAGGAGAACGTGCGCGTGCCTATCTCGACGCCAACTGTGCCCACTGTCACCAGCGCAAAGGCCCCGCGAGTAACTCCGCGCTCTACCTCGACTACGCGTCCACGACACCAGGAGATTGGGGGGTATGCAAACCACCTGTCGCAGCAGGAAAAGGTTCTGGCAACTTGCGCTACGGTATTGTGCCGGGCAAACCAGATGAGTCGATCTTTCTCCATCGCATGAAGTCTGATGTGTCGGAGATACGTATGCCAGAGCTTGGACGTGTTGTCGCCCACGAGGAAGGGATCGCGTTGATTCGGCAGTGGATCAAAGAGATGAAAGGTAGCTGCCCACCTGCTCCTTAACACCCCCCCACAAAATGTTCCCTCACAAAAAGCAATGACTCACGACACATACGAAGAAGTCCGCCTCTTTCGCTCTCTACGTTTTGGGATGGGGTGTCCAAGTGCGCCCCGCACGAGGAACACCACAAAGCTCAACGCACCCCACATCAGCCCGACGACGACGCCAGCATCTACGATCCCTCGCCAGGGCTGTGGCAGACGACGAATCACGACGATCAACAACGAGATCACCACGACGAGTGTCCAGGCCACGATCATACGACGCTTTGGCGCCGCAAACATCCCCATCCCGTAAAACGGTGCCAAGACACGATGATGCCAAGGGCTGTCGTGACGCAACGAAAAGAGACGCTCCGCGACCATCGGACTATACGACAATTGAAACCCTCGATAGCCCTCCATATAAGCGTTCGCACACACCCACAAGACGACGATCAACCAATGATAAGGCAGCATCTGCCCGCCTACAAACGCCGCCCACGTCAATGGTGCCAGCTTCCAAACGGCCTGTGATAACACAGCCAGCACCCCACACGCTCCCCACACAAATGTCAGCCACTCTCCCCATGTTCCTGGTCTTTGGGGAATATACGATGTCATCTGAACCTCTCCATGTTTCGCACCAATCATCTCCTACGCCTACAAAAGGCGAGCTTTTTCGGCCGCAGAATGTAGCACATACATGCCCACAAAACAAACCAACACAATCCCTTCACAAGAATAGCCATCCCCTATCAACTCAATACAAACAATATATTATACAAATCAAACAACATCGTGTTTCATAGCAACGTACCACAAACGAAAAACGGCAAACTTCATGTTTCTATGGAGTTGCCCTATTCCAAGCAGGAGACCACCTGATGAAGCACAAACGAGAAAGCAAGAAGGTATTATCTTCCATTGTCCGAAAGTTTTGGCCATTTGCGATGGCGATCGTCGGATTGCTGGTCGCGACGTTGAACAGTCCACAGCTGATCCACACAGCGACCGCAGGAGAAGGCAAAAAGAAGACCAAGATGAAATACCACCACGGTTTTCATCACAAAGCCGACAGAGGTCACATGAAGCCCAAAGATTGGTGGCCCAACATGCTCGATCTCCGCACGCTCAAAGCCAACGCCCCCAAAGGCGACCCAACGGACAAGAGTTTCAATTACCGCAAGGCATTCCTCAGCCTCGACCTCAAGAAGGTGAAGGCTGACATCACGAAGGTGCTCACAACATCTCAGAAGTGGTGGCCTGCGGACTTCGGTCACTACGGCGGTCTGATGATTCGCTTGGCGTGGCATAGCGCAGGGACATACCGCGTGATGGATGGTCGTGGCGGTTCTGCCGCAGGGATCATTCGCTTTGCGCCGCTCAATAGCTGGCCTGATAACGCCAACCTGGACAAGGCGAGACGCCTGCTCTGGCCGATCAAGAAAAAGTATGGCCGAAAGCTCTCATGGGCTGATCTCTTCATCCTCAGTGGGACAGTCGCCCTTGAATCGATGGGCCTGAAGATCTACGGTTTTGCAGGTGGTCGCGAAGATGTCTTCGAGCCAACAGATATCAACTGGGGTCCAGAGACTCGCTGGCTCTCAGACGACGCTCGCTTCTCAGGCAAAACACTCAAAGCACCATTTGGCGCGACGATGATGGGGCTGATCTACGTCAATCCCGAGGGCCCCAACGGAAAACCCGACCCCCTCGCATCTGCACAGCGTATCCGCACAGCCTTTGGTCGCATGGGAATGAATGATGAAGAGACTGTCGCCTTGATCGCAGGTGGTCACACGCTCGGTAAGTGCCACGGCGCAGCGTCCTCCAAGCACCTCGGAAAAGCCCCCGCAGGCGCACCTATCGCACAGCAAGGCATTGGCTGGAAAAACAAATACAAGTCAGGTAAAGGCGCGCACACGACCACAAGTGGACTCGAAGGCGCATGGACCAGCTCCCCAGCACGATGGAACCACCAATTCTTTACCAACCTGTTCACCTTCAAATTTACACTGACCCGAAGCCCTGCTGGTGCGAAACAGTGGGTCGCCAAAAAGGCTCCCAAGATCATCCCCGACGCACACCGCAAAGGAAAATACCACCACCCCTTCATGCTCACAACAGACCTCGCGCTCGTCAAAGACCCCATCTACCGCAAGATCTCCGAACGCTTCTATAAAAATCCCAAGACTTTCGACAAAGCGTTCGCCAAAGCTTGGTACAAGCTGACCCACAGAGACATGGGACCACACTCCCGCCTCGTCGGACCCAACGTCCCCAAACCACAGATCTGGCAAGATCCTGTTCCCGCTGTGAACCACCCCCTCGTCAACGCGAAAGACATCGCAGCCCTCAAAGCCAAGCTCCTCGCCTCAGGTCTCACAGTCTCACAACTCGTCAAGACAGCGTGGGCCTCGGCTTCGACGTACCGCGACACAGATTACAGAGGTGGTGCCAATGGCGCTCGCATCCAGCTCGCGCCCCAAAAAGACTGGAAGGTCAACGAGCCCGCACAAACAGCGAAAGTCATCGCCACACTTAAGAAGATTCAAAAAGCGTTCAACGATGCACAAAAAGATGGCAAAAAGATCTCCCTCGCGGACCTGATCGTTCTCGGTGGCGCAGCAGGTGTCGAAAAAGCAGCCAAACTGGCAGGACACAAAGTGACTGTACCCTTCATCCCTGGTCGCACAGACGCGACACAAAAGATGACAGATGTCGCGTCCTTCCAATACCTGAAGCCCGCCGCTGATGGTTTCCGCAACTACTGGAGCAAAGAAGCCAAAGGCAAACCACAAGAACAACTCGTAGACCGCGCCGACATGTTGAAGTTGACAGTGCCAGAGATGACCCTCCTCGTCGGTGGTCTTCGCGTCCTCGGGACCAATTACAAAGGCTCCAAACACGGCGTCTTCACAAAGCGCCCAGGTGTCCTGACAAACGACTTCTTCGTCAACCTCGTCGACATGGACATCAAGTGGAAAAAGAAATCAGGTGGCGCACATCCCATCTATGTCGGAACAAGCCGCACAAGTGGAAAGGTCAAGTGGACCGCGACAAACATCGATCTCATCTTTGGCGCAAACGCACAGCTTCGCGCAGTCACAGAAGTCTACGCTTCAGATGACGCAAAGGCTAAGTTTGTCAAAGACTTTGTGAAGGTATGGACCAAAGTCATGCGCCTCGATCGCTTCGACCTCGCCGCACGAAAATAATTCGCCTCCCCATTCAGCCTCACACCTGCCAACATCCTCTCATCTTCCCCCAACGTTCATTTACACCCTTCGGCTCTGGAGATACTCTCTAGAGCCCGTTGTCGCTCCGCCTCCCTTCTGATACAAAAAGACACCCCAACGACCCACGAGACAGGAGCCGAACTTTATGAGCAAAGTGACCTCTTTTCAAGACGATATCATGGGCCAACACGACGCATCTGCGCTCTCAGCGCTCCTCGCCAAAGGTGACATCAGCCCACTCGAACTCACACAAACAGCGATCAAACGCGCAGAATCAGTCAATCCACAGCTCAACGCGATCGCGACCAAAGCCTTTGAGCGCGCGACAGAAAGAGCTATGCAGCCCTTTGAAGGAATGTTTGCGGGCATCCCAACGTTCATAAAAGACTCCGACCCTGTCAAAGGGTTGCCCTACTTTTTAGGTTCGGAGTTGATGCCGGAGAAGCCGGCCAAAGTATCCTCAGAGACCGTTCTCCAGATCGAGGCTTTGGGGGTCAATATATTGGGCATAACGACCATTCCGGAGTTAGGATTGACACTCACGACTGAGTCCACGCGCTTTGGGGCGACGAGAAACCCCTGGCACACAGACTACTCAACAGGAGGTTCATCAGGAGGCGCGTCGGCCCTCGTCGCAGCAGGTGTCATCCCCTTTGCACATGCCAATGACGGTGGTGGTTCGATCCGCATCCCCGCCTCTTGCTGTGGGCTCGTCGGTCTCAAACCCACACAAGGTCGCGTCAAAACAGTCGAGCTGCCCTCTTTCTTTCCCATGAACCACATCCACCAAGGGATCGTCTCACGGACCGTTCGAGACACTGCGCGTTTCTATGAGGGGATCGAACAACACTTTCAGGCTCCGGGGATTCCGCTGATTGGTTCAGTCGATGGCCCCTCCTCCAAACGTCTCAAGATCGCGGTCTTTGTCGAAGACCTCTTCGGCGTCCACTGCGACAGTCAATGTGTACGTGCCACCATGCAAGCCGCCACACTCTGTGAAGAACTGGGACACGAGGTCGAAGTCATCGGCTTCCCCTACCCCAAACATTTGTGGGAAGACTTCTTTATTTTGTGGGAGGTCATCCCCTTCTTTCTGTGGTTCTTTGGCAAACAACTCGTCGATCCAGACGTCCAACCCCGAAAAATGGGGACACTTGGGCGTTACCTGAAGGACCAATTTAAGAAAGATTGGCTCTCAGCCCCCTTTGCTTTCCGAAGATTAAAGCGATTCGCCAGACAATACGATGCGTTGATGGGGGAGTATGACATCTTTTTGTCCCCGACACTCGGAACGCCCCCACCGAAGCTCGGTTATCTCGGTCCAGAGGTGGATACAGAGAGACATCTTCAAAGAGTGCTGCGCGCAGCGTGTTACACTTATCAACAAAACATCTCGGGAACACCAGCGATATCGCTCCCACTTGGCAAGAGCACAGAAGGTCTGCCCATTGGGATACAATTTGCAGCCAAACACGGACAAGATCGCATGCTATTAGAGCTGGCGTTCGAGCTTGAACAGGCAGCCCCTTGGGAGTATCCTCTCCCACCAACAGGCAACACGTAAGGAGATGGAATATGGACATTTGGAGCGCACTTCAAGAAGCATCTGTCCCCAGAGACAAAAAGATCGGCAAAAAACTCGCGGCGACGATCTATCCGTTGTGGGGGTTTCCTGCGTACATGATCATTTGGTTGTTTGTTTCATCTGGTATTGGATTGATAGGAATGTTTGCGGCAATCACGATACCCGAACTCATTTACGGCTACATCAAAAACGATTCCCGCCCATACCTTGCAGTGTTCGGCTACCTCATCGCGATGGGCATCTCTTGGCCGCCTTTTTTGTGGTCACTGTTCTCATTACGCCCAAAGGTTCGTCGGCTCGCACAAGATGGGATCATGACACTGGGTGTGGTGATCCCTCCAACGCGATTTTCCATCTCTGTGTTTTTGGCGAATGTACTCGGCGGTGGCGCGTATACATCCCATTCGAATGTGATCATTGAGCACGAAGGACGTACATACACATACTCGATCAAGGCAGGCAGCGGGAGCTTGCCTACAGAAGGCCAAACAGTCGGTGTGCTCTTCCTCAAAGATTCAAAGAGGGCGGTCGTCTTTGCAGACCACCCCTGTGAAGCGACATGCATCTCCACATCAAACGAAAGCTTCAACGAGCAGCAGAGATAAAACGAACCATCCAGTAGAGAATCCCCTTAAAATCATTCACAGTGACACTCACACCCAATCCACGGACAGGATCGATACTCGCAGCCATCCAGGGAGAACTTCCATCGGTGACCAATGGGTCGAACAGGAATTGGTATCCCACACCGACACGTAATTTATCACCAAAAAAGTACAGCGCGACTTCTGGTGTCGGTCCCAAAAAGAACAGAAAACCTTTTGATATATCAGGTTGGATCAGGGCGAAATCAAATTGTACACCGACGGAAAACCCACCAAACAAAATCGACTGTGTGCGGTATCGATAATAGATCCCAAAAGGCGCAAGAGAGAGCGCATCGCCAGCCAGATTAAAACGCAGCATAGAGAAAGTCAGCGCATGGTGTGAAGACCACGCGAGCATCGACTCCATCCATAACAACTCGATGGATGGGCTCTCCTGATATGTCGTCAATCCAAAGCGCATCGGCAGAAGCCAGCGACTCAACGCCCCCCACCCCTTCACTTCGTAGTGCGAGATCGAAGAAGCCTCAAACAATCCGACATTATGGGCCTGTCTATCGTTGTCCACGACAAACATACCGAGCAGCGCGATGCGTTTTCCGTTATCGTTGCTCGCGATATCCTCCAGCTCCCACATCCGCGAGAGCATGACCGACGCAGTATCACGTAGCCAGGATTGAGGGGAGAAGAGGAGCTTTTTTTCGACCGAATCAAGAGGGAGATCTTCCAACTCTCGATGACGACGCTTCAATTGGATTTGTACGTCTTCAAGGGCATACAAAAAGCCATCGACTTTGAGCGCCGAAGAGTACAGATCCTCCCACTTTGAGTACTGACGCCGGAACGTGCCAGCCGACAGTTGATGGTGTTCTTTTTGTTGTAGCTCCTTTTGTACGCGCTCCCACACAGCCTGAAAGGCCGTTTGTCGCTTGCGTAAGACCGTGTCCGTGCGCGCTTTCACAGCAGCCTCTCGCCACGATGAGCTGTTGTACAGTAGTTCATCGAGTTGTTTATGTAGTACAACAGATGGAGCTTTGCGTAACTCCATCATCACGATCGCAAGGCTCTGAAGGACGTCTGTATGGATGTTGATATCAGTATATGTCACGACACCATTATCTTTCCAACCGACCTCACTCAGCAAACGATTGGCATCGACGCGAGCGTCCTCCCGAATCGTCCGCAAGACAGACGTAAAATCTTTCGCGAACGTCTGTAAGACCGCTCGGATCTGACGCTCCCATCGCACCTCTTTTTTGCCTTTTCCAGGAAACATCCACGAAGAGAGCTGTTTTAGAGCGTAAAAACGTTTGCGCAGTGGTGGTAACATCCGCGTTTTCATCAACGCCTGTTCTTTGTGGCGCATGATCGTCTGCACCAACGCCTTGCGAAGAACCCAACGAGCATAACTGTCGCGCTCTTGGTTGACGCCCAACAACGCCATCAAAAACTTCATCTCGGTGACGACTTCACGGGGGGGACGAATCCGATCCCTCATATGACGAAGCTTGCCACAAGCCACCTGCAACATCGCATCGTACACACCGATGTGATAATCAAACGCTCGAAAATGCTTCCCTAAAAAGGACGCAAATCCATACATATGAAGTCCCATCAGATGATGAGAGACTTGCGTCTCGCGTTTGTGTGGCAGCAAAAAGACAGCGCGCTTGTTGTCGCGCTTCTTTCTTCTCTTCTTGCGTAACTTTCTCCTTTTAGGCAGCTCATGGAGTGTTTCTTCGACAGCTTTGATCTTTGCCTGTAGTGTGGCGAGCTTTCGGTTGAAGCTTTTGATCTTTTGGTCTATTTTTGCGCGCGCCTGCTTGGAGGCGCGACGCTTTGGCAACATCTTTTGTTGGAGAGTCAGATGCTTCACCATCAACTGTGTGTACCGATAGGTCGTCTTGAGTTGACGAAGTGTTCGCCTCGCGGTCCAGCGTTTTCGACGCATCTGACGGCGCTTTTTGGCGCGATTTCGTCGCATCAAGACACGCTGCTCGCGCAAAAACACATCGCGCTCGTACAGACGCGCAGTCGTCACAAAACCCGTAAAGAACGGCAAAATGGCCTGTAGACCTAAGAACTCCTCAAACCGTTGAGGTCGATATTCAGGTGTCTTCTCCCACACGAAGGTGTCGCGAAAGAGATTCGTCGCGAGGAGACGTGCTCCATTTGAGCGCTGTTCGAGCATCGTCGCGGCGAGTCCAAAGGGGAGGTTTTCATAGGTCCCCCCATCGAAAAAGTAGGCGTTTTTGTAGCGTTTGTGTTTTCGGCAGAGCGCTAGGCCATTGGGACCGGCCTCTTCACAGACACTTAACTGCTTGGCGCCAAACGCAACGGGAAACGCCGCCGACGCCTCAACCACCTGATAAAGTCGATCAAAAGGAACCGTACCATTCGCGTCCTCACGCAAGTACACACGACGTTGATCCCACGCGGGAAAATACATATCGTCCTGGACAAACTTGAGCGTCTGGCCGTCGACCTTGATCCGAAATCCGACGTGTGCATTTTGGGAATTGTACACGACACCTTGTGAACGAATGGTCTTGGCTTTCACCCGCGCGATCGGCAACGCAACGCGAAAGTGCTGTTTGCCTTCGCGAAAGATGTGACCCATCACAGGACTGAGTTTAAGGGTTTGGAGCTCTTTGCGAATCCGTACACGAGTGGGATGCGCGCCCAGACGTGTGAGTAGACCGTCATCTGGAAGATATACCCCTTTTCCCTCCTTACAGGGAATGTGAACATCTTTTGGCGACAGCCCCGCACGTTTGACCATCAACTCCAGGCTCGCCTCAATATCCTTGTTGTATTGTGCACAAGAGCGTTTTCCTGGAAACAACCCACTCCAGCCACCAGACAACCACGCATCCCACATGACGTTATGGTGGAGGCCGCCGATCCCCTGTCGATACCAGTGTAAGGATGCGAGTAGACTGTTCGCGTTCCCTGCAGACGCCCCCGAAACGGCACCGAGCCGATACGGGACAGGCAACATCGAGCGAAGTGTCCGCTTGTATTGCTTCTCAAGCTTGCTGATGTGCGCGATAAGTTTCTTGCAGTATGGCTTTGCTGTTGAAGGCAGGGTTCGATCATGTTCACAGACATACCGCTCGTATCGGAGCTTGATAATGGAGACATAAGCCCACACCAAGCCAGCTTCATAGCTACCGAGACTGACCCCTCCCTCGATCGCAAATGCAAGCGGTTTCGGCTTGGGTTGCCCTTTGGCAGAGGCCGTCGGGATGCCCAAAGGAAGTAAACATATAACGAGAAAAAACGCCCCTATAAAATGCTTCATATTGCCACTCATATTTTGTCGTGCCGGGAGCCGCAAAACACCACTTCTACAGCTCTTTGCTATGATCAACGCGACACGACGCAGTTGTTACCAAAACTCCGCCAGGGCTTGGACACATCCAATCCCTTCCACCAACGGAGCGCTTCGGCGTTGTATCATGTGGACTCTGAAAGCATCAAGGTGTAATAGATGCCCCCTCTTCTTCGGCACTTATGGAGAGAGATTGGCGTACCCGAAGTTGACCCCAAAACGTTGGCACCAAACGACGATGCTCTTGTAGCCATTGCTACTTTGGTTGAGCGTGTAAGTTTGTGTGCCTGTTGTGCTCTTCAACTTGCCAAGGTTGACATAGTTGCTACCAGAAACAGCTCCGTTGCTGGCTTTCACCAGGTAAATATACAGATCGGGGCCTGCGCTTGAGCTGAAGTTGCTGCTGAACGCAAAACGCTCACCGCTGCTCGTCTTGTACACAGAGACTTTCCCGACAACAGTGTAGCTACCGGGACTTTGAAAGTTTCCAGTCCGATACGCGCTGCCACTGCCCCCCTGACATGTCCCACTTGTACACGTTTGTCCGGCTGGGCAGGTCGCACCGTCATCGATATTCCCGTCACAGTCATCGTCTTTACCGTTGCATGTCTCAGCCGCACCTTGCTTGGGCTGACATGTGTTGGGTGCACCGTTGGCGCAAGCGGGCACGCTGTTTGCGCAAGGTCCGATGCCGCAAGTCAGTGGCGCGAGTCCGTTGTCGATACTTCCGTCACAGTCGTCATCCTTGCCGTTACATGTCTCACTTTGGGGGCTCTTGGGTTGTGCATCACATTCGATGCTGCCATCGCTTTTACAGCTGTATGTTCCCTGGCCAACACACTCGCCTTTTCCGATTGAACAGGCTTTGCCTTTGTTCACAAAGTCTTCGTCGACAGCGCCATCACAATCATCATCCTTGTCGTTACACTCTTCTTTTCCAGGGAGCGTTCCACCAGAACATGTCCCCCACTGCCCGCTCTGACAAGTCTGTGTCCCCTTTGTACAAACACCTTCGTCACTTCCACAAGGTTGTGTCTCACCGTCTTTACAAGAGCATCCCTCATCGATCTGACCATCGCAGTTGTTGTCTTTTCCATCACACGCTCCCGCACCATCTTTGCCGGGAAGGATTTCGCCCGTACAAGCACCCCATTGTCCCCCCTGACAGAGCTGTGTTCCAGAGCGACAGATCCCTTTGTCTTGTGTTGCAGAAGGTCCAGTGTAACAAGCCTTCGCAGGAAGATCATCGATCTGACCGTTACAATCATCATCCATACCGTTGCACTCTTCTTTTTTCGGGACACATGAAGGTTCAGGTTGTTCGTCGGGAACAGTCGGCTCTTGAGAGCTTGACGGCTCTGCTTGTGACGTCTCTGTTCCCGCAGCGCCAGCGTCTTCTTTGGCGATGGGCTCTTGGGTTTGTTCGGTGGCCTGCTCCCCTTGTGGAGGTCCATCAGAGCATCCCGTTCCCGAAGAGAGGGCAACAACCAGTACTATAAAGGCCACCAACATCGCGGCCACTTTTTGTCGATTCGTTCGTTTCATTCGCTCATTCCTCTGTGCATCTAGATCGATTTGACTTGGTTTTGGTTGTATATGGTCGAGGTTCTCATGTTTTTGTTTCACAATATTTGAATATTTTGATCTGACAGAGACACAGACACAGCCCAAGTAGCCCACATCAGACAAAGATCACAACACATCTCTTTGAAAAAAAAGAACATCAAGTGGCCAAGGGAATGTAGGAAGAGACACAACACCGAACGGTGCAGAGTGGAAAACACAGAGAAGAGGTGTAAGGTGATTCCAAGAAAAGGGGGTGAGCGTCGCAAAAGGTCACTGGATGGAAAAAAATATCACTCCCCATGAGGCTGTTGGATACGCTTTTTGGCGCTGGTGGCCTTATGGTTTGAGGAGTACGACTTGGAATTGTTCCCAGGCATTAGCGTGGCTACGGTTGGCGACCAAGAAGGAACCACCACCGTGCTCTGCGGAGACGAATTTCTTGTGGTGAGATAAGAACATCACTTTGTCTCCAGAGTTGATCTTCCCTCCACCGCCGACCTTTTTGAGCGTAAAGTACTCCCAAGCTTTTGCCACGACACGACTACAAAACAGCGACCCAACCCTTTGTGCAGACCAATAGCGATATTGGTAGGTGAGGATCTTGACTCTGTCTCCAGAGTACAGGGCTTTTTTGCCATTTACGATTTTGAATTGCTCCCAAATCGAGCACTTTGCGCGATTTGCGTACAGATTTGTGGAGAGATTGCCAGCGCTCACATATTGCCCCTTGTGGGCTTTCAGACAAACAGGGACTCCCTTCGCAGCGTGGAACTTCTTGTACAACTCGATCCGCCTCTTCTGTTCGGCTGTTGCGAGATGCTTCAATGTATTCTTGAGCAACAACACAGCTTTTCGAAGCTCCGTCCAAGCGAGCGCATGAACGCTCTTTGTTTGCACACCAAGTAACATCAAACCAACGAGGAGACCACATACTGTACGCTTCATGGTAGAGACCTTTCGCTTTACACCGCTTGCTTATGTCCAACGGCTTTACATTGAGAGTTACGTTTTATCGACTGCGTTCAGTAACAGTACCTGACCGAAGAGCTACCATCAAGAACAAACATTTGAGTTTGTGATGGTTTGGGCAATGCATCATTGACAACATGACTCCACTCCTGAGAATACAGCCAACGAAAAAACCACCTACACAGGAGTGATTTGGATGGCCTTATTGACAGAGATGCGAACACTGCTCAACCAACCCCCAACCCGTTCACAGTGCGCAAGGATCGCGACACGTCTCTCTGAAGAAAAAAAGAATGAGGAGTACGAAGTTGCGCGGAAGTATGTGCAGGAACACCTACAAAACTGGCCCGAACATGCTTGTGTGTTACCCACAACGCTGATCAAGAAAAACGCCTCTTTGCGGGAGCTCATCCCCAACTTTGAAGAAGACGTTGAAGTGTACCTTCAACGTTGTCAAAACATCCTCGAAGAAGGTGACACAGCAAGAGCCTTCGACTTCGCCTGGAGCGCGTGGCGACGCAACCCTGTAGAGGCCTTACACACGCTCGTCAGACAACTCGATGAATGTCTTCCGAAGCTCACCTACTCAGGAGATCCCAACACCCAACACGCCGAATGGCTAGCCTATACAGAAGAACAAGATGTCCGACAACTCGGCCAGCTCCTCAAAACGATAAGTGTTGCGCCGTTTAACGTGAAGTCCGCAACGGAGCGACTGAAAGCGCTCAAAGGTTGGTGTGATGATCCACGCACCGCGGCCTACATTCTTCGTGATCTTGAAATCCTTGGCTGGACCTCTAGCTCAAGCCGCAAATACTGGACACAACTCTTTCAACGCTTTCAAGAACAAACCGACCCCATCTTACAACAAGTACAAGAGATGGATTTCCGGCCAAAAGCAGGCAAGTCCATGGGGGATTATCTGGAAGACAAGATCCCCAAGGCGCTGTCCAAATGCTCCTTTCCACAAACCACTCCGCTCTCACCCAAGGCCCAAGCCTTGGTCGATGGGATCCAAACACATCTTGAACAAATCGCCTTCAGCCACTCACCAGAAGGCCAACAACACTGGCGTGCGGTCTTTCAAGCTCCCGAAGACTCCGCTCCAAAAGACGCGCTCGCCGCATACCTACAACAGCAAGATGACCCAAGAGGCGAGTTCATCCAGCTCCAACGCAAAGAGAAGCCCACAGCCAAAGACGTCAAGCGCATGAAGGACCTCCAAAAGGAGCATCGCGAAGAGTGGCTACAACAACTCGCCCCCGCCTTGCTTGACGGAGAGATCTACAAAGATGGGTTTCTTCACGACGTCAACTTTGGACAGATCACGACCCCACTCTTTCGAGAAAAACCCAATCATCCACTCCTCCATACGATCGAACGTATGCAATGCTATCTTTCGAATGTAGAGCTGCTCGCAAACGTCCAAAGTCTCACACAAGTCCGTGCGCTCACCATCCAAACCTTTGGCGGACTCCACGACACGAAGCTCGATCTACAAGAACAACTTCGAGCGCTCCCTTTTCGGATGCAGCTTCAAGAACTACATCTAAGAACAAGCGCGCATCAAGACGAACTTTCCGTTCTCATCAAGCGTATGTGGGGTTGTTTTGAAGACCTCTTCCCACAACTAACCCTCCTCACACTCCGCGAAAGTCAGACACGTCTGGCCTTCACACGAGACGAAGCAGATCGTTTGACCTGTCTTCGTATCAACTCACTCGGTGACATCACGAGCTTGGAGAGTGCTTTTTGGAGTTTCCCCTCTGATGCCTTCACACAAGTCACTTTAGGAGAGGGTGTGGAGTGGCCACAGGAACTTGACGGCACACTCGCAACACAGACACATCTGCAAACCATACAAGGTTTTCCTCACCCCATCGAACAGTGGACGTTACCTGAAGAGTGTACCCGCAGTGAGCTCGCGCCACTGACTTCGGCCCGCTCGGTGCTGCTTCATTGGTATCTCGAACGACCAGAAGCACACCAACACGATCCCAACATGACCACAGCGCTCTGGCTCAGCACGTTCTCAGAAGAAGAGCGGAGAAAGGCGAACATGTCGGGAGGAGAACGTCGCGCAGTCTCACCTGATAGACGTTGGCTTGCCCAATTCTCAGGACATTACAAATCGCCATCCCACCTGACACTGTGGGATCGAGAAGACGACGATCGACGTGAGGAGTTTTTTGTAGACGATATTGAGGACAACATGCTCGCGTTTGGTCCTGATCAATCGTTGTGGATCATACGAAAACAGACTCCCCCAACGCTTCAAAGATGGTGTCTCTCCACACATACATTCATAGGAGAAGGTGTCCCGCTCGATCCATCAGAGGTCGGCGGCTCATATGTCAACGGGGTATATGTCGATGAGACAAGACACATGCTCTATCTGTTGATGTTCACAGGAGAGCTGCTTCGACTGGATATGCAATCCGCGACGTTGGAATGTCTCACGACGCTTCCTGTCAGCGCTTATGCGCTGCTCCCATCTTCGTCAGGTCGTTGGTTTTTGATCAAGGCGCACTCCGAAGATGGTCGGCACTCTCTGTACCTTTGGGATCAGCAGGAACAAACTCTGTCCGAACATCCTCTGAAGACGGTGGGTCGGGAGTACATGCTCTCCCACCCAAACGACGATACGTTTTTCCTCGTGGACAGGACAGAGTGCAAGCAATACCCATTCACTTCGGCAGAGCCCAAAAATGTGTTCCGTTACACGGAGCGCGCTTTTTGGAAGGTATGCCTATCTCCGAAGGGAAATTGTCTTTCGATCACAGATTACTCGGGGGACAAAACGGACTTCTTCGACGTCTCCACAGGCCACCATATCTGCCGTACGATGCGTGAAAAACGTTAGACAATCAGAGGGACAAGAGGCTGGAGGGGAGTGTGAAGAGATTACTTCTTGCCAAGCTTCTCGATCTTTTTGATCACGTACTTAGCATAGAGTTTGCACATGAAAGGGCCGACCTTCAAAAAGGGCGTCACCTCTTCCTTCAGAGGTACGAGTAGTGTGGGCTTACGTTTGCGATAGAGCATACGCATGGTGTCCGCGAGGGTGTCGCTGTTGTAGGTCTTGTGTTCTTTCAGAGCATGTGTAAGCAACAGCTTCATCGCCTTGGTGTGTGATTTGAGTAGAGCGTCATCGCTGGCAATCGCGATCAGGAGGAGTTCTCGCTCTTTAGCCTCTTTGGTTTGGAGCAGCTCTGCAAAGATCTTGGGTTGGTGCGTAGCCATCCATGCGATCGTCTTCGCCATCTTTTTGCGTGTGGAACCACTTGAGACCTTTGCGCCCCGCTTCAAGATCCCCTTGAGCATCATAGAGGCTGGCTTGCCGACCTTCTTGAGCTTACGCATGAGACTCCCCAAGCTGTACGATGAACCTGAGGCCAACGCCTTCTTGAGAGCAGGCGCGGCGATCGCAAAGCCAGCTTCTCCAGTTGAGAGGAGGAAGTCCGTCAACCGGCTCTTTTGATAGCTGTAAAACTTGAGCTTCTTCATCACTTCTGCGATGGGTTTTGCCGCGCTTTGGGCTTCCTTGGGAAATGACTTCAACACAGAGACAGCAGCCATGATGTGTTTTTTGGCGGCTTTGGGGTGAGAGATGACCTCAATCACAGCGTCTTTTGCAGGTAGAGCCTTTTCTTTCAGGAGCTTCAACCCGTCGAGATACATCTCGATCGCGTGGCTGTAGGGGACCTCCTCTTTTTTCAGCCCTTGCAACGCGGCACGTAACGCCTTCGCAGCGGTCTCGACACTCCTTTTTGCGTCATCACCAGCCACAAAGAGCGCACGTGCAGCCTCACTGCGAAGGGGTTCTTTTGCCGACTTGACCAGTCTCTGCAATGCGGGGTACGCCTGCTCAACTTTCATCTTGATAGCTGTGATGAGCACGACACCGAGCTTTTGTACCTTCTCATCCTTGCTCGCCAACATAGGGATGAGCTTTCCAACCACACTCTTGGCCTTGGGTCCAAGTTTTTTGAGGACTTTGGGGGCGACTTGTTTCTCGATATATGAGGCCTTGGGTGAAGACAGGATATCGACCATCGCGTTCGGGATGGTTGGACCGGCTTTGGCGAGCACCAGGACAAACTCTCGTGGGATCATATACTTCAACAATCCCAGATCTTTGAGCGCCTCTGTCGTCTTCATAGACTGAAGGAGCTCCTTGGCGAAAGGCGTCACCTCTTTCTCGCTGAGCTTCTTCAAGACATACAAGGCTCCAATCCGTTCACGGGCACGTGGTGAGGACAAGGCAACTTTCAAGGTGGGGTAGGCAGCTTTTCCCATCAAAGCGAGTCCCCACGCGGCGGCTCTTCGAGGATACTGTTTGGGAGCCACGAGCGCGGCTTTAAGCGCAGGCAAAGCCGCCTTCCCAAAGGCAGCACAGGCAGCCCCAAGCTGTCTCAGGTACTTGTCTCGTCGAGCGTAACTGTAATGACTCGCATATGGGGCTTTTTTGACCAGTATCACATCAACTGCGACGAGCGCTTTTGGACCAAAGCCTGCCATGAGAGGATAAAAATACTGTGCAGCGTCGCTTCTTCGCTCGATCACACGAAACATCGTGGGGAGATCGTTAACGGTCAGCGTTTTCAGCTTTGCTTTGGCCTCTGCGGCGGCTTTTTTGTCTCGGAAACTTTGGGCTGTTTCGACGAGTTTATAGAGCTTGTCTGCTGCCTCTTTTGTCGGTTTGGGGAGGGTTTTGAAGGTGTAATTGGCAAAGCCAACCTTCTCGTTGCCTTTGGCGTGTGTCTCGCCGATGTATCCAAACAACAGGAAACATACCCATCCAACAAGGAGAAACGGGGGAAATGTTCTGGGCCATGTCTTGCGCATAAAGTGTGTCCTTTCTCTTCAATGTTTAGTGCCAGCGTTCTTTCGAGCATCAAGTCGAATACCAATAGAATTTTGCACACGGTAAACACGAGAAAAAACGTAAAGACACAAAATGAAAGAGAAAATATCTTACACAAGAGACAGAACGAACGTGATGGGCATTTCACGCACATATCCCTTGAGGATGTAGGTGTCGGATTGTTTTGGAGTCAAAATGAGGAGCAAGGGGATGGTATGGAAGGCAGGAGAGCAAACCAGGTGTCAGACACCTTGCGAGCTGTTCGACTAGCGACCAGCAGCACGCTTGGATGCTTTGAGGGGGTTGATTTTCTTCGCGGGCTCTTTCTCGACAGCGTTCCAGGGAGCTTTCAACTCGCCTTTCTCGTATTTTTCGAGAGCTTCTTTGTTTTGGAATACCAATACGATCTCCCAGGAGCCCATTTTTTGCTCTGCAGGTGGGATTTTCACGTATGGTACAGAGTTTGTATCGAGCTCCTCGATGATCGTTTCGAGGGGTCGAACGTTAAGGTAAATAGCATCGCTTTCACATTGGAGGGCAATTGCTTGTGACATATGAAATCTCCGTAATCGAATTGATCGAGTTGTCATCCTATGTAGAAAGAGACTTCGCATTTTGTGCAGTTTGTGAATCTCTTTTCGCTTCTATTTCGGTCCGTTCTGGCTTTTTTGAGGACCAGAATGGCTTCCTATTCGAAAAAGGTATCTCGATCCTTTTTTCGAAAGGTCCAGGCACTTTAGCCAAGGAAAAGGGGGTTGTCAAGCAAAAACAGAAACCCCTTTCAACAGGTAGACTTCTTGGAGATACACAGCGAGCAAGAATCTCGCGGTTCAGGTACATCCAGCACACATGAAAGAGGTAGAAGACTCCCCCACCTCACCGAGTGCGCCGAACCAAGCCACCAACGACATCCGACAGACATATCGGTATAAAGGATGTTTGCGCAGAAAGTCACTCCCATCGTAAGCTTCTCCAACACCCATTGAGCGGCGTTCTCAAATTTTCGGAAAGTCTTGTACGAAAAGAAAGGATTGTATATCCTCTTCATCTAGTTGGCATAAACAACATCTACATCGCACACAAACGAATTGAGACGAATATGTTGAAGAGTTGGTATCGATATTTCCGTCCAGAGTACAAAAACCCAGAAGAACGCCGAAAGATGAACATGTTGATCGGAGCATCTTTCCTTGTGGGCTTTTGGGGTCCAGTGTTTATGTTTGTACTGTTTCTACTGGGCTACAAAAAATCTTCATATATCGCGCTTCTAGCTGGATTGGGAATGTTCTCCACTCCCTTTGTGTTGCGCCAAACAGGTTCACTTGGGCTCTCCGCGAATCTTGCACTCAGTGTGTATTTCGTTGCAGTATCATTATTGATCGGTTTACTCGGTGGGATCAGCTCTCCGATGCTCATACCGATGATCACTCTCCCTGTCGTGGCCTGGACGTTCGCACCACGACAACACAGAATCTTGTGGTTCTTTGCGACGATTGGCGTTTACATTTTTTACAGCGTCGGTCACCTATTGGGTTACACATTCTCTCCACCGCTGCCAAGAAGCACACATTTGCTGTTGCAGACATCATTGCTCATCGCCATCACAACTCTCGGTCTCTCCATTTTGTGGTTCCACGATGGTTTACGTTTGAGGCTCTACCAACAACTCGAATCCAAACATCAGGATCTACTTTACGCCCGCAACGCAGCGATACACGCCAATGAGGTAAAGAGCGCTTTTTTGGCCAATATATCACATGAACTCCACACTCCACTTAACATCATTATCGGATACAGTGAACTCCTGATAGAGGACGTAGAAGAGCAACCAGATCAACTACACGATCTTCAAAAAATTCATGGCGCAGGACACAACATGCTCTTACTGGTCAAAAACCTACTCGATTTTTCTCAGATCGAGACAGAACAGATCGAACTCAAAAACGAGAATGTACTCCTCACCCCCTTCTTCAAGGAACTCGAGGAAGCTTTGACTCCTTTGATCTGCAAGCACCAAAACACGCTCTCGTTCAAACAAGAGATCCTTCACCCAATCTGCACAGACAAACTCCGACTCAGACAGATCCTTTTTCACTTGCTCTCCAATGCCTGCAAATTCACAGAGAACGGAGCGATCCACTTACATTCTTATGTGGAGACAACCCCAACAGATGATTGGATGGTATTTGAGGTTCACGATACAGGGACAGGGATCAAAAGCGAACAGCTCGAACAGATCTTTCGTTCCTTTACGCAGGTGCAGCCAAATTCGGGCAAACATAGTGGGGCGGGAGTGGGACTCTCTATTGTACAACAGCTTTGCGAGATGATGGGAGGAAACATTCGCGCGATCAGCAATTATGGAGAAGGTTCGAGCTTCACAGTTCGCCTTCCACACCAACAAGCAACAGAGTAAATCGCTACGTGTCTTGTGACACGCAATAAAAAGTGTTTGTCTTTTCCGAAACATACACATTTTCGTCATTTTTCGCTTGACGGATAAGGGTTCCTGTGGTAAAGAAATTGTCCATTGTGCGAGACACAATGCAGCTTCTGGTGTAGCTCAGTCGGTAGAGCAAGTGGCTGTTAACCACTGGGTCGGGGGTTCGAATCCCTCCACC
>PCBK01000012.1 GCA_002731275.1 Deltaproteobacteria bacterium | reverse complement strand
CATGCTATCTGGAGGAAGTTGAATAATCCATGCGCGCGGCTTCATTGATATAACAAACTTCACCTCTTCTGTTGAGCATGAAACAAGGACAAGGCCCAGAAGGAGGATGAAGGTTTTGAGAGTGTAGAGTTTTGTTTTCATCAGATTCATTCTGTGTGTCCTCCATCAGGAGCGGGGATTTGTTCTTGTGTTGTATAACATTGGCACATCCCTGATCGGCATGTTGGGATAGATGGACTTGTACAGGTGATGGGTTTTACGCAAGTGTTGAGGTTTTTTTCTGGCAGACAATCTTCGTCCTTGAGGCATACTGGAACATTGCATTTTTTGCCTCTGCCATCATTCAAGTCACAACAATACTTACCTTCATCGCAAAATCGATCTGAGGTGCAGGAACCATCCCCCGGTTGACAACTTTGGTTCGGGAAATGAGCACATACGGGTTTGTTGGGGTCGACACAATCAGAATCCCTTTCACAACGTTGGCTGTTATAGCATTTGTTGTTTGTACACGTTTCATCGGGTGCGCAATCATCTTTGTTTGCACAATCCCTTCCAAACGCTCTACATATATTGTTGTGACAGTAACATCCTAGAGTTACAGAGCACCTATCGTCTTCGCTGTAAGTACAGTCTGTGTCCTTTTGACAGCTGATGGAGACGATTTCGTCGCCTAGGCAGGAAGACAACAGGATGAGCAAAGAGCCCTGAAAAGCGATTCTGATGAGATGTCTCATGGTATGTTGCCTTTCTTTTTGTACGGGGTGCTTGTCTTGGACGTAAGTGTAACCTCTGCCGGAGCAAATTTATAGTTTCCACCGTGTATATCGGTAGAATGCTCCCTCCTCTTGAAAGGTTTGAGAGGAGGGATGTCGCGAAGCGACAGGGTGGAGAGTTTGTTGAGGCGTATGTTGCAAAGCGTACGAGGCAAATAAGCCCGATGAAGAAGGAATAACCCCCTCAGTCCGAGCTATCGCTCGTCCAGCTCCCCTTGCCAACGCAGTTGAGTAGGGGAGCGATACAAGACCCAACGCGATACAAGACCCAACGCGATATAAGCTAAATCTTCGTACACATCGGTACGAATGGTCCCTCCTCTCGAAAGGTTTGAGAGGAGGGAAGAGCCAAAGGCTCAGGGTGGTGAGTTTGTTGAGGCGTATGTTGCAAAGCGTACGAGGCAAATAAGCCCGATGAGGGCGCTTGCCTTGGACGCAAGTGCAACGTCCGCCGGATCAGATTTATAGCTTCCACCGTGTATATCGTTGTATTCTCCCCTCTCCACCACCCCAGAGAGGGCGCTTGCTTTGGACGCTGGTGCAACGTCCGCCGGATCAGATTTATAGCTTCCACCGTGTATACGATTTGAGCTCAGGGGAGCCAACCAAAGAATCGATCCATGAAGGAGGTTTTTTCATCGGGCATGAAGTGGGCGTTCTTCAGACGAGCTTCAAATTCACCAACCTCCATGCGTTCTTCTTTCCCCCAAGGGTTTGTGTAATAGACATGCTCATCATCCATCCCCGTGACGAGCAGTTTGTGTCCCCCTTCACCCCACTTGATACCGACTGGGACCATCTCACCGTCATCAATGGTTTCTTGAATGCGATCCATGTTTTCACTGCGGTTGTCATCATTCACTGTCACCGCTTGTGTATCAACACCTGTAATCGCGTCGAAGATCCGGTCGTATTCACGGGAGAACAATCCGTCACCGTCACGTGCATCACCTTCACCATCGATGTGTTCATACGTCTCGTTGTTGTAGTCGTAGTCTGCGCCGTCTGCGTATTCCATCGCGGCACCTGCGAACAATTCGAGAGACTTGCTGCGGGATTCTTCGTCGCCGGTGCTCTGTCTGGTGATTGTGTCGCCATTTGCGAGCGTTGATTCGCCTGGACCTGCGAGATCTGTGACGATACGTGCGTACTCAGCGGGTTTGGTCTCTGCCAGATAGATCGCTGCTGTCGTGGGAGCACATGTCGGTGTGTCGAGCTGTGCGATAGAGGAGGGGTTGTGGATCTCTTGGATGGTGTCGGCGACCAGAGACGATTGGTCAATACCTTCTCCAAGCTCTTCGAGGTTCGACATACGATCGAGCTCTTCGAGCAGGTTGGTGCCTTCTGTGCTGGACGCCTCACCTGGAAGATCACCTTCGAGCAACATCTCCTGAAGAGCAAGCTCCGCACGTACATCCCCTTCGACATCTTCTTGGAGACCCTGGTACATCTCTTGTTGTTCTGTGGGGAGGGCTTCGAGGGCTTCTGTGACGGGCTCTTGGTTGGCCTCGATTGCGGCGCGTACGTCGTTGTTGTCGATGGTCCCGTCGCCATTGACGTCGTCGATGTCATCCTCTTTGACTGTACGTCTGGTGACGTGGCTGGGATCGTTGAGGACTTCTCTGGTGACTGGTGGATCGTCGTTTTTCAGGGCATCTCGAACGTTATCTGTCTGTGCTGCGACAGCTCTTGTGTTGTCGAGTGTCTTGTTGACCTGCTCGCGTATTTGGGAGGAGGTTGGAGAGCGAAATGTCGGTAGGTGTTGCTTGTCCGCGTTGTCCTTGAGCCTTTGCCTGAGACCTTCAGAGGCTTTGCGAGATTGTTGAAGGTCGTCATGTTTGCGCGTGCTTTGTGGTTTGGGGGCCTCGCTCTTGCGCGTTGTTTTTTGCTGCGAACGTCGTAAGGATGGTCGTTTGGCTATTCTCATGGCTCTATCCTACCTGTTTGAATCAACACATCATTCACCGAATGGGATATTATCGTCCATTATATCAATGATGTTGCGCTTTTTTTGAGGGAGCAGCCAAGACTTCGACACCTGTGGGAATTCGTCTTGAGATTTTTTTGCGAGCTGTGTGAAAAAGGTATGCTACAAAGAGGGGATGTTGACAAAAATGTCTCATATGACGTCTTGCAAGGAGGTGTGTATGCGTCAAATGTTTGTGGTGATTTCCGCCATCGTCGTGATATGTATTGTGGCCATTGGGTTTCTGTTTCCTTGGACCTATCATGCGTTTTGGGTCGTTGGCCCGCTTATCTTGCTGGGCTTCTATGACATGACCCAAACGGAACATTCGATCCTGCGAAACTTTCCGGTGATCGGTCATGGACGTTATCTGTTGGAGATGGTTCGGCCAGAGATCAACCAGTACTTTGTCGAGTCCAACATCGACGGGACTCCCTTTGATCGAGAGCTCAGGAGTATCGTCTACCAGCGAGCCAAGAAGGAGCTGTCGACCGTTCCATTTGGGACACAAAGGAATGTATACGAAGTTGGATATGAGTGGATCAATCACTCGATGGTCCCGAAGCCGATGGGGGAAGAAGCGCATCGGATCTTGGTTGGAGAGGGGACGTGTTCACGACCCTACTCTGCGTCGATCCTGAACGTCAGCGCGATGAGTTACGGTTCGTTGAGCAAAAACGCAGTCCTCGCGTTGAATGGTGGGGCGAAGAAGGGTGGATTTGCCCACAACACAGGTGAAGGTGGTGTCAGCCCTTACCATCTGGAGCCTGGAGGGGATCTGATCTGGCAGCTTGGGACGGGTTACTTTGGAGCCTGTGATGGTGCCGGGACATTCTCTTTGGAGCGTTTCAAGGAGACGGTGGCACACGAACAGATCAAGATGATCGAGATAAAACTCTCACAAGGCGCGAAGCCCGGCCACGGAGGGATCTTACCTGCGATTAAGCTGACGCCTGAGATCGCCAAGATTCGCGGTGTCCCACTTGGTCAGGATGTGCTCTCTCCCCCTGGACACTCAGCATTCTCTACGCCTATCGAACTTTGTGAGTTTATCGCGTTGTTGCGTGAGACGGCAGATCGTCCTGTCGGTATGAAGCTATGTCTCGGAAAGAGACAGGAGTTTTTGTCCTTCTGCAAGGCGATGGTCAAGACAGGTATTCACCCCGATTATATCGTTGTTGACGGTGGAGAGGGCGGGACAGGTGCTGCACCGCTTGAATTTTCAAACCGCGTAGGGTGTCCACTGACAGAGGCCCTGGTCTTTGTCCACAACGCGCTCGTGGGGATCGGCTTACGTGACAAGATCCGTGTCATCGCGTCAGGAAAGATCGTGACAGGGTTTGACATGGTGAAGGTGTTGGCGCTTGGAGCGGATATGTGTAATTCGGCGCGGGCGATGATGATGGCGCTCGGTTGCATTCAAGCGAGACGCTGTCACGCAAATGATTGTCCTGCTGGTGTCGCGACCCAAAAGCCTGGCTTGGTCGCAGGGTTACATGCTCCAAGTAAGGCAGAGCGGGTGTATCAATATCATCACGGTACAGTCGAGAGTATGATGGAGTTGGTCGCTGCTGCAGGGATGGAGTCGCCAGATGAGCTGCGCCCCTGGCATATCATGCGCCGCACCGACTTTACCAAGATCGCTCATTATGGCGAGTTGTTTGAGTACATACCTCACCGTTGCCTTGTGGATGGTGAGATCCCTGCACACTTTGAACGGGCCTGGGGGCGCGCGACTGCTGAGAGTTTCTCAGGTCAAGCGTAGAAAAGAGGTGCTTGAGCCAGATCAAGTCACGGTTTGGGGGAGTCGGTTACCATCCTGGACAAACATGATTTTCGGTATGTCTTTCACAGGAAAGGTTTGGACTCATGAAGATCGAAAAAATCCACCACGTCGCCTATCGATGCCGAGATGCCAAAGAGACCGTTGAATGGTATCAGAAACACCTCAAGATGGACTTTGTCTTGGCCATCGCAGAAGATAAAGTTCCCTCCACCAAAGAACCCGATCCTTACATGCACATCTTCCTCGACGCAGGTGATGGGAACGTCCTGGCCTTCTTTGAGTTGCCGACACAGCCGGAGATGGGGCGTGATCCAAACACACCTGAGTGGGTGCAACACATCGCGTTCAAGGTGAAAGATCGTGAGACCTTGCTCTCATTCCGCGATCAACTCGAAGCAAACGGTGTCGATGTGCTTGGTGTGACAGACCACTCGATTTTCCACTCCATCTACTTCTTTGATCCCAATGGACACCGCATTGAGTTGGCCTGTCCTGATCCAGAAGAAGAAGCGATGCTCGCTCGCCTCAATGAGGTGAAGTGGGAGATGCTCGAAGAATGGTCCCGCACCAAAAAAGCCCCACGACATGCAGATTGGCTTCACAAAAAGAATTTTGAGGGGAGCTGAAGCTGTCAAGGTCCTGATCAAGAAGAGGGGAGCTGTTCTAGCGAGATGAGCGTGAGGCCGAGATCTCGGATTTTTCGCAAGATCCCGTGTAACGCGGACTGATCCAGCGCTGTGCCTGTGAGCTGTGTTGTTCCATCGTCATGTTGTACGAGCTCCATGCCTTCAAACCAATCACTCCAGCTCGCTGGTAAGTGCCCTCTCAACGTAATTGTGTATGTCATCTCTTTCATATGTCAGGTCTCCTGATCCGGTCTTTGTCAAAGGTTGATCGATTCTTATATGAGATAGGATAGGGGGACGCCGCAGAGATAACAGATACGAAAGTACGGTTTTTCTCAGAGTCTGCTTTTCCTGTGGTCGATACTTTCCTCTTAAAGTGGTCCTGCGCTCTCCTCTGGACGGGCTTGCGTTGCGTCTCTCACTGTGTGAAGATGTTCGCACCCTACGCACACAAGAGGAGAGCTGTCATGGTGCCCGTTCCCGAACAGACCCATATCCTGGCCACGAAGTTATTTGCTCCACCTACACGACCTGAATTTGTGCAGCGTCCGCGACTTCAGGATTCACTACAGCAACTCACATGGAAGAAGCTGATCCTGATCTCAGCCCCTGCAGGGTTTGGAAAAACCGCTCTTGTCAGTGATTGGCTTCACAACGCAGAGATCCCTTCTGCTTGGCTCTCTTTGCACGCCTCCGATGGGGAGCTGTCTCGATTTCTTTCCTACGTGATCGCCGCCTTACAAACGATCAAGCCTGATATCGGGGAGGATGTGCTGCCTCTTCTCGCTGGGCCTTCCTTGCCACCGGTTCCTTCTTTGATGACAACCTTGCTCAACACGCTCTCATCAGTCTCGGAACATTTTGTGCTCGTGCTCGATGATTATCACGTGCTTGAGGTGCCCGCGATCGATGAAGCGCTGCAATTTCTACTTGGACATATGCCTCCGACGATGCATCTCGTGATGTTGACGAGAGAAGATCCGCCCTTTCCGTTAGGGCGTCTACGTGTGAAGGGGGAGTTGTTGGAGCTGCGGGCTGCTGACCTGCGCTTTACGATAGAGGAGTCTTCGTCCTTTTTACGCGAACGAATGGGGATCTCACTGTCCGATGAGCAACTGACTTCGTTGGAGTCGAGGACTGAAGGATGGATCGCGGGCTTGCAACTCGCCGCGCTCTCGATGAGAGGGAAATCTGATCTGTCGTCTTTTATCACTGATTTTTCGGGAGAGCATCGCTATGTCGTGGATTATCTCGTCGAAGAGGTGATACGTGAACTGCCCACAGAAACACGTGATTTTTTGCTTCGTTCCTCCATCTTGCAGAGATTGGGCAGTGGACTGTGTGACGCTGTTGTGGGGGTCGAGGGGAGTCTTCATAAGCTCGAAGAGCTCGAAAAGAGTAACCTCTTTGTGATCCCTTTGGACGAAAAACGACATTGGTTTCGATTTCACCATCTCTTTGCGGACGTATTACACGCTCACGCTAAGAGAGAATATCCCGATGAGATAAGGGTTTGGCACCAACGCGCTGCGACGTGGTATGCCTCAGAGGGCATGTATGAAGACGCCATCGAGCACGCACGCGAAGCCAAAGACTGCGACAGACTCGCGGCCTATCTCGAATGCTGTTGGCCTGAGATGGATGGTCTGTTCCAATCGGGAACGTGGCGTCGGTGGGCTTCATCATTGCCCGAAGAGTGTGCATTCGATAGACCCATTTTGTGCCTCGCGTATGGGTGGTCCTCGCTGAGCGCGGGGGATATGGAGAATGGAGCCATTTGGTTACGACGGGCCGACGAGTGTTTTACTGAGGAAGGGGGACTTCGAGAGGGCATGATCGTTGTGGACGAGCGGCAGAGACCTGTGTTGATGGGGTCCCTGTGCAACGCGTGGGCGTACAGGGCGAAAGCTCTTGGACGCAATGAGGAGGTGATCGAGTATGCGCAGAAGGCGCTAAAGTCGCTTCCTGAGGATGCTTTGATCCATCGTGGACCGGCGTCTTCTTTGTTGGGGATGGGGTTTTGGGAAGATGGTCAACTTGAGGCGGCGTATGACATCTTGTTTGAAACGATGGCGTCCTTCCGTCAGGCCGGCAATTTACACTTTGCTTTGAGTGTGACGTATGGGCTCGCGGAGCTCCGCTGGGCGCAGGGACGCCTTCACGATGCGATGGCGCTCTTTGAACGCTCACTGGAGATCGCCCAGGCCGAGTTGGACACGACGCTTAAGGGGCTCTCTGATCTGTACCTTGGGATGAGCGATATCCAGCGAGAGCAAGGTTTGCTGACCGAGGCCAAGGAGACACTTGAAAAGAGTGAAGAGCTCGGTGAAGGTGCGTCTCTTGACAATTGGCTTTGGCGGTTTCGAGTGTCCCAAGCGCGCCTGCACATGTTTCACAAAGAGTGGAAGCAGGCGCTGGCGTTCTTTGATAAGGCAGAGCGTGCGTACTTTTCTTCACCTGTTCCGTTTCTACGTCCGTTCGATGTGTGGTGCGCGAGAGTGTGGTTCTTGAGTGGGGATTGGGAGGCATTTGATGCGTGGGGAGAGAAGACACTCGCGCAGGTGGAGGATGAGGTCAGTTACCTTCACGAGTGGAGGCTCTTGATGCTCTCGTTGTATCAGGCATCTTCTGTACATCGTGGTCATGCAGGTGACATGGAGAGCGTACATCAACGACTGCAAGGGCTGCTTGAATTCGCTGAACGTCAGAATCGTATGGGCAGCGTGATCGAGATCCTGCTTGTGCAAGCATGTGTGTGGCTGTGGGATGGTCAACGAGAGCGCGCAAATGCGGCGCTGTCGAGAGCGCTCTCTTGTGCAGCACCGCAGGGATATGTGCAGTGTTTCTTGGACGCTGGAGAAGATGTGATTGGGCTCTTGCGCGAGGGTGAATGTGTCGCGGACGAGGCCTCACAAGAGCACCGCGTGCGTGTCCTGGCTGCGTGTGGCGAAGAGGTCGAGCAAACGACACTCTCAACGCTCCCTGTAAAGCAACAAACAAGTGCCCCTGTGCAACCTTTGGTGGAGCCGTTGAGTAAACGAGAGTTGGAAGTACTTGGATTGATCGCTGAAGGGCTCTCCAACGACGAGATCGGGAAGCAACTCTTTATCGCGATCAGTACGATCAAAGGTCACAACCGAAATATATTCGGAAAGCTTGGTGTGAGACGACGTACAGAAGCTGTTGCGCGTGCCCGTGAATTAGGGATTTTATAGCGAGAAAAGGGGGGAGTGGTTGACGGATATCAAATCACAGGTTGTTGGATGTCAGAGGGGGCCTCTACGCGCACTCTATACTATCTCATCGTAAAGGTTTTTGTGAGTTTGAGTGTTTGAATCATACCGACAAGGAGTGGATGATGAGAAAACGTCAAGTGTTTATGGGCGTTTCGGTGTTGTTGTTGTTTGGTCTCTTTCTAACAGCTTGTACGGCCGGAGATCCGCGCTATACAGTACAACAGCCCGCTGGATTTTGGCATGGTCTGTGGCATGGTGTGATCTCTGTTGTGGCTTTTGTGATCAGCTTGTTTAACGGGGATGTGACTGTCTACGAAGTCCACAACACAGGAGCTTGGTACAACTTGGGGTTTTTGTTAGGTGTGACGAGTATTTGGGGAGGTGGTTCAGGTGCGACCTGGAAGAGCGCAGAGCGACGACGTCGAGACGAAGAGTGGGCTGAAATAGGTGAACGTCTTGAAGAGAAGATCCTGACGGAGATCAAGAAGTGGACGGAAGAGGAAGAACACGATGAGGAGTGGGAAGAGGTTGAGGAGAAGATCGTGCGCAAGATCAAGAGAAAGCTCAAGGAGTGGGCGGAAGAGGAGTAGCCTTAGGTCGTGAGGGGAAGCTCAAAGAAGAATGTGGTGCCATCATCGCTGCTTACAAAATCGATATGTCCTTCGTGCGCGAGGATGATATTTTTTGTGATGTGTAATCCCAGCCCTGTGCCTTGTCTTTCGCGCGTAAGCTGACTGTTTGCGCGCTCAAACTTCCCAAAAATCCTGTCTTGAAATGAGTCTGGAATGCCTGGTCCATTGTCCTCTACGGAGATCTTCGCGAGGTCATCCTGGTATTGAAGTGAGACTTTGATGTGTCCGCCTTTTGGGGTGAACTTGGCGGCGTTTGCGAGGAGGTTTGTCATCGCTTGAAGCAGGCGAGGAGAGTCCGCCTCAATCGGTCGCTCCATTTCTGCATCAGGAGGCAGGATAAGCTGGATATTGTGGGCGTTGAGCAAGGGGCTGTTTAGCTCCAAAGAGCGCTTGAGTAGTATCGACAGCTTACAAGGCTTTTTGTGGAGGATGAGACCACCTTGGTGGAGCCATTGTTTGATGTTGAGGAGGTCGTCTGCGAGGTTTTGCAGACGCACACAGTTGCGGGTCGCGAGCTGTGTGAGCTTGGAGACGCTAGGGGGGAGTTTTTGGGAGTGGACAGTCTCAAGTAACGCGAGCGCACCGCGAATGGAGGTCAGTGGTGTACGCAGTTCATGGCTGATCACGGAGATGAATTCGTCTTTCATGCGGTCCGCTTCAATTCTCTCGGTGATATCCAAAAGGCTCACGACGAACGCGTCTTTTCCGGAGACGGGATCGAGTGTTGGGTGTGCTTGCAAAGCTCCCCACATCTTCTCTTTTTCGGAAGGAACTTCGATCTCAACGGAGAAAGGTTTTTTCTCTCTCATGGCCTGAAGCGCTTGTGCGCAGATGCTTTGATCGATAAAGTAGTCGCGAAAGTGAAATGTATTGCCTAAACATGAACGCGCTTTGGTGTTGGCCGTGAGCAACGTCCCATCGAGTGAGTGTGTGGAGATGCAGATCGGCGCGTAGCGGGTGGCTTCGGCGCGCTGGAGGACTTGAGGTGCGATGAGGTCCTGCTCAAGATGTCTTCCTTCGATGAGTAGACCTTTTCGGCCTTCAGGCAGCGCATAGGTGTTGATGTGCATCTCGATAAAGATCGGCTCACCCTTTGGGTAGATCGGTCTTTGTGCGAGGATCGTTTTGCCCGCGCTGGCTTTCGTGTGGAGATGCTGGAGTGTCTGGCGAGCGGTCTCTGAAGCGTCTGATGTATCACGTGACAGAAGTTCTTCGAGCGAATCCGCGAGCCAAAGCCTGAGTGCGCTGGGGTTGGCCCACACGATCTTTGTGCTCTCTACGTCTGATATCCAGATGGCTGTGTTGAGACGAGAGAGCAAGGTAAGTTGTGGGTCATCATGTGATTGTAAAGACATTTTTTTTCCTAAAACGAAACGCACCTGTGAGGTACGCGACTGCGATATTGAGCTCACACTATTTTGAAGGATCTCGTCGGATTGTCAATGTGTTCTTCACAATGTCGTGCTTTTTGTTCTCAATGTGTCATCTTTTTTCTTCTTTCTTCTTCAACGAGTAGGAGTCATGATGTCGACGATACGCTTTTTTGTGGTAGGTATACTTTGTGTGTTCGTGGCGGCGGGCTGTTCGTATACAACAGTGACAGGGGAGGTCGTCGATCTGAAGGGGGTTCCTGTGGAGGGAGCGGTGATCAAATTATACCACACCGAAAAAAAGAAGGTGTTGGGAAAGACCGATGCAAAGGGACGTTTTTCGATCACGATGCGTGATATCTGTTTGCCGATCTGTGGAGGTGGACATCCGAGTGTGAAGGCGAGCAAGAAGGGGTACCAATCCGTGCAGGCGATCGCCTTGTGGGGAAAAGCGATGAAGAAGCGGCTCAAACTGCAACGTCTCTCAGTCGGCACACCCCGCCGCACAAAGCCTGCTGAGGCGCAAAAGAAGACGCCCCCTGTCGCTCCGAAGTCGAAGGCAAAAGAGAAACCTGATGCGCGATGAGAATGTGTTTGTTTGGGGGGGGGTTCTCTTGAACGGAGAAGGAAGTTCCTGATGTTCCTGATGTCCTTGGAAGCTCGCTCCTCGATCGGGGAGGCGATTCACTCTCGGGGGGTCGATTCACTCGTAGCACTGTTTTCGACAAAGTCTTCGGATGGCTTCGTCTTTTATGCAACCGTGGCTGAAGACACACTTCACACATCGTTTTGTCAATCGCAGACCATCTCTTCGTTGTTCTTTAGAACATGTTCGCAAGTAGGCGCTCTTTTGTGTTGCGTTGAGTTGGTCGAAGCTGAGCTCTTCTCCTTTGCATTTCATGACAAAGTAGAAGGCCGCGATACAGAAATCTCTCATGGGGACCAGTTGTTGGGTGCGTTTGGCGCGCAACCGTACGTGTTTGTGCAAGAGTCGGTTGTGTTTGGTATAGACCTTACCACGCCACACGGAGAAGCCTCGTTTTGTGATGCGCAAACGATGAATCCCCTGGGGGAGATGCAGTGTGAGAGGTGTGGTTCCGGAGTCTGCGCCATCGACAAAGAGCCGTGCCCCTTTGGGTGAGCTCGTGATCTTGAGGTTGTCTTTTTGGACTGTGCGTAGACCTCTCATCGATGAGATGGAGCCTGTGGGTTGTTTGTGCTTTCGGTGCGCGACAAAGGCCCGCACGGCTGGGAAGGAGATCGGGATCGCACCTGTGCTGGGGCCACTTCGCACGGGACTTTGGGGGTATTTTTTGAGTTTCATCGCGAGGGTGCGGACGTTCTGGCTAAGATGAGTCCAGACCTCTGGCAGCGTCACAATACCATCTTTGTTGTAATCAGCTTTTCCTTTGAGGGCTTCGATCAAGACGTAGGAGAAGACGCCGTGTCTGATCTTATTGCTCTCGACGCTGTATTGGTTTTGCATGGAGGACGCGATGGTCACGCGTCCTTGGCCAAACTGTGTCGCGTTGATGCTCTTGTGAAATCCTTTTTGGGCCATCCCGATACTGCGCGTGCCAGACCATGCGAATCCACTGTTGCATGCATCGATAAATAGGACCACACGCTTCGAGCGCAGTCTCGTGAGCCAGCTGTCAACGCTCTCGTGGTCGATCGCCGTCCTCGCGATGTGTTTGGGACTCTTTGCGCTGGAATCGTACGCAAGCCAGTAAGAGAGGTTACCGCCGGACCAGCCGTGTCCTGAAAAGTAGATGATCGCCGTGGCTTTTCCTCTTGAGCGCCTCATTTTTTTGTACAGCCACGAACGGAGAGTCTTGGAAATCGCGTACTTGGTCGCTTGTCTGTTGAGCAGGATGCGGACGTTCTTCTTGGGGACGCGACCGATGCCTGTGAGCGTTTTGTAGATCCCACGTACGTCTTTTCCGGTGTATTTGAGGCGGGAGATGCTGCGATCTTTGTATCTGTTGATACCGATCAGGACTGCGTAAACCGGGTCTTTGGCAGCCCAGACGCTCGAAGGGAGGGCGAGACCTATGAGCAGCGTGCAGAGGACAAGAGGCTGGAGACGAAGCATCATAAGCTCCTGTGTGTGAGAGAAGATACGATTCAATGCATACGATGGTCATCGATAATGACCTACATTGTTGACGAAGGAAAGACCTTCATGTCAAAACACTTTGGGTACGTATCCATCAGAATGTTCTTTTTCTGACGAGATGTGTGTTTATTTGGGTTACTTTGCTTGGTGGTACAACGCGACAATCTGGTTGTCGTATACCATCTCATGTGCGCTGTCTAAGCTGCCATTTCTTTGTCCACGATTTGATCCTGAGAGGAGCTTTCCATGAGCCAAGAGACACAGCCTGCTTCCTGGTTGAAGGTCACCTTCGATTTTCTCATCACATCGCTCTTTCTCGCCCTGATCGGTGGTCTCTTTGTCGTCTTTTGTGTGTTGCTCGGAAAAAAGGAGCTGCTCATCCTCGCGTACGTGTTGCTGAGCGCGGTCTTTTTGCGTTCGTTGCTCAGTGAACAGTGGCAATATCTCCTTGAACGGATCGTGATCATCGGTGAAGGCTTGCGCATCTTTCGCATCCTCGAAGAGCACTACACGCAATATGAGCCACGCACGATGTGGTATTACCTGTTCTTTCCGATCACGAGTGTATGGGGGTTTGTCGTCGATAGAGAGCGAGGACGCAAAGAGCTCAAGTCCTACTGGCGGTTGTTGCAGTGGGTGCTCTTTATGTTGATCATCGGTGGATTTACTTCGTACTATCGGTTATATCGTTACTTTAGCTGGCAAACGTCGCTGGCGTGGTTGTACACAGAGCTGTTAGCCATCTATTTTTTGTGCAACTTCTTCGCGGTCCCGCTCTCCACGACGTCGATTCGCCTGAGTATTCAGCAAAAAAAGCGTCGCTTGTTCTTCTTGACTTGTTTGTCTCTCGCGATCCTGACGGGGAGTCTCTATGTCTTCTCGATCCGCTCGAACCTGACGCGGTTGATTCCGATGAATCTGGTGTTGGATTTGCGTTTGGCGCAGCTGAAAGAGTTGAAAACCTCCCCACACAAGCAAGAAAATGAGTTGTTGTTGGCACACGACTCCTCTCGCTACTTTGATGAAATCCAACAGAAAACCAAAATGTTTTTTCAGTTCTACGGTCCACGTGTGATCGCTTTTCATCAAAAACACTTCTTCGATCGCGATGAGCAACTCAAAACCCGCTTTTACAAGGGGCTGAACCGGACCTATCAGGAGTTTCTTGCGTCGACAAGTATGCTCCACGAGAACAAACACATCTACCTGACATTGACACAGACACCCTCTGCCTTTTGGGGAGCAGTGTGCTTTCCTTTCAGAGAGTCGATCTTTTACCTTTTTCGGTACGAATCCAAGAAGCCTTTTGGCAAACGCTTTACCCTTTACAAAAAGCTAAAGGACTTACCATCGACACTTCGTCGTGAAATCTCGGGGATGTGGGACACAGACGTGTATCGTTTTTCGACCAAAAAGCGTCTCGCACAGGTGATCGTCGAGTTTATGCGTGACAAGTACCGTAGAACTGGACGATTGATGTGGAGTCCTGGTGCCAAAAAGCACAACTTTGCTCCCATCAAGAGCAAGAGTCCCACACATTTGTTCTCAAAGCGCAGTGGGTCTCCTTATCTTCGTGGAGGTGGAGGCATGAGGACTGGACTTGGTCGCGCAACAGGAGGTATGGGGACTGGATTCGGTCGTGGAAGTGGAGGTCTGGGGGCTGGGTTTCGCGGCGTGGAGTCAAAACAGGACAAGCTCCTCAAGAAGGCCAAAAAGCTTCAGAAAACACTCGAAGAGTTAGCGGAGACATCGGTCCGCGTCGCTGGTCAGATCAACGCCTTCCTCAAGGGGACATTTGGATTGCATGTTGAGGTGGATCTGGACAACGATGAGCTTGTGGCTTTGCACAAAGCATGGCCCAAGCAGTGGAGCGCGCTCGACAAGGAAGGCATCCCTGCTTCACTCGCGAAGATGCGAACACTTCGCAAGCGTGCGATGACACAGGTCGAGTTTGTGTTGGCCTCTCTGTTGCCCAAAGAGACGACCCCTCCGGCAAGTCAACCCACAACAAGTTCTTCTTCGTCTACACCTGCTGTGCAACGTCTTACACGCTTGAAGACGTTCTCCCTCTCGTTGCGACAAACCATT
This sequence comes from Deltaproteobacteria bacterium, assembly GCA_002731275.1. Lineage (GTDB taxonomy): Bacteria > Myxococcota_C > UBA6777 > UBA6777 > UBA6777 > UBA6777. Next base: position 63,722 of record PCBK01000012.1, on the reverse strand, counting down.
ACAGCGCTCAAGCGTCGGAATGCTTGGCTTGTTGGCTTGCACAAAAGACTGCGTCAGTCATATCGAGAGCGATTGAAGAAGAGGCGTTTGTTTTTTGCCTACACAGACGCCTTGTTTTCTTTTGATTACCCTCGGGCGTTGGCGCAAGGGTTGCTTTACGAGCATTTTGGGCGACAATTTGCGTTTGTGCAGACATGGTGGACATTCTTGTACAATGGATTTTTGACGATCATCGTGTTGTTGTTTCAGCTTTGTATGCCTCTTCATATCGCGTTGATCTTCTATTGTCAGTGGATCTTACGAGGCGAGGACGAAGATAACGATGATGAGTTCGACGTCTCAAAGATCAACAAGGTAGGACGCAGCGGATTCTCTGCGTTGTTTGGTGATGGCGGGTAATTGTGTTGTTACGAATTCGTGGGGGTTGTATCCAGTGGTCTCAAGTGTTGTGAGAAGTGTTGTGCGTTGTGTATATAATGACCACTGCCAGCCTTGAGTTTTTCGAGCATGTCTTCAGGGACGGTTCTGACGATTTTTCCGGGGGTGCCTATCACAAGTGAGTTGTCAGGGATGACTTTACGTTCGGGGATGAGGGTTCCTGCGCCGATGACACAGTTCTTTCCGATCTTTGTGCCGTTGAGGATAATCGCACCGATACCTACTAGGCTGTTGTCACCAATCTCACAGCCATGAAGCATCACCTGATGTCCTACTGTGACATTCTCCCCAATGACCAACTCGATCCCCTGATCTGTGTGTAGGACGGCGTTGTCCTGGATGTTGCTGCCTCTACCGATGCGTAGCCAATCTGTATCCCCTCGTAGTACAGCGTTAAACCACACGCTCACCTGATCGGCCAACTCCACAGAGCCAATAATATGTGCTCCTGGCGCGATGTAGACGTCTTTTCCTACGATGGGGGTGCGATCTTTCAATTGGTACAACATATGTTTTCCTCGTATGTTCGGGCGAATCGCTCGCTGTTGGGCCTTGTGTGTTGGTGATAGAGACCAAAGTAGGGTCTTTGTCTTGGAGTGGGAAACAGTACTTTCGTAGCTGTTGGACCCTACTTTTTGCCACTATACTCACAAACAACAAAGAAAAGAAATCCACTCCGAATCTATCGGACGAAAAAGACCAACAACCTTACATAGGGAGAACACGAGATGAAAGTTTGTATTATTGGTGCATCTGGAAAATTGGGACAGTACATGATCCAACACGCGCTGAACAGAGGCTACGAAGTGGTCGGTGTGTGTCGCGAGCAGAGCGTTGGGAAGCTCGCTCCTTGGAAGGATCAGATGACCGTGTTCCCTGGACGCACGAATGACAGAGAGGTGATCAAACAGGCCGTTGCTGGTTGTGATGCGGTCTTGAGTGTTCTTGTGCCTTGGGGCGTTGACAATTACGCCTCAGGGACTGCGCAGGCTGTGTTGGATTTTGCGGAGCCTGGCGCACGACTGATCTTCTCGTGCGGTTGGCACATTACGAAGGACGGACAGGATCAATACTCGTGGATCTTTACGACAATCTTAGCTGTTGCTGCGTGGATTGCGCGCTTGTTTCGCCTTGTGGATATCAACGACCAAGTCGAGGCGACACGTCGTATTTTTGCGAGCGATAGGAAGTGGACTGTTGTACGTGGGAGTGACCTCGAAGAAGGTGAAAGTCAGGGGCTGCCTGTGTGGAGTCATCATGTCGGAGATCCCATCCTGGAGAGCAATCTCACGAGACGTGTTGACTTCGCGCTGTTTATGGTGGCGGCTATTGAAGATGAGTCACTGATCCACGAAGCACCTGCGATTGTTGGTTGCCAGACACCTTCTGCGCTTGCATTTGCAGAATCCTGAACGATTTGAGATATTTTGACCACTCAAACTTTCGCTTCAACGTTTGTCTATGGTATGACAGTTCCTGTTTGTCAGGACGGACAGTACATCCAGTCTGTCTGACTGAATGGATTGGACTGTCTTTGTGCGAAGGAGCGGATATGCGATATGTTCGAGGGTTGTTCTTGTTGTGTGGTCTGTTGGTGTGCGCTTCACCCTGTTTTGGGCAGATTGTCAATGTCCACTCTCTCAGTGAGCAAAAGAAGCAGGGGTTGATGCTACTCGCGAGTGGTACGGCAGACTGGCGTGTCGGAAATGTCAACTTTACGCTCGTTGAAGGGAGCTTGATCGCGAGACTGGCATACAATCGCCACATGTTTTTGCTCTCAGGTCAGGGAGGGCTTGGGATCAAAAGTGACGAACGATTTGTTGCGCGTGCGTTCAGTCATGTGCGTTATCGATATATGTTTTTGAAGAGGTTAGGAGCGGAGACCTTTGGCCAGCTCGAATACAACGAGTTTTGGAGGATGGCCGCGCGTCGTCTGGCGGGCTTGGGCGCTGTGTTTCGTGTCCGCCCATTGAAGCAGCTCTCTGTGATGTTTGGGACTGCCTATATGTTCGAGTACAATCAGTACTCAGACTCTTTTCAATATCCAGGTGGAGGTAACGAAAAGATTTTCCACCGTTGGTCCAATTACATCCGCCTGAAGTTCCAACTCGACAAGATCTTGTTCTTCCAACACACGACGTTTTTCCAGCCCTCATTCGAGGACTTTGCGGATTGGCGACTGTTAGTCGATACGTCTCTCAGCATCAAACTCAAGAAGTGGCTCGCGATCACGATTTCCCACGTGCTTTCATACAACAGCATCCCACCTGTTGGGGGCGCGACGACTGTGTCACCGCTTGACTCAAGCCTACTTGTCGGATTGACGAGCACATTTCATCTGTGGAAGCCAAAGAAGTAGTGTCGCGGGGCTAGGGCAAGAGGATGACGCCCTCATCCGAAGAGACGACGAGGGTGAGCGTTTCTTTGTATCGGACACGTTTGTAGATCGCTTTGGGGACGCGGAACTCTGACTGTTTTGGAAGCATCACATGAGAACCCAATCCGCTGGGGGTGAGGAATCGAGCACGTTTGACTTGCAAGGTGATGTGTGTGGAGGCGCGGTCGCCTGTGCGTTTTTTGATGACCTGTCCTTGGACGACCTGTGGATGTTCCCAAAGGGCGCTGACTGTGACGACAGCATAAGACATCAACCCTCCGTTGAGACCGACAAAACCAAAGAACCCAATCACAAATAACAACGCAGCGCAGCCTTTGTGTTTGTTTTCGATTTGGAGGAGGCCGGGAACTTTGGGAGGACGCTTGACTGAACCATCGACACATTGCGCTCTTTGGGCGCGCGTTGGGATCAATCTTGCTTCGAGACTTTTGAAAGTGATGGCGAGCGTCAGGAGAGGTAAAAAGGACAACACACTCGCGAGGACACTGCCTACATTGGCGGGGAAGAACTTGAGCTTTGCTGTGTACACAACGCTGATCCAAAAGAGCCAGGAGAAGGCAAGGACGTAGAGGGTGACAAACAGTCGCCAGAAGATGAAGAAGCGCTCCGGTGGCTTCCTGCTCGCCGTCTCTTGTGTTTCTTCTGTCGCTTGCATGTTTTCTTTGTCGGCTGACAGGAGGTTGTCAGGTGTCTTCATGCACTTTGTGATAAAGAGGACAAAGAGGACAAAGGAGGCGAACAGCGCGAGTCCGTGGTAGAGATAGAGGCGTTCGAGTTCGAGCGCTTCGATATGTTTGACGTAGAAGGCGCTCCAGTTTGTGAGGTGTTCCATAAGCTATCCGTGGGTTTTTGTATTTGTTTGAAGGCCTTATGGCATCGTAAATCGCCAGACGAAGGCCTGGCAGGTCTTGTTGAATGTGACCTGTGTACCGTCGAAGTTTCGTGCTGAGGAGGAGCAACCCGCGATGAGTACGTTGTTGTGTGTATCTACAGAGATATCTCCGAGTTCGAAGCGCGAAGAAGATGTAAAGATGTTGTTGGACATTTTTTTGAGCCACAATAGATTGCCCGTTGTGTAGTCAAGACGTGCGAGGTAACCTCCTTCGCCACCGAGGTTGGTGACGACTTGGCTTCCGTATGTGAGTTTACTCGCAAATCGCCCGCCAACGAGGACCTGCTTTTTGTTGGAGTCTGCGTAGATATCGGTGATCGCTGCGAATCCATATTCTTCGACAAAGGTCGACACCCATGCCTGTGCACCCGTCGCGCGGTGAAGCCGGGCGACGAGGTGTTTGGGTGTAAAGCCTGTGCCTGGGACTGTGATGTTTGTGGTGCCGAGTGCGCCTGTTGTGTTCAGGACACCGCCAACGTACAGATCGCCTGCCTGATCCGTCGTGAGGGTATCAAAACCATCCCCACTGCTTGTCGAACCTAACTGGATGGCCCATGGTGTCTTGAATTGGTTGTCTTGTCGGTAAATGTATCCGTCTGTACCGCCTTTTGAGGTGAGCTGGATGGTGCCAAATGTCCTCGTAACGTTGGCGTGTAGGGTGCCAATGGCGTAGATATCCCCACCGATACCAGGGGCGTGCCATTCTCCTCCGAGTGTAGGGGAGTACGTATAGTATGAGCGTGTACTGTGGTAAAAGTCGAGCTTTGCAGAGAGGAATTGGCCTGTCGTTGGGTCGAGTGTCGCGACGAAGCTACGCTGGCCGATGTTGACGCTAAGGGTGTGGCTGCCAAAAGAGATACTGGCAGCGTTCGCTCCCACGTCGATAATACCGTAGATTCTAAGGATGTCCTGACTGCCGCTGGTGTCGAGTTGGAGCTTGAAGATGCGTTTGATCTTTGCGTTCCCTTGCGCTGTGATAGTCCAGACGATGTTGCGTTTGAGATCGAGTTTGACACCAAAGAGGCCATTGTTGACCTTTGTGGTCGTCCCTTTGTGTGTCATATCGCCATTGATACCGCCTATGATGTACGTGTTTCCTTGACGATCTCCGACTGCGTTCATGCCTAAGAATGTGGCGCCGACATCGATAGGGAGAGCTGCAACCCAATTACAACCTTCATCGACCAGTCCATCGCAGTCGTTGTCTTTGCTGTCACAAAGCTCAAGGCTGGGTTGGAGCTCGCCTTTGCACGCCCCCCAAGTTCCTTGTTGACAACTCTGTGTGCCCGTTTGACAAGGGGCCGTACACTTATATCCTCCAGATGATTGTAGGACACAGCCGGTCTGGCTTGAGTAGCACACCCTGGCTGGAATATTATCGATTACTCCGTTGCAGTCGTCATCTTTTCCATTACAGCGTTCGGTTTGGGGAAGGACTTCCCCTGAACACAGCGAGAAGGTTCCGTTGATACACTGTTGTGTCCCAGCTTTGCAGCCTCCCTTGTTCTCCGTGTTGGCTGGACCTTTGTATGGGCATGGGATAGGGGGAATGTTATCAATGGCTCCGTCACAGTCGTCATCTTTGCCGTTACAGATCTCCTGTAAGTTCCCTGTCGTGTCTTTACAGAAGAGTCCACTTCCGTCGGTTTTACAGCTCCAGATGCCTGTTCTTTGACAGGGAGTGGTGATCGAACATGTCGTGCCTCTGAGAGGGAAGTTTTCGTCGATCGTTCCGTTACAATCGTCATCTTTTTGATTGCAGATCTCTTGGGTTGGTACGATCGCTCCTTTGCAACCACTCCATTGACCGTTGATACAGATGTCTTCACCTGTACGGCATGGTGTTTGGCAGAGATAGGTGCCTTGACTGTCGCGTGTGCATCCCTTGGTGCTTGGGTAACAGGAGCGCTTCAAGTTGTCGACTTGGCCGTCGCAATCATTGTCTTTTCCGTCGCATAGTTCCTGTGTGGCTTGGGTTTGTTGTTGGCACGTTGGGACACCATTTTGGCATGTGAAGATCCCATCACCACAGACACCTTGTTTACCTGTCTGGCATGTTCCACCAAGTCCGGGGATATTTTCATCGATCTCGCCGTCACAATCGTTGTCCTTCCCGTCACATTGTTCGGTTTGGGGGAACGTTTGTTGTTGGCATATGAGTGAGCCTTCAGAGCAAACACGTACACCTTGTGAACACGTTCCTTTTTGTTGTGGGAGGACACATATGCCTCCACCGCCAGGGTTTTCTTCGTCGATTTGTCCGTCACAGTCGTTGTCTTTATCATCACACTCTTCTGCTTGTGGCGTGATGGCGTTGGTGCAAGGGCCCCATGTCTCCTGTTGACATTGTTGTGTCCCGGCTTTGCACTCTCCAAGCTGATTGTTTTCACCACAAGTCCGAGTGTCTCCATTTTGGCAGCTGCATCCTTCATCGACGCTGCCATCACAGTTGTTGTCTTTGTTGTCGCACTGTTCGGTGGTTGGAGAGATGGCTCCTTTGCACTCTCCCCATCGTTGGTTTGCTTCGCATGTTTGAATGCCAGCTCGGCACTCACCGACATTTCGCTGTGTATCGTCGCCTGGAAAGCAGGGACGAGTGGTCCCGCGACGGCAAAAGTCTTTGCAGTCAGGGTCTCCTAGATCGAAAACACCGTCACAGTCGTTGTCTATGCCATCAAAGCATTTTGCCTGTGTGGACTCGTTGGTCGCTTGTTCGATAGGTTGGCAATCGCCCCACCGTGCGGTATTGAGGTAATCAGGTTGGCATACTTGGATACCTTCGCGACAAGTGGTGGTGGGGGCTGCGAGCAGGCAAGGACGACGGCTCCCTTTCGTCTCGCATACATTCCGTGAGACTGCCTGACAGACGCCCATTTCGCGACCTTCTTGGATCACACAACGTCCTTCGAATCGTTGGTTATTGCACTCACAAGATGTTGTGCATGGGCTTTCATTTGGGTTGATTGAGGTTTGGCTGTGTGTCCCTTCACACTGGTTGTCAGCGCTACATGCCTGTCCTAAGAACAGACAACAAAGCAGCGCTGAGAGAGTCGCGAACTGTCGCATCTGTGTACGCATGACATTTGCCTTTCTTTTGGTCTGTTGAGGATTAGGGTTTCGGCAGTCGCGCCAAAAAGGCGGTTCGTGTCGTGTTAAATAGAGACGTTTGTTGCAAGGTGAGCTGTTGGTGGACATTGCCTCCAACGATCACGTCGCCGCTTGGGTGGATAGAGACATTGATAAACCCGTATGCGATGCTGTTGAAGTAGGAGCCTGATGCAGAGGTGCTCCACAGAGGTTTTCCCGTGTTTCCATCGAGCTTAACAACGAACAGAGAGCGATAGTCAACGCGTCCGATGGTTTTGTTGCCGACACTCACGAGACCTGAGATATCACCGCTGATATAAACATCACCATGGGCATCGAGTGTGATGTCAAAGCCGTTGTCTGTATATCGTCCACCCATACCAAACAACCAAACGGGTTTCTTTTGCGCGTCGGTTTTGGTGACATAGATGTCCCAATCTCTTGGGGTGTATGTGGAGGTGCCATGTGTGATTGGGGTGTTGGTGTTACCAATCGTGTATGTCGCGCCGCTTGTGTCCTGTACGGTGACGGTTCGTGTGTAGTATGTGATAGGAGTTGGGGGTGGGATGGCTTTTCCTGAGAGGATCGTACCTGTGTTTGTATCGATTTGTGCGGCGGCATAGAGTTTCTGGCGCTGTGTGAATGTGTCAGCTCCAAGGGTCAAATCGAACGGTTGACTTGCGTATACATGGAGCTCTGCGTTGAGATATGTTTTGTTTTGTTTCGTCTCGAAAGAGAGTTGGTATGCGCTGGCTTGGGTCGAAGAGAGTCCGAGCATTTTGAACCAGACGATCGCGCCTGTTGGGGAGAGCTTCATGATGAATGCGTCGCTTGCGCCTGTTGGGGTGTATGTTTTGCCTTGGAGGGTTAACGTGTTGCTGAGTGAACCTGCCGCATAGATGTATCCATCAGCGCCGGAGACATTGTCGTAGAGGGTGCCAGAGGCTTTGTCGAAGCCAAACGCCCACGGACAAGTCTCTTCGAGGTAGCCATTGCAATTGTCATCGAGTTGGTTACCGCAGACCTCTTTTGGTTTGGGCAGAAATTCGCCGAGACATGTGGTCAGTGAGCCGTTAAAGCAGAACTTGGCGCCGGCTTTACAGGCACCGACCCCTAATGTGTTGGAGGGGCCATTGTAAGGGCAGGGGAGCGGGAGAATATCGTCGATTTTACCGTTACAATCATCATCACGTTGGTTGCAGACTTCCTTGGCGGTGGAGGCAAAGCAGTCGAGCTGGCCGTTTTGGCAGATCGTGATGCCTGTTGTACAGGTCTGGTTGGATGAGGAGAGTGTGCAGGGCTGTCCTTTTTGTGGGAAGTCTTCGTCTGTGCTGCCATCGCAATCGTCGTCTTGTCCATTGCAGACTTCTTGTTGGGCTGGAGCGGCCTGGACGCTGCACCGTAATCCGTTCCCCTGGGTGTTACAGAGCCATGTTCCTTTTCTCTGGCAAAGAGAACGGCCAACTGTACAAGTTTGTCCAAGAAGCGCGAAGTCCTCATCGACTTTTCCGTTGCAATCATCGTCTTTTCCATTGCATTCTTCTTTTTGTGGGAGCAACGCACCCTGGCAAGTGCTCCAAGCCCCTTGCTCACAACGTTGTGAACCCGCCTGGCAGGGAGCCTCACAGGTGTATTGGCCATTGGCTTGTTGGAGACACCCACGAATCCCTGGAAAGCAGGGTCTGGTGAGTGATTCATCTGTTTGACCGTCGCAATCATTGTCTTTGCCATCACATACTTCCTGACGTGCCGTTCGTTTGGGATGACAGGTGAGGGCTCCTTGTTGGCAGAGCAACTGTCCACTTGCACATTCTCCGGGCGCATTTGTGAAGCAATTATCGCCACCACCGGGGTTGTCTTCATCGATGAGGCCGTCACAGTCGTCATCTTTTCCGTTGCAGGTCTCTGGTGCTGCAAAGGTGACTTGGACACATGAAAGTCTACCGGCCTGACAACGTCGTTGTCCAAGAGCACATGGACCTTTATGAGTCGAAAGATGACAAGGGGCGCCACCACCGGGGTTGTCTTCATCGACTTGTCCATCGCAGTCGTTGTCTTGGTCATCACAGCGTTCAGCACGGGGAAGCACCTGTCCCTGACAGGTGCTCCATTGTTCATTTGCACATTGCTGGAGTCCTTCCTGGCATTCACCTGTATTGCGCGTGTCTTGTGGACCTTCGTAACAAGAGCGCTGCTGACCCGGTGTACAAGGACATCCTTCATCGACGCTGCCATCGCAATCATCATCTTTTCCGTTACATTGTTCGCTGGTCGGGAGGGTTTGGTAGAGGCAAGGACCCCATCGGCCCTCTTGACAACTTTGCTCGCCAGCTTTGCACTCTCCTATATTCAGAAGACTTTGTTCTCCTTGGAAACACGCTCTGGTGTTACCTGCCTGACAAAAGTCTTTACAATCAGGATCGCCTTGGTCTTGTTTGCCATCACAGTCATTGTCGAGACCATCGAAACACTGGGCGCCGCTCTCACGAGGGGTTGTCTGCATAGGTTGGCAATCGCCCCATAGTGCGGTGTTGAGGTAATCGGGGTGGCATATTTGGACACCTTCGCGACAAGTGGTGGTGGGAGCTGCGAGCAGGCAAGGACGACGGCTCCCTTTGGTCTCGCATATATCCCGTGAGACTGCTTGACAGACGCCCGTTTCACGACCTTCTTGGAGCACACAGTGCCCTTCAAATCGTTGGTTGTTGCACTCACAATGTCTTGTACATGGACTCCCGTTGGTGTCGATGGAGAGCGAAGATGCCTGCCCCTGACAGAGAGGCGGGGCGCTGCAACCCAAGGTGGCGAATCCCAAAAGCGCAAGTACTGCCAAAATGGAAGTCCAGCGGGGTGTGTCTTTTAGATGGCTGGTCATGTCTCTCACTTGCTCTCCTTCCAGATAAAAGCTCTCGTGGAGGGGGCGGAGAAGATCTGGCTCCCTGATTGGACTTTTCCTCTAAGAGAACCGACAACGTAAAGATTTCCTTTTGTGATGTGGAGTGAGCGGTAGTAGCCTGGGTTGAAGCCACTGCTTGCGTCGAGCGCTTTGAGGGTTGTGATGCCCAAGATGTTGCCCGTTGTGGTCTCTGCTCGGACGAGCAATGTTCCTTTGACAGGGGTGTTTGGGTTGTTATTATGTAGACCCAAATCGATCGTATGTGTGTTGGAGAGGCTGACTTTTCCGCTCGCATTGAGCGCAAAAAAGACCTCTTTCTCTGTGGGATCGAGCGCTACGGCGTAATTTGTATCATGCACAGGACTTCCTACGTGAAATCCCCAAACGATTTGGCCGAGGTTGGTTCGCTTGAGGAGCATGAGATCCGATTGTCCCTTGGAGGTGTAAGTGGTCGGACCAAGTGTATACGTGGTGGTGAACGATCTTGTGAAGTACGAGTGCAATGTCGTGTCTGTGGCATCTGCGTTGTAGGGAATGTTGTTACTGGCGATTGTCTTTGCGCTGATGTCTTTGCCTGTTTGGCTGTCAAACACAAGTGAAAAAGCTGTTGAGCCACCTGTGACAGTGAGTGTGCTATTGGCGAGCTGAAGCGTGGTGTTACCAAAGACAAGTCCGTTGACGGTGACTTGTCCGGATGTGACATTGACAGAGACGGAGATGGTTGCCGCGCCGATTTGGCGAACAGGGTTGGTTGAGACCGTCGTGACCCAACGGATACGCCCACTTGGGTCAAGGCTGAGGATGAAGAGTTCTCGTTGGTTTGTGCTCTTGGAGGTGTAGGTTTTGTTTTGTATCGTAAATGAACCCTGGTATTCACCGGCGACATAGACATTGTCGTGTTGGTCTGTCGTGATGACACTGGCGGTGGAGTAAGAGCTGTTTGATGCGCTCATCGGGAGCGTATAGTGCCACTTACATAAGTCGTCGATGGTCCCGTTACAGTCGTCGTCTATGTTGTTTCCACATAGTTCGCCAGAGGCGGGCCTGACTTCGCCTGTACAGGCGGTCATTTTTCCTTGTTGACAGAGCTGGAAGCCGGCTTTGCAACTGCCGATGTCTTGTGTGTATGCGGGGCCTGTGTATGGACATTGTTGGGGAGGGATGTCGTCAACCTGTCCATCACAGTCGTCATCTTTTCCATTACATATCTCTTGCTGTGGGACGGCGTTGCAGATGAGTGTGCCGCCTTTACAGATGTATGTTCCTTGTTTACAGGGTGAGCCTGTTTGTGTGTTGTTACAGACAGTGCCGACTTGTTTGATGTTGTTGTCGACAGTACCATCACAGTCATCGTCTTTGTTGTTGCACAACTCTGCTACGGGGGCAGGAGGTTTTGCGTTGCAGACGACACCAAGTCCGTCGGCGCTACACACGAAGGTTCCTTCTGTGCGACAGGCATAGAGTCCGGAAAAACAGTTGAGACCAAGTTGAGGAAAGCGTTCATCGACTTTGCCGTTGCAATTGTCATCTTTGCCATTGCAGGCTTCTTGTTGGGCGGGGAGTGTTTGCCCTGTACAGGCAGACCAGATGCCTTGTTGACAGGAGCGCGTGCCTGCCTGACAAGGTGCTTCACAGATGTAGCTCCCATCGGAGCGTTGAAGGCAGCCAGAGGTTCCTGTATAGCAAGGCTGTGCACTCATGCCCTCGTCTGTTTCTCCGTCACAATCGTCATCTTTTCCGTTGCAGACTTCTCGTGTCGCGGAGCGTTGTTGGATACAGCGCAGTGTCCCTGCTTGGCAGAATGTGCTTCCGCTGGCGCAGACTCCTTTTTGTCCTTTCACTTGGCAGGGTTTTTGGCTCTCTGGGTTGTTTTCATCGACTTTGCCATCGCAATTATCATCTTTTCCGTTGCAGGTCTCTGGTGTGGGGGTGTAGTGCTCTTGGCATAGAAGTTTCCCTTCTTTACAACGAAGCGTGCCAAGTCCACACAGGCCTTTTTTGCCTGCGATGGGACACTGTTCACCACCTTCGGGGTTGTCTTCGTCGATCTGTCCGTCGCAATCGTTGTCTCTTTGATCGCATCTTTCTGCGCGTGGTTTGGTCTGCCCTACACAGGCACTCCAGCCCTTAGTCTCGCAGGTTTGGCGGCCTTGTTTGCATTCACCTTTGTCTGCTTGAGAGGGCAACCCACTAAAACACGAACGACTTTCCCCCAAGGGACAGGGGCAGTGTTCATCGACGCTGCCATCGCAGTCATTGTCTTTGCCATCACATGTTTCCTGTGTCGGTCCTTGTTCGCCTGGGCAGTTTTGTGGCCAGCGTCTATCTTCACCGCAGGTTTGCAGGCCTGCTTTACAAGCTCCAACGCCTTTTTGTGCGGCAGCGAACCGAAAGCAGGCTCGGGTCTCTCCTGGGTTGCAAAAGTCTTTACAGTCTGCGTCTCCAAGATCGACTTTTCCGTCACAGTCGTTGTCAAGTCCATCAAAACACAGCGTCTGTGTCGATTCACTTGGGGTGCTTTGGATGGGTTGGCAGTCGCCCCAAACGGAAGACGAAAGGTAACTTGGGGCACAGACTTGTGTGCCTTTCGTGCAGCCATTGGCTCCTGCTTGTGTGAGGAGACAAGGTCTTTTTGTACCTTTTGTGTTGCATGTCTCTCTTTGTGTTCCGACACAAACATTGTCTTGACAGTGACCTTCGTATAGCTGGTTGTTACACTCGCAGTCGACGAGACACGGACTTCCATTTGGATCCAGCGTTTGCTCTCCAACACGACCCTTGCAGCGCTCTGGTGCTCCACAGTGAAGCATACAGAGACTGCAACACATAAACGCACATATCCAGAGGAAACGGCGGAGAAGTGTGGTGGTCTGTTTCATAGATAGCTCCGTTTTTGCTCTTTGGTGTTTCTGCTCTGTTGTGCCATGTAGAAGCAAAAGTACGACAAGGAAACAAGTATGATGTAAGTGTTGTACGTACTGAAAACAACGGATCTACAGACTATACACCAAAATGACCTTATTCTTCGGATTATTGTGCTCATCTAGCCTGACAAGAAGGCCCTCTGTCTGGATGTCTTACTTCACAGATTGGCCGAAGTTGAGGGGCAAGTTGTTCTCCTGAGAGGACGGGCTGGAGTGCACGTAGTGCCTCGATGAGGGTATCTCGTAATAGACGAAGGCGTGGTTTTTTTCTCATGTCTGGGTGGAGAAGGACCCAAAGATCTGCGGTGTAAACTGGCGTTGATTTTCGTTCGAGGTAGGGGTCTGCAAAATAGCACGGGAGAATGGACAATCCCATTCCCTCTATACATGCAGCTCTTTGCATGTAAATATTGCGAAGTCCGCCAACACTTGGGAGATCGGGATCGCCAAATTCAGCCTTCCATTCTTTGTCTCGCTCTGGCCCCCACCATCCGAGCCATTGATGTCCTTCTCCGTACTTGCAAGCGTATGTCTTTGCGACCTTGCGGCCTGTAAGTTCTCCATCCGGGAGACTCCCTCGTGTGATGATCCTTACTGCAATGTCAGCCTCACGGCTACTGAGGTCGGCGAGATCATATGAAGTTTCAATGAACAAATCGATATCTGGCCACTTTCGATTGAACGCGGCGATGCTTGGCATGATCAACTCGCTCATCGATGAGTCCGGGATCGTCAAGTGGATCGGTCCACTGAGCTTGGGATCTGCGTTGTGTGCTGTACGTTGGAATGCCTGCACTGATGCTTCGACGTGTTCCGCTTTTTCGAGCAACTCCATCGCCTCAACCGTTGGATGTAAGCCATTTGATCGTCTCAAGAAGAGTGTGAGACCGAGCGTCTGTTCTAGCTCCTCTACCTTTCGTCGGATTGTTGGGTGGCTGACATGTAGCTTCTCGGCTGCTTGTCTGAGACTCTTCGCGCGCATGACGACCAAAAAGATCCGCAACGCATCCCAGTTGAGTGGCTGTGTCATTTGTATCCCCAATAGCCTTATCTGCTGTATCGCAGTGTGTAATGATTTGTTCCAGCGTGAAAAAAAGTGGTTTATTTATGTACCACAGGTGGACGGAATTGTCTCTTCTCTTTGCGAAAATCGTTTGTACAATAGGGATCAAGATAGTCAGGTATCCCTTCCACCATGAGTGATGAAAAGGAGAAGATAGATGGACAGAGCAGAACGTTTTTGGGATCGATTCGCGGCAAAATATGCAGCCAAGCCTGTCGATGAGCCCGACGCATATGAGATCAAGTTGGCGAAAACGCGTCAGTATTTCACGCCCGAGACGCAGGTTTTGGAGTTCGGCTGTGGTACTGGGACAACAGCAGTAACCCATGCGCCTTATGTTCATCGCATCGTCGCTGTCGATATCTCACAGAAGATGGTGGATATATGCAAGGAAAATGCAAAAAGGGCTGAGGTGGAGAATGTCGAGTTTCTCAAGGGGACACTCTTTGATGTTCCTGAAACATTCGGTTCATTCGATGTTGTGTTGGGATTGAGTATTTTACACCTCGTCGATGATCTCGACGCGCATATCCAAAAAGTACATGGGCTGCTCAAGCCTGGTGGGATCTTTGTGAGCAACAGCGCTTGTATTGCACAGGTCAATTGGTTGATGAAGTTGTTTTTTCCTGTAGGCGCGGCGCTTGGGTTGCTCCCGGAGTTGAATGCCTTTGATGCCCAAACCCTTACAGGGAGTTTGCAAAAAGCTGGATTCACTATCATAGAAGATTTGACGCTGAACAAAGGCGAGTTGACACACTTCATCATTGCGAAAAAGTAGAGACTCTTTTCTCACCCCCTTTGTTGCCCTTGCATAACATTGCTCTTCTGCCGAAGGTGAGCCTGCTTTGCTATGAATATGATCTTTCCGAAGATGTCGTCGCTTGCAATCTATTTCGAACTGGTTATCATTGAGATGAAAGGGATTTTTCCCGTTTTTGAGAGGGTGCCTGTGGGTTTGAAAGTCGTAGAATGCTCTACGCGGCCAAAGGCACTCTCCTCCCAGTCATGGTAGGTGAAGATATGGCAAAGGCAAATATGGAAGGTCACAATCAGGCCGCGCAAGAGGTGAACAACAATGGCAAGTTACTTGTCGTAATCATCGCAGTTCTTGGCGTTGTTGCGGTGGTCGGGTGGCTTGGTTTGGGAAAACTTGGTGGCATGGGGGCTGGACAAAACCAGTGCTCCGAGAAATACACCTCCTGTGTTCTCTCCTGTAACCGCAAGACTGTGGAGTATTCACAAAAAAGCGAAGAGAGCCGGAAACCAAAAGTGAAAAAGAAATGGGAGAGCATGCTCGCCAACGTACAGAGCACCTGTATCCCTGGTTGCTACAAGACACATTGCACAAAAAGAACCAAAAAATAGGAGGCTGAGGTCATCAGTTCTGTTAAAGAGTTTGTCATAAGGTCAGAGCTTTTTGACTTTGACATTCTAAGGGAGAGAAGGGGGACGTTTGATAAGCAAGGGGGATATGTGGAGCTTACTCTCGCTTCCGTCCGGATACAGCGCGATGATACTTGCGTAGATATGGGGATGTGATTTCCAGAAAAAACTATGACCCGCACAATGTAGGTGTCCTAGATAGAGCTGTGGGA
The DNA here is from genome assembly GCA_002731275.1 of Deltaproteobacteria bacterium. Classification (GTDB taxonomy): domain Bacteria; phylum Myxococcota_C; class UBA6777; order UBA6777; family UBA6777; genus UBA6777. The sequence goes on along the minus strand of PCBK01000012.1, from coordinate 48,429 downwards.
CATTGTATTGGACGCGGACAAGTTTCCCTTTCCTTCGTAACAAAATGTCTTCTTGCTTCACGATATGCCAGATCATCTGCTTTTTGCGTAAAGCACGAGAACGGAACCCCTAACGTGTTGGACTCCACTCGATGCGGTATGCGATCGCGCCATCTGAGGGGAGCGACACGAAACGTGCGTTTGTGTATGAACAACTTCCGCGAAATTGCTTTGTGCCGAATGTTTGGAGTGTGAGAGAGTGACGAGCGCCTTTTTGGGGTTGAGCGGAGATGTCGTACGTTTTGGAGAGTTTGTGCGTGTATCGTCGTTTTTTGATGATGATCGCTTTGCGCCGAGTTGCCGTGAGAGTGATGCGTTTTGATGTTGCTTGAAGCGACACACGATAGAATTGAAAGTCACCTGCGATGTGTCTTTGTGTTGACTTGATATGTCCACCACGTAACGAAAAGGTAAACACTTTGTCGTGTTTTGAAGCGAGGAAGTACACAACCGCATTTGGTGGGAGCGTATTGCGCTGTGGGGAGAAGCGTGGTTTCACTCTAGCACATAAAGCAGACACAGAGGTGGGGAGGCTGAACATCGCAAATATCGCGACAAAAAGTAGCTTTTTGACATCCTTCTTCGAGAAAAAATACATCGGAAACGACAAACGTTTGTCCCCACCCGTCGTCTCAATCGCTATTGAGTCTTGTGAATACATCGCGCATTTCATCGTTTATTTCTCTTGTTTGTGAGCTGTTTGAGCTTTTTGATTTGAGGGGGTATCAGGTGCCTGAATCGGAAAAGTGGGTAGGTTGAAAGCAGGTGATGACAGAGCGTGAGCGCTCTTTTGTACGCGTGCACTTCTTCGTAGAGCAATTGAGCGTTCCAAAGCGCGTGGGCTGCGCGTCTATGGTGTGGGAACATTCTGCTTACTTGTTCGTAGGATACGGCTGCTTTTTTCCACTCTTTTTGTTCAAAGTGTTGTTCGGCTTTGATGATCAACTTCAGCCTCATCCGCGCATGGTGAGGGAGTATCATTCTCCTGAGTTCTTTTGTTGCCCTGTGTGTGGGAAACATGCTGGAAAATGACCGAAACAGCGTTCGGCTCTTTTGGTGATATCCGTACAAAAAATAAAGATAAATGGATTGAGAGTAGAAGACCGGGTAGTCACTGTGTGTTTTGGGTACCAACTGAAAGAATTGCTTCGCTTCTTTTTGGAAGGCCTGTAGGAGACTTGGGAATGGGAGTGGGTGTGTTGAGATGTTTTGTTGGCAAGGAGGTTGCGTGCCTCTCTTGATGTGTCCCAAACGACAAGCCGCTGTCATCTGATGGCGCAGAGCGTACAAAATAGACGAAGCGGCTTTGGCTCGATGTTGTCGCTTGTGTGGCCAGGAGCGGACTTTCTGGAACACCTTAATCGCTTCAGTATAGCTCCCAGCATGGTACAAGACGTCCCCAAGGTACCAGTGGAGTGCGTAAGATTTTTTGTGGTGCGGGAAAGCTCGAATGAAGCGTCTATACCGCTGTGCTGCGTGAAGACAGGTCTTTTTTTTCTGGGGGGGAGTCTGTTGTTGGCAGCGCATGTGGGATGTGATGGCTGCTTTGTACAGTTGCTTGTCTGAACTTGTGTAAGCATTTGTGCTCACAAACAGAGACAACACAAAGCTGGTGAGCATGAGATAGATCTTTTTGGTGAGCTTGGGTCGGGTCATCGAAACAAAACCTTTCGTTTTTCGTTCACAACTATCAGTCTTGTCGGAGGTCGATTGGTTCCAGATTTTTTGCGACTCATCACTTCGACAACACATGCAAAATCATTTTTCGAAAATCCACTATTGCATTTGGAGGTCCTTATCCATAGTTTATCAGCACCCTGATAACTTATCAGGGCTTTGATCATGTGGATATCTTTTTGTGGAGTCAGGTGTAAACCATGGATGAGTTACGAGAGTCGAAGAGCAGCAGCTATTTGATCAAGAGAGTACAGCACACTTTGCGGTTGGCGCTTGATCAGTCGTTAACGAAGATGGATGTGACCTTGCCCCAATTTGCAGCGTTGAGTGCGTTGGCGCGAGAACCTGGTAGCTCAAATGCGGACCTTGCTCGCGCAGCATTCGTAACTCCCCAGACCATGCACAAGATCGTACAAGTTCTCGAAAAGCAAAGCCTCGTAGAGAAGAAGCGCCATCCCCATTTGGGAAGGGTACAGCAACTTTTTCTCACAGAGGAAGGGGAACAGGTTCATCTTTTGGGGCGGGCTGAGGTCGATGCGGTCGAAGAGAAAATGTTTTCCCACCTGCAAAAGACAGACATCGCTGAGCTGCGACGGCTCTTGTGGCGTTGTGTCGATGGTCTTACTGGGAACGGAATGTGACATCTATAGGGACGTGTTGGTGATGCGTCTTTTTTGGAATGTGTCTGAAGGGAGCAAAGGAGTGCTGGATGGATCAGTGGATACGCGTTCCACTTGGAAGCGTTGGATGGTTGTGTGTGTGTGTTGTGTTATCAGGTTGTTTGGCACCCCTCAAGAAGGTCAAGGCGCCAGTGAAGGTTCCTGGGGCGTTCCGACACCAAGGGACACTGGTGTTGCCTGCGAAGTGGTGGAAGGGATTTGGTGATCGTCAACTCTCCTCGTTGATCGAGAAGGGGTTAAAGGGCAATCTCGATATCCGTATCGCTGAGGCGCGCTTAAAGCAACGTCTGGCGATCGCCAAAAAAGCCGGCGCGTCGATGTATCCCTCTGTGTCCTTCAACGGAAGTGGTGGAGGTGGTGCCAACCAAGTCGGCTCGTTGTTTACGGTGACTGCTGGTTTGGTCGCAAATTATGAACTCGATGTGTGGGGACGTGTTCGTTCGGGTAAAGACGCGGCGAGACTCGACGCGCTTGCGAGCCAAGAGGCACTCAAGGCGGCTTCGATCTCCTTGTCTGGAGAGGTCGCGATTGTATGGTATCAACTGGTCGAGAGGTACGGTCAGGTCGCGTTGATCAAAAAGCAGATGCAGACCAACAAGCGAAGCCTCTCTTTGCTCCAGTCACGCTTTCGTCTTGGGCAGTCAACTGCGCCAGATATTTTGCAGCAACAACAACTCATTGAAGCACAGCGAGGAGAGCTCGCAAGAGTGACGTTCCAGGCGGAAGTTTTGGCACATCAGCTTGCTGTGTTACTTGGTCGAGCGCCTGGTCAGATGGCGATCCCTAAAATCGAACAATTTGCATCTTTGCCAGCCTTGCCTCGGACGGGGTTGCCTTCTGCGCTTGTTCGTCGTCGACCAGACATCCGCAGCGCATATCTCTCTGTATTGGCGTCTCATCGCCGTGTGGGTGTGGCGATTGCGGACCAATTCCCTCGTATCACCCTCTCAGGGAACGCACAATTTACCCCACGCTGGCAAAATGGATTCTACATTCAAAACTGGTTGGCCAATCTCGTCGCAGGGCTGACTGCGCCGTTGTTTGATGGTGGTCTACGTAAAGCCGAGGTGGAGCGGACGAAGGCTGCAGCCAAAGAAGCCTTGCACATGTACGGGAAGGTGATCTTGCAAGCGTTTCAAGAGGTGGAGAATGCGCTGGTCCGTGAACGTGGTCAGCACAAACTCATCGCGAGCCTGAAGAGACAACTCGCGCTCGCGCGTAAAGTCGTCGAGCGGACGCAGTTTCGCTATCTAAATGGCGCAAATAACTTTCTTAGAGTGCTCGACGCGCTTCGTAGTCTGCAAGCGCTTGAGCGAACACATCTTACGGCCCAAAGGGATCTTTGGCTTTACAGAGTGGCGTTATGTCGTGCACTCGCTGGTGGCTGGTCATCATCAGGTTCTCTCTCCAACCCAACCAAAACGAAGAAAGCGCAGGTGGACGGATAATGCAGGAGCAATCAACACATGAACATGATGTTATGAATGCGAGGGGGAGTGTCGGACGAAAAGTGATCGTCGCGGGACTCTCTCTGGCCGTCTTATTCGTCTCTGTGATCGCGACATTTTGGTTACTCAACACAGTACCTCGCTCCAGGAGGCGTAAGCCCCGACAGTATTCGACACTCGTTGAGGTGATCTCCGCACAAAAATCTCAAAAACAGGTCGTACTCGACGCGATGGGGACTGTCCAAGCGGCCCAACAGGTGACACTCTTCCCACGTGTACGTGGGGAGATCGTCTGGTTGAACAGGGGACTCTTACCTGGAGGCTTTTATCGTCGTCGTCAGCGTTTGTTGCGCATCGACCCTGCCGATTATCGATTGCTCGTGTCACAGGCATCCAGCGCGCTCGCGAGGGCCAAGGCAGCGCTCGCGCTAGAGATTGGTCAACAAAAAATTGCCCAAAAAGAATACAAAATGCTCAACAAGGGGGTCTCAAAAGCCAACCTTCAATTGATGTTGCGCAAGCCACAGCTCGACACAGCGAAGGCCAACGTCCGAGCCGCGAAAGCCTCCCTTGCACAAGCTCGTCTTAATCTAAGACGGACCACGATTCGTGCGCCTTTTGACGCGCTCATCGCCCAACGTCTTGTCAATCTTGGCACGCGTGTGACGGAGAATACTTCTTTGTTGCAGATCGTTGGGACCAACGCCTTTTGGGTTGAGCTTGCGCTCGCAGTCGACGACCTCAAATGGCTTCGGATTCCGAGAAAGAGAGGAGAGAAAGGCTCGAAGGTCAGGGTCTATTTACCAGGTCGAGAGACTCTTTTTCGCGAAGGTGAGGTGATCCGTCTGTATCCTGGTGTTGAGTCTCAGGGGCGTATGGCCCGACTGCTCGTTGAGATCAAAGATCCTCTTGCGCGCAAAGCCGCCAACAAGGGACAACCCCGTCTCTTACTCGGTACCTATGTCAAAGCACAGATCTTCGGTAAAACCGCTCCCTCTTCCTTTGTCGTCTCTCGACGGTTTCTTCGCGATAACGATACAGTCTGGTTGATGACTGATGACAACAAACTCTCCATCCGAAAAGTTGACGTGATGTTTCGTGGCGCTGACTCTGTGATCATTCGGGGAGGTTTACAGGTCGGAGATAAGATCGTCACGACGTTGCTCCCAACGCCTGTCAATGGGATGTCCTTGCGGACTGCCGGAAGTCGTAAGGGCAAAAAAGCTGGACGACGTGGGGGGAGAGGCTGATGAGTGAACAACAAAGTGAGCGACCAAAAGGGCCGATTGCCTGGATGGTTTACAATGGCGTCACGCCTAACCTGTTGATGGTCTTTTTGCTGTTAGGCGGGTTGTTTATGGCGGGCCGGATCAAGCAAGAGGTCTTTCCTACCTTCGAGTTGGATATCGTCACAGTCCAGGTTACGTATCCTGGCGCAAGTCCCGAAGTTATCGAGCGTGGTATCTTACTCGCGGTTGAGGGTGGCGTCGAAGGTATCGTCGGGATCAAAGAAATGCGTGCGGCGGCTCGGGAAGGTTCTGGAACAGTCACGCTTGAGCTGCGCGATGACGCTGATCAACAAAAGGTCTACCAAGATATCAAACAGGCAGTAGAACGCATCACAACACTCCCCCAAGAGGCTGAGCGACCACAAGTGACCCTTGTCGCACGTCGGAGAGAGGTCGTTCGGCTTCAAATTTACGGTGACCTACCTGAGCTGACGCTGCGAGGTATTGTTGAACGTGTTCGCGATCGTTTACTCCAACACAAAGACATCTCTCAAGTCGACTTGCGAGGGGCGCGAAGCTTCGAGATCCATATTGAGATCTCTCAACAACAACTCCGCGCACACAACTTGACCCTCAACGAAGTTGCCCGCCGGATCAGTCAATATGCGGTCGAGATTCCAGGCGGGAAGATGCGGACGAAAGGCGGAGAGATCGTCATTCGTGTCAAAGAGCGACGGTTTCGGGCGCGTGAGTTTGCGAATATCCCGCTGATTACGACCGCGCAAGGTGCGACGCTGCGCTTGCGCGATGTCGCGAAGGTGACCGAAGGATTTGATGAAGCGAATAAGTCTTCGACCTTTAATGGCAAGCGCAGCATGGCGCTCGCGGTCTTCCGTATTGGTGATCAGACGCCTCTTGCGACGGCTTCTGCTGTCCGAGAGATGATGAAGAAGATCAAGCTTGAGCTACCTGCAGGGGTCAATTGGGCGATCAACAGAGACCGTTCTAGCTACTACGGTCAGCGTTTGGGGTTGTTGCTCAAGAACGCCGCGATGGGGCTGGTCCTCGTGCTCGTGTTGCTCGGGTTGTTTTTGGAGATTCGGCTCGCGTTTTGGGTGACGATGGGTATCCCGACGTCATTTTTGGGGGCATTTTTGCTCTTGTACCCGCTCGGTGTGTCGATCAACATCGTCTCGATGTTTGCGTTTATCATCGCGTTGGGGATCGTGGTGGATGACGCGATCGTGGCTGGCGAAAATATCTATGAATATCGTGACAGAGGGATGCCTTCTGTGGATGCGGCGGTGTTTGGAGCGCGACTGGTGTCCAAGCCGATCGCCTTCAGTATCCTCACCAACATCATCGCATTTTTGCCTATCTACGCGATCCCGGGAAGGCTCGGTAAGATCTGGAAGGTCATCCCGATGGTCGTGATCGCGGTCTTTTTGATGTCGTGGCTGGAGTCGCTCTTGATTCTGCCTGCGCACCTCTCCCACATCCCTCCCGAAGATCCTAACCCCAAAAACCCACTCAAGCGCCTACAAAAAGCTTTTCACCGGCTTTTTGAGTCAGCTGTCAACAATGTATACGGTCCCTTTTTGGCCTTGTGTATGCGTTGGCGTGTTGTCACGATCTGTTGCTGTTTGGCGTTGTTCCTGTTGACTTACGGGTTTGTGTTTGGTCGACGTATCCGCATGATCTTGATGCCCAGGTTGGAGTCGGATTATTCCGTGACGACAGCAGTGTTGCCTTTTGGTAGCCCCAAAGAGCGTTTGGAAGCTGTGCAAAAGAAGATCATGGTCGCGTTGGAGAAGCTCAAAAAGAAACATGGCGGCAAGCGCTTGATCAAAGGTGTCGCGTCTGAGATCGAGGAGAGCACAGTCGAAGTCACTGCGCTGTTGACTGCACCTGAAATTCGTCCAATGAGCACACGTGCGTTGACAAAGTTATGGCGAAAGGAGGTGGGGCCAATCGTCGGTTTGGAGTCCATCAAATTCCAATTTAACCGTGGTGGGCCTGGAGGACGGGCTGCGCTGCGTATCGAGCTGAGCCACGGGAACCTTGGGATGCTGAACAGGGCGTGTGAGAAGCTGGCGAAGCAGCTCGCAGAGTTCCCGAATACAAAAGATATTGATGACGGTTTTGCCCGTGGTAAGCAGCAGATCAACATCAGGATGAAGACCGCCGGGCTGAGCTTGGGGCTGACCTCCAATGAGGTCGGGCGGCAGGTTCGGGCTGCCTTTTATGGTGCACAGGCTTTGCGATTTCAGCGAGAGCGCAATGAGGTGAGGGTGCTCGTCAGGCTCCCTGAGAAGGAGCGGCAGAGCCGATACACCATCGAGACGTTGTTGATTCGCACACCTGCTGGAAAACTTGTTCCACTGCGGCAGGTCGCAGAGCTTGTCTCTGGGCGAGCCTATACAGTGATCAATCGTCGGGATGCGCGGCGGATTGTCACTGTGACTTCGGACGTCACACCGATCGGAAAGGCTGGGCAAATTGCTCGTGAATTGACCTCTCGTATTTTTCCGCAGCTCAAACATGATTTTCCTGGGTTGAGTATCCGTTTTGCCGGACGACGGGCCGATATGAAGGAGGGACTGCTCAGCTTATGGCAAGGGTTTATGCTCGCATTTGTTGGGATTTACTTCTTGTTGGCGATCGGTTTCGGTAGCTACACCAAGCCATTTGTCATCCTGATGGCGATCCCATTTGGTGTGGTTGGTGCGGTCATCGGTCACGTGATGATGGGCTACAACTTGAGCCTGCTGAGTATGATGGGGTTGGTCGCGTTGACAGGGGTTGTGATCAACGACTCGCTTGTCCTGATCGACTTTATTGACCACAAAATTGAAGAGGAAGGGGCGACGCCATTTGTCGCGGCCTATGAAGCTGGATTGCGGCGTTTTCGGCCCATCATGTTGACGACGATGACGACCTTTGGTGGTCTCGCACCGATGATCTTTGAGACCTCAAGACAGGCGCGATTTATGATCCCAATGGCGATCTCACTTGGCTTTGGGATCCTCTTTGCGACCGCCATTATCCTCGTCCTCGTGCCTTGCCTTTACATGCTCCTCGATGACATCGCCAACGGTTGGTCTAGCCTGTTCAAGTCGTAGGTTGACTATTTATTCTGTTGGGTGTGGAAGGCACAGGCCGTCAAAAAGGCTTGCTGTTGGTATTTTTTGAGGGAGGAGGGGGAGCTGTAGTTGTGCTTTTTGTGGGACGCTGAGATCGAGGCTGCAGCGAGCAGTTGGGTTTCTTCAAACGCCAACTGAAGCAGCCCCTCCATCTTGAAAGACAGTGGACCACCTGCAAAGTTTCCTTTCTTGTTGCGCTTTTTGATCACAACATGGTCTATCTCTTCGGTCTTCAGGAAGTCAACGCAATGTTCATAGAACGCTCTCACAGACGCACCTGATTCATCGTCTTCGAGTGTGATTTTGCGGAGCTTTGTCTCGACATACTGCCATTCGTCGCCTTCTGAAGTGATGACCGCGATGTTGGCCTGTTTTCCTTTTAGCTCGATCCCACATATCTTCTCCATCTCGCCTCCTTTGGTCTTTGGGGCGTCTATACTATCCCTCTGTCTCGCTTTTGGGAAGGCTTTGCTTGCCACCTTTCCACAAGAGCCATGCACCAAAGGAGAGCTCTCCGAGTGCGTTAGGGGCCGCGACGATCGCCTTGATCGTGGGAGCGTATTGTTCGTAGTGTGGGAGCGCGATGAAGGCGAGTGTGTCTCCTGTGTAGCCAATGGACGCAATGATCAAGAGGACACCTAACCATGTCGGGACCTCTGTTGATTGCAAGGCAAGGTATCCAAGGCCAAACAGGTGCAGACCAAAGAAGCCAAGCCCAAACAACCAGCCATACTCAAACACTTGAAGCGCGAGCAAGACCATCTGATCGATTTGCGCTGCCGTGAAGCTACCAGTCCCCCATGAACCATTGACCAGAGCCGCTGCGATCAACAGGGCGACTGTCACTGTCGCAAACAGCGCCGTGTAAAACAGACGTACCCACGCGGTCAACAATGAGACGCCTCTGTTGACGGGGCGAAAGTACTCGTAAAATCCCCACGAGGCCACGACATCACAGATCTGAACGATGAACCATCCAGCGATACCTACCGAAAACATCGCGCCTGCCTGTCTGAGCGCTTGCGCTGTTTTTGTCGCGTCTCCCTTCGTCACCAATTGCAATGTGTTGGGCATCGCGAGGATGACCGCCGCGAGCATGACAAAGAGTGAAGAACCTGCGATGATAGCTGCGTTTCTGTTCGAGAGTGTGTGCGTTGTTTGTTTCATTGTTTCGCTCCTTAGGGGGTGTTCGTTTCGTTCTTGTATGCCCTGAAGTCTACGCAAAGACATGGCCACCCAACAGATACGAAAGTTGTGTTCTGTGAAACCATACTTTGGTAGGGGTGTTGATTCTTGGCGCGAAGAGGGATTGTCTATGGGATGGATGTGGAGTCCAAAGAGAGCGATAGATGTGGATCCGTGGGGAGTTAAGTTTGCTCGTAGAACCATTCAGCGATCATCTCGTTGTCTTCGTCGAGTCCGATCTCTTTGAAGCCGAACTTACCAAACATCGTTTTGGAGCCGATATTCTCCGGTTCATAGCAGACTGTTATGCGACGCACAGAGCGGTCTTGTTTGCGGATCAGGTCCACGAGCGCTTGAACTGCAGCACGTCCATATCCTTTGCGTTGGTGTTTGCGATCGATCATAAACCGATACAAGCTGTACGAACCACGCTCACCACAGTACGCGAGGGATTCATACATCAAGAACCCAATGAGTTTTTTGCCATTGTAAATGGCTTTGGGGATCGCGTGTGGATCGTATTTAGACTCCGCGAGTGAATAGGCGTTGCTCGGAAGAAAGTCATCCTGATCGTCGAAGACTTCAAGCTCGACGACCTCTTCCCAATTGTGTTCTGTCACATCTCTCAATTGAATACGCATGCCCATGAATATTGACCTCTTGGTATGGGGGTTTTGGAGATAGGGCTACTCCAAGAAAAACAGAGCGGTCTCCTTGCCGATATCTGGCTTTGGAGAAAGTACGTTGTATCCGATCGTTTGTCGACACTTTGTTGAGGAGCGTTGGGGAGGAATGAGAGGGCGTTGGGATTAGAGTTTTTGTGCGGGGTTTCCTTGCCAGACAGACGCTTCTTCAGGGCGCTCACCTTTCATCAAGAAGGAGTCGGGCTCAAGGACAACACGATCTTGCATGTCAACGCCGTAGTGGACGAATGAACCAGGCATCAAGTTGCACCCATTGCCGATATCGATGGGTTCGCATTTGAACGCGCCGTCTTCAAGGGAGTGACTTTGGAGACTGACACCTTCATTGAGGTTACAGTGGTCGCCGATAGAGACGAGTGTTCGTTCGGTGATGATCGCGCCATCGTCGAACAACATACGTCCTACGCGGACACCGAGCAGACGCCAGAGGATGCCACGAAGGGGGGTACCTTTGAACATACTTGGTAGAGGCGTTGAGCTGAGTTTCCAGTAGCGTTCGATGCTCCAGAAGCGTGGGTCATAAATGGAGAACATACCTGTCGCGAGGCGTCCAAAGCCGATGCTGATGCGTTCGGCGATGGTGAAGTGGAGAATGGTGTAGATGAGGGCGCTTGTCGCGACACCAAGCCACAACAAGAAGCCACCTGTGAAGAAAGCGTAAAAAGAGAAGATCGTCAGTGTGATCGCGACGGTGATGTAGAGCCAGTTTGAGAACAGGTAGAGCGACGCGGTCAACAAGTTGCTCATGTTCTTTTTGCGCAGGTTTTGGGCTTTCTCCTCGGGAGTATACTGTGCGAGAAGATCGAGATCTCGTTCGACAATGCGTGGGATCTCGAAGGCTGGTGAACCGAGCAGACCAACATCTTCGCGGACTTTTCCATCGATTGGGACGAGGACTTTTGTCGCGAGAAGGCAGTTTCTGCCAATTTTGGACTCAGGTGGGACGCGGATGTCGTTTCCGAGGAAGCACTCTTCTTCGAGGGCTGTGTGTTTGAGTCGGAATGAGGTCGCTGATTGGTTGATGTTGATCATGGAGAGGCCATCAGAGACCATCGTTCCTGTTCCGATCTCACAGAGGAAGGGAGTGTCATGTTTTTGTGAGGTCCCAAAGTTGGAGCCTGTTTGGATGACCTGATTGAGGTTGTAGCCAATGGCTTGCAAGTACATGGTGATCAGGGAGCTGTCACCAAAGAGTGTGTTGAGGAACTTGGAGTTACTGAGCCCACGCACTGTGCGGAAGAAGAAGTAACGCAGTCCATACAGGCGGTAAGTCTTTCCAGGTTTGAGGATCATGTTGTACAAACGAGGCCAGATGAGAATGGCGACCATCGCGACGGCAATACCGAGGATGTAGAGGGATGATGTGATCGCCATAAAGCTGGGCATCATGTGCAGTGGTGCGACTGAGAAGGCCTCAATATAGGCGATGATGGGGTGGACGAGTGAAAAGTATTCAACGACGTTGATCGCGATAAACAAAGACAGAGGCAGCAAGAGCAGCGCGGGAAGCGAGAGAATCGCGGCGTAGAGGAACCCACGCAGGACGACGCTGCCTTCGTTGTCGAGCTGTGCGTATTGTGTGTCAGTCTCAATCGCTGGAGAGCCGTGGTATTGCTTGTTGGCTTCGAGGACTTGCCCTTCTTGTACCGAAGAGGAGTGTCCAAGTTGCGCGTTGTCTTCGAGTTTGGTGTTGATGTCGATCACACTGCCCTCGCCGACGAAGACACCTTCGCCAATCTCGATCGGGCCGAGTGTCATGATGTTGTTTTCGACTTTGTAGCCCGTCATCAAGACATCTTTGCGCAAGACCGTGTTGGGTCCGATTTTGAGCAGATCCGTACAGAAGGGAACGGATTTGGATTCAATCACAGCGCTGAGACTGACGTCTGCGCCGAGCATGTTGAGGTAAAGGTTATAAACAGGGGTGCCTTTGAATGCGACGAGGGGGTTGAGTCCGATGAACTGTTTGGCGATCCAAAAGCGGAAGTAACGCAAGCCCCACAGTGGTATCTGTTCGGCTTTGTACCGTCCAATCAGGAGCCACTTGGCAGAGACCGAGACGACGGCTGAAGCGGCCATAAATGCGACCCCAAAGATCATCGCACGAACATACAGCGCGGTTGTTCCGTAGACAGCGAGCAGCCAAAGGGCGACTTCGATGACGAGCCAAAACATTCCGTAACCCATCAGCGTGCCAAAGGCGTACTGCATGACCCCTGTCATGACGTAGGAGAAGCGCGAAGGGACAAATTGTTCGGCGACTTCTTTTTTGGGGGCGGTGTGTTTTGGTTGTGCTTCGAGATGAGCTGCGAGATCGAGGATACTTGGATGTTGGTAGCAGTCACGGATAGAGAGCGTGAACTCCGGGTGAGCCTGTCGGACCGTTGACGAAAAGCGTGCGAGGCCGAGAGAGTTGGCACCCAATTCTTCGAAGAAGTGAGCGTCTGTTGAGACCTCTGGCAATTGGAGCGCGTCTTTGAACGCCTCGACGAGGATGCCTTCGAGCGCAGTCTCTGGCGCACGGACATTCTCGACGACCGCGACAAGGCGGCTGCCTGTGGGTTTGGGGAGGACTTTTCTGTTGACTTTGTTGCTCGGCAGCATGGGGATCTCTTCGAGATGTTCCATGTAGGCCGGGACCATGTATTTGGGAAGACGTTGTGAGAGCATAGAGAAGACCTCACCTCTGTCGAGGTCGACAACTCTGTCTTCGTGGTCAACGTCTTGTTTGAGTGTGTAGTAGGCGACGAGCTCTTTGTGATTGGGCTCGACCTCGATGGCATCGACGACTGCCTGTGCGATGGCGTCGTGTTCGAGGAGGACGGACTCGATCTCCGTCAGCTCGATTCTGTATCCACGGAGTTTGACCTGTGTGTCGATGCGTCCGAGAAATTCGACCTCACCATTTTCCGTGATACGACCCAAGTCACCTGTCCTGTAAATGCGTTTGGACGGGTTGTTTGGTAGGTCCAGGAAGTCTGGGATGAATTTCTCTTGTGTCTTCTCTTCGAGATTGAGGTATCCGACGGCGAGTCCGATCCCAGCGATACAGATCTCGCCCAGCTCACCAAATGGAGTGAGTGTGGGTTCGTCCGGGTCGATGATCGCGATAGAATATGTGGGGAGGGGTTTTCCGATCGTGACAGCTTCGTCAGCGTACATGGGACCAGCGGTCGCGGTGATGGTCGCCTCTGTTGGACCGTAGGTGTTAAGAATGATACGATCTGGGCGGTCCCATCGTGCGACGAGATCTTGTGGAGTGGCTTCACCGCCGAGCAGGATCAGGCGGAGGTCGTCGAGGTCTTCGTTGATCGATGCGAGGAGCGTGGGGACACAGCACATCGCTGTGACTTTCATCTTGTCGAGGAACTCCCACAAATCACAACCCAACATCAGACCGCCAGGGGAGGGCACGAGCGTTGAACCTGCGATCATTGGGACAAAGACCTCTTCAAAGGAGAAGTCAAAGGCCAACGTCATCCCTTGGTAGATGCGATCTGTTTCTTTGTAGCCGTATACTTTGGCGGCAACGCGCACAAAGTTACAGATACTCGAATGATTGATCGCGACACCTTTTGGGTGTCCTGTTGTACCAGATGTGTAAATGATATAGGCGATGCTGTCTTCTGCGGGGGGGTTGTCGCCGTGTTCGATGGGGGCTTCGGATTCTGCCTGGATTTGGTCTGCGAGGTCGTCTAGCAAGTACATATCGACGTCGAGTGACGCGAACTTTGTGGCATAAGATGACATGGAGAGGATCGCCTTGAGCTCTCCATCGCCGATGATAAATCGCAGCCTCTCTTCTGGTGTGGACAGATCGAATGGCAAAAAGGTCGCGCCGGCCTTCATGATAGCCAGCAAGCTGACGTAGGTCTCTGGTGTTTTGTTGAAAATGTGACCTACGCGATCACCTGGTTGGATCCCTTGTTTTTGCAGAAAATGTGCGAGCTGATTGGCGCGTCGATTTAATTCGGTGTAGCTTATGGAGAAGCCGTCGAATTGCAGCGCGATGTGATCGCCTCTGCCTTGTTCTTCAAATTGTTGGCAGCGGGCTTCAAAGAGGTGGTCGAGACGCTCTCCTCGCTCCCATAAGATCGGATCGGTTTCGGGAGCATATGAGAGGATTGAACGTTTCTCTTCCCCCTGGCTTGGCAGGACCAGATGTTCTTCATCGTATGTGGAGAGAGGCAGATTACTTTGTTGTGGAAGCTGTGTGTTCATGTTGGTTATCTTCGTCTCATCATTCCAGGAGAACGATATCGAGTTTTGGTAAATGGAGTGTATGAGCCAGTTTGCACACTCCATGGCGATCTTCTCACGGGGAATATCCCAGTTAATCGACGAAGTCAACGGGAAGTTTATTCACTTTCGCCACAGCTTTTTTGGATGCCGATTAAGTCCCTGAAAATCAATTGTTTATGGATGCCTTGGTGGGGCTTGTACGTCATCTCCTATGCAGGAAATATGCACAAGTAGGCCACTGAAAGTTCCTTTTTCCTTGACATGCGCTTTTTCTGTAACTATCTCTGTTACAGATAGGGAGTACCTGATGAGTAGTAGCCGATATACTGTCGCCATTCACATTTTGACTTTACTCGCCTGGATGAAAGATGAGGCTCTTACCTCTGAGTTTATCGCAGGCAGTGTCAATACAAACCCCGTTGTCATCAGGAGAATCCTTGCGTTGTTACGTGAAGCGAAGTTTGTCTCCTCTCGAAGTGGTCCGGGGGGAGGTTGGTCCCTCGCTCGGCCTGCTGAGAGCATCACTCTGCGTGATGTGTACTGGGCGATCGAAGAAGGAGCGTTGTTCTCCATGCATACAAATGAACCCAATCCAAAGTGTCCTGTTGGTCGTGATATCCAGGAGATTTTGAGAGGGCATTTTTCCGACGCAAGACAAGCTCTCGCACAACAACTCGCAAAGACAACGATATCGGACCTTATCCAATCTATCGATGCTTAAGCGCACTCTCACTCATCTGTCCACGTGAAAGAAGAGCGCCTGCATTTTTTTATCTTGATTTGTAACTCTCTGGGTTGCAAATTTCTTTTTGTTCTGATTTGTAACCAAAAAGGTTACATAAATCACGCCATATGTGAACACTTGGTGTGAAGAATCCACTTGAAAAGGAGTCATAAAATGATCGGAGTCACTGGAGCCACTGGGAATTTGGGACGTCTCGTGATCACATCTTTGAAAGAGAAGGGAGCGACCGAAAAGATCGTTGCCATCGCACGCAGTCCTGAGAAGGGAGCCGATCTGGGTGTGGAGGTCAGACGTGGAGATTACGACGAACCTGCTTCTTTGGTACAGGCGCTGCAAGGTGTTGAGACGTTGCTGCTCATCTCTGGGAGCGAAGTTGGCAAAAGAACACCACAACATCGCAATGTCATCAACGCGGCCGTCGAGGCAGGCGTTTCACACTTGGTGTACACAAGCCTTTTGGGTGCAGAGCACTCGACATTATCCCTTGCAGATGAGCATCGAGAGACAGAGCAGCTCATTAAGGATTCTGGGATGACCTACACCTTGTTGAGGAATGGTTGGTACACAGAGAATTATCTCGCCTTGGTAGACGGTGCGCTCGCAGGTGGAGCGCTTCTTGGTGCGGCAGGGGATGGACAGATTGCTTCTGCCACACGCGCAGACTTCGCGGAGGCTGCGAGTGTCGTATTACTCGAAGATACGCACAAGGGAAAGGTCTATGAACTCGCAGGTGATGAGTCGTATACGCTCACAGAGTTCGCCGCGGAGCTGTCAAAGCAGGTGGGCAAAGAGATTCCTTACAAGGATATGTCCGAGGCTGAGTATATCTCTGTATTGGTCAGCGTTGGTTTGCCCGAAGGTCTCGCGCAAGTGATCGCAGGTGGAGATGTTGGAGCTTCTAAAGGCGAGCTTTTCGATGACAGCAAACAACTCTCTTCACTTATCGGCCGTCCTACGACGTCGTTGTCGGAGGCCATGAGAGCGGCTTTGGCAGAGAGCGCGTAAGCGGTCAGGGTTTGACGTACGCGAATCCTTGTCGTTGCAATTCGACAAGGGCGACAACGCCACTTGGTACGACGTCTTTTTTGGGGACATTGAAGAGATCTTTTTCACGTGTGATATGTTTGCTCTTCATCGTGTTGTTGCAGACCAAAAAGCGAACGCCTTGTTTGCGCAAAAACGTGATCATATCTTTTTGTTTGCCTGTGGCCAAACCTGTTTTGAACCTTGTTCTCTTTGCGGCTTTTGGTAGGAGGACCATCTTCACGCCTCCTGAGTGCAAGAGGATACGCAGGTCTGCGTGTTTGGCGCCCACTTTTCGCAGAAAGTTTCGCGCGTTGCGAAGTGCCCCTGCCTGGACTTTTGGGTTGCCACTGTTGACGTGGAAGACGACGCGGTAAGGCTTGGGGGTGCTCGCTGTCGAGAGGGGAAGGAGGGGATATGTAAAAGCCATAAGACCTACCAACATAAACGCAAAGGACCATTTTTGAGTATTCAATGTTTGCTCCCTGAAGGTGATGTATCCATGAGGATAAGAGATCGTGGTGAAGAGACTTTCAAGAGTGACGCGTCAGAAAGTCCGTTCTTTTGTCTTGCACCGGTTTGAGAGACAACAACCTGTCCCTTCGTTGTATTCCGGGACCTTGGAGAGTCGGAGCGAAGTCGACACTTTTTGAAGGTTGTCAGAGTGGGGCGAAAACCATAAAGAGGGCAGTGTGTTTGATGTTGATCAATGAGGTCGCTTCTTGGTGGTCTTACAATCACGAGTGGAAGGATATCATTCACCTCCTCACATCGGACAACTTGCCTATGTGGGATGACGAAGCGAGATGATCTATTGAACACAAAATCACCATCAAACAAACAAGAAGAGACATCCACACAAAAGCGTTTTGGAACATTTTTGGGCGTCTTTACGCCGAGTATCCTGACGATCCTCGGCGTGATGATGTACTTGCGATTTGGTTGGGTTGTCGGAAATGTCGGTCTTTGGCGTTCGTTGATGATCGTCTTTATGGCGAGCAGCATTACATTTATCACCGCACTGAGCGCTTCTGCGATATCGACCAACATGCGTGTTGGGATTGGTGGTGAGTACTACATGATATCACGCAGTCTGGGGCTGGAGCTTGGTGGCGCGATTGGTATCCCGCTCTTTTTATGTCGTACGTTGAGCATCACCTTGTACGCATTTGGTTTGGCCGAAGCGTTATCGTTGTTCTGGCCTGTCAGTTGGGGCCCGCTCCCGATGAAGGCGATCGCCGCAGCGGTGATTGTTTTGATCACCTTTGTCGCCGGTAAGAGCGCGGAGCTTACGCTCAAGTTGCAAGTACCCATCATGATGACCGTCTTCTTGAGTTTGATCGCTTTGGCGTTAGGTGGTTTTGGTGGAGGGGTTCGTTCTGTTGAGTGGGGGGCACATTACGCGCGCTCGGCGCCGGGCGGGTTTTGGTTTGTGTTTGCGGTGTTTTTTCCTGCTGTGACAGGTTTTACTGCGGGGATCGGGATGAGCGGTGACCTCAAGGATCCACAGCGTTCGATCCCACGTGGGACGATGGCGGCGGTCGTATTAGGGACTGTGATTTATCTCTTGATCCTCGTGCTGTTGGCTGTGACAGGAAAGGTGAGCGGCAGCGAGCTTGCCAATCTCGACCCCAATGTCCCACCGATCTGGACCAAGATCGCGATGGGGGGTGCATGGCTTGTCGCGCCTGGAATGCTCGGCGCCATCCTCTCATCTGCTTTTGGGAGCGTGCTTGGTGGACCTCGTGTCTTACAGGCGTTGTCTCTCGACAAGATGGCGCCGGGTATCTTTGCCAAAACAAGCGACACAGGGCAGCCCACATATGCGACCTGGTTTACTGGTGGGATCGCGCTCTTCGCTGTCCTTCTCGGTGATCTCAACGCTGTCGGGAAGTGGGTGACGATCTTCTTTCTCACGCTCTACGTCAGCATCAATCTCGCCGCAGGTGTCGAGCGCATCGTGCGAGATCCATCCTATCGACCGACCATCCAAGTGCATTGGGGAGTGTCTTTCTTAGGCGTTCTCGGTGCCATCACGGTGATGTTCTTGATCAGTCCGATCGCTTGCGTCGGCGCGTTACTCCTTGAGGTCGCGTTGTACTTTTATCTCAATGGGAAAGCCCTTGAGAGTCACTGGGGGGATGTGAGGACGAGTCTATGGACTGCGTTGACGCGGTTGTCATTGTTGCAAATGCGTCGCCTTGTACGAAGAGCTCGTCACTGGAGACCCAATATTCTCGTCTTTGTCGGTGAACCCAAGCAAGGAACAGGGCTCGTGAGGCTCGCCAATTGGCTCAACCAAAACAGAGGGATCGTCTCTGTGACACAAGCCATCAAAGGCGATCTGGAGGCTGAAGACATCCACGAGACCGTTCAAGAACATCTGCAAGAGCTCGAAGCTGCGATCGCTCAAGAGCGGATGACGGCGTTTGCTGAGGTCGATGTCGTCGCAGGGTACACGACGGGCTTTATGAACATTATCCAGGCGCATGGGTTCGCTGGGATGCAATCCAACATCGTGATGTTTGGTTGGCCGCACTCGACTGAAAGCTTTGTTCGTGTGCTTCGAGTCATGCGCGTCGTCTCACGGCTTCATAAACAGGTCTTCATCGCCCGGATTCCTGAACAATACGATGACTGTCTCTTTGGGCGTATTGATGTTTGGTGGCGTGGAGAAGAGCACAACGCCGAGCTGATGTTGCTGATGTCTTACTTGTTACAGCGCAACACTGAGTGGTTAAAGGCCAAAGTTGTGTTGCGAACGATCGTTGATGATGTCTCTGAGCAAGAGGCCGCACGTGTGCGTTCATGTAAAACGCTCTCCGATGCTCGTATTGTAGGTGATGTCGATGTTATCGTGCGTGATGACGGGACACCGATCGAAGAGTTGATTCATAGAAGGAGTCATGACGCTGACATCGTGTTCTTTGGGATGGTGATTCCCGAGGCGGGAGAAGAGGAGGCTTACGCCCAGTGGCTTGAGACACTCGCGAAGGAGCTCAAGCAGGTCGTCTTCTTTCGCAACGCCGGTCCTTTTATGGGCAAACTGCTCGCTGCCAGTGGTGCCTCTTCAGCAACTGAGAACGTTGATGTCGAAGTGAAGGGGTGAAGAGACCTCCAGCCCATTCTTAAGACAACATTGGTGGGGGATATTTGTCGAAAGTCATATCTTGATATCAAACAAAGGCCCGAAAATGAGGGGGCTTGTCTCGATCACGCTTCCAACTCCACCTTCACATTGATGTATGGAAATGATATCACCAAGTACGTTTGCCAATACAGAAGATGATGGAGGTGAGTGTTGGAGCACACACAAGAGACAAGCGAAGAGGAAAACAGTGTCCCACAAATGCATCTTGAGGCCGATTCACAGCTTCGGCAAAAGGCTTCGCGCGTACATCTTTCAGCGTTAGGATGTGGCTTGTTGCTCTGGTATCCGTGGAGAATGAAGCGAAGCACAGAGGCCTTTGTGGCGCATCATGGACGACAGGCGTTTTGGTTATCTTTTGGGTTATTGATGGTGTTTGTGGTCCATGTGTCTTTGCATCTCTTGATCACACTCGCGAAGTTCATGCAGAGCTATGCGTTCGACGGGACAGGTACACCACCTCCTGGATGGATTGCCCCTGCGTTGTTGATGGTGACGATTGTCAACACTGGCGCGATGATTGTCGAGTTTGGTATCGGTTTCTATCTGGCCCTGTCAGGTGCGCGTGCAGCCGCGAGAGGGGAGTGGATGGAGTATTTCTTTTTGAAGAAGACCAAGGCGAAGTGATCGCAAAACCCAAGTGAATTAATCTCCAAGCGCAAATAGCCAACCAACGAGCACACTCACCTGCACCTCCGCAGTGGGTAAAGCGTCCCACTGTAAATCCACACCTGCAGAAGCCTCCAAGTCAATATACCACGGTCCTCTTTGCCACCGACCTCCGAGCACAAAACGTATGGGAAAGACGAGCGAAAGCGGAGGTGTTGTTTGAAAGACCAGCGATGTCTTGAGTCCGATCCACAGTGCAAATGAATGGTGCTGAAAACCACCTTCCAGTCCAGGCATAAGCGCAAGCGCAAGTCCCGGTGTGAGAATCGGAATGGCAAGTGAACCTGCGAGTTGGCCTTCGATGTACCAGCCTGTCTTTGACTGTGTACGTAACCTACCACCTGCCGAGAATGCCATCGAAGCATAAGGAAGTCGCCAACGTATACCGACTCCCCAATGTTCTGTTGGCCAATAGGAAGCACCTATTGCAGGCCACCCCCCAACGATTCGGATGGCTCGTGGTGTTGTCGCACCTGACAGTAAGGGCAGCGATGCCTCAGCCCTTGAAGGCGCATACGTCACATACAAGATGAAGAGGGTGGAGAATGTGAGTAAAGGACGGTTCATTTTTTTTTAAACTCTATATCGTCGCGTTGGAAACGCTCCAGTTCTTGCTGTTTGGATGGTGTGATGAGCGCTTCGAGCCATGTATCCAACAGGATCTTTGCGGAATCCTTACCTCTTTGGTTGGTCTCTGTGGCTGTGTGTCCGTTGTTTGTTCGGCATCAGTGACTTCATCGCACCAATCGTAGTGTGTCATACCCTCTACCAACCCCAAGTATGCCGAAGCGCTCAGCCTTGAGAAGGTGTCCCTTGTTTTTTGGGGGATAATGACTCCGTCTCTCGCTCCCGTTAAGAGCAAGATGGAACCTTGTACGCGGGATGTATGAGAGGTGAGCGGTTCCTCTGGGAGGATGTATGATCCAAGGACCGCGAGGCCTTGGTACTTCTTTTGTTTGAGGTACAGTTTTGCGCCTGTGATGCCGCCAAGAGAGTGACCCATCAAGATCGTCATCGGCTCTGAAGAGGAGGCTTGATGGAGTAAATGTGTGGGGGTTTGCACCCATTGTGTATAGGCTTGTCTGGCTGCAGTGCTGAGCTCGCCTTGCAGGATCGCTGCGTTGAGAATGTGCTGGGGAGCGAGGACGACATGACCACGAGATGCAAGGTGTTGCAGCAACCAATTGTATCGGGAGACTGAGACAGCTCCCCCTTGCAAAAACAGCACAACAGGCGCAGGAGCTGCTTTTGTGTCGAACGCTCCATCCCGTGTTGATGGATAGTATACTTGGATCTCAGCGCTCGCTGTGATGTTGACTTGAACGTGTGCATGAAAGACATGTGCACCGAAAACGCCTTTTTCGCCAGGGCGTTGTGTTCCACCTGGCGCAAGGAGTTGGGAGGGGGAAGGGGCACAACTTGACAAGAGAACGATGCAAAAGAGCAGCGCCTTGTGTATGTGCTTTTGTCTCGTCATCATGACCTCCACGTGTCGAATCATCGTCGTCTCTGTAACGTAGTTGTATCGGCGTGTTGTTGCAATATGTATTTTGTTGTGTGCAGATCGACGATGGGTTTCGATG
Source organism: Deltaproteobacteria bacterium (assembly GCA_002731275.1). Lineage (GTDB taxonomy): Bacteria > Myxococcota_C > UBA6777 > UBA6777 > UBA6777 > UBA6777. The sequence goes on along the minus strand of PCBK01000012.1, from coordinate 26,914 downwards.
TTGTTGGTGTTCCAACCTCTGGATGTACGTACCAACAAATAAGTACATTGTGGCTGTCTTTTTGTGTCTTGTGTGATATGACAGGCATCTTTTTTGTCGCTGAATGGTCACGATGTTTGTGTCCGTGTATTTGTTACCTGTCTTTTGATTTTGGTGTGATGACATGTCTATGGGAATCTATTTCGCGATCATGTCAGCGTTGTGTTGGGCTGCACTTGACGCTCAAAGAAAACGCCTCTCGCAAGACCTCGCAGCACTCGCAGGGGTCGCGTATCTGTCTCTAGGGAGTGCGATCCTATTTTCGTGTGGTCTTGCCTTTGTGCCGTTGGAGGGGCTGACGTCTTTTGCCTTTTGGAAGGCGACGTTAGCTTCTGCTGTTCTCAATTTGTTTGCCAACCTGCTGTTTTTTCGGGCGGTCCAACTCAGTCCGTTGTCCTTGACCGTCCCCTATCTCAGTTTTACACCTGTATTTTTACTCCTCACTGGATTTTTGTGGCTCGGCGAAGTGCCTTCATGGATCGCAGGGGCAGGGGCTTTTGTCATCTTGCTCGGTGCGATGCTTCTCAACCCAGGAGTTGGAGGAGGGCGCTTTGCGACGCTTAAAGCCCTCACAAAAGAGCGCGGTTCACTCTATATGTTGATCGTCGCGTTTTTGTGGAGCAACTCGGGGCCTTTCGATAAGATGGCGCTTCAACATGGCTCGATATGGTTGCTTTCAACGGCGATCAATCTCGTGATAGGTGTCTCGGTCTTGTTTGTGATGTGGTATAGAGGGCGCTTGAAAGAGCTTGGTGGGTTGAAACAGTGTTGGCCTGTGTGTTTTACGGCGTGTGTGACCATGTTCATCGCGAGCTGGACGCAGCTGCTCGCGATCGAAGAGATCCTCGTCGCATATGTCGACACTATCAAGCGTTCGGGGGTGATTTTTGTCGTACTTATTGGGTACTTCTTCTTTCACGAACGTCCCCTTGGACCTCGACTGCTCGGTGCGTCTGTGATGGTGTTTGGTGCGGTCCTTGTTATTTTGGGGCGTTGACGCTCTCAGGCGTCGGTTGTATCTTGCGAGGTCCCACCGCTTTGTGTGGTGAGGTGTTCTTTTTGTCCGTTTGATGTATGGGGTGTTTGTTGTGAAGTGTTGGTCCTATGTGTGTTGTTTGTGGGTGCTTCTCTGTGGCGTAAATGTGTATGCACAGACCTGTCGTTCGTATGGTCCTGGTGTGAAGACCGGAAATATCGCAAACGCTCAGCTCAACGAGAGCTCTGGTCTCGCTGCGTCGCGACTCAATCCGGGCGCGTGGTGGAGCCACAACGACTCTGGAGGTCGGCCGAGATTGTACGCGCTCGACGAGAAGGGCACTCATCTTGGGACATTTACAGTGCAGGGAGCGAGCAACTTCGACTGGGAAGATATGGCGGCTGGACCCTGTCCCAACGGCGCGCATTGTCTGTACATTGGTGGCTTCGGAGATAACAATTACATCCGTCCTAACATCATGATCTATCGCGTCCTCGAACCCAAAGTGGACTTTCAAAATAAGACGAATGGGACAACAGGACAGGCCGATGTCTTCACGTTGACATACCCCGACGGCGCCCACAACTGCGAGACGTTGTTGATCCATCCTAAAACCAGGGACATCATCCTCGTGACCAAGGAGAAGAACAATACGGGGATCGTCTACATGCTCCCCGGTGACAAAGCTCCTGGAAAACACACTCTCAAGAAAGTCGCGACGCTCAACATCCCAGGCGGAGGGACATTCACAGGCGGTGACATCTCGCCCTTTGGTGATCAAGTGATGCTTCGTACCTATAACCATGTGTTCTTGTATGCTGTCGGAAGTGACGGTATCCCAAAAGATTCCAATCGCTTTGGGACCCTGACACCACCCGCGGTCTCACAGGGAGAGTCCCTTGCGTATGATATCGACGGCATCAACGTGTTGTTGACGACAGAGAACGCCCCCATGCCCATCTACAAGCTGCCTTGTGTCAACCTCCCCCCACGACCTGAACCAAAGAGTGAGCCTGCTGTGGAACCTGTAAAAGAGACTTCAAGCGAGCCTTCAAGTGAACCTGTGACACCTGATGCAGGTTCACCAAAGGAGCAGATCGCCGAAGAGCCTTCCGAAAAGGAGCCCGTTGTGGAGAGAGGTTGTGGGTGTTCTGCGTCAAGTCACGAAGACGCGTTAGGGTGGTTATGTTTGATGGTGTTGTGTGTCTTTGTTGGGGTGAGACGAAAGACCAAGTACTAGGCGGTTCTCTCGCGCAGCCAACGTACAAGAGTGATGTGAACTTTCCTTCGTAGCGTCAGGGTGTTGTGTCCGGTCTGGATGTCATACGTCTATTTTTTGCACGTCCAATGATTCAAGCGAAGCCATGCACCTGTTTGTTTCTTGCCATACAACGAGAAGGTGAGTGTCTCCTGTAACCATGTTCGGGGGCTGAACACAAAACGTAGAGGGAGCCGTTTGCGTGTCTTTGTCTTGAGCGTAAACTCCCACACCTTTCCATCTTTGGACCAACCGACCCCACGACTTCCCCGTTTGTTTTGAAAGGTCGCGGCGAGACGTGCTCTGTGCGTATCCCAGCGAATGGACCATGTGGCATGACTTCCAGAGGGCGTTGGTTCTTTGTAGGTGAGTGTGTAAGAAGGGGGCTCGTTTTCTGTGATGCGAAGCAAAATTCCGCTCTTGGTTGGCATTGTGTGTGTTTGACAGCTCCACTTGCCACGTAGCGAAGACATTTTTTGATGGAGCGGTGTCGTGGAAGGAGGGGGAGCTGTTTGCTTGTAACGATCGTAGAACAAACCTTTGGGGACGCTGGATGTTTCGAGCGTCTTCGCGTGCTCTGGGGAGCGAGCGAGCGAGGGGTACATGATCTTGAGCTGGATGTCTCGCATCCACTTGCGCAAGTCTGGTGGTACCTGCTTCCATCGGGTGAGCCAACCTTTTTGGGGAGAGTAAAGGGCCAACCATCTGGGGCTGTTCAAGTAAAAATCGAGCAACACACCTGTCCACTGTGCGTGCTTGGTCCCTGTCGAATAGAGCGCAAAGCCACGCGCTTCAGCTTGATCCATGAAGTCTTCGAGTTCGCGATTGTATCGAGATCTCCATGTGTTTTTCTTGGTCGCAGTCGTGCGCGTTGTGGGGCGTGATGTCGGAGGAAGGTCGAGATGTGTCCGGAGGTCTCGCGCGAGACGTTTATTTGCCTTCCAAAATGCAGCCTGAAAGAAGGGTTTGGAGAGCTTTTTGTCGAGCAGTTTTTGTTCGAAGACGGGGAGCACTGGGCGCGTGGTCTTTGCGTCTTTGAAGACGCCGATGATCGTGCCAAAGCTCAACAAGCCGAGCACGATGATAGAGCGGAAGACACCTGTCTGCCCTGTATGATGGGCTTTTTGCTGAAGCGCAACTGTCGGGAGGATACAACAGAAAAACATGATGTAGACTGTGCTTATCTCGAACAACAACAGATCCCAGGCGTCTAGTAGCTTGAGATGGGGGGGGAAGGCGTCGAAGTAAAAGAGATAGATCTCACCGAGTGTAAAGATGGCGATTGTACCGAGCCAAAACAGGAGCATCTTGAGCTCCTGTCGGGCGGACGTTGAACGAATCATCATGATAGGGGCGGTGATTGGATAGAAGAGATAGTACGAGATACGACCCGGCTGATGGTCGAGATAAAACACGTTGAGGGACACAAGTCGCTTGAGGATGCCACCGAGGCCAGGGATATTGAGGACGCCTGGAAACATTCGACGCAAGCTGTTAACCGTGATCCCCATATAGCCGAGAATGAGCAGGAAGAACATCAGCAACATCAGGCTGATATGTTGATGCTTGAAGCACAGGTAGGCGAAGAATCCAGGGGCAAACATGAAGAAGAAGGCCTGTGAGAGAAGACCCCAAAGGGTAGGGCGTTGGTGTGAAGAGGGAGCCCAGGTTGCGTGTGGATTGGCGAAGAGATGAGGTTGTTCTCTGTAAAGTGCTCGTAGGCGTTGGTTTTCTTCTTCGAGCATCTTTTTGAGCTGGAATCCGTCTGCGATCCAGCCAAATCCAACGAGCCCAAAGGTACACATATAGAGGAGGCCGGTCTTCCATTTTCCCAGATAGAAGCGGTGCATTCCCAGCCAGCCACCCAAGGCGTAGACAAACACTGCGACCCATAACTCTCGCTCAAACTCCGAAAAAGGCGGAAGCTCTTCTCTCCTACCGTACATCTCCTCACTCCATCTGTTGTTTCGCCACACGCCAAGAAGGAGTCCGACGAAAGAGTCCATCACGAGAAAGAGTACCATAGAGTCCGGATTGTGGAGGAAGAAAACACAGGCGGTGGAGTGTCTTGGGCGAAATGAGAACACAACTTCACTTTTTTGAGTGCATTTTTCACGAGGGGCTTGTGTGTGGAGTTGATTTTGTCTATAACAAAAGAATCAGATACGTTTTGAAGGACAAACAAGCATCTCTGTAGATGTTAGGCAACAGCCCTATGTGTTAACAAAATCGCAAGGCTGTTGGATGAGAAGGAGTGTAGAAATGACTCTCTTTTTTATCATGACCTGTTTCTCTCGTGATACTTGGAGGAGCTATGGAAAAAGTAGAGATCATGGAAGATCGTATCTTTCTGCTCAAGGATTTTGTATCCGAGCGGCAATGTGAAGATTTGATCAGGCAGAGTGAGGATATTGGTTACGAGGTCGGTAACTTCACGGATACAGAGCATGTGCATGTCAGGCACAACGTATGCGCTTTGTTAGAAGACGAAACACTCGCGGCGTCGTTCTTTGATCGCGCACAACCTCATCTTCCTCCCAAGATGGAAGAGAGAAGTCTCCATCGGTTGTACGACGGTTTTCGATTTTATCGATATGATAAAGGACAATATTTTAAGCCTCATAGAGATGGTGCCAAGATGTTATTCAGGCGTCCTGTACAACAAAGTTATTTAACCTTTATGATATATCTAAATGCACACTTTGAGGGCGGAGAGACCAACTTTTTTGCGACGATGTTGGATGCGCGCTTTGGTCATGTGTTGTTGGGTGTCAAACCTGAGCCTGGGACCGCGCTGATCTTTAAGCATGATGTCTGGCATGAAGGGGCAGCTGTCACGAGCGGCCGAAAATACACTCTACGCACAGATGTCATGTATGTCGATCCCCCCAGACGTTGACGACTGCTTTTTCTATCCTATGGCCTTTGTGTTGGTTGACAATCTGTGAATCCTACTCTCCTCCACGTGCTCTGTATGACCTCATGTATGCTCCAGATCTTTTTGTCTTCGTAACAATCTAGTATCACTTGCCATTCTTGCTTTGTGTGTCCTCTCTCCGCCAAGAAACTTGCTTCTACGAGGTGGTCACTGTATATTCGTTGATATATGTAGTGGGTTGAAAATGTGAATGTTTCTTCCATTTATTGTGCCACTATATTGGTTTTCGTCCATGTTTGGAGTTGGGCGATGTCGTCTGTATGTGACGACAGTGGTTTGTAGTCATGGGGCTTTTTTCGCAGGTGTGCGACAGAAGCAGGTGGAAAAAAGCGAATGGTAGATGTTCGCTGCGGTGCCATCAAGGATATCTCTTGTATTGGTGAGTGAGAGGTGTGGTCTCCTCTCACAGGTTTGGCCCCATGTGTGACTTTTGAAACAACGTATAACAGGGAGGTGGCCAATTCTACGTAAAGATCAACAGTACAGAGGAAATCGAACGTTTCACGTGAACAAATACACGCATCAAATTCCAGCGAGAGTTGAAAAGCAACAGACACCAGAGACAGGGGGAGCGTGGCAGGTTGATGCCTACCAGAGGATGTATTTTTTGCGTGCGTTCGACGAAAAGATCGCCAATTTATCATTACAGGGACGTGTGGGGGTGTACACGCCATTAAAGGGGCAGGAGGCAGCGCAGGTTGGCGCTGGACTTGCGCTAGGATCGCAGGATTGGGTTGTACCTACATTTCGGGATATGGGGGTGCTTTTGCAGCGAGGTGTGTCGCCTGAGCATATGTTGTTGTTTTGGGCGGGCTTTGAGGAGGGGAACGTCCACGATACGAGGAATCTCCCGATCACAGCACCTGTTGCAACACAACTCCCCCACGCTGTGGGCCTGGCATGGTCCGAAGCATTATGTGGGAGTCAAGCGTGTGTCCTTGCCTGTCTTGGAGATGGAGCGACGAGCAAAGGGGACTTTCACGAGTCCATGAATCTCGCGGCTGTCCAACAATTGCCCGTGATCTTTTTGTGTCAAAACAACCAGTGGGCGATCTCCACACCACCATCCAAACAGATGGCGATCGACGCGGTCGCCCAGAGGGCCGACGCATATGGTATGCCTGCACATCGCGTGGATGGAAATGATGTCGCAGCGGTGTACCAAAGTGTCGCCGAAGCGACATCACGCGCGAGGGCTGGTGAGGGACCTACTTTCATCGAAGCTGTCACGTACAGATTAGGTGGCCACAGCAGTCAGGATGCAAGCCATTACCGCAACGTCAAAGAGGAGCTGTGTTGGGCCCAACTCGATCCCCTTATGCGGACAAAAACAAAGCTTCTTGAGTGTGGATTGTGGAGCGAACAACAACAGCGCTCTTGGGAGTCACATTGCCAACAGCTGATCTCTGAAGCCTGCGAGCATTTGAAGGCGAAAAGGAGATCGTTGTCCGAGAACAAAAAAGTGATCTTTGACTTCGCCTACGAAACGGCTCCCACCTCACTCGCCGCACAAAAACATGCGTGTCTCTCTACACAACATGACATTGTGACAGAGCACACCCGTCCACCGATACCCAACACATGGCGGCGAGAGGGAGAAGGCCAGTCGATGAACATGGTCTCTGCTTTACAGCTCGCTTTGGGAGAGGTCTTGGACGCCTCACAGGAGGTGCTCTTGATGGGCCAAGACATCGGTGCTCTTGGAGGTGTGTTCCGTGTGACGGAGGGATTACAGGCGCGATATGGGGAGAGGCGGGTCGTCGATATGCCTTTGTCTGAATCTGCGATTGTTGGATCGAGCATTGGTCTGTCACTTGGAGGCTACCGTGCGGTCTGTGAGGTGCAATTTGCTGGCTTTTTGTATTCAGCATTTGAACAGTTGATCTCCCACGCCGCGCGCTTTCGTAGTCGGACACAAGGCTCACATTCGGTCCCGATGGTTTGCCGGGCGGCATATGGTGGTGGGGTCCACACACCAGAGAGCCATGCCGACTCCCCTGAGGCGCACTTTTTACACGTTCCTGGTGTCAAAGTCGTCGTCCCTCGTGGGCCAAGAATGGCAAGAGCGCTTCTTCATGCGTCCATACAAAGTGATGACCCTGTTCTCTTTCTCGAACCCATTCCTCTCTACAGAAGCATTACAGAGCACGTCCCGTCTGCGATCGAGTCGTTCCCGCTTGGACGTGCTGAAATCCTACGTGGAGGCAAAGACGTCACGATCGTGAGTTACGGGACAATGTTACACCGGGCGCTCAAGGCTGCTACACAACTCCAAGATGAGCATGGACTTGAGGCAGAGGTGATCGATCTTGTGACCATCTCGCCACCTGACATTGAGACCATCGCCGCATCTTTCGCGCGTACACGCCGCCTCGTGACGGTCCATGAGAGCCCGAGAACCGGCGGCGTTGGCGCGGAGATTATCGCTCAAATCGCCGAACTCTACGGTGAGGTTGGCTGTTTTGCGCGTGTTGCTGGCTGGGATACACCCATTCCTTTCCCTGCACGTGAACAAACCTATCTGCCTAATGTGTCACGCATCGTGCAAGCTGTTTGTGGGCTTTGTACTACTTCAAGACCATAACTCTCTCCAACCCTTCCACTCCATGGAGATGATCATGAACCAGATCTTACATTCATTCGCTGTCAGCCGTTACGAGCACATGAAGGACGACCTCTGTCAACTGTTTGAGGATTACCCTCACAAAGACTTTCAGCTACACACACAACGCATTGAAAAGTCCCAGATGGTCGCTTATTTGTATCAACAGCTAGAGACATTGCAGGCGCGAGGGCGGCTCTTCTCTCTCTCTTTGCAGGGTCGCCTGAAAGGGCTCTTGTGTCTCGTCCCTAAGCCCTGGTTGAGTCGTCAGCTTGGTCTCAATATATGGTACGTCCAGCACTTGGTGCTCGCACCAGAGATCGAGCCTTGGTTGGTGTCTCGTTTGCTGCGCGAGGCGGTCGCCTCGATCAAGGATGAGGTTGACTTTGTCTTCGCACGTCCTGCTTCTTCGGACATCCTCTCTGTACAAGGGCTGGAGTCGATCGGTTTTCGCAACGTTGGTTGCGAGCTCGTCGGGAATGTTCGCTGCCAACCTCTCACAAAGCCTCTCACACATGAGCTTCAGTCCATACAGAAGACCCAGCTCGATGATATCTGTTCGATCGCGCGCATGTGTCATGAACACAACCATTACATTTACGATCCACGCCTCTCTTCAGAAGATGCCGCTGCGTTGTTTGAGGCGCTCGTCCGTTATCAGGCGACCTCCGAGCATGTAGAGGTCCTCGTCGCCACACAAGAGCAAGAGGCCGTCGGTTTTCTGAGCTTTCGTCAAAACAAAAGCCTGAGTCAGTTTTTTGGTCGGCCCTTTGCGTGCCTGGATTTTATCGGTGTGCATCCTCGTGCACAGGGACAAGGGGTTGGACATGCGCTCAACCTCGCTGCGCTTCACCAGCTACACGAGCAAGGAGTGAAGTATGCGTCTGTCCGCACGATGAGCTCCAACTACCTGGCGCTCGCGGCGCTTCATAAACTCGGCTATCGCATCACATCTTCTAACTTCGTCTTACACTGGTGGCCCGGTATCTCCGATGTCCACCACACTCGCCATGATGTATGAGGGGGAGGAGATGGTAGAACCGCAAAACACTTTTCTCTATGAAAGGAGACATTGATGATTCGTATGTTTTGCTCTGTCGGCTGTGTCGTCTTGTTGGTCACGACAATGAGTCATCAAGCGTATGCGCTCGAAGTGATCCTGGGAATGCCCTACAAACACCACACGATCGGCCACACAGCTGTCCGTGTTAGGACGTTCGATCGGAATAAGGAGGTGATCTACGACTTCGGTCGCTACGGCAAGACTTGGGGATATCTGGGGTTTCATGGAGAAGGTATCATGCGCGTGTGGCGTGGCAAAAAGCAGATCAAGAGATATTTTCGCAAGCAGACCTCTTACCGCGACTCCATTGGCTTTGTAATCCGTGTGTCACCGAAAGAAGAGCGCAAAATTTACCAGTATTACGAACGCAAACTCAAACGCGCGCGATGGAAAAAAAAGGGGACTCTACACACACGGTATCGTCTCAAAAAGGACTACAGTGGGATCAACAACCAATGCACTTCCATGGCGCTTGAAGGGCTCAAGAATATCCTGCCCAAAAAACGCTGGATCAGCTACCTTCATCCCAAATACAACAAAGGACGAGGCTTTAAGCGCAAAGTCCATCGATACTTTTTTGCCATGCAGAAAAAATGGAAGCTCAATGAAACTGTTGTACCACTTGACGTCTTGTTGGGTATGAAGACCGCCTTCCAAAACAAAGATCCCGCCATCCTCAAGGTGCGTCGCTATCCCAGAAGGTACAAAAGCTTTCTGTCCTCTTGGTGGAAACGCTTACGTAAACCCTGAACTTGTGAAGCCATCGAAAGAAGGTTCTACTGCAATGTGTTGGGGTAGGTGACTTTGTGGAAGGTGTTTTCTTTGATGGATGCTCTCGGGATGGTCTTGGTCTCGCCATTGGGCCAGCGGATCTTGATCTCGTAATCACAGTCGAAGTCTGCGAGCCCAAAGTGCAGGATCTTTGTGTCCATCGAGTTGTACATCCCACGGCTCGACTGGACCTCTCTCGTGATGACTTTGCCGTCCTTAAGCAACAAACTGACGCGCGCGCCGATGGCGTCGCGGTTGATCTTCTTGCCATCTCCAAACATGCGAAGCGCCAACCAGCGATTCTTTGAGCCTATATCGTTGCGATACAAGAAGTTGGGGCGGCCGCCTCCTTTGTCTCTCCCGCCGATCAACAGATCGAGGTCCCCATCGTGGTCGATGTCTGCCCACGCGTGGTTTTGTACACCTTTGGCCTGCAAAGAGCTTCGGCAAAAGCGCAAGACCTTGCTGCTGGCCGCGTCCCAATATGAAGCACAGTGGTCATCTTTCGATGTACACTCATCGTCTTTTGTACAGGCCTGACGACAACGTGAGAGTAAACAGGTCTCACCTGTTGGGCAAGGCGTCTGTGCATCACAGGTCGAAAGGCTCGCGCTGTTTGTCGTGTTTAATCTGTTGATCCCGCTGACAGAGACGAGGCTCTTAAAGCTCCCATCAGGCTGCTGGTGAAACAACCCAAACCAGCCTTTTTGCTCGACATTGTTGTAACTCTTTTCGTACTTATTCTCGCGAGAGACAGACAGGTCAATCCGCCCATCGTTATCAAAGTCGTGCATCGCACCGTCAACGTCTCCCTCATTGAAGGGGAGCTTTCTCTTCAAGAACTCATTCTTAAATGCGAATTGTCCGCTCGCGCCGAGGTTGATCAGGAGCTGTGTGGGGTCGGACCATTGTCGTGAGGCGACGCCGACATTTGGGTGGGAGATCGTCGTCAAAAAGATGTCGTAATTCCCGTCGTTGTTGACATCTTTGCAGTCGATCCCAAAGCCATTGGAGCCGATGTAGGAGTTGGCGTTTTTGCCAGGTTCGGGGGTTTGGCCAAAGCCCGTCGCGCTGAGATAGTAATTGCCCGTCGCGAGGGCTTCAAAGCCGAGCTTTCTCGCGACGTTGTTGAAATTCCCCTTGCCATCGTTTTGCCACAAGATGTTAGCGCCTCGGAGGGTGCTGGTGCTGTAAGTCGAGACGATAATATCGAGATCGCCGTCGTTGTCGAAGTCACACGTCACGGTCCCGTTGGTCGGCTGCTGTGAGTTTCCGTACAGTCGTGAGGTCGCGTTGCTGAAGGTGCCGTCGCCGTTGCCCAAAAAGAACGCGTCCTTCATCCTGTATGTCGTACCACCTGCGCCTACGTAGAGGTCGAGTTTTCCGTCGTTGTTGAAGTCTGCAAAGACGGCATTGGCAGCGAAAAGGTTCGCGACCTCAACACCTGCATTGGCCTTGCGCGTAAAGTGACCCTTTCCATCGTTGAGGTAGATCTGATTGGTGTTGTTTCCAAGTGGGATATCCAATCCTGCAAAGCAATCTTGATCACCATCGTTGTCGATATCTGCGAAGGCAAAAAAAGCCGCCTGGACATTGCGCAGGCCTGATTCGTCACTGAAGTTCTTGAAGGTCCCATCACCATTGTTGATGAAGACGAGGTGCTGAAAGGGAATACCAGCCTGTGCGTTGGGGTACAAACTGTGAGCGACGATATCATCGAATCCATCGCCGTTGATGTCCGCGAACGCCAAACGACTGTGATCGTTGATCGGGACCTTCTTGCTGAACGTCCGCAGGAAGTTGCCATCTTGTATCCCACTTTGGCGAGATATATCGACAAAGAAATCCTTTGTTGGCTTAACTGGATCGACCTTTTGGCAGAGCGGCGCGGTCTTCTCTGGCGCTTTTTCTGTGTTCGTCTCGACGGGCGCTTCTTGTGTGGGTTCAGGTCCCACCTCCACGGCCTTTTCAGGTCGCTTCTCGACACCTCCACCATCTTGCTGCTGCGTCTTCTCCGAGGAGGGGGTCCCTGTACACGACATTCCCCACAGATGTAGCGAGGCAAATACTGCCAATAAACAAATCAATTGGGCCAATCTTTTCAATGTGATGATCCTTTCACAATCCAAACAACGCACAAAAGTGCCGACTCTATTCTCCAACAAAAGCAATACAATAGCCGAGTATAGCAGAATCCTCACGTGGCTGTCCCAGAGAATGACAAGACAAACTCTGTGTGTCCGGTGAATTGGATGTGAAAAAATGTGAATGCAGTTCGCTTTTGTGTCGCAGAGCTGAACTGTATGTCAGATGGAGGGTGTGAGAAGCAGCTTATGTCTCGTTGTTGAGGGGAAGATGAAGCTCTGAGAAGGTTGAGAAGGCGAGCTGAAGTGCTTCTGTAGCAGTCATTACGTCGTCGTTTTTGGCCCACCACAAGACAGAGGCAAAGCAAACTGAGACGAGGCTGTTGGCCAAAAGTTCCGGTGGAGCTTTGGTTGGGGAGACGTGTTTCTCGATCGTCTCTGTGAGAATCTGTCGCATCTCTTGAAACGCCGGGTGGTCAAAGAGGCTGGGGGTCTCTGCGATGATCCGCAAGCGGCGACGAGCCCATGTTGTTTGTTCCGGTTGTTCGAGCAAAGAGAGACTCGGGAGCAGGAGAGCCTGGATCAAAGATGCCAAAGAGACCCCTTCACTTGGTAGCTCTGGGATTTGCTCTTTTGCATATGTGAGGGCATCCCAGATCCCATCCCAGACCAAGTCCGACTTGGTCGGAAACAAGCGGAAGAGCGTCCTCCTGCTCACTGAGGCTGCTTTGGCAAGCTCATTCATTGTGACTTTGTCGAAGCCCTTCTCCTCAAACAACGTCAACGCAGCAAGCGCAACGTCTGTCTTGTCGATCTCTCTTGGTCTTCCTCTTTTTCCTTTTGATGCTGACATCCTCTCACATCGCCTTTCTGTATCGTTTCGCACTTTTCATCTTTTGGCCTCGCTCCCTCACAGATATACGCTCACACACTTTTGTCAAGGGAACACGCAGATTCTCGACGCTTTACTTTTATGGCACCGAGTGCTATATATATCCTGGAGAGTTTATGGCATCTGGTGTCATAAATAGGTGAGCATGGTGACGTTGTCCAGCCTTCGAAAGAATGTATTTTGGGCAACATGCCCGGCAGGAGGTGCTTTTTTCAATGGGAAGAGAGTATCAACCCCAGGGCGTAAAAGGAGTGTTGAGATGAGTTCAGAAAAGATCGAAGTGGATGTCTTGGTTGTGGGTTCAGGAGCGGCTGGTATGGTCGCGGCGTTAGCAGCCAAGGAGAAGGGGTTGGAGACGATCCTGGTGGAGTCAACGGAGATGTTGGGTGGGAACTCAGCGATCTCGGGTGGTGGTGTGTGGATCCCCAACAACCACGTGATCAAAAGGGCCGGTCAGACAGACAGCTATGAAGAAGCTCGTACATACATGGACGCGTGCATCGGTGATGTTGGACCTGCGAGCTCGCCTGAGCGTCGCGATGCGTTCTTGAAGCGCGGACCAGAGGTTGTCCAATGGCTCGAAGATCTGGGCTTCAAATGGGTGTACGGTCGTGGGTACTCCGATTATTACCCGGAGCGTCCCGGTGGTAAGCCTATGGGACGGGGGATCGAGGGCAAAAAGTACAACATCAAGCGTCTTGGTCATTGGGCTGATAAGTTGCGCTACTCCGTCCGGGCGATGCCGCTTTATACGAGCGAAGTCAATAAGATGGCGGTCTCTCTTCGGACCTGGAAGGGGTTCTTTACGGCCGCGCGTGTGATCGGGCTGGAGGCGCTGTTCCCCCGTCTTGTGGGGATGCAGCTTGTTGGTTTGGGGAACTCCTTGATGGGGCAGCTTTTGGAGCTGTTGTTGGCGCGAGAGGTCCCGATGTGGCTCTCTTCGCCGATGAAAGAGCTCCTCATCGAAAACGGTCGTGTCGTTGGTATTGTCGTCGAGAACGGGGGCAAGAGACAGCACGTATACGCACGTCGTGGTGTGATTTTGACATCTGGTGGATTTGAGAAGAACGCGAAGATGCGCGAGCAATACCAAGAGCATCCAGTCACAGATGCCTGGACCTCTGGGACTGAAGGTAACACAGGTCGACCGATCGAGCTTGCCCGTGACGCCGGTGCAGCGCTCTCATTGATGGAAGACGCTTGGTGGGGACCTACGATGATGTATCCAGAGTCAGGTGAACCACAGTTTATGTTGCAAGAGCGCTCATTGCCTTTTTGTTTTATCGTCGCAAAAGACGGCAAGCGCTTTATGAATGAGTCTGAATCCTACGTCGATGCAGGGCACCACCAATACGACAAGCATCGTGAAGTCGAAGCCATTCCCGCATGGCAGATCATGGACTCTCGCCACCGCAAGTATTACCCGTTTGGGATGTTAATGCCTGGACGCGGTGGTTCCAAGAAAGGTGTGAAGATGGGCTTGTTTATCGAAGCCCAATCGATCGAGGAGTTGGCGCAGAAGATCGGTGTCGATGTTGACGGCCTCGTTGAGACGACGAAGCGCTTTAACGAATTTGCGAAGACGGGCAAAGATCTCGACTTCCATCGTGGTGACAGTGCCTACGATCGTGTGTACAGTGATCCCCGAGTGAAGCCCAACCCGAACCTGGGTCCTGTTGATAAGCCCCCATTCTACGCTGTGAAAGTGTATCCTGGTGATCTGGGGACAAAAGGTGGTCTCTTGACGGATGAGTTTGCACGTGTCTTACGTGAAGATGGCTCTGTCTTTGAGGGACTTTACGCGGCAGGCAATTGCTCTGCTTCTGTAATGGGCCATACATATCCTGGTCCTGGTTCAACGCTGGGGCCGGCTGTTGTATTCGGTGCGATCGCAGCCAATCATCTGGCTGAGTAGGAGGTGTCATGAAGCTTCAAGAAAAAGTCGTTGTGATTACAGGTGGTGGCAATGGAATGGGGCGTGAGCTCGTCTTGCAGGCGCTCAAACGTGGCGCACGTGTGGCCGCCCTGGATATCCGCCAGGAGAGCCTCGATGAGGTCGCTTCGATCGCAAATGCTGGTGATCGACTCTCCACCCATCTCGCCAACATCGCCGAGCGCGATCGCGTCGCCGAGCTGCCTGACGAAGTCATCGCACATCACGGAGCCGTCGATTGCATTATCAACAACGCCGGGATTATCCAGCCCTTTGTCGATGTCAGCGAGGTCGGCTTTGACATCGTCGATCGCGTGATCAACGTCAATCTCCACGGCACGATCAACATGACGAAGACCTTCTTACCTCATCTGCTCAAGCGACCAGAAGGACATGTCCTCAACGTGTCGAGTATGGGAGGCTTCATCCCCTTTCCTGGTCAGTCGATTTACGGTGCTGCAAAAGCCGGTGTGAAGTTGTTGACGGAGGGGCTGTACGCCGAGCTGCTGGAGACCAACGTCGGTGTCTCTATCGCGATGCCTGGTGCGATCGGTACGGATATTGTGAAGAACTCCGGCGCCGGTGACATCTCGGCAGACGCTGATGGTGGAGGACACAAGACACTTGCACCAGCCGACGCCGCGAAGATTATGCTCGATGGGATCGAACGCAATCGCTTCTACATTTACGTCGGCTCCGACGCTAAGTTTATGAGCTTTTTGCGACGGATCGCACCACAATGGGCCGTGCGTTTTATCCAAAAACAGATGAAAAATATCGCAAGGTAGTAGGTCAACATCACTGCGCTCCAAAGCCCTGTCAGAATGATACGTGTCTCTGGCAGCGAAGTCTTCACGTTTTTTCCTCCGTATGTACGCTCGTTGATGTCACGACAAAAAAGTCTCTCACGATCGATTCACTCATCCGATGTGTCGCTGTGAACGGTTGGACATCATATCCAGGCTTGTCAAACGCCGCAGTTAACGCCTCCCGCGTCGGCTGATATTGATTGAAGATCAAGACCATCACGCCACCATTTCGCAAACTCTTGAGCCATCCATCCACACACGCCTCGATGATCTGTTGGGGATTGCGACGTGTCTCGCCCTTAAATTGCACACCGTACGGTAAATCACTGACGATCAAATCAAAACGCTGCTTTTGAAGGAGCGTCATCGCTTCGCGGCTGTCCCCTGTGATGAACTTCAGTCGATGTCCCCCAAGGGTATACTGTGCGTAAGCGCCCTGGTGTTTTTTGTTCTTCTTGCCGACAAAGCCTTTTTCATGGCTGTGCTTGAGTCTGTGTAATTTTGTCTGCTTTTTGATGTGGTTGTGCAGCGCAAGTGGAGCCTTTTGGTCTTGTTCGATCCCTGTCACATCGAGTCCATAACGAAGCCCCCATAACAGCGTCGTTCCTCGCCCAGCCATTGGGTCGAGGAGCGTCTTTTGCGTCCGCTCCGTTTGGCAATACTGCAACCCGATGTTGATCGCCATCTGTGTCACAAGTTCGTTGGTCTTTCCCTGGTACCGGACACCAAAGATAAGCTCCCGAGGCAACAAGAACGCATGCTCAAGAGGGAGTGGGGTGAGCGCGCCATCTTCACGTCGTGTAAACGCTCCCTGTACGAAGGATAATCGAGCGAGCGTTTGTAGGGCATCTTCTGGAAGTTTTGTGTGCAAAAAGTCGAGTCCACCTTGCTGCACAACTTCAACCTCTGTGTCGGGGAAGGTGGCCTCGAACTCTGCACGTGCGAGGTCGATGTATTCGCTAAAGTAAGCGCCTCTTGTGAGAGGGGAGATGAGCACACTCAGATCCATCGAGTCATTCCTTTCGTGTGGGCTTTGTGTTTGTCGTCATCGTCGGTTTCATCTTCTGAGGAGACCGATGAAGCCCTTCATATACCGTCCATTGAGGAGGTCGACAAGGGCCTCTAGTTGACCCCTTGTGAGGGGGACGTCACCGGACATCAGCAGGTTACGGATCGGCATCTCGCTTACCATCCTCTCCATAAATACGGATGTTGGTGTCTCGCTGTCTGCCTTGTTCATCTTTTTGATCTCGTTGATCGCGATGTCATGTAGCCGTCGTCCCGCCCAAGAATCCCGCAGATCTTCCAAGGGTGTGTTGAGGGTGTACTGTCCTTTTTGGATTGGAGGGAATTGCTGGATCGGAGCGCCGAGTAAGGCTTCAAAATCCTGACGTGTGAAGCTCGTCTCTCTTGAGAGTGTGTAGTACGCCAACAGAGAAGCCCTATCGACAGGCGAAGGTTTTGCCGATGAGTGGATGGTCACCTCTTGTTGCAGACGAATGTCTCGTGATGACGCGCCTACAAGGAGGGTGTAAGTGCCTGCTTCGACCAGCCACTGTGCTTGCTGTGGATCGTAATACGCAAAGGCTCTCTCTTCGAGCGTCCACTCAATCAGCGTCTCCTCGCCCGGTGCGAGGGAGACTTTTGTGAACGCCTTTAACTCTTTTGTCGGGCGAAAATGGCTGGAAGAAGCAGGGCTGACATAGAGCTGCACGATCTCTTTTCCGGCGACTGTACCCGTATTTTTGATACGAAGACGGCAGGTCAGTGTCTCGTCAGCTTGTGCTTCTTGTTTGTCCACACTCAAGTCGCTGTAGGTGAATTGTGTGTAGCTGAGCCCGTGACCGAAGGGGAAGAGGACGTCTTGTTCGGCTGTGTCGTAGTATCGATAGCCGACATACAGCGATTCGCAGTACGTGACGTGGTGATCATCCCCTGGAAAGTGAGGATAGGAGGGGTTGTCTTCGAGGCAGAGCGGGAAAGTCTCCGCGAGCTTGCCTGATGGATTGGCGTCTCCTGTGAGGAGCCGGGCGAGAGCGCTGCCACCGGCTTGACCTCCGAGATACCCTTCGAGGATGCTGGAGACGTGTGCCGCCCAAGGCATCTCGACAGGTGCGCCATTGCTCAACACGACGATAACCTTTGGGTGGAGGGCGCTGACCGCCTCGATCAACGCTTCATGTCCAGGTGGCAGCTTCATATGGGTTCTGTCGAGCCCCTCCAACTCGAACATATCTGTCAGGCCAACATGGAGGACGACGACGTCTGCGACTTTCGCGATGTCGGTGGCTTCCTCGATCAATGTTTGATCAGGTGTGTCTGCTTGTGCCGTGTATCCAGGCGCGTAAGTGATGTGTTCGGCCCCAATGAGAGATGTGAGCGCATCGTGCAGGTTGTCGAGCTGACTTGGATTCATCAATGAGCTGCCTGCGCCTTGATATCGAGGATGCTTCGCGAAGCGACCGAGCAGCGCGATCGATTGTCCCTGTTTGAGGGGAAGCAAATGATCGTCATTTTTGAGCAGGACAGCGCCTTCTTCGGCGGCTTGTCTTGCGAGCGTGTGGTGTGCCTGTTGATCATATGTGTATGTTGTCGCGAGGGTCTCTTGCGCCTTGAAGATCAGCTTGAGGACGCGTGTGACGGCTTTGTCGAGGAGCTCTTCGGAGAGCTGTCCCTCGCGTACTGCTTTGACGATCTTTTGGTCATTCCCGTTGGGGGCGCCGGGCATCTCCAATTCAACCAACGCACGGAGACCATCGACACGTTCATTCATCGCGCCCCAATCTGTGACGATCAGCCCTTCGTGTCCCCATGTGTTCTTGAGGATGTCGAGCATCAACTCTGTGTGCTCGGCGCAATAGGTTCCGTTGACCTTGTTGTATGCACACATCACGGTCCAGGGTTGGGCTTGTCGTACAGCTCGCTCGAAGCCTGCGAGGTAGATCTCATGAAGGGCCCTTGTATCGACGATGGCATCTGTCGTCAAACGCCGATGTTCCTGGTTGTTGACCGCGTAGTGTTTGAGGGATGTCCCGATGCCCTGACTCTGTACACCGTTGATGAAGGATGCCGCGATCTCCCCTGAGAGATAGGGATCTTCGGAGAAGTATTCGAAGTTTCGTCCACAGAGGGGAGAGCGCTTGATGTTGGCACCTGGACCGAGCAGGACACCGACCTGCTCCTGTCTACACTCTTCTCCAAGGGCGACACCGATGTCCTCGATGAGCTGTCGATTCCAGGTGGCCGCGAGGGCTGATGCGGTGGGAAAACAGGTCGCAGGGACGCTGTCTTCCAGGTTGCTCATCTCACTGTCTGTGCGTTGTTTTCTGAGTCCGTGTGGACCGTCAGTGACCATGATGGAGGGGATGTTGAGGCGTTCGATGCCTTTGAGATGCCAAAAGTCACGACCTGAGCACAGAGAAGCCTTCTCTTCGAGTGTGAGCTGAGAGAGGAGCGTCGGGATGTCCTTGTTCATAGGAAAACCTTTTTCACTTCGTTGTTTTGAAGGTGACAATGTAATTTTGTTTCATGCCCTTGATCTTGATCTCTTTGTCAAACACGAAGCCATTTCTGTTGATTTGTGAGGTGACTTGGTTTTGGTTTTGGCGGACGTGATTGAGCATCCACTTGGAGGAGACGCCAGGGATGCGTTTAAAGTCGACGATGATCAGGCGTCCTCCTGGACGAAGGATGCGTCGAAAGTCCTTGAGCATGGCTTTCGGGTCGCTGAAGTGATGGTATGTATCGGAGGAGAAGATCACGTCGACGGAGTTGTCCGGCAGTAACGTTGAGGTGGCTTTGCTGTGGACCACTTTGACGTTCTTATGGGCCTGAAAGCGTTTGTTGAGGAACTTGATAAAGTTGGGGGAGATGTCGACCGCGTAGACGCTACCTTTGGCGCCGACTGTGTTGACAAAGGAGGCGATGAATGCACCTGAACCAGCACCGACGTCGGCGAGCTGTTGACCTTTTTTGAGTCCGAGCGCCGCGACGATCTGTTTGCGAAAGCGAAAGACCTCTCGTTTTTCACGTTCAAAGACCCCTTTCCATCGTTTGGCGTCGAGCTTTTTGCTGAGGAAGCGCTTGTTGAGCTTCTTGGCGTGTTGCTTGAGAGCGGAAGATTTGGTGGTTTTGGCATATGAGGTGGCTTCGTTGTGACCCACAAAAGTGGCGATGATCAACAAACCACTCAACAAACACAGTGACAAGGGATGTGTACTTTTTTTCAACATGAGACTCCTTTTTTTGCTCCACGAACGCTCCGTGGATTGACGCTTCGTCGATGTGCTCTTGTGCCCGCTTTTTCAGGGGTGGAGAATACATTTTTGACGGAGACAAGCATTACTATATAGAGGATACTACGCTCACTTCAATCATGGTGACGCGAGCCTGGGTATATGTTTGCGCTCTTGGTCCGATATTGCAAGCCAAAAGCGCTCTTTTTTACGATGGAAACAGTGGATGCTGGTGTCCATTTTTTCGTGACCGAGAGCTGGGAAGGAGATGCTGATGAGATACACGACATGGGTTGGTTCTTTGATGGCGATGTTGTTTGTTGGAGGCTTTTTGGGGACACACAGTAGCGGTTGTGCTCCTGCTGTCTCCGAACCCAACGTCGAGCAAGCTGTTGAAAAAGCACATGAGACTGTAAGCGAAAGTACACAGGCTGATGCAGGTGGGCAAGAGACAAACGCACAAGAGCCTGTTTTGGATATGGGGCCAGAGCCAACGCCACAAGAGCCGACACAAGAGCCCGTTGGGGAGGAGCGTGTGGAAGGCATCGTTGAAGTCGACGCAAGTGTGATGCCTGAACCTGAGCTGATCCCTGAGCCGACACAAGAGAGCGGTCCTGAAGTGCAGCCAGAGATCCCTTCCGATAGGGCATGGAGGGATGTAAAGTATGCGAATGTCTCCAGGAAACAGAGTCTTCATATCTTCCTCCCTCCGACGGGTAATGGACCTTTCCCTGTTGTTGTGTGGGTGCATGGAGGGGGCTGGCAATCTGGCTCGAAAAATCTCGCAGCGAATGCCTACCAGAGGAGCGCGTTGACAAGAGGGTATGCGCTCGTGAGTGTTGGTTATCGTTTGAGCGGTGAGGCGATTTTTCCTGCACAAATCCACGACGTGAAGACGGCGATTCGGTTTTTACGTGCGAATGGACAACACTATGCGCTTGATACGAAAAAACTTGGAGTGTGGGGAGCGTCGGCGGGAGGTCACCTTGTGGCGTTGCTCGGGACGTCGGCAGGCGTCACGGCGCTCGAAGGTGAGACGCTTGGATACAAAGGCCAATCGAGCCGAGTCCAGGCTGTTGTCGATTGGTTCGGTCCGACAAACTTTTTGACGATGGACACGGACGCGAAGACTGCGGGCTGCGCGAGGAGCAATCACAGCGGACCGAACTCTCCTGAGTCCCGTATGATCGGTGGTCAGATCACACAAATGCAGGCCGCTGTGAAGCTCGCGAGTCCGCTCACCCATATCACAAAGGACGATCCACCCTTTTTCATCCAACACGGCGACAAAGACTGCACTGTAGCCTACCCACAGAGTGAGGCGCTACGAGATGGTCTCAAGGCCACAGGGATCAATGTTCCCGTCTCAATGGAGATTCTAAAGGGCGCCGGACACTCAGACCCGGCGTTCAAGACTGCAGCCAACGTAAAGAAAGTCCTGGACTTTTTTGATAAATATATCAAACCCTGATGTGTTACGGCAGAGGTTGTATGACGATCGCAGCTGCACGAGGGGTGCGTGTCTTTTGTTTGCCAAAGACCTCGGAAAAGTGGGAGCGCAAGTAGAGAAGTTCAGTCCCCGTGAAGAGCCCACTTGTTGGCTGTGTTGTTGCAGTGTGGAGTGTCCGCAAGGTGACCTTTTGTCCATGAATGCTTGCTTCTGTGATCCGTCCATTGCCTTTGATCAAACCATTTTCAAAAATAAGCAGTCGTCCCGCTCCCATCACACGCATCCCATCAGCACCATCGAGGCGCCTTGGTAGCTTCAATGAGCGGACGTGTTTGGGGTGACCTGTACGGTTCATTGTGATCTGTAAGAGGCGACCATCTGCGAATGTATTCAGATAGATCGACTGTGTGCTGTGGTCATAGGCGATACCATTTCCGTTGTACGCGCTGCCTCCAAGGAGGGGGTGGGTGAGCCAGGTCTTGAGCTGTGGCTTCTTGGATTGTAAGGAGAGTCGAAGAATACGCGCCTTCGAGGTGTCTGAAATGAGCAGCCCTCCATGTCCATCTTGTGTCAGATCGTTACAGAACCCACCACTAGGTAATGTCCAATATCCACGCTTCCGTTTGGTGCGCAAGTCAAAGGCAAACAGCGCAGAAGGTCTGTCCTTGATCTTCGCGACCTTTAGATCTCCAGTACACACAAATAAGCGCTGTGTCGGCTCGTGGACCAGGAGTCCTTGGACGGACATCAGTCCCATTTTCGTACCATCAAGCCAGCGCGTTGGAGGTGTGTTCTTTGTCAGCGTAAGGATCGTTGAGCGTGTCGCGCTCCCTGTGAAGATCGTACCATCGGCAGCCATCGCGATGCTCTCAGGGTAGAAGGCCTTTGGGAGCCTCAGTGTTTTCACGGCCGAAGGTCTTTTTTTCCATCGCGGTGAGAGCACTCTATGGATGTAGAATTGTTTGGGGACACGTTTGTGTTGTTTGGGCTTCATGAGATGACGGATATCACATGTCGTCACCCACAGCGCGCCGCTTTGTGGGTTGTAGGTCAGGTTGACTGGATCTTTTAGACCCTGCGCGAGGATGTGAGGTGTTTTGCCTTTGCGCAGCAGGATGACGCGACCGCTTCGGCCTATATTGGCGTCCAGTACAACAATCGAGCGGTCCGGAAGGACGCGCAAACCGTCTGCATTCTTAATGTTGACAGATGGGAACAGTCGTTTGATGTGTTTGTGTTTTTTTGAGATGCGATAGAGTTTCCCGACGGAGAACAACCCGACGAGGAGATCGCCGTTTGGAAAGAGCGCGATCCCTGCGGGGCCGAGCTTTCCTCGTTGTAGTTGCGGTGCACGAAACCACCTCTTCAGTGTCGTTGCGTTGTTGTGGACTTTCCAGATACATCCAAGTTTGCTGTCGGTGATGAAGACATCACCTCGTGGGCTGATCGCGATATCATTTCCAAAACCACCCTTTGGGAGGTAGATGACCCTTTGAAGGGTCGCGTCCTTGAGTGAGATGGCAAAGATTCGGTGGGGTCTACGGTGGAGGCTTCCATCTTTGCGGCGTGTACCCAAAAAGTCTGGCGAAGCGCCCCACAACCATCCTCTCGTGTGATCGACGCGCAGTGATGTACCTGCGAAGACCTTTGGGTGTCCTCGGAAGAATGTCTCAAAGCGACCATTGGGGCGTCTTCTGATGATATGACCTTCAGTGACGGAGCCGATGAACAGCGAGCCATCTGGTCCGAGCGCGATACCATTTGGGAGCTGAAACCTTCTTGGCAGGGGAAAAGAGGTCTGTGTTGTGTGAGGGGTGGCGTTGGCAAATGTGATGAGCAAAAAGTAGATGATACAGCTATACACATTGATTTGAATTTTCACTGTTGTCTCCATGTTTTGATGAATTCGTGCTTTGTGAGAGCGCGGCTTTGTCTTGATTGACATGGTAAAGAGGGGCGTGTTACAAGTCCAACGCATTTTGTTTATATCAGGTATGAGGAGATTTGATACCATGCATATCGACATCGATGACCTTGCGTTAATTCGGGCCATTTGTGAGCATGGTAGTGTTACGCGTGCAGCAGAAGCGCTGCATCTGACACAGTCTGCTGCGAGTTGGCGACTCAAAAAGTTAGAGCAGCAGGTTGGAGGTGCGTTATTTCAGCGTACAGGTCGAGGGATGAAGCCTAACGCGATGGGAGAACGATGTTTTCGTTCAGCGCAACGTATCCTGGGAGATCTGGCGTCATTAAAGCGAGACATCGCAACCCTCCAGGAAGGAGGACATGGGACTGTTCGTATGGCGTCAGAGTGTTATACGACCTATCATTGGCTCCCTAAGATGTTGACCTCCTTTCGTACAGTCCATCCAAATGTCGATATCGAACTTGTCGTCGAGGCGACAGAAGATCCCATACCGTTCTTGTTGAATGGGCGTCTGGATGTCGCGTTGATGACAAAAGTCGCGGGGCTCTCATCATACGAAGCGTTATCACAGCAGCCTCTGTTCGAAGATGAGATGATCGCAGTGACATCGGCGCATCACCCTTGGTCTTCGCGCTCGTATATCGATGCCTCTGACTTCTCCGATGAGCATCTTATCGTGTACCAGCGTTACGACCTTGAACGTGAGCCTCCACGTCCTTTGCCCCTTCCACAGGGAGCGAAGCCAAAGAAGATATCGACTTTTCCAATGACGACAGAGGGTGTGATTGAGCTTGTGCGGGCCTCTATGGGAGTGACTGTGATGGCGTCTTGGGCGGCGTCTTCTTATCTGGAGAAGGGCGGGCTGTCACGTACGCGCATTACCACAGAGGGGATGTGGAGGATGTGGTATGCGGTTCGTCGGGAAGATGAGACGCCGACGTATCTGGATGATTTTCACCGATTGCTACAAACACTTTACGCAGCGCTTCCCCACTGAGAGCAAATCAATAGCCTTACAACACACAAAAAAGAATGTGTGATGTGGTGCACTTTGGGATCTGGCTTCGACACTCTGTATGACCTATCCAACCCCGTCCGTGGTCATCAGCCGTGATAGACGGGTTCATACAGATGGTGGAGGTATCCTCCACGACAGGAGAATCTATGTCGAAGTGTACACGTTTTCTTTTGATGATAGGTGTGGTGCTCACCACCCTACCGTCTTCCTCATTTGCCCGACGATGTAAAGGGAAGACTGTTTACAAAGTCGGGCAGGGAATCTACGATATCACCGGTCCTGCAGCCGAAACCCAAATGATGGGGTATGCCCTTGGAAAGCAACAAGCGAAGGGGATCCACATGCGTTTGCGTTCGAGGGCTTTTATCATCGAAAGTCCCTGTAATCGCAAGCGCGTCGTCTTTGTCTCTGTCGATCTTGCGCAGATGTTCCACTCCGTTCGTTGGGGTGTCATTCGCAAGTTGAAGAGAAAATTTCGTGGGTTGTACAATTACAACAACGTCATGATCAGCGCGATCCACACACACCAGGGGATCGCTGGGTACTCTTTTTGTGCGCTCTTCAACATGACTGGATTGACAAACGGCGGTTTCTTTAAACAAGGTTTTAACAAGCAAAATTACAACGCGATTGTCAACGGTATCTACCAATCGATCGTCAACGCTCACTACAATATGAAGCCAGCGACCATCAAGATGGGCGCACGTGATCTTCTCAATGCCTCGATGAACCGCTCAAAAGCAGCCTACAATCACAACCCTTGGGCGGAGCGTAGGCGCTATCGACATGACACTGACAAGCGCATGACGTTGGTCCGTTTTGATGCTGTGAGAGGTAACAGACCACTCGGTCTGATCAACTGGTTCGCCGTTCACGCGACGAGTTTTTCATCCAAACACAGGCACGTAAATGGCGACTCCAAGGGCCTCGCGTCTTACTGGTTCGAGAAAAAGTTTCGCACCAATTATCAAGCTCGCGATACCTTTGTGGCGGCCTTTGCGCAGGCGAACTGTGGCGATGTCAGTCCCAACCTCTGGGGGATCCCCAAGCCACAAACGGATTATCGAAATGCCGACATCATCGCGAAACGTCAGTACAATACGGCGCTTCAAATATACTCTCGTGCCAGGAAAAAGCTCAGCGGTGCGGTTGATTTTCGCCACATGTTTATCGACTTCTCGAAGATCCGCGTGAAGCCTCAATTTACAGGAAAAGGTCATCAGAGAACATGTGTGGCTGCCTTTGGGATCTCTTTTGCGGCCGGAAGTACAGAAGATGGTCCAAGTTATCACAAGATCAAAGGCGGAAAAATGGTCAAAGAAGGTTGGACGATGGGACGTAGACGACGAACGCACAGCAACGTCCTTTTTCGCCCTGTGACCAAGAAAATGATCCGCTGTCATGCCGAAAAAGATATCTATATGCCCATTGGAAATCCCGGTTTCTTGGGGAACAAGTTTCGTATGACGGATCGAGTGTTGCCACTTCAACTGTTTACTATTGGTCAGCTCGCGATCGCAGGGGTTCCCTTTGAATTGACGACAATGGTAGGACGTCGGCTGCGCAAAAATATCCTCAGCGCATTGCGTTCCAAGGGGATCACAGAGGTCGTGATTGCAGGTCTCTCCAACGCCTACTCTGGATATGTCACGACACGTCATGAGTATGCCAAACAACACTATGAGGGAGGTTCCACGCACTTTGGTCCTTGGACAGGGGCTGCGCTGCGTCAGTCTTTCTACACAATGGCGCAAGCGATTCGCTCTAACAAACCTATCCGTATGGGACGGTTGCCACGAGATCTAAGTCGTTTCCAGGGGGTTCGGACTGTTGGTGTCGTTTTGGACGCTGTCCCGATTGGCAAGAAGTTTGGTCAGGTGCGCAATCAACCTCGTGAAATGTATCGACGTGGACAGCGCGCGCGTGTCGTCTTTTGGGGGGCACACCTCAAGAACAATCTGATGACACAAAGAACCTATTTTAACGTTGAGCGAAGAGTGGGGCGACGTTGGATCACTGTGGCACGTGACTGGGATGATAACACCTGGATCTCATGGAGGCGTCATGGGGTTGCGGCTTCACACATTACAATTGACTGGAAGATCCCACGTAATGCGCCTAGAGGTGTGTATCGTATTCGTCACTTTGGATATCGCAAGCTCCTGCATGGCCGCTTGAAGTCGTACTCTGGCTCATCCTATCCGTTTGGTGTGGAGATGAGAGTCAAACATCCCAAACCAAAGCCTTCCATCTTCCGTAAATGTCCAAGAGGATACTTTAAGGATCCAAATGGTCGTTGTTACCAATGTCCAAGAGGGTATCGACGCTCGATCCATCCTGTGACCTCTTCACGAGCTTGTTTCCGGGATGGCTGGAGACATGCGAAGTATCACTACCGCAAAAAAGTCTTCAAACGTTGCCGCAGAGGGACATTCTTTGACATGTATCGACACGGTTGTTGGAGTTGTCCTGCCGGACATAAACGAACGGTCCATCATATCAAAACACACAGAGCCTGTCGTGGGCGTTCATGGGCACGTGCTAAAGAGTCTCGTTAGAGCCAATCA
Organism: Deltaproteobacteria bacterium; assembly: GCA_002731275.1. GTDB lineage: Bacteria > Myxococcota_C > UBA6777 > UBA6777 > UBA6777 > UBA6777. Next base: position 352 of record PCBK01000012.1, on the reverse strand, counting down.
TCTGTATCGGGTAAAGCGTTTATACTGCGTATACGGGGAATACTAGAATGCTGATCCAGGGGCAGTTGCACTTGTGTCTTCGCAAAGTGCACCCGAACATATGGCATAATCCCTCTCTTGCAATACGGATACTGCTCGCAGTATCCTCTAAACGCTCGATTGCTCAGGGAATATATGCGGTTGTCATTTGCTTCATTCACTTTGCAACCACCCCTTCTACAAACCTCTCCATCCCCCTGTCACTTCGTGACTTCCCCCTATCTGATCCAGGGGCAGTTGCACTTGTGTCTTCGCAAAGTGCACCCGAACATATGGCATAATCCCTCTCTTGCAATACGGATACTGCTCGCAG
>PCBK01000011.1 GCA_002731275.1 Deltaproteobacteria bacterium | reverse complement strand
GGTGGCGGTGGCTACGGTGGTGGCAGTGGTAACCAAGGTGGCGGTGGCTACGGTGGTGGCGGCTATGGTGGAAACCAATCTTCAGGCGGACAATCCGATTACGGAACACCTCCACCCGATGATGATGATATCCCATTCTAGACAACCCAATACCACGAGAGTGGATTGAGTGAGTCTGACAGTTCCGACACAAACCCCAATGTGTATCCACGTTGGGGTTTTGTCATATGTAGACCTTGTCTTTGGGGAGGAGTGGGGCTTGTTTGTTTAAGCCTTGTCTTTGGGGCGGAGTGGGACTTGAATGTCGCTCCATGAGCTGTGTTCATCTGGTGGGAGATCGTAGTTGACGTGAAGCATGTACAGACCATGTGGTGGTGCTGTTTTGGCACCTTTTCTGCGATCTCTGCTTCGCAACAGTTCACCGATCCACTCTGGTGGGTGTTCTCCTGCACCGACAACCATTAAGTTCCCCGCGATATTTCTCACCATGTGGCGCAAAAAGGCCGAACCAAAGACCTCAATGACGACAAAGTGACCTTCGCGTTTGACCGTGATATTCCAGATATCTCTCGTCGGGTGTTTGGCCGTACACTTGGACGCCCGAAAGGAAGAAAAGTCATGTCGTCCAAGAAGGTAACTCGCGCCTTCGCGCATCGCGTCGACATCCAATGGTTTGTACACATGCCATGCTCGAAGCCGTTCGAGGGCTGGACGACGCAGTGTATTCCAGATCTTGTAACGATATCGCTTACCTTTGGAATTGCGACGTGCACAAAATCCTGCGGGCACTTCGCGTGCTGTGAGGATCGAGATGTCATAAGGCAACATGGAGTTTAGGCCACGTACAAGTGCTTCGAGGCGGATGTCCTTCTCTGTCTTGAAGCTCGCGCACATCCCAAGTGCATGAACACCTGCGTCTGTGCGTCCGCTCCCTGTCACCTTCTTGTCTTCTTCCTGGAGAATCGTCTCAAGAGCTTTGATCAACTCACCCTGGATCGTCCGACAATCTGGTTGGATCTGCCATCCCGAAAACTCAGTCCCATCGTATTCCAAGGTCAAAAGAATTGTACGTGCCAATGACATGCTCCTTTTTGTATCGTGTTTGGCTTTCTGATGTCTGTCTTGTCCCACATCACCTTCATTGTCAAGCACGACATACACCACCTGCACACTATGTCGTACATGGCAGGAGGGTATCAGATTTCTGAAGGTCGCCTGACAGAACGTCAGAAAACTCCACCTTTTTCACACCACAACTCAACACGTGCGTCGTGTGTGTTTTTTCATTTGCATGATTGGAAAGGATTTTTTGTGTTGATTGTTTTTTGGTGTGTGGCTTGCTAAAAGAGTGTTTCGGAAGATGACCTTTTTGATATCGGAGAAGACAATGAAAAGCTGGTCTCAACAAATCAGGAAAATGACCGCCCTCATCGGGTTGGGGATGCTGCTCCTGTGTGTAAGCGCAACCAGCCATGCCCAAGTCCCCGAACGTATCAAACGTGTCGAGTCGACACGCGCAAAGCAACTCCAGGCATTACAATCCAAACTCGTTCTTCGTGCGGCGCTGCTCAAAGATGTCCGCAAAGCAGCGAGTCATCTCTCCCGTCTAAAGCAAGAAGCCAAGCGCCCCTTGCTCGGAATTCCAGCTCGTTTTCGGTTGTCTTCTGTCCGCGCGAAGGCACATCGCCTCGCACAAAAACTCGAAGCGATCGATAAGAAAGTACGAGCACAAAAGAAGCAGCTCGCACAAACCAACCAGACGCTGCGTCGCTTCTACAAAGCACAGTACAAACAGCTCTCACAATCACTCAAACGTCCTTCGCTGAATGCTTCACAAAAGGCTCGCCTGCTCGCGACGTTGAAGCTTTACAAGACTCGTTACCATGCAGTCGCACCGACCAAAGCTGTCGCGCGAGGCTCTGTTGGGTGGAAAGTTCGCATCGATCCTCTCGATGGTCCTGGTGAGTTGAAGGACAAGGCGCGTCTGCTCAAAGATTTCGAAGATCGCACACACAAGCGCCTCAAAGATCTTCAGGGTAAGATCGCTCGCGCTGAACGACGTATCAAGCGCGCCAAAAAAGACGCAAAACTCGCAGCTGCGACAAGAGATGCGCTTGATGATGATTTGGTCTTTCAGGATCAGGGCAGCAACCCTCGCGCCATCAAGGGTGCCAAAAAGAACCAGAGACAATTTGCGCTCAGCGCCAAAGGTCCTTCTGCAGGTCCGACCAAAGTCAACCCACGTGTTGGTGGTTTGTCCACCGGACCGATGGGGATGGGGTTCAAAAATGGATTCCAGGTGACAGGGACGCCCACGCAACAACTTGAAGCGCTTAAACGCTACAAAAAAAGGCTGAAGATCTACCTCCAACGCTTGCAGAGACAACAAAAGAAGATTATAAAACGCGCAAAAGAACTCAAAGCAAAAGAGAGCCGTCGCGCTCGTTAATCGAGCAATTCATCGGCGCTCTTCGTGAATGATTTTTCTACACGACCGGGCGAATATGGCAAGATGGTGTGCGTGTCTTCTCTTTCTGCTCTCGTTGTGCTTGCCTGCCACGGCGCAAGCGTGGCGTTGGGGTTCATGGCGCTTCGGCCTCAAACTCCAATCGACCTTCGAGTTCGATGACAACGTCCGCCGTATCGCTTCCTCCAAACCATCCTCCTTCAAAAAACCAAACAACTGGTCTCTCATCGCCACTGAACCTGTCATCACATCACCACTTGATCCTGTCGAGATTGTCGCTGATGGTGTGAGCAAATGGTCTCTCCTTCTACGCACTAGGCATACATCGCGTCATCATATCGTTCGGGCTTGGTATGGTTTTGGATACCAGCACTACTTTTGGGTGAGCAGTGAGGATCATGTCTCCAATCGATTTGGGTTCTTGTATTATGGTCGTCTGCATCGTCGTTTGTTGTTGGGATTTGAGCTCTCTGGTGGCGATCTTCGTCGCTTCAACGCCGAACGCGAATACAGCAATGTACTGGCACTCGGGCGTCTTATGTGGTTGGCACCCGGAGGATTTCGCGTGTCGCTAGCGGCTGGGGGAGGGGGCTTTGCCTATCGCAACAAGGAAGACTTTCCTGGCGCACATATCGATGGATTCTCCGATGGGATGCGCTACTCCTATCTTGGAGACCAATACCGTCTGCAAGTGCAAAAGTCCTGGGGGAGGGCGTTTCGTGTGTCCTTTGCCTATGGCCTGTCTCGACTGCATTTTGATTTTATCAACAAGCGCGATAAGGACGGTGGTGTCACTCCCGCAGACGAAGCTCGGACCGATCTTCTTCATGGATTTCAGCTGAACGCTAGGTATCTTCGTGGCTTTTTGCTCAAGCTCTCCTATCGTTTTGAGCTGATGCAGTCTGCTTCTGTCGGTGAATCCTTTTATGGTCACGTCGCTGAAATGCTTTTTTCTTACTCCTTACCCTGGGAATTGCTACTCGTCCTCCAAGGGCAAATGCAATTCCGTACCTACACCGATGGACTCTCCCCCAATCACAACAAGTACCCCGTCGGACAATTGCCCGGTGAAGATGAAAACCTCGCCTCCAGTGCGACCATTCGAATCTCCCGACGTATCACCAAACGTCTTCGTGTCCACTTACGCTACCGTGTCTATTCCAACCTGTTCTCCGGACAAAACGCCGAGTACTTCCGACAACTGATCTCTGCTGGCTTTGCGCTACAATTTTGAACGCTTTTTGCGGAAGCACTTTTTATTGGGCAAGTTGCCACTCGCCCATACAACTGCCGCGCTCCGCTTGCCCATACAGCTGCCGCGCTCCGCTTGGCATGGTGGGTTTTCTACCCACACCCGCCTGGGGTCGTTGCCCCCAGACCCCACGATGCTGACGCATCGTCTGTGTTGCGCTCTTCGAGCGCTGGGGAAAAGGAGAAAGAAGCCCCCACTCAACTGCGTTGGCAAGGGGAGCGATGCATATCAAACGAGATGTCGCGATACAAACGAACATTCCGTATATATCGAATGAATATCAGTAGGGTCGGGCCTTGTGTCCGACCTATAACCCCGTATATATCGACTGAATGGTCCCTCCTCTCGAAAGGCTTGAGAGGAGGGAAGGAGCGGAGCGACAGGGTGGAGAGTTTGTTGAGGTGGATGATTGCAAGTGAAGACGCAAAAAACCCACTGCAAGTAAGCGAGTAGAAGAGAATCCGAGGATATGGCTCTGCTATATCCGCCTGTAAGAAGGGGATGAAATGGTGGAGTCAGGGGAGTTTGCGGAGACACAAGTGCAACGTCCNCCGGAACAGAAANCTAGTTTCCCCCGTGNATATCGGGNAAATGGTCCCTCCTCTCGAAAGGCTTGAGAGGAGGGANGNNNCGAAGNNNCAGGGTGGTGAGTTTGTNGAGGCATATGTTGCAAAGCGTACGAAGTAAATCAGCCACGAAGAAAAGCCTCTCCAAGAAGAGCATTGTAGGTGGTAAAGCCCCAATCCCGAAGGGGTTCAACCGGGGTCCAGCGGCCGCCCGCTGGTGCAACGTCCGCCGGATCAGATCTGAGGGAGTTGATTGGGATTTGGGAGTGAATGATGACTTGAGTGGGGGAAGGAGTGGAGCTGGAGTGAGGGAGAGAGTTATCGACGACGGCGACGACGACCTCGTTTCTTTTTGCCCCCACCTTTCATGAATTCTTTCATTTGTGCGAGTGCAGGTGGGAAGTCTTTCTTCTTGAGTGTGGAGACGACCTCGTTGATCTCTTCAGCGACCTTTTTGAGTTTCTTCTCTTTACCAAGAACATTTGCGATTGCGCTGATGTGTTGTGCGGTGGACTTGATGTCTTTGGGCTCCGACTTCAGCTTTTTGGCTTCTTCTGTCTTGTTCTCGTTGATCAACTTCACTCTTGCTGCGTTGAGTTTGGCGACACCCTGGTTGAGGAGGATGAAGACTTTTTGTTGGAAGAACTTCTTCACATCGTCAGGCCAAACTTTTTTGTTTTTGCGATCGTGTCTGTTTCCGATCTTCGCAGTCATCAGGTATCCGAATGCCTTCTCTGCGTTTTTGAAGTCGAGGTCACGTGCGTAACCTGCTGTCGCAACATCGAAGTGTCCGAGTGCATCGTTGTAACGGAAGTCATCGATGTAGATGAATCCAGTGTACAGACGAGCATCAACAGAACCGGGGCGTGTGTCCATCGCTTCTTTGAAGTTGGTGAGCGCCTTGTTGTAGTAGAGTTTTGAGAGGTGGTTGATGTAAAGATTCATCGCTTCCTTGCGGATACGTTTACCTTTCTCAAGAGCGGTCAAGAACTTCTCGAAGTTCTCTGTGCGTTCTTTGAGATCTTTCTTGTGCTTCTCCATGTCTTTGGTCTGGAGGAAGGACTTGATACGTTTGATGATATCTTTTTTCTTCTCTTTGTACTGCTTGAGGAGCTCTTCGCGTCCCTCTTTGGTCATGCGTTTGCCGCGTACTTTGTGCTCTTTGTTGGAGCGGTATGCATTGACAGCGCGTGCCTTCTTGAGGAAGTAACGACCAAGTTGGATGTACGCGTCGTAGTGGTAACCAAAGTAAGGACCGACTTCGCTGTCGCTGGCTTTTTTCCAGTGTTTGACAGCTTCTTCGAGGTTTCCTTTGTTGGACTCGAGGCGGCCGAGCAGGTAGAAGTAGTCCGCGTGTTTGGGGAAGTTCTTCTTCAACTCTGTGAGGATCTTCTCGACGCGATCGTTTTGAGTGGGCTTGTTCTCGTCATCTGTGACGTTCAAGAACTCGTTCGCGACTTCGTAGTAGGGTTGGATGAAGTCAGGAGCGAGCGCAATCGCTTTGTCGAACGCTTTTTGTGCGTCGTCGTACTTTTTGTCTTTGATGAGGAGGACCGCGCTCAGGCTGTGGAAGAGAGCCTCGTAGTCCGCAGTTTTGATCGCTTTGTCGACCATTGTGCGAGCTTCTTTGTAGTCACTCTTGTAGTACGCGGTCTTGGCGCGCAGGAAGTAAGCCCATGCTTGGACGTGGGGAGAAGCGTCACCTTGTTTCTTGAACTTTTTGAAGTCTTTTTCAAATTCTTCTGCGAGCTCAAAAGCAGGTGCCATACCAACGCCAGAGTCAAACACTGCGAGGACGTCCATAAGAGGAGCCATTGCGTAGAGCTTTGTCGCACGGTAATACTTGTGGAATTGGGGGTGATAAGCACATTGTGGCAGCAAGTCAGCTTTGACCGCGGAGTTTGCGCCATCGATGAGCATATCTGTGACTGTCAGCTGAAGACCAGGCTTGGGCTTGTCTTTCGCTGGAATGAGCATGGGAGGATCGATCCAACAGTTCTCGTTGTGTTGTTCGATGAGTTTACTTTGGACGAAGTTCGCGCTCTGTGCACCTTGCTCTTTTGCTTTCCCGAATTGGGAGTGTGCGGTGGAGAACTTACGAACACGCATGAAGTGCATTCCTTGACGGAAGCGGAATTTCGGTGTGTTCCATCCCATGTCTGCAGCACGTTTGAAGTTCTCTTTTGCGAGACTGTTTTTGCCGAGACTTTCGAGGATTTGTCCGTGAACCCAGTTGACCCATGCGCTTGGTGGCAATTTGGGAGAGCCATCTTTGGTTGGCTTGAGCCACATCTTGAGGTAAGCATCTGCTTGCTTGAGCAGCTCAGTACCTTTGTCTTTTTCACCTTTGACGATCGCTTCACGTGCATTTTCGTAAACACTGAGTGCTTTCAATGCGTGCCAACGTGCGAGCTTGTCGATGAATTTTTTGTTCTGCGCGTTTTTGGTTCGCAGTCCCTGTACCTGTTGGAGATACTGGAGGTACTGGTTCTTCATATCCGCAGTGCGCTCGTGGTTTCTCCACAGCGCGTGGTAGGTCTCAGCGAGGTGGATAAGCGCGTAAGGGTGGTTCTTGTCGAACTTTTTGATGATCGTCTTGTAGATGTCGCTGGCTTTTTTGAGCGCCGTATAGGTATCGATACGTTGCTGTGTACGCCCGAGGACCGCGAGGGAGTGGATCTTACGTCCGTGGACGGAGTTGCTCGCGTAGAGATAGACGAGGATCGCGATCGGAATCAAAAACAGGGTGACGTCTCTGATCGTCGCGAACAGGCTGTCTGTCTGTGGTGGGATAAAGTTGGTGTCGACGTTGATGTAGAATTGATTTTCGTCGAAAGGTTCGTCGACATCTTCACCCAAGCTCTTGAGAATCTGACGCGCTTGTGGGTGGTCAGGGTTGAGCTCGTGGGCTTGGCGAAGCGACTTGATAGCGCCTTGAAGGTCATCCTGAGCGTATGCGATCTCTCCGAGGAGGCGATGTGCTTGCCAGGAGTTGGGATCCCGACTGACGACACTTTGTGCAGTTTCGGCTGCTTGGTTGAGGAATGATGCCTTGTTCGGCGAAGCGTCAAAGTACGCTTGCGCGAGCAAGAGTTGTCCTTCCTGTGTGTCGTCGTTTTTGAGTCCCTTGGAGAGGACATCAATCGCCTTTCGTGGGAATCCACGGCGAAGATACATCTCACCAAGTGGGATATATACGTCTGAAGATTTATTTGAGCGGAAGAGTTGCTCCAACTCTTCGGCATCCATAAATTGCTGGTCTACCGCCATCGCAGTACCTCCGGCTAGATTGTGTCATGGTTTTGTGTCGCTTTTTGGGCTACAGAAAAGTTCGGTAAGACGGTGATGCGACAATAACCCCATCCCTATAGCAGAGCCCCGACTTTGTGTCAAGGTTGCGTCGCTTCATTTCCTCTATATACGAACAGATTTCCCCCTTGACCCAGGTGGCGGCATTGGTTACTTTGGCCCCTGTATCGACTTTTTTCTTTTATCCATGAGGATTTTCCTATGTTTTGTTCTGTCCAAACCACATCACAACCCTCCCGACCATCCTTTTCACTGATGTTGCGTTCGATCGCGATAGCAGGGCTTTGGGTGCTGTGTGCCTTTGCCTCACTGGCCCTTGTTCCCCAACAGGTGGAAGCCAAAAAGAAGCGCATGACGATCGAGAGGATCGTCGCTGTTGTCAATGATGAGGTGATCCTTTTGAGTGAGTGGCGGACACGCTTTGATGCGATGAAGCAAGCGCTGCAGCGGATCATTGACCCCCAAGAGCGCGCCAAGCAAGCCAAAGTCCTCCAAAAGCGCGTCCTCGACCAGATGATCGATGACGCCTTAATCGACCAAAAAGCCCGGCAAATGCAAGTCAACGTCAGTGACCTCGAAGTCCAACGAGGGATGGAAGACACCCGCCGACGTTACAACCTGACCGCTGAGCAATTTCAACAAGCGCTCACACAACAAGGCTACACACCGACAACCTACAAGATGATGGTGCGCAAACAGCTTCGTAAACTCAAAATGCTCCGCCAGGTCGCAAGCAAAAAAGTCCGCATCTCCGAAGAGGACCTGAAAAATGCCTACCGCCGCGCAACACAAGGCATCAAAAGAGGACCAAGTGAATACAGGATCCGCCACATCGTCTTCAAGGTCGATAAGAAAGTGAAGGACAAAAAGAAGATCGATTCGATCCGTCGCGAAGCCAAAAATGTCCTCACGCTCGCGCTCCAGCAACCCAACACCTTCGCGGCGCTCGCCAAACGCTTCTCCCAAGATCCTACGAGCAAAGAAGGTGGACTTCTCGACTTCTATGAGCTCGGAAGTCTCGACCCTGCACTCGAAAAAGCGATGATTACGCTGAAAGTTGGACAGGTGTATGCCAAACTTGTGCGAACCGTCCTTGGGTTTCACATCATCTATCTAGATGGAAAACGAAACGCAAATGTCAGGTCATATGGAGACTCAAAGGGTGCTTTGAAACGCCAGCTTCAACAAAAGGCTTTTCAAAAGGTGCTCACAAGATACACCAAAACCTTGCGTAAGGATGCCGTCATCGATATACGTTTGTAGCATTTGTTTCCGCTGACCTGATCACACACTGAGCGAGGAAGGGAGAATAGACATGCCCTCAATTTACTACTGTCAGTATTTGGGTGATGGATGGAGTCGATGGCAGGGCGGGTTTCAGTTGCCCCCTCTGCCCCCACAATATGATGAAGAGATCATCACCGTCACCCTCGCGTCTCGCGAAGGGCAGGAGTGGTGTTATGTCTACGATCCTGAAGCCGGCGAGCTGACCTGGTGTTCATGGGATGGTGACGCATGGTCCGAGTGGGAAGGTGCGACACCGCTCCCACCACCACCCAACGACCTGATCGAGAGTGACCTCGGAGACAGTGAAGCCTTTATCTCCGTCTCCAGCCACGAACAAGGAGAGTGGATGCTCTCCTACAATCCTGAAGATGGATCGATCTATTGGAGCCCCTGGAACGACGGTAGCTATGAACCATGGGAAGGACCCAACACGATCGAAGATCCACCCAATCTCGACGATACCACTGACGTCTTCTGTGCAGGTGATGGCAACCATGAGTGGCTCATCTCCGTCAACCCGGAAAACTGGACCGTCTTTTATTCAGAGTGGGATGGTGATGAGTTTGGAGATTGGTCTTCTGCACCTGATCTGCCGATCCCTGATGAGTGGCTCGATCTGGGCGTCGATCTTGATGGCGCTGGACGAGATGGTCAATTTTGGATCTACGCCACTGTCTACGATGACGAATTTCACAACTGATACGACCCTCGACGGTTTGTACTGACCAGACACTTCCCACGATGCGCTTGTGCTTCCCATCTCCTTTCTCCATTGTTTTGCGGAAAATTGTGGCCTCGTGGGTGGATGTCTTCGAGATGTATGTTTTTTTGTATGTATGGACGTTTGTCCGTTTTTTCAGGTAGTCACGAATGGATCGTAAAAAACTCTTCTCTCTTTTGCTAGGCGTTCTCGTCTCACTGCTCTTTGCCCACCTTTTGTTCCGAGGGATTCCCTGGAAAGACGTCGGTAAAGCCTTCCTCTCGATCCATTGGGTGTGGTGTATTCCCGCGGTGATCGCCTATATCATTGGTCATCTTCTGCGTGGGGTTCGTTGCACGTGGATCATGCGACCTTACAAAGCGATCTCCTTCCTCGACGCCACACAGATCGTGTGGATCGGATATGCCGCCAACAATCTGCTCCCTGCCCGACTTGGTGAGGTGGTTCGCGCTTATGTCATGTCCGAGCGAGAAGAGATCCCCAAAGGGATCGCGCTCTCTACACTCTTCGTCGAACGTCTCCTCGATGGACTCTCGATCATGGCGATCCTCTGGTGTGTCTCGATGTTTGCGCCTGCGTATCCCTGGATCCAACAGATCTCTTGGATCTCCGGCGCGATCTTTCTCGGTGCACTCAGCGCGATGTTACTCGCGCGCTTTTGGCGCCAGCGTTTTGAACAGTTGTTATCATGGGGGACTGGGTTATTTCCGACGGCGCTTGGTGAGAAACTCGAAGGCTTTGGTCTGCGCTTACTCGAAGGTCTTGAGTGCCTCAAGCTCGACCGCTATCTCGCAGGGATCCTCTCTGTGAGTTTGTTTGTCTGGCTCGTAGAAGGCGCGATGTTTTTGTTTATCTTGCCAGCCTTTGGATTGAAAGTCTCACCTGTCACAGCGTATCTCGCGATGGCGATCACCAATCTCGGCGTGCTCTTACCGTCGACACCAGGACACGTGATCACCTTTCACTTCTTCTGCAGCAAAGCGCTCCTCGCGACTGGTGCGACAAAGCTCCCGGCTGTTGGGCTCAGCTATGCAACTGTCGTCCACGCGCTGCAGTTCGTCCCTGTCACCATTCTTGGGGTCATCTCACTTTACACCTATGGTATGAACTTACGGTCTGTCTGGGACATCGGAAACAAAGATGGTGAAGACCAAGACCTCCCTGAAGCCACCCCCTCCAATTCGCCTTCCTGAAAAAGCAGCTCACTCCCTCACAAACAAGACCTCCTCAAGACGGTCTGACCAATGACACAATGTCGGATCTTGCTGGGCTTTGCGCGCAAGGAGTAACTGCAAGAGTCGTTCGCGGTGGTGCAGAAATTGCGCGAGCGCGTCGTGGAGGGTTTGACACAACCACTGCTCCGGCACCATTGGGTGAGGAGCCGAACAATACCGGGCCGACACGAGCGGGTCTGTTGATAACAATGCCCTCGTTAACCTCTCCAACTCTTCGAGCATGTAGGCGTCTTGTGTGCAGCGATGAAAAGGGATCTCGTCGAGATGTTGCTGGAGGATGTGGCTGGAGTGAAGGCCTTCGATCCAGTCGCGTTTGTCTTGTAAGATTTGCGTGTAAAATTTCGGGAGTAAGGGGAGATAGGAGCGAAATCTCGCTTCGTAGCCGTTACATGCAAAGTGGTGCAACAAGTGCGCTGGGATGTGGCCACTTTGTATCGTTTCAAGGATACGCTTGCGTGGGGGGATGGATGGATTTTGTAGCCAACGTAACCATCGCTGAAGGCTTCTGGCTTTGCCTGTTGCGCCTCGCTCCCAAGGGAGGACACATGAGCGTTGGGTTAAATTCATCGCAAGAAACCTTTCGTCGTACAAGGACATGCTGGAGGCTGGTCCTTCTTCCTATTGAGGCGGCCAGCAACGCTTGGTGTGCATCGGGTATCCAATCATCATAGGAATTGGACAACATCAGGGCAAGCGACTGGATGTTTCTGTTTTGGCTGCGGTTGACTTCCCATTGAAAAATCCTACCATGTTTGGGCGAGCTACGTTTCTATTGCATAGAGACTACGACAACGACGACGATGTCATCACGAAGAGACATCCCACATGGAGGCCGAAGATACATGCAGATCCGAAATGGTTTTGTTGAGACAGTTGGACATACCCCCCTTATCCGCTTGCGTCATCTCAGCGAAGAGACCGGATGTGAGATCCTCGCCAAAGCGGAGTTCTTGAATCCTGGAGGCTCTGTCAAAGATCGCGCGGCGCGTTCGATTATCCAAGACGCTGAAGAGAAAGGTCTGCTCAAGCCCGGTGGCACAGTCGTTGAAGGAACTGCCGGAAACACGGGGATCGGCCTCGCACATATCTGTCTGGCCAAAGGCTACAAATGCATCATCTACATGCCCAACACACAGTCCAAAGAGAAGTTTGACATGTTGCGCATCCTCGGCGCAGAGGTCCGTCCTGTCCCTGCTGTCCCCTTCGCCGATCCTATGAACTACAACCACCAAGCCCGACGCGCAGCCGAAGAGATCGAAAACGCGATCTGGGCCAACCAATTCGACAACGTCGCCAACAGACAGGCACATATCGACAGCACTGGTCCTGAGATCTGGGAACAAACAGAGGGCAAAATCGATGTCTGGACGGCTGCTACTGGGACGGGCGGGACACTCGCCGGGACCGCGATCTACCTCAAGGACAAGAAGCCCGAGATGAAGGTCTATCTCGCCGACCCAATGGGCTCTTCTCTCTACTGTCATGTCAAAGAAGGCAAGCTCGAACGAGAAGGCAACTCCATCACTGAAGGGATCGGAAATGGCCGCATCACAGCCAACGTCGAAGGTGCCCCCATCGATGACGCCGTCCGTGTCACTGACACAGAAGCCCTCAATATTGTCTACCACCTGCTCCACAAAGAAGGTCTGTATGTCGGTGGTTCAACTGGGATCAACGTCGGCGCGGCCGTCAAAATCGCTCGTGAACTTGGACCCGGCCACACCATCGTGACGATCCTCTGTGACAGTGGTGATCGTTACAAATCGCGTATCTTCAATCCCGAGTGGCTCGCGAGCAAAGGTTTACTTGAGACGCTCGAACAACCCTATCAAGATTGGCTTCACGCTGTCAGCGAGCAAGAAGGCTAATCCCCGCAAAGATATTGTTCTCTCCTACCCACGACTCCGCGAATGCGCTACGCAGCTCCTTTCGTTTCTCCGGAGGACTGCTCAACCAGCTCGACAGCTTGAGCCTCGCGACCTCCGGCAAGATCCCATCAACGGGCAACATCCCATATCCTTTCAAGCGCTCGAAGGCGTCATGGTGACCGTCCAAGTCGAGGCCTTCTTGGGCTGTGTACAAGATCGGGAATGACAACGCTGTCTCTTCAAAGAATGCCCTCCAAGTGTGCGGTAACATGCCATCCATTCTGCCTCTCAAGACGAGTCCTTTTGTCGGCGTATCCAGCAACCCTTCGAGGACCGAGAGAGGCAGGTCTTGTGTCAAAGAGAGCTTCCAAACACCATCGACAAGTGAAGGGCGTGAAGGCTGCCACGTTTTGGGGAGTGGTGGCTGAATGAAGTTGGGATCGGTTCGAGTGAGTGTGAGTGTCTCTCCACGACACAATGCGAGGGGATCTTGTCGAAGACTCTCGACGCTGATGGGATGTGTTGCGCTCTTGAGATACGCAGCTACGCCACGATGAAGGGCGTATGTCTTCATGTCGATATGGTTGGGCGTACAGAGTGTGACCTCTGTGATGTCACTGTGGGCTGCGAACAGGCTCGCGGCGTTGTGCCATTGTTGTGGGACTTCGATGCGTTGGGGTGTCGGGATACACACGATGGGGACAGGCTGTGGAGCGAGTAAGAAGGCCAGTTGTTGGGCACATTCACAGCTCTCTTCGAGTGGGACGTAGATGACAAAAGCGTCTGGTCTCTCTGAGGATTGGTTCCACTGTGTACAGATCCATTGTCCCAATCGCAGCCAACGAGAAGAGGGCGTTGAGCTGTCCAACTCCTGACGAAGATCGAAGATATCCCAACCGATGTTAGTAGGTGTTTTTGTGGGAAAAGAGAGCAGGGTGGAGGTCTGTATGAGCGCGAGCTGTTTACGTGGTTGTGTTTGCGGGAGTGGGCGCTCTGGTCTATCTTGGGGGGCTTCGGTTTGTGTGAGGTGACCGACCTCTTTGAGTTGTTCGATCAGATCGGTCGGGATGCCCCATATTTGGCCCGGTGCGAGTTGGATTTGAAGGGCGGTTGTCTCTGCTTGTGAGGCAGGGGCGACGAGGACGCCTTTGATCTGGTGTTCATCGTACAATGTGAGCAGGAGCTGGCTGCCGATATCGAGCTGGTGTGTTCGTAAGAGTTGTTGGATATGTGGGCTGTATCTCATCGAAGCCTCATGTCTTTATCGTCGTTTTCGTCGCTTTTTGACTTTGTTTTTTTTGTGCGGAGGTGGGTACTCTGCCTTGTCCAGTGGTGTGGGCGGTTGCGCTGAGAGGTATTCGATCAACACATCGTGGGCGTCTGCACCTGAAATCGCACCCCTGACTCTCTCCATCACCACACCCATCCAATAGCGTTCACGTTTGGCCCAGATGGTCGTTTTGGGAGGTGGTGTGTGTTGGATCCAGACGGGTAGGGCGCGACGTAGATCTTTGACGGACATCACCTGGATGCCCATCTCGTGTTGGAGCAATTCACGGACGGAGCGCTCTGGATAGAGACAGGAGAAGGCCATCAGATCTTTGATCGCTTCTCTGTGGCAGCGACCCATCGCGTAAAAGGAGACGATCGAGAAGAGCCTTTGTTTCGTCAATTGATGGACGGGGAGCCCCTGCCTTTTGAGCGCGCGATACCAGCGGACAAGGATCTCTCCGAGATGGTCGAAGGGGAGTTTTTTGGAGAGCGCGCGTAATTCTTCGAACAGTTCGACAAAACCTAGCGCGATCAGACCGTCAATAATGTCTGTTGACATGCCGAGAGTTTGCCAATTACGTCGCCACTGCCAACCGGCGATCGGTAGCTCTGTGTGTTGGTGTTCGATGGGATGGATTGGAGCGATATAGGGCGCTCTTTGGTCGCTGTGTTGGGGTTGTGTTTGGAGAGGGAGCGTGTGTCCATTGGGGAGCGTATATCTGTGGGTTTGTGAGACACCTTCTGTGAGCTGGAAGGCCTGCTGCATGAGGGCTTCGAGGGCACGCTGCTGGTCTTTGTCTTGGGCGTCGAGGCGCCATGCGAGTGAGGTGGGATCGGTGAGTATGTGGAGAGCACGCCGTTGTTCTGTGGAGACATGAGCACGCAATATCCTCGCGAAGGAGGCCATCACAGCTTGTGTGAGCGAGGTTGGTTGTGATCGCAGCTCCGGGAGCTGAAAGAGATACCACTGGCTGTGTGCGTTCTTTGCGGGCAGCTTGTGCAGGTGCCTGTTGAGTGTAGCAGGCAGCGCGTATTCATCGATAGGGTGAGGAGGTGTGGGGAAAAAGTCTTGTTGTTCTCTTCGAAAAGAGGCGCGGAGTGTTTGTGCGTGAGCCTGTCTTTGTGCTTCGTGTTGAAGCGCACGTCGGAGTTGAGATAGAGCGTGAATGTGCGTGAGGGTGACGAATGTGCCGTGTTGATAGGATAACTCTACGTCGATATCAGGTGCGTGGTATGCTGTGTTGTGTCCCAGCGCACCGAGCATATCTTGGATGTGTTGTGCGGCTGTGAGCGCCTCCTCAATGCTGTTGAATTGTCTGGGAAGTTGGAGCACAATTTGTGGACGTCCAGTGTGTTCGAGGCGAAGGTGCGAAACTTTTTCTGAGAATGGACGTTGTATAAGAGTACATCGACTTTCCTTCAGGAAGACATTGGAGATCACAATCTCCTTCGTTGGTGTCGGGATTGTGCCATGTTGGGCGAGCCGTGTGCCGTGGATCTTTCCGGAAGGCGGGGCATTTGTGATCTGTGTCTCGGCAAAAAATGAACAAGAAGGTGCGATCTGACAACCAAGTCTTTGCGCGATCTGTGTGGCGTGTTCGACAGCCTGCGGATCGATGGCAAAGGGTGGCGCGGCACCTAGCTCATATGCACATACATGGGCGGGGTGGAATTGGTACTGAATAGAGTCGCCACTGGCTGCGTCTGTATGAAGCATGTGTGTTGTGCCGTGTGTCGAGAGCACCTTTGGGGTGCGACAATGGCAGAAGAGTTTTCTATGGGTGTGCAAGGGTTGTCGCCAACGCATCCCGATCAACACATGTCCTGATAAGTCCAAGACGATATCTCCCTTTGTTGGTGTGGAGCCAGAGCGATTGTCCTCATGTGATCTTGTTCAGTATCAAAGGTGTACACTTTTTTTGGAAAAAATCGCAACAAGATCTGTCAAAAAGCTCGAAATCTTGTTCTGTTTGGTCTGGAATGAGGATCAAAAAGGACAATCGAATCAGATCTTTAGATCTTTCCCCTGTGAATGGGGAGAACACGACACAAAAACTTCGGAACAAAATTTGACTTTTGTTGGTATGTTAGGCAGAAATCATCATGTATGAAACGCAAGATGTGAGCCCTGAAAAGACGCATAACATCTTTATTTGTTTATCTTTTGTTTTATTTTGTTGTTTTCTTGACATTTGTTCAGTTGACCTGTAGGCTAGGTCACGTTTCTGCCGTAATGTATGTATTGTATGTGTTTTTTTTTTGTGATGTCTTTGGAGGAAGTTGTTTGGCTGAGGTCTTTTTTTCTTTGTGTGGCCTCAGGACTTGACCTGGAAGCATGTAGTTATGAAAGTCATTTGTGTGAGATATTGTTGTACGGGATTTGACTTCCCGGCGAGACAAAGGGAAGACTAGTAATGAAAAAGTCACCATTCTCGAAGTTAAAGTCTGAGACCACCGAGTCGAGACAGCAGACGGATACTCTGTATCGTACAGAGAGTTACCGTCGCAAGGCGCGTAAGATGATGATGCGTCTTCGCAGTCAAAATCGACAAGGTGTTGAGCAAGAACATAAACAAGAAGAGGCGCAAAAGCCGCCTGTTCATCTTGAGGCGATGTCCTACCAGGCCCGTTATGGAGCGCTGATGACGACACGCCTTGAGGCCTTGGAAGGCATGGTCATGATCAGCCGCTTTGACGAGCTGACCTGGACCACCATCGAGCGCGCGCTTGATGATGAAGAGCCTGAAGTCCGAGCCAAAGCCGCAGAACTCCTCGCCACCTATCCTCCTTCCATGCCAGAAGCTGTCTTCGAAAAACTCATTGAACGTGCTTGGGATCCTGAGCTGATGGTGCGTCGTATTGTCGCACATACCTTGAGCTTTCACCCCGATCCACGCTCGATCGGCCCTCTCATGGGGCTGCTTGGCTCTCGTGATGATGAGCTGCGCGAGATTGTTGAGGATTCTCTCTCCACAATCTGCACCAAACTCGGTCCACCACCCCCACGGATCGACGCCGACGCGTAATCGTTTCGCTGTTCCTTGTCCCTCTCAATCGTCCCAAAAGACGTCAGTCCTCGGGGATGGTTGTCTATTTCCCCTTTGCTTCCTTCCATGTACCTGATACACACCCCCTTTGCTTTGAAATCCTCCAAAGATGTTCACAATCACTGCATCCCCATGTTCCTTACAAGAGCTTGCCAGAATCACTTATTCCTCGTATGGTTTGAGGAGCCCCTGACATACATTTGATGGTCCAAAGTGTTGAGGCAGACGGACACGTTTGAAGAAACTTCCTGCCTCCATGAAAACACACCGATTTGGGCGGGAGGAAAGGTGATGAACCAGCGTTTTGGTGTCTTTGCGTTCTTGTTTGTAGTGTTGGTTGTGGGAGGGATCGGGTCATACTATCGCTTGACCCCTCCTACCCGAGTGAAACGTCTCGCGTTGTGGTTGTTGGATAGTGACACAAAGGTTCGTCAGGCTGCCAAAGAGTCTGTCCTTCGGATGGGAAAGAAGGCTGTTCCGGCGTTGATCAAGGCGACCTCACATAAAAATGAGAAGGTGCGTCGTGCGTCGATTCAGGCGTTGGGGATCTTGGGACCGCAGGCTGTCGCGTCTGTCCCTTCGTTGCAAAAGACGCTCAAAGATAAGCAGTGGCGTGTACGTCGCGATGCCGTACAAGCGCTCGGTAAGATCGGACCTGCTGCGTCAAGCGCGGTCAAAGATGTCACGCGCCTGTTGGGCGATCCCGAGTGGCTGGTGCGTAGTGAAGCCGCCTGGACACTCGGTCGTTTTGGAGAGCAGGCCAAAGACGCTGTCCCCGTATTGTCGAAATCCCTCTCCGATCGAGATTGGGGCGTTCGACGTGTCGCGGCTGAATCATTGGGCCGCCTGGGAGCGCTCGCCAAAGACGCTGTCCCTGCGTTGATTGGAGCCCTCACGGATCGAAGAGGGAGTGTTCGCAGAACGGCTGTCCGCTCCTTGCGTTTGATCGGTTCGGCGGCCACACCTGCGGCACCTTTTTTACGCCGTATGTTGTCCGACCCTGAGCCGACTGTTCGTGTCGCTGCAGTTCGTGCGCTCGGTTCGTTTGCGTCTTTTCACGAGGAGAACGCCACGGCGGTCTTGTCGGCCTTGCTCGACAAGAATGCCAACGTACAAAAGGTCGCTCTTCGGGAACTTTATCGGCTTGGGACAGAGACGATCAGCCTTGGACTCAATGCAGAGGAGACCTCTGTGCGATGGGCCGCGCTGCGTCTCCTCGCACGACTTGGTGAGCGTGCTGCGCCGACTGTTCCGGCGATCGCACAGATCTTGTTCACACAACGTCAGGCCGGCAACGCGCAAGCGTCTGCGCGTCTCGCGAGCGCAGCTGTCGCAGCGCTTCGTGCGGCATCTTCCCAGACCGTTATCCTGCTCAAGAGACAATTGCACACAGGGACCATCTCCGAGCGCAAGATCGCGGCGTTTGTCCTTGGTGAGATTGGTGACCTTGGTGCGCTCGCGCTGCCACTTTTGGAGCGGGCGTTGTTCGATCCATCAACAGAGGTCCGCTGGGTTGCCGCGCGCTCTCTGTCCAAGATCAAGAAACCCGTCGAGACATTGCGAGAGTTCCTCGAATCGAAACAGCCTGGACTTCGTCGTTTGGGAGCGGTGGCACTCGGTGATCTTGGTGTGCGCGCCAACAAGGCGCTCGTCGAGTTGAACAAGGCGTTGATCGACAAAGATCTGGCTGTTCGCGGGGCTGCACTTGATGCGCTCGGTAAGATCGGGACGACAGCCACGCCTATTTTGCGTCGTGCATTGCAGAGCAAAGAGGTAGCGCTTCAGATTGCTGTCGCACGTACTCTCGGAAAGATGGGGACGGGCGCACGTGAAGCCGTCCAGGCCTTGTTGCCACATCTGACAAGCGACGACAAGGCGTTGCGCAAAGCCGTGCTCTTTGCTCTTGGACAGAGCGAGACAAACGATCCCAAGGTGGCCAAGGCGGTCGTCGAGCGTTTGAAGGACAAGGAGCTAAGTGTCGTGTTACAGGCGGTCAAGGCGCTCCAAAACTTGGGAGAGAGTGCCCAAAAAGATGGCGTGAAGGTCTTGCTTGCGCGTTTGCGAGATAAGGATGACGCGGTCGTGTTGCGGGCGACATTGGCGCTTGGGACCTTGGGAAGGGCTGCACGTGCGGCGACAGCAGGCTTACTTCAGAAGCTCAAGAAGGCAGATTCCAAGTTGCGCGAGGCGATCGTGTGGACGTTAGGGCAAGGCCTCGACAAGCGCGCAGTGTCAGCGCTGGGGATGTTGCTGACGGAGGATGATAAGGCTGTACGGGTGGCCGCTGCAAAGGCTTTGACACGTTTTGGTTCACAGCTCTCAGGTGCACAGGAAGGGCTGAAAAAGGCCCTCTCACACGCGGATGTGAAGGTGCGTGAGAAGGCGCTCGTGTTTATCGCGAGATTGGGTGACGAGGGGCATCTATTTGTTCCGCAATTGCTCAAGAGGCTGGGGGATGGTGATTCTTCGATCCGTCGTATGGCGATCGAGCGACTCTCTGTGTTGAAGGGTAAAGATCCGAACGTCCTTCGTGCGTTGTTGCCTTCATTGGGTGAACCTCGCACGATGCGTGCGGCGGCGAACGCGCTTGTGAAGGCTGGACCTGTCGCTGTGCCATTCTTGCAAAAGGCGCTACGTTCGCGTTCTCGTTGGGTGCGTTGGAGCGCGATTGAGCTCCTCGGTGAATTGGGGGAGGTCTCGGCTGCGGCGGTTCCCTCTTTGTTTGCGTTGGGAGACGCAAAGCCCGCGTGGATGGCTGCGACTGTGCGCAAGGCGCTTCAGCGTATTGGCAAGGGTGCGCTGCCATTTTTGCGCGGTGTACTTGAGCAGGGAGCTTCTACAGAGAAGACACTTCGTGCGCTGCAGGTTGTGCGTTCAATAGGGGCTGATGCGGCCTCGTTGGTACCTGTCTTGAAGGGTTTTGCATCGTCCAAGAAAGTCTCGAAAAAGATCGTCAAGTTGGCTTCGGAGCTTCTTGTCTTGCTCGACACATCTAGCGATACCAAAAAGGAGCCCGCAAAGACTGCGGCGCCCACCTCCAAGCCAACCTCTCGCCCAGCGCAGAAGAAGTAGTCTTTTTTGTGAAAAAAGGGGGAGCTATCGGGGGATTTTGAAATCCCCCAGACGCGCTGGCGCTTGTCTTCCCCCTCAGTTGAGCCTCTCCGAGGCTATTTTTGCGTTTGGGTGGAGAACCCTTGAGTTGGGTTTTGTGGTGGGGAGTTTTGGGGAGCAATCTTTGAACGGAGATTCATACTCTAAGGTGTTACAAAGATCTGTACGAAGTAGATCTGTCCTTTGGTATCGAGGACAGCCGCGACACCTGTGAGTTTGGCTTTGGGGTCGTAAATATTGCCTCTATGGGTCGGGCTCTGTAAAAACAAACGCAGCGCTTCCTTTGGGTGTTTGGCGACGACGATGTTCTCGCCAGCGCGCTTGACGTGCCAACGCAGACGCTGAAACCGCTCGGCAAATGAACCGTGTTGTGGTGAAGTGTGACCGAAATATCCGTCCTTCACCATGTCCTTTGCGTGCTGTTTGGCCAAGTGATGAAGACGCACTTCGCGCTTGAGTGGTGTGAGATTCTGTTTACTGCGTTGGGCATTGACGAGTTTCCAGAGGGCTGTCTCGGCACTTTTGGCGGTCCAGGCTGTTGTGGGCAGCAGCGCTCTTTTCTTGGGCTTCTTGTGCGCCCAGAGGCGCTTTTTGTGGAAGGCAAATGCACGCTTCCAGATCTTGGCGCTCGATTGCCCTTTGGTCAACGAACGCACATCCCACTGAGAAGACACCCACGGACCCCGCTCATCCTGCAAGACGATCTGGAACCTGTAAAATCCAACCATCTTGAACGTCCAATTGTAGGAAAATGCCCCACCAGCGTTGACGACGAGCGGGATACGAATGACCTTTCCTGTAGGTGTCCCGATGACGAGTTTGGGTTGAGAGAAGCCCGGAAGCAATTGACCACGTAAGGTGTATGTCTTGTTCTCCCTGACGCGTCGTGGAAAAGGCGAAAGATGCGCACCCCGGCGAGACATAATCAAGACACAAATGGACGCCGGTGTCTGTGTGAGTCCCAACCCAAAATGGGTGGGATACTGTCCTGCGAGTCGTGACTTCAGGGCTCTTTGTAGAGAGGTCCAAAGCTGCTTGCGGGAACCAAAGGCCATCGCAAAGATCCGCAACTTGTGGTCGGCATTGCCCGATAACCATAGGGCGGATTGGACGATCTTATGGGGAAGATGACGTAACGGTCTCTTCGCCAAACGCTGCGCCAGACGTTGCGCCGCTGCTTGCAGTCCAAGCTCTAATGTCGGCGGCGTCATGTGTTTTTGTCTGTACCACCCGTTGAGCTTGCCATCGATCCACTGTCCTGTTTGGCTCGCAGGCTTCATCGGTGGTGTGACGTGAAAGTAGTCAAAATGAAGTGGACGTGCGAGACTTTCTGAAGCAAAGCACGAAAAAATCAGGAAGAATAACAGCCATCCACTTCGGAAATAAATCGGTACGCTTCGCATCTTTTGTGGGATACCTGGGTTTGATATGTGTGAAGAAGCACGACCTGGGTGCTTGAAAGTTTGTTGCATTTCAAGTAAATTCTGAAGATTGCGTGATTGAATTTGCTCGTTACTCTGGAGGCTTGTCAAATGTTTGGCCCTATATATATTCGATCTTTGGTGATGGGAGTCGCCGTTTGGGGCATGCTCAGTTTGCTCGGAGCATGTGGTTCCACCACCCAAAAATCTTGTACAAATGATGATGAATGTTCCGCCACACAACGCTGTAGCAACGATCTCTGTGTGGATCGCACACGTTGTACCAATACAAATGAATCCATCGTCTGCAAACCCAATGAAACATGTAGTGGGGGGGTTTGTAAACCTCGTGAAGTCAATCCCAATCCCACAACAGGTTGTCAAACCAACGCTGACTGCGAGACCGACACGGTCTGTCAGCGCGACACAGGGGATTGTGTCGAGTGTGTGACCAAGGATGATTGTTCGTTTGACCAATTCTGTGTCAGCAACAAGTGTTCGAGCGAAGCGCCCACTGAAAAAACTGAGACTGAACCCACCGCTGACGGGGGAGAGCAAAAAGAAGCTGACGGCAAATGTGCATCTGACGCTGAGTGTCCTTCCAACAAAAAGTGCGATCTCATCGAACAAAAATGTGTCGATCGCACAGGTGGAGCGTGCGCCCTCGATAAAGATTGCCCCTCCGGTCAGTACTGTGTCAGCGAAGTCTGCACCAAAGGCCGCCGCAGCTGCGCGAGCAATCCCAACGCATGTCAGGTCGACTTCGAGTGTCGTAGCGGTGCGTGTTACCCCAAGATCTGCCTCAGTGATGATGATTGCGAAAATGGAAAGACCTGCGATCTTCAATTTGGTCGCTGCTCAGGCACTGCAACTGATTGTACGGTTTCTGGTTGCGGAAACGACGAAGTCTGTAACAACGTGACCAAACAATGTGAGCCCAAGACAGCCCAAGATTGTACCGTCACAGGTTGTGGCACCAATGAACAGTGCAACACGACGACCAAAAAGTGTGAGCCCAAAGCCGCCGAAGATTGCACGACCAAAGGCTGTCCCACTGGTCAAACTTGTAACACGACGACCAAACAGTGTGAGACCGCGAGCGGACAAGATTGTACCGTCACAGGCTGCACCAACGCCAATGAGCAGTGCAATCTCACCACCAAAAAATGCGAACCCAAACAGACCAACACCTGCACATCCAACGCAAATTGTAGCGCACCTGCAGGGACTTGTAACAACGGCAAGTGTGAGAGCTGTGCATCTCAATTCTCATGTCCCTCCAGCAAGGTCTGTGACATCTCAACAGGACTCTGCAAAGACAAACCCTGCTCCTCCAACGCCGACTGTGCTGCGCCAAATGGAACCTGTAGCAACGGCGCATGTGTGAGCTGTTCGACGCTGACCTGCCCAACCGGAGAAAAGTGCAACACCACAACAGGTGTCTGCGAAACAACCACACAATCATGTACTTTCCACAGGGATTGTCCAACCACGCAAGCCTGTCAGTCAGGGACTTGTAAGGCTGGTCTGCGTTTCTGTGTGATCGATTTCGAATGTGGCACCACACAACATTGCAAGTCCTTGCTCTGTACGGATAAGCAATGTGGAACAGGTTCGGGGAAGACCTGCCCCACAGGACAGACCTGTACCAGCTTCGAGTGCAAAAAGACAACAGTGCCCACAACTCGTAAAAGTTGTAGTTCTTCATCTACGGTCTGTGGCAGTGGTGAGACTTGTTTGACCACAAACGCAGGAAAACATTGCTACAAAACGTGCACCAACCCTGGTGGAAAATGCACGAACGGACTCGACTGTATCGAAGTCAATCTCACAAGTGGTTCGACCGCGAACTACTGCTTCTTCTTACCAAACAAACAGGTCGGTGAGACCTGTTCAAGCCTTGATACACGTTGTGTTGCTGGCTCATTCTGTATGTTTAACGCGGCCTCTTCCACCTCAGGGAAGTGCTACAAAGAGTGTACAGGAACGTCGAGCACCGCGTGTACATCGACACAAGAGTGTGCGCCAATCAACAGCACGGAGTTTGCGTGTTTGCCGAAAGGAACACGTGGGAATGGTGCGAGCTGTGGGAACACCTCGTTGCGTTGTAACGCCCAGCATTACTGCCGTATGACGAGTAACACAGCCTCTTCTGGGACGTGTATTCCACGTTGTGCTGCGCCTGGAACGCAATCGACATGTACATCCGCCAATGAATGTGTGCAGTTGTATACCAACTCGACGAAGTACGGGATTTGTTTGATGAAAGCCACACGTACGGCAGGTCAATCTTGTGGTGGGACGTCAGGGACTCGATGTGTGAGTGGTTTGACATGTACAAACACAGGCTCGTCGACTATCTGTCTTAAAAATTGTACGACAGATTCGAATTGTACAACTGGAACAGGTAGCAGTCTCTACAGGACGTGCATTCCATTACAGAACGGTGGTGGGGTTTGCTACCGATAAGTCCGTTGGCGTATATGTTTCGGCTTCTGCTCCCCCTTATCCCCTGAATCTTCCCCATTTCGCTCCCCTTGAGCACTCTCTCTGTCTTGTCGGACACGTCTAGCTTAATTTCCGCTTTACTTTGATGTGATACTTGAGGCGTGTAATGCGCTTCACAAAGGGGTAGCGGACGATGTCTTCGTATGAAAAGACGATGGTGATGAAGCGATCTTTTGTCACTTCAATTTCGATATCGGAGGGATTGACATCGACGCCCATCTTCTCCAACTCTTTGGCGAGTGATTCAGAGAATCGTTCGCTGTCAAAGCCATTATGCGTGTAACCTGAGACATACTCGCCCACTTTTTCTTTGACGTTGAGGCTTTTGTACCAAGGAGGGACAAAGGAAAAGATGAGAAAGACCAGCACGACGACGAGCAAGACAAAGCCGATAGCGACCCCGTTAATCGCAACAGGTTTGTTATCTCTTGGGAATGTGAATGTCATGTTTGCAACCTCCTTCTATTTTTGTTTGTGTTGAGTTTTTTGGAAAGTACGAGGATACATTGGTCTGTGTCTCATGAGCAAGCATCCTTTTTGTGTTCTTGAAGAAAACCCACTGTTGTTGGTAGTATCGTTTTTTGTACGAGGTCGACAAGAGGAACCCTGAGTATTGCAAAGGTGCGAAGACAAGTGATTGATTTTGCGAGATTACGAGAGCAGATGGTCGAGACACAGTTGATCCCAAGAGGGATCAAAGATGTCCGCGTACTCGATGCGATGAGGACGATCCCCCGGCATCTGTTTGTCCCACGTGTGATGCAGCAACATGCCTACGAAGACCGACCACTGCCGATCGGAAAGCAGCAGACGATCTCTCAGCCATTTATCGTGGCGTATATGGCTGAGGCGGCCTCTGTTCCTGCTGAGGGTGCGCGTGTATTGGAGCTGGGAACAGGGTCGGGGTATGGCGCCGCCATTTTATCTTGTCTTGCAGAGCACGTAGAGACTGTCGAGATTATCGAAGAGCACGCAAATCATGCGAGGGATGTTCTTGACGCGGTGGGGATCGACAATGTACACGTTCACCACGCGGATGGTATGTACGGTTGGGAGTCTGGTGGTCCTTACGATGCGATTGTCGTGACGGCCGCGCCGATCTTTGTGCCACCGATGCTCAAAGAGCAGCTTGCTGTTGGGGGTCGTATGGTGATCCCTGTGGGAGATGCTCGTGATATGAAGATGTTGTTGATCACTCGTTCGACTGAAGGTTTTGAGGAGCGAGCGACTTTTGCTGTGCGTTTTGTGCCGATGACGGGAGCTATCTCCGAGGGCAACACGAACGGTTTTTTGGGATGATTGGATTGGAGTGGCCATGTTATTGATGAACACGCTTCCCTTTTGGTGGGGGTTTTTTTTACTCGCGGCGCCTGTCGAAGATGCTGAGCTTCAGGTCTTTGTCAAGCAATGTGAGAGGGGCGCATATCGCACATGCGCACAAACAGGTCTTAACTGGATCCAACACCACGAATTGACAAAGCCACAAAAGCGAGTTGTGCTCACCTATTTAAGCCGCGCGTACATGTTTTTAGGAAGAAAAGATGTGGCGCGTGATGCGATGAAGAGGCTCGTTGAGTTGGAGCCTTGTTTGCGCGAGATCCCCGGTCTCCGTGGACAGATGAGGGTGTTCTTTCACAACGTCCGCAGCGAGGTGCTCAAGAGCGACACAGGACCTCCGATCCTCTCCCACACGCCCGTCACATACGAAGATCTCAGCAAACCCAAGCCGATCATCGAAGCCAAGGTCACAGACGAGATGAAGGTGATGGATGTGATGCTCTTTTATCGCACCCGTCCAAGTGGGATGTACCGCCAGGTGACGATGAAGCAGGAAGAGGGGAGTCGATACGTCGCCTCGATCCCCAGGAAAGCATTGCAGGGTGTGAAAGTCTTCGAGTATTTTATCCGCGCGAGAGATTGTGCGCTGAGAGTCGCAAGGACAGGAGGGCCACCATCACCTACAAAGGTGGTCCTCGAAGGAAAGGGGAGCGGAGGGCGTCAGGTGCTTGGGAGCATCTTCACGAGCCTTGGTGTCGTGATGGTCGTCGGAGGTGGGGTGTCTTTTTACGCCTCTGCGATCGAGTTTGAAAAGATCCGCAAACTAAACGACTCTCCCTCTGTCACAACAGCCAGGGAGCGCTTTACAATGTACCAGATTCTTGGGTGGAGTGGGACCATTCTCGGGGCAGGGGCGACGGTCTTTGGTGCCTATCTCTTGTTGACCAAGGAGCCCAAAAAGAAACCTGTGACGTCGGCATTCCGTTTGCCTCCCAATCGCTCGGCAAAAGAGACCTTTTGCTCCATACAATAACCTGTCACACAGGCGCTTTCGTGCGCTTTTTTGTTGGAGCAGCCTTACGACGTGACTTCGGCAGGGCGTTGTTCATCACGCTCCCATTCGTACCAGGAACCGTCGAAGTTAGCGATGTTTGTGTACCCCAACAGTGTGAGCGCAAAGAACCCTGCGCTCGCAGAGACACCTGCGTTGCAGTAAGTGATGACTCTTTTGTCGTCTGTGATGCCAGCGTCCTCGAAGATCTGTAGCAGATCGTCCTCTGACTTCCACGTCCCATGTGGGCCTTCGACGAGAGAGCTTGCGGGGATGTTGATCGCGCCGGGGATATGCCCCTTACGTGAACCTCTTGTGACCTCTCCATCAAACAACGCCTGCCCACGACAATCCATCAGACAAACTCCCTCTGCTCCAAGAGACGATTCAACCTCGGGAAGCATCGCACGTAGGTGAGAGGAGACGTTTAGGTTGTAAGTGGTTGGTGAGTGGTTTGGTGGAGTGGTAGAGCTTCGCTTGTGCTCGGAGATCCATTTGCTCCAGCCGCCGTTGAGGAGGCTGACTTCGCGGTGGCCGAAATATTTGAACAGCCACCACAAGCGCGCCGCGAGCTTGCCTCCACAATCATCGTAGATCACGACGTGGTGGAGGTTGTCGATGCCAAGTTGGCTCATCAGGGAGGCGAACATGTGGGGGCGGGGGAGACTGACTTTGATGTCTGCCTCTGGATCCACAATGTCTTCGACCCAGTCGACAAACACTGCACCTGGAATGTGCGCTTCTTTGTAGGCGTCTTCGTGGGCTACGTACCAAGGAGGTGGTTCACTCGCAGACTTGATCTCACCTCGTATGTCAACGATCCGAATGTCTGAATCCCCTAAACGTTCGAAGAGCCAGCCTGTATCGACCAGCTGACTGCTTCTTCGTGTGAGTTCGACGTTCATTCTTTTTTGCTCCTGTGTGTAGGTTGTTGTGGGGTATTCTATCGCACATGATGAGCCGCGTCGAGTTATATATTTAAGGGGTTTGTACTCGGAAGATGCTTTTTTTGTTTCAAGTGTTTTAATCTATGAGGTTTTCTATCGTTGTTTTTTTCCTCTCCTTTGTGCTTCCTTCGTGTGAGACTTTTTGGTGGGTGGGTTGGCTGCTGGCGTTGTCATCGAGTATACTGATTCGTTCGGACGTTGAATGAGAGCACTTACGATGAGAAAGGAGCCTTTTGATGGGTGTGTTCAGAAACAGAATAAATGTCATGTTGATGTGTTTATGTCTTGGTTTGTTGTGGGGAGGATGTCCAACAGCTCCTCAAACCGAAGAGAAGACCACGAGCGAAAAGAAGAACGAAGAACCAACAACACAAACAGAGCAGGTCCCAGACGCGTCCACGCAACCTGAGACGACTGAGAATGAGCCTGTTGTTGACAAGGCGAGCGCCGAGCCAGCACAGGGCGAAGCTACGAATGAACCGACAAAGGAGCCTGTTATACCAGATCAGACTCCCACTGAGACGGCAGGACAAGAGGGTGGCAAGGCGTGCACTTTCAATGAGGATTGTGCCTCCGAAGAGCGGTGTGAGTGTGATGAGAAGACAGGGTGTTTTTGTCGCGTTGGGACACGTGGTACAGGGAAGAATGGTGTTGACTCTTGCAAGACCAGTAACGACTGCGAGACCGCACTGTGTATGGAAGACAGCGAGGGAGGTTACACTTGCTCGGGGCCTTGTCAGACGGATGCAGACTGTGAGAGCAAGTTACCGACCTGTACGACGATCGCCTTCTTGGGGAGAGTGTGTATTCGCAAGCAACCGTGATAGGTCAGAGGGGTTGTTTGAGATGGGGAGTGGTGGCAAATCAGGGGGAGGTGGTTTGTGTATATTTTTGAAGGTTTTGGATCAAGCTACCGATCAGTGTGAGGTCTGCCTTGATGTCTTCGTCATCAAATGTTTTGTTCCACTCAACGACATCTGTTTTGAGTTTTTGTAGGACGACGAGAGCGGCCTTTGGATCTTGTTGAAGGACGGCGAGTTGACATGCTGTGCGCAGCCCTAGATAGACGTTGAGCATGACGTAATTCTTCTCGATCGCTGTGTGGCTGTAGTAGGGCTCACTCAATTGGTCTTGGGATGTAGGGGAGAAGTCGACCTTGATCTGTTGTGTGACCTCTTTGGTCTCTCCTGCCGGACGATAGGTCAATGTGATGGCGGCGACTTGTCTCGACTGTAACTGTTGGGAGAGGGAATCTGACAATCGCAACATGATCGCGCTACCACCGCCACGACGTCCACCTTGTCCTGCTTTGGGATCGTCATGGGCTGTGCGACCTGTCAGGAAGACACTCGGGATATAGATGCTGCCACCTTCATTGGTGTTTTGCCACAGGTTTGTCCCGAGGACTTCGGTGAGTGTGTATGAGTTGCCGAGTGCGACGGAGATCTTGATATCGTATGCGATGGGGACGACAAAGTAATCCATCTCGTCTTGGAAGACTTCTCGAATGGCCTCCTGACTTTCCAAAAAGTAGTAGTTCCCACTGCCGGACTCTGCGAGGCTACGCATCAACGTGACGTTGAAGGAGAGTCCCACACCGATCGTCGTCAGACCAAGTCCTTTTTTGACGTATTGGTTGGACATTTCGAGGATCTTGTCTGTTTGGATGATCCCTTGTGTCGCTTTTCCATCGGAGAGGAAAATCACGCGGTTTTGTTTTTTGTCTGAGGATTGTTTGAGACACTCTTCGTAGCCGAGCTTGAGACCGTCGTAGATGTTTGTACCGCCAGTGGCCCTGAGTTTATCGATCAGGTCGATGACTGCACTCTTGTTGTCTGCCGTCACAGCTTGTGCGGGGCGAAGGGTTTCGGCTTTGGTGCTGTAATGGACGATCGCGAGGGTGTCTTCTGGTCGCAGCTTGTCGAGCATCAGCTTGAGGCCTGTCTTGACATATTCGAGCTTGTTTTGACTCTTCATTGAACCGCTCGTGTCGATCACGACGACGAGGTTGAGGGGCAATCTTGGGAGCTTGCTGACATCTGTTGAGGAGTTCATGCCGAGCTGTAAGACGTGGTAGGTCTCATTGCCGATAAAACTCTTATTGCGTGCGAGCATTCCGTGAAGACAGAAGGTTTTTCCACATGTCGGGGCGGGCAGCTGTGTGTGGTGTTCGGAGAAGAAACCATTGGCATCAAGTGTATTGGGGTGTGGGATCTCACCTGATTCGATGATTTTTCTAAATTGTCCGATGTCCTGTGCGCCACCGGTCCCGATATTGGAACCCCAACCACTTTGTTTCCCGGACTGGATGGGACCGGCATCTGGCGATGTGGTGGGCTGACCTACATTTCCGCCATTGTTATTGTTGCCACCATTTTTGCTGTTGTTGTCGTTGTTTGTGTACCCTGTGCCCGGGTTGCTAAGGTTTGGAGCACTACAAGCGACCAACCAAGAACACGCAGAGAGCATCAAAAAAAAGAAACCTACCCTCAAAAATCTGATGGAACGTGGACTTGTTTTCATCTTGCCTCCTAAAAAAACACCTTATGTTACAACGACACACAGCACAACAGTCTTTCTGGGAAGAGTGGCTTTGCACAATCGATGCCGGATTGGTGTGGGAGTGTTGAAGGGAACGTGCAGGGGAGTTGGTTTGTGTGGTGTTTGGGCTTGGTGTTGTTCTTTTTGTGGGGGCTCAGACTTCTTCGGGGTAGCGGTTGGGGTTGGTGCGTCGTTGCGGTGGGCGTCGAGTCGGATGTCGTCTTGTGGGGTAGCGGTTGCGATAGCGTCGCAATTTTTTCTGGTAGTATCGAAGGTATTTCCGCCGTAGGCTTGGGGTCATTTTGAGGACGCGGACACGGACTGTCCCACACATGTGTCGCAGACGTAGTCGCTGTGTCAGTTTGGAGCGTGGGGGCAGGCGACGGAAGCTGATGAGTCGGCGGTGGGAGAAACCTGAGCGGCTGCTACATTCGCGGCCTGTGATGTGAATGAGGAACCCTCGAAAGGTCTCTGTGCGGGAGAGATTGTAAATACTGTAGGTGACATAAGGTGGACGTAGCCGATGAATCTTGACTCGTAACCCTTTGTGTCTCGGTCGTAGCGCGAGGGCCCACACCTTGAATTGTTCACATTGTGCAGCAGGTGCCCAACTAAATCGTTGTGTCGCGCCATCAAAAATGGGGCGTTGGTGGATCTTGCTCCAGTAGCGTTTTCGTCTACGTCCTTCACACTCCTGGCCTCGGATGGTGATCTGTACCCGGTGAAATGTACGTCCGCTCGTGTTGGAGATCTTGTAGTAGAGGATCCCTTCTTTCATGGAAGACGTTACGATAGGACGGGAGCTTGGTGGGAGATCTTGTGGGCCGGGTCTGACCCCATCTGGTCCTCTGTCCGGTCTGATGTCAGCTTTTTTGGGACAACCTGTCGTGAAAAACAAACACAACAACAAAAAGACGAGCGTCAAAAACTGTCTTATGGGACCTTGTTGAATGGAAGGTGTGAATGCCATCTCGCGTTCCTTTACTTGAATGAGAGCGCCTCGCTGTTTTGTATGGGCGCTCAAGTCGCGGACCTTTATCGTTTATGAACGTAAATGTAGTAGGTGTCGATCCAAAAATACGTATTCCCTGTGGGGGATGGATTGCTTCTTGTCGGTGTGGTCGTCGCCCCGTAAGGGATACCGTGACATGGGAATAACCCCGACGCGAGCTTTGGATCGATGTTGGTTGGACAGGATGAACAGAAGATCGCTGTATTCCCTGCACGACGACAGCCTGAGACGTTTGGGAGTCTGTAAATACTGGGAACGCCTGGGCTGAAAGAGCTGCCGCCGTTGGTACTTTGCATGGGAGGGCTACCGGACAATTGGATGATGTTTTTGTTGATCGCGTTGATCGAGAAGGAGGCCGTGCTGTTTCGGACAAGCGAGAATGAACGGCCATCTGTGCTTCTGTAAAGGCGATAGTAGTAACTTCCTGTTGTCCCAGAGCGATATCGGATACGTAAAAAGAAGTAGTTGCCAGACCAGTAATGTTGGTACACGCTGATCACGTTTCCTGTGAGGTTGAGTCCTGTGCTCCAGCTACTACCTCCATTTGTCGAGCCGTAAAGTCGCAAGCTGTACGAGGTCGATGAGGGTCTGTACAGTGCGTATACGCTGCACGTTCCTGTTTTGTTGCAGATACCGTTAAAGCCGTTGCTGACGTTCGCGATGCTCAGGCGCCGCACCAAACTCTTACCGTTGTTGTAAATTTGAGTGATGCCTCCGGCATTTCCGTTACGCCATCCGACGATGATGCTGCTGTTGCTGGCGCTTTGTGTAAAGCGGTGGGAGAAGCTCGCCGCACCAAGCGCCGTATAGCTCACGTTGCCCGCAGAGGTCCAGCCTGCACCTGCGTTGCTTGAATAGTAGGTCAACAGACGCTTATTTGTCACGTCGTTGAGCAGGAGCGTGAGGGCTGTGTCACTATGGGGATGGATAGTCAGGGCAGAGGATGTGTTGGCTGCAGTTGGGAGTTTGTAGTAATTTTGGCTCTTATAGGTGAGCTGACTTCCGGCTGTTGTACGGCAGATGGCGACGCCAGCGCTCGTGATCTCTGTGAGGAATGTCCCTGTCGGACACTTGAAGGCTTTTATGCTGCCTGGAGCGCCTTTGGGGCCTGCTGGTCCTGTCGCGCCTTTGGGTCCAACGGGCCCGGCTGGGCCTGTTGGACCTTGTAATCCTTGCGTTGGGCCTTTCCAAGTGCCTGTTGTGTCGATAATTGTCTTGCCGTTGACCTTAAGCTCCGAGATGTTAAGGGAGGTGCTCTTCGGCAGGCTCTGTGCGACCATCGCGAAGGGCAAACTTGTCACCTTCACACGTGGTTTCATCTCGGGATCACTGTCTACCTTCATGCCGACGTAGAGATTGGTGTTGTTGAGGAAGAGTGTCGTGGTCAACGCTTTCTTTGTACCGAGTGTAATAGAGAAATGTCCATTGTTTAGCGCGACTGTGTGTGTCTCTTCCCACAAGTGGGTGGTTGTTGTGGTGTCTTTGTAGAGACGAAAGCGTATGCTCACGTTCCCCACGCTAGGTTTGCCTGCTGCGTCGGTCAGATATCCTTGCAGATTGAGCACCTTGGGTACATCTGCCTGCGCTCGTTGTGTCGGTGAGAGCAACAACACAAGGCAAAGCAGCGCGATGACTGCGGTGGGGATGCGTGAAGGAAGCATGGCTTTGTCCTCTTTGCTTGGTTGGGATTATCGATTGGGAGCGAAGCCCACGCGAAGTGTGTAGCGGCTGCTCTTCGTCGTTGAGGGCGATGTCTGAAGTGTCGGTGTGATGCGTATATGTGCGCGGTATTGGCTGGATATTCCAAGTCCTCTTCCTCCACCAAACGCAAAGCGACCTTGGAGTAGACCACACTCCTGAAGCTCATCGACTTTTCCGTTGCAGTCGTTGTCCTTGCCGTCACAGACTTCTTTTTGCGGCGTCCCTATTTGGGCGTTACATTCGAGCAGCGTGTCTTTGCAAAGCCATGTCCCTGTTGCTTTGCATACTCCCTCACCGTTTTCACAGGGTTGTCCTTTGTCCGAAAAATCCTCGTCAACCTCGCCGTCGCAATCGTTGTCTTTCTCGTCACAAAGCTCGAACCCAGGCAAAATACCACCCACACAGAGACCCCAACGGTTGTCCTTACATGTTTGTTGGCCGACTTTGCAGAGGCCGACATTCTCACTACATGGACGGGTCTGTCCGTTGATACAACGAACGCCTGATGGAAGCTCTGGAGCGCTTGCATCTTGTTCTGGACGTTGTTCGCGGTCGAGGGCGGTTGGTTCTTGCGTCGAGGATTCTTGAGGAGAGGGTTCTTGGGAGGTGTTGTTTTCAGTGGTGGTGTTTTCTTTGGTGATGTGTGTCTCGCTTGTTGAGGTGTATGGCTGACAAAACCCTCCTGCACAGCGTTCGATGGGAGCGCAGTCACTATCACGTGCGCAGGCTTGTTGTCCTGTGCCGAGGACACAGGAGGCTGCTAACAACGAGCCAATCGTGATGAGCGAGATGAATCGCATACACACCTGAATAGACAAAAGAGTTTCTCCCACGTTGCTTTGGGCAAATTGTCATAGATTTTCATAGCATAGTTGCATTCCTCTTGCTTGTCAACCCGGTGGACAGGGCGATGAGTGAGTCATGCTCGGGCTATACATCCTCTACAGAAGGGATTCTTGACAGCCTTTGTGGACTTTGCTAGGTTCCCGCTTGCGTTAGAAGCGATCAAAGTGTCCTACTTCTTCTTCTCTCTATAAGTGAAGGAAAAGTAAGCCAATTTGGTCTTTGTTGTCGAACATATCCACTCCGTTTCCTTCGAGGATGCATGTCTCTTTGCGTCTGTGCCACTTATGTCGGGTGCAGGCGTTTGGTTGATGTACGTGCTCTTGCGGGAAATGACGATGATGGGGAACCATACTTATGCAACGTGAAGTTCATCTCGCTCGCCCAAGAGCAGACGTTACGAACTCTTATGTGGCAAGCATTACTCCAGCAGCGCAGAGAAACATGTCTGTTTTTCTGTGTGTGTTTGTGTGTGCGTTCGTTTGCGCGATGCCATTCAGTTTTGCCGAGGAGGCAAAGCAAGCGACCGAGACAGGCGCAAAAACCACAAAAACGTCTGTTCGTACAATCCCTCCCAAGACGCAGCCAAAAG
Organism: Deltaproteobacteria bacterium; assembly: GCA_002731275.1. Classification (GTDB taxonomy): domain Bacteria; phylum Myxococcota_C; class UBA6777; order UBA6777; family UBA6777; genus UBA6777. The sequence continues at coordinate 59,810 of PCBK01000011.1, read as the reverse complement.
CTCGCAAACAAGCGTCCAAAGAAACATCCACAAAACCAGCCCAGCGTCCAGCTGCAAAGCGAATGCCCTCGAAGCGGCGACGTACAGTGAAGAGAAGCGTAAAGCGTCGAGTCATCAAAAGACGCAACGTGAAGACGAGACGCAAAGTACGAAGGAAGCGAAAGAAGAAGGCGATTTGGGTGCCCCGCGTGGACGTCATCGGTGAACGTCCCGCTGAACTTGATAGTGTCGCTGGCTCTGCCGATGTGATGAATGAAAAAGAGTTGAAATCCCGCACCCCTTTGAACGCGGGAGAGGCGCTGCGCACAATGCCCGGTGTCAACGTCTACGCCGAAGATGGCATGGGTTTACGCCTGAACATCGGGATTCGTGGTCTCGATCCCGTCCGTGGACGAAAGATTCTGGTGCTCGAAGATGGCGTCCCTATCGCGATGGCACCCTACGGAGAACCTGAGCTGTATTACACACCTCGTATCGAACGGATGAAGCGTCTGGAGATCGTGAAGGGGAGTGGTGCTATCTTGTGGGGACCACAGACGATCGGCGGTGTCCTCAACTTTATCACCCGCTCACCTCCTCGCAAGTTCCAACTGACAGCAGAAGCTCGTTATGGAAGCTACGACTACTTCCAGGCACAGGCGAGTGTCGGAGATACCATCAATAAACGCTTTGGCTACCTGTTTGAGGTCCTGCATCAACGCTACACTGGACCCACAAGGCTCAATCTGTCCGCGACAGACGTGAGCGGAAAGATGGTCGTTCGCATTACACCCTACAATATCCTCGGTGTGAAGCTGCAGTTTTACGATGAGATGTCCAACGCGACCTACCTCGGCCTCACCACACCACAATACGAGAATGACCCTTTCGCGAACCACGCGTACAATGACCGCTTCCCCATTCGTCGGGTTGGAGGTTCGCTCAACCACAAGCTCCTGTTGGGTATGGCTGGATTGATCAACACTCAATTCTACGCTCACTTTGTTCGACGTTATTGGAAGCGACAGGACTTCAATCGCAGTGGAGACGGAGGCAACGTCAACCGTATTGTCGACGGTAGTAACAGTGAAGTCACAAAGGGAGTCGCTGATGGTAGCAGCATCTTCTTCAAAGATTCGACCGGGAATCGCAACAGGGAGTTCGGTGTTACGGGACTTGAGTCGCGTTATACTGTGGAGTACAGCTTGGGGCCTGTCGAGAATGAGTTGATTGCAGGTGTCCGTTTTCACTACGAGCATGGTGACGAGCAATACCTGAATGGTGAGACCGCTCAATCCCCTGCAGGTTCGATCCGTGACCAGGAGTCGAGAGATCTGTTCGCCATCGCGGCTTACGTTCAAAACAGCTTTATGTTTCTCAATCGCAAGCTCAAAATCACGCCTGGTTTTCGTTTTGAGTCGATGTGGTTTCATCGTAGGCTCGACCGCACCCGCGTGACGCAGCCTGATGGTTCTTCTGTCCCGACAGACGTCAATGTCAGCGAAAACAGCACGATGGTCGCGCCAATCCCAGGTATTGGGATCTCCTTTGAGGTCTCACCGGGGGTCTTTCTGTTTGGTGGTGTGCACCGTGGCTTCGCGCCTCCTCGCACAAAAGATTCGATTACGTCGGATGGTGAGGATCTTCAGCTAGATCCAGAGTTTTCGTGGAATTACGAGTTGGGGCTTCGTATGAGGCGCGGAAATTACTTTATGTTCCAGGCAGCGGCGTTCTTTATGGACTTCCAAAACCAAGTCATCCCACCCTCTGAGTCGAGTGGTGCGGTCGCAAGTGATCCCAACAATCTCGGAAAGACGATCATCAACGCTGGTCAGACCTTCCATGCAGGTGGTGAGGCGAGCGTGACCTTTGACCTGCCAGCCTTCTTGAAGGCCCCACTCCGACTGCCACTCCAGCTCTCCTACACGTGGGTACCTGTCGCGATCTTTGCCGACGGTAAGTTCGAGGGGAATCGTCTCCCCTATGCTCCCGAACATACGCTCACTGCGACGTTGCGCTTGGAGCTTCCCGTTGGGTTGAACATGATGGTCTCGGCCAACTATGTCAGTGAGCAGACGACGGACAAAGGCGCAACAAAACTGCCTTCTGTCGATGGTCTCGTTGGGATGATTGATGGACGCTTTTTGCTGAACGCGCGCATTGGTTACACCTTCCGTCTGGGACGACGGAGTGTGGGGGTCTTTGTCTCAGGTAAAAACCTCACCAACAGTGTGTATATTTCGACGCGCCGTCCACAGGGGATTCGTGCTGGCGCGCCGATGCAAATCGTCGGTGGTTTGCAAGGTAAGTTTTAAGGACCACGCGAAAAAGACAAGCATCATTGGGGAAGAGGGTGTATATCAGGGGGCATCATACGAAGCCTGCAAGTGTTTTTTCAAATGGAGATGGTAATTGATGGATGTTTCACAAGACGCGATGATCCGAACCGTCGATTTGCGCGTTGACTACGGAGACTTTACCGCCGTCAAAGATCTCAATCTACACGTCCCCAAGGGGGAGATCTTTGGCTTAATTGGTCCCAATGGTGCTGGAAAGACGTCGACCTTCAAGGTCCTTGCGACGTTACAGGAGCCCACTTACGGCGATGTGTTTGTCGGTGGCGTCGATATCGCGGAGCGGCCCCAAGATGTCCACAAGCTGCTAGGCTATATGCCGGATCTCCCGATTGTATACGAAGAGTTAAAGGTGTGGGAGTTTCTCGATCTATTTGCGAGCGCTTACTTTATCCCTGTGGAGAAGCGCAAACAACGCATCGATGAATGTCTAGAACTTGCCAACCTTACGGCCAAGCGAGACGCTTTCTCTGGGACGCTGTCGCGGGGGATGAGGCAGCGCTTGATCCTCGCCAAGACACTCTTACACGAACCTGAAGTGATGTTGCTCGATGAGCCCGCTGGTGGACTCGATCCAATGGCGCGTATTGAGCTGCGCGAGGCTTTGCGTGGGATGGCGGCGTTGGGCAAGACGCTCGTGGTGTCTTCTCATATCCTGACGGAGCTTGCGGATTTTTGCACGTCTATCGGGATCATGGAACGTGGTGAGCTGGTGATAGACGGTGCGATCGACGATATCATCGCGCAGATGAATCCTCATACGTTGTGGGTGATGGAGATTTTGTCCGAGACATCAAAAGCCGAGGCGTGTCTTGCTGGGCATCCACACATCGAGTCTTGTGAGAGTGAAGGACAGTCCGTGCGGATTCGGTTCTCTGGAGATGATGAGGAGGCTGCTGATTTGTTGGCGAAGTTGATCCACGACGGTGTGCGTGTCAAAGCATTTTACGAGGACAAGATGGATGTGGAAGACATCTTCTTGAAGGTCGGCGCGAGGGAGGTCACATGACAAACGAACGAATCCCAATGTGGAACATCTTTCGCAACCCCATCTTTATCAAGTGTGCGCGCGCGAGACTCCGCTGGAAGCAGTTGATCGCGTGGTCTATCATCATGTTGACGACGACCTCTTTTGTGTTCCTCGCGGTCTTTCTCAACGTCGTCGAGCGCGGAAAGTCTACGGAGCTTGCTGCGAAAGGGGCGTTTGTCCCGATTCTCGTATTGCAGAGCATCGTGATGATGTTTTTGGGGACGAGTCGGGTGGCTGCGGGGATGGCCCAAGAGAAACACAGTGGGACGCTGAACTTTCAGCGCCTCACGCCGATGAGTCCGATCAGCAAGATCTTTGGGTATCTCTTTGGGCTACCGATTCGTGAGTACGTTTTGTTTGCGTTGACGTTGCCTTTCATGGCTGTGATCGTCGTGTATGGCAAGATCTCGTTGCTGAAAGTGCTCCATTTTTACGGCGTGTTCTTTTCGACGGTCATGCTGTACCACATGTTCGGCATGGTCTCGGGGATGATCACACCAAAAGTGCGGTGGTCAAGTCGTTTATCAAACTTCGCCGCGGTCTTCTTTGTCGTGTCGCTGTATATCTTTATGCCGATGCTCAACCGTTTTGGCTTCACCTTTTTGGGCTTTGTCACGATCTTTCCGACATTTTACGGCATCGTGATGGAGGAGTTGACCCAACATCGCACGGGGATCGCCCGTCAAAAGATGATTGAAGAGTTACAGCGATGGCAAGATGTTCAATTCTTTAGTCAGCCGATCCATCCGACGACATACACGCTGTTGATCCAGGGCTTGTTGTTGTTGACGTGCTTCGTGATCATGGTGCGCAAGTGGCGACAACAACACAACCATGCTTTCTCGAAAACATACTCACTTGGTCTCTTTGCGGCCTTTCAGTTGTTGTTGATGGGGAGTCTGTGGCCTTTTTTGACACAGGTACGTGTGTTTAACCGTTTCCTCAAGCAGATCGGCCGATTGTCTCCAGAGACGTATGGGATGAGTATGTTTTACATCTTCTTTTTCCTCTCTGGGGTGATGGCGTTTTTGTTGGTGCACGTGGTGACGCCGGAATGGTTCACGTACATCAAGGGCTTACGTCGGGCCAAGAAGCTCGGCCATTCGAGAATTTTACCGCGCAGCGACGCTTCCTCCAATTTGTTTTACGGCCTATCGTTTATCGTGATGACGTGGGTGAGTTTTTGGGTCTTGATGAAGTTGTCCGCGTCTGATGGGAAGATCTTCTTGGATATGCCGCCGTTATCGGCTCGCGTGGGCTTGTGCTGCATGTTTGGGACGTTGATCTTTGCGATCATGGTGTTGCGGGAGTTGTTCGGCTCAAAAGGTTTCTTCTTTTCGCTTTTCGTCTTGTGGGTTGTGCCATTCTTTGTCGCGGTGATTGTGACCTCTGCGTGGAAACAAAGTATCTTGGGGAGCTACATCCTGACACTCACTCCTGTGACCTCGTTCTTCTTCGGTGTGATGAATCTGAAAGTCCCCTCCGGCTTGTTGTTGCCTTCAAAAAACAACATACGTGAGCTGCTACCTCATCTGCCTTATCTGATGTGGACAAGTGTGGCTGTATATGGGGCGATTGGTGTTGCTGGGATGGTCATGTTGTTCGGAAAAAAGGCGCGGGTAAAACAACAAGAAGAGAAGCGGGCCGAACGACGAAAAGGAGCGTGATATGCACACGACATCGACATTGTGCCAACAGCTTCGGGAGTTGGGGATTCCTGCTGGGGCGACATTGATGGTGCATGTGAGCATGCGCGAGGTCGGTACTGTCGAAGGTGGTGCTGAGGCCTTATGTGACGCTCTGCTCGATGTTCTTGGTCCAGAGGGGACGTTATTGGTTGTGTTGGGCGCCGATCCCGATGAACCTTTTGATGTCTCAACAACACCTGTTGATGTCGAAGATATGGGGATCTTTGCGGAGATCTTTCGACAACGTCATGGAGTCACCTTCGCGGATCATGCGGCCGCTCGCTTTGGTGCGTGTGGTCGACTCGCTGAGCATCTGTTAGGCGGGATGCCCCTTCACGATTACCACGGTGTCGGGTCGCCTCTTGAGCGTCTCACTGAATGTCACGGATATGTGCTACGTTTGGGGGCTGATGTGGACACTGTGACGTTGACTCACTGGGCTGAGTATGTGGCAGATATCCCTGACAAGAGGCGCGTACGTTTGCGCTATGAGCGCGCTGATACTGGGGAACAGTGGATTGAGAGTCTTGATGATACATATGGCATCAAAGAGTGGGAGCGCGGTGAAGACTACTTCTCTCAGATCTTGCTCGACTATCTGCAAGAAGGTGTCGTCTGTAAAGGATGCGTTGGAGACGTCGAAGCCGAGCTTATACCGGCGCAGGCGTTTGTTTCATTTGCGGTGGAGTGGATGGAACGTGAGCTGTCATAGCTCTAGCCTGTCGCATAGATGATGTGGGCGATCTTGTCGTCGATATCGAGTTGCATACGCTCCTTTTTTCGCTCTACTTGGGCGCGCGCTTCGTATTCCTTCGTCAATGCCCGTAATTGGGCGCTACCTCGCTTGTTCTCCTCTTCACCTTCAACTTGCCACAACATCGGACGTCCCATGACAAAGACATAGGCGAGTCCTGTCTCTTTCAGCGCCGTATGGTACCACCTGTTTAGAGCGACAAGTGGGACGTGAAATCCCACCATGAGCAGCAACTCTTCGAATTGTATACGCGGCGCACCATCCACATTCATCGTATCGAAATAAACGGTCTTGCCCATCCTCAATGCGTCGTAGTGAGTGTGAAGTGCGCGCTTCATGCTCTGTGGTGGCAGTCCTTGTATTGCCCGAATGTTGAAGATCGCGTCAAAGCGATGGTGTCCATATGCTTCGCGAAAGTCGTGCCTTTCGACGTGTAATGTTCCTTTGTGGGGAGCTGACTGTGCTGTGAGAAATGTCTTGGCTTTTTCCTGAACGAACGTTGTGTTTTGTCGTTGAAAGGAGAGAGCAGTGGGGGAGATGTCTGTGGCGTACACGTCAAATCCACAGAGCGCAAACAAACGGGGGAGTGGGGAGACACCACAACCAGGGAACCACAATGTTGTGCTGTGTTGTGTGCGGAGTGTCCGCATCAACTCACCAAGCTTTGGGAATGAGAAGCTGCCTGCGCTGTCTGTGTATTGTGAATATTCACTGGGAGAGGACAACAAGGCACTGTAGTGGTGTTCCCACCCATGATGATCGTCCCAGTCTGTTGGCATGTTTGATGTTGACAAGAGAACACTCCTCACAATTGTACACGAGAAAACGGTGTGTAGAGATGATACACAAGTGATGTGTTTTGTGTACGGAGAAGACTCTTTTTTTCTGAGGAGCGGGTTCTCTTGGGAGGGGGATTTGAGCGACCTAGTTCACGACCTGGACACCTGGATGGGAGAACAGGCCTCTGTTGTTTACGGCGACCTGTGTGAGGATGTAACCAGGCTGGTTGAAGTTCCCGGCGTATCTGTTGGAACCGAGCGCGAGCGCGACCTCTGTGGGGTTTTTGGCGCTCGCGATGTCGATCGTCAGAGGACTGATCAACTGCGAGGGGATAGCGTTCGAGCGATCGTAGTAGTTTTCGGGCAACGCGGCCTGGAATTTTTCCATGAACTCTGTGTTGGAGAGGGCTTTGTTTCCAGCGAGCTCCCTGAGTTCTTGGCTGCCGAGCATACGTTGGTTTTGGAGGAGACGTGTTCTGAGGTGGCTGATGGTCGCGTCTTTGACGGCGTTCGCGCCTTCTGCGTTGAGCTCCAGTCGTGCGTTAGGGCCTGCATCGATCCCAACTGACCTGAGCATACTTGGGAGATTGCTGTCGACAGGGATGGAAGACTTGTCGAGGGTTGTTTCACCGTTTTCACCGACTCTCCACGTCGTTTTGCTCTTGGCTCCCTCAGGGCCAGAGAGCAGCTCATACCGTTTGCCTGTGGCGTCTTCAACTTCGCGGAGCTGGGCTCCTTGTGCGAGTTTGCCTTCAAAGCTGATCGGGCCGAGGTCGAGTTTGGCACCGAGCTCGTGGTGGGATTTGATGGTGCGTACAGACATGTACTTGTCCACACCTGGTCCCTCTTTGGGCATCTCACCAGTCTCGATGAAGTTTTTGTATGCTTCTTTGCCTTCAGGAGTGGAGATGTCAAGCTCGACGGACTTGGTCTTGGCATCGAGGAACATCTTGTCGACACCTGCGCCAACACCGACTTTCTTCTCTCCAGCTCCGAAGGACACTCCCAGTCCCACTGATTGATTGACCCGATCGAAGGGGCCGGAGGAGATGCGCACTGTGTTCTCGTCGAGCTTTTCGACTGCGAAGCCTGTTCCTTCCGCTGTCTTGTGGCCTGTGTCGAGTCCAATTCCTCGGAACGTCGCGCCAAATTCGCTGTTGGTAAAGTTTTCGGAACGCGTGATCAGCTTGCTGCCTGTGGGGAGCGAAGCAGGATCGAGTGGGTTGGGCATGGGGAGCTCGCCTGAGACGATGGCTTTGGCGTCTTTGGGATCCATCTCCACCTTGAAGATACTCTTCGAGGTGACACCCATAGAGTTTGCTGCGCTGACGCCTGTACCTGCCTTGTCGATGGAGGCGCCATTTTTGAGACCGACGTTTGTGGTGAGATCGAATGTCACCATTGACTTTCCGTTTTCACCGGGCTTTTCAACTGTGACTGTGGCGGATGCGTTGGCAAATGGTCCGCTCTCGATTTTGCCTGAGTATGTGCCATCTTCAAATGTGGCGGAGGGTGGTTTTTGGCCTTTTTGGATGCGGAAGGTCGTCTCACCGTTTGTGCCAAAAGCGAGTGTCCCTGTACCGACATGTGGAGACGCAGAGCTGTCACCAGGTGTTGGCGCAAAGCCATGCTCTAATTCGGCGGGTTTTGGCTGTGCTTCGACAGGTTTTGGCTGCGCATCTGTTGGAGCTTTGGGTTTGACGATCGCCTGCCTTTGGGCGAGACGTTTTGCTTTGGCGTCTTCTTTTTTGGCGGCCACCTTGGGAGCATCTTTTGCAATTGTGGCTTCTGGGGCCTCTGGCTTGACTGGGTTCTCTGGCTTGCCGAGGAGTTTCTCTTCCGCTTTGGGTTTGGCCTTCGTAAATTCGCCAGCCTTGGCCTTGTTAAGATCAGGGGCTTTCTTGGGTGGTGGTGGCGGCGGAGGTGGTGGTGGCGGTGGTTCTTGTTTTTGGACGTTGTCGACACCGTTGATGGCCATGGGAAGACTCCTTTTGAGCGGTTGTTATCTCTATCTCTCTACGAGAATACAGTCAGACGTCGGGTGTACTCCATTCTCGGAGGTTTGATGTGATCGGTTGCGTAAAAATTACAAGTTTGTGTGGAAATATCAGAACATTGAAATGAGAGAGGAGAACGAGAAGCTGAGTATGAGGGGGGAGCAGACGAGGTCACTGGACAAGCTGGGTATGGAGGGGAGAGCAGAAGAAGTCACTGGACAAGTTGGGGAACAGGGAGGTGAGGAGGCTCAGGAGAGTCCAGTGATGTTGTGTTCGTCGTCGATGTCGATGTGTTCGGCAGATGGGACGCCTGGAAGTCCAGGCATTCGGAGGATCTCACCAGCGATAGGGATGATAAAGCCTGCACCTGCAGCGATCTCAAATTCGCGGATATGGATATCGAAGTCCGTTGGGCGTCCGATCTTTTTGTCATCATCGGAGAGAGACTTTTGGGTCTTGGCGATACAGATGGGGAGCTTATCAAAGCCGAGTGTCGCGAAGCGGCGGAGCTGTACTTTGGCTTTCTTGGCGAAGGTTACGCCTTTGCCGCCGTAAACTTTTTGGCAGACTTTTTCGATCTTTGTGGGGATGTCATCTTCAAGATCGTAGGAAGGAACAAATGGACCTGTGCATTCTTTGGTGGCTTCGACGACTTGTTGGGCGAGGAGCTCACATCCTTCGCCACCTTTGGCCCAGCCTTCTGCGAGCGCGACGCGGACACCAAGCGCCTCACATCGCTCTTGAAGGAGCTTAACCTCTGCGTCTGTATCGGAGGTAAATTTGTTGATACTGACGACAGCGGGCAATCCAAAATGTTGGATGGTTTCGATATGTTTTTCCAGGTTGGCCATGCCCTTTTCGAGCGCTGTGAGGTCTTCGCTTTGCAGTTCTTTGAGAGGTTTGCCGCCGTGGTATTTGAGGGCTCGGATCGTCGCGACGACGACGACGGCTTTGGGAGAGAGACCCGCCTGTCTACATTTGATGTTGAGGAACTTCTCTGCGCCAAGGTCTGCGCCAAAGCCTGCCTCTGTCACGACGTAGTCGGCGTGTGACATACCTAGCTTTGTCGCGAGGATGGAGTTGGTTCCTTGTGCGATGTTGGCGAACGGTCCACCGTGAATAAAAGCAGGGTTACCTTCGAGGGATTGGACGAGGTTGGGTTTGATCGCGTCCTTCATCAGGGCAGCCATCGCACCTTGTGCGTTCAATTCTTTGGCAAATACGGGCGTACGGTCGAATGTATTGCCGACGTAGATCTCACCGCATTTTTGTTTGAACTCCGCGAGGCTGTTGCTCAAACACAGGATCGCCATAATCTCGGAGGCTGCGGTGATGTTGAACCCTGTCTCTGTGGGGATACCACCTGAACGTCCACCTAGCGCGGCGACAATGTTACGAAGGGCGCGGTCATTCATATCCATACAGCGCTTCCAGAAGACCGTACGTGGATCGATGTTGAGGCTGCGTTTTTTGTTTTGAATGTTGTTGTCGATCATCGCGGCGAGCAGGTTGTTGGCCTTCTCGATGGCCGAAAAGTCGCCTGTAAAGTGGAGGTTGATATCCTCCATTGGGATGACCTGTGAGTAACCACCACCAGCGGCACCTCCTTTGATGCCAAAGACAGGACCAAGAGAAGGCTCTCTCAGGACGACAGCCGAACGTTTACCGATGCGATTGAGTCCATCGTTGAGGCCGATCGCGGTCGTGGTCTTGCCTTCTCCTGAAGGTGTCGGTGTGATCGCGGTGACGAGGATGAGCTGGCTCTTCTTGATGTTCTCTTCGTTGAGTCTGGAGAGCGGGAGCTTGGCCTTGTATTTTCCGTACATCTCAAGGTCATCTTCGGGGATGTCGATTTTGGCCGCGATATCTCGGATGTGGGTCGGTTGGACACTTTGAGCGATCTCAATATCTGTCATCTTTTGTCTCCTTTTCGCACCTTCTGTGAGGTCGGACGTGGGGTCGACTTGTAGAGCACACGAAGCGCTCTCTTTGCAGCATAACGCACACGCTCGTCTTTGTCTTGGCTTAATGACATCAACTTTTGTTTGAGCGTGGGGGTGGTTTGTTTCAGCTTTGTGAAGACCTGTATCGCAGCCTCTCTCTCACTCCAGCGCTTCGACATGGTCATCTTTTCGATTGGTGAGAGCCACGCTTTAGAAGAGATGCCAATCGAACCAAGGACTCTTGTCAGCGTTTCTTTGACGGAGCCCTTCGCGTCTTTCCAGGCACCCCACACACAAGAGCGGATAGAGCGTGCGTCTGTTCCCAATTGTTCGATCGCATTGGCGGCATAGCGTTTGTTTAGCTTTGAGCGATGTTGGAGTTGTTCGCACAGAGCTTTGTACCCACCAATGTCCGCGAGTGTGTAGATGGCTTTGATACGGACACGGTTGATCCAATCTCCAGTGCGGGCGTCGACAAAGGGGATCATCATCTTGGCTTTGTGTCCAAGCTGCCCAATGGCCCATAGGGTCGTCCAACGAACAGAGGCGTCTCGATCGTAGAGCGTTGATATCAGTACAGGCAGGACATGTGCCGGGGATGTTTTTCCGATCTGCGCGAGTCCTTGGAGGGCTTTGAGACGAAGTTGAACAGAGGAGGACGCGAGCGCTTGGCTCATGTAGAGCAGTGATTGGGTGTCGAATTTCGTGAGCGAGCCTAGCGCTTCGATCGCTGCGATACGCTCTTTCTCACTGCCTTTCAAAGCGATGTCCCCAAGGAGCCGGACGCTCTCGTATGAGGACGTGGAGACGGCACCGATCGCATGGATAAGTTGAATGCGAGGGGAGCGCTTTTTGCGCACGAGTTTGTGAAGAGTTGGGAGAATCACGCTGGCCTTATGTCCCAGGGAGTAGACAAATAAGCAAGCCTCTCGACGGACACCCAAGGAGGTGTCCTCAAGTGCATTCTTCAGGATATAGGGCTGCTTGACGATCTTTGTCTTGAGCAGCCTTCCAAGCGCACCAAACACCTCTTTGCGAACACGTTCATCGGGATCAAGTCGGTGTGCGTATAAGGCTTTCATAATATGAGGTGCTGGCTTCTTGACCCGATATCCTAGTGTTTCGGCGATGGCAGCGCGGACCTTCGCCGATGGATCGTTCATGTGATACGAGAGGGCGCGGAATGTCCAAGTATAGCGAGCTTTGAGGAAGAATAATTGTTGTGCAGCTCGAAGACGCACTTCTGGAGCTGTATCCCACAAGGCACGTGTGACGATGGAGGAGACGTAGCGGTGGATCTTTTTGGGTGCTTTCACGCCGTATTTGGCGATCTGTATCAGCGTTGAAACGCGCTCTTTCCCTTTGGATTGTGCGTACTGTTTGTGCCATGTCTGTAAGAGGGGATGTCCTTTGGGGGTGGGGAGCTTGGGGATAGATGTGCGCGAGAGACTTGGTTGGCTGGCTGGGCGCGTCGTGGAGGCGAAGGTGAGCGATGAGAGGAAGCATCCATACGCTATGAGTAAGCAAAGAATCGTTCGGATATGTATCACTTTTGTCTCCTTTTGGCCTTATGTGAGGAGGGACCAGCTCGTTGTGTCGATGGACGCCAGGGCAGCGTCTTCGGGGAAAGTGGCGCTGTTCGGCATGAACGACGATGTCCAAGTTGACAGGCCTTGTGAAGATATCGTTGCTCAAGTCTCGGAAATCCAGCCTGGATATCGGGGTGGCGACTTCTCCGTGCGAGCGCTGCACAATCGTGACTTGCGCTGAGGTGACATGCCTGCCGACGCGCTGTCCACAGCTTGCATTGTCCCACAAAGTCCTGCGACCTTTTGTGATGGTTGCGCAACATTTGACAGCTCTTGAGGTGGAGTCTTCGGCATCCTCGCTCAAGCGCTTTGATACCCGAAGTGACGTTCTTCTTTCCACCTCTTCCAGACATGTACAAACGTCCCAAAAAGTAACAACTCTTTGCGTTCCCAAGCAAGCAGCCAAGAGCGTGATATCGGCGTGCGTGGTATGCACCGCGTGTTCCGCGACTCTCATACGTCAGCCCAAGGTGTTCGCAAGATGCAGCCTGACCGCGTATACAGATGTCATGGAGGAGCTTGTACTCTCTTGGCAGCACGGGTTTTTTGAAGCGCTTTTTCTTCGTGAGGTGCTTTTGACGTTGTCGTTTTCTTCGGGGGCGATGGCGTTTTCGAGGTTTGGGAGGTTGTTTTTGGACACGTGGGAGTGGACGCTTGGGTTGCAAGCGTTTGAACGCTCGTATCGCTTGTTGAACGCACGTATCTTTTCGATTGCCCGCTTGTTTGAGTAGTTCTACATAGAGCTGAATACTTTGTCTGCGCAAGGGGTCGATGTACAGCGATTTGAGTTTGGTTTTGTACAACGTAATGCTTTTGGGGGTCCACTTTTCGTTGGGGATAACGGGCAGTGGCATCTTTTGTATATCTTGCGCGATCAGCCACTTGCCCTCTGCCATGTCGAGCTTCCCACATATCTTCCAGTGATCCAATGGGAATGTCTTGAGTTTTTCGAGTCGTCGACCAACCTCTTCGTACTCTTGGATCTTCATGGAGAGCTGTCTACGCTGCACCTTGAGGTCGTTGCTGTTGACCTTTAACTCTTTAAATTCTTTGTAGTAAAAGTGTGCAAAGCGGTAGTATGCTTTCGCGAGATAAGGGCGCACGTCTTCGAGCTGTTCTGGGGTGAGGTGAAAGCTTCGATCTTCGATGCTTTTGTTGAGGATGCGATAGAGACGACGGCTTCGAAAGAAATACTTCTCTGGCCCTAGCTGTTCCATGACGACTTTGATGTGCGCCTGAAGGACGAGGTGAGCCTGTCGACGATCGGCTTGATATCGGTACAAAAAGGTCTGAAAATGTGCCATCGCTTTTCGTGTCTCGCCGAGCTGTTCGTATAACCTCGCGGCTCGAAAGAGCGCTTTGGCGGCGCGCTTTGAACGAGAGAAGCGCTGATAAAACTGATAGTACGCTTCGGCAGCGGCGATCTTCTGCTTGGTCTTTTCGAGGAGGTCGGCGATGCGAAGCTGTGCTTGCTCGTAGACCTGTTTGCTGTGTTTGTCTCTCGAAGGGGACAATGTTCGATACAGTCGAAGCGCCGCTGTATATTTTCTCTGTGATTCGGCGAGCTGTGCTGCGCTGTATCGGACCCTGTTGGCGTGTTTCCAGCGAGGGTGGTGTTGGATGATCTGTGCATACAACTTAAAAGCTCGTTTGCGTTTGCCGTGCTCTTCGTGGAGTTGGGCGAGCTTCCAGAGCTGCTGAACGGTCAATGTATGGATGGGATGGGTCCGCTGCCATCGCTGTAGTAGTCGACTGGCAGTGAACACAAAGCCCGCATCTGTCAGCTCTTCAATACGAGAGGGGAGTCTTTTTTGATCACCTTTTAGTGGGGCTCTTTGTTTCTGCATCCACTCCGAGAGGCGACGGGTTGACGGAGCGCTCCGTTTCCACAAAGGATACCAGGCTGGACGTGGCTCTGTCAGAGGGCGTTCGATCAAGTGGAGGAAGCCGAGCCATTGCAATCGCGCTGTTTGTGTAGGCATCCACTGCATCACCCTAAATTGCGCGTGTAGGAGTGACTGACGTTGTGCCTCTTTCATCTTTTGGCAAAGACGAAGAGTGTGTTGTCTTTGTGTGGACAAAAACAGATGAAGCTGAGGCATGGATGTCTTGCGTGCTTTGTTTCGCCGTGTGTGTGATCTATAAGGAAGGCAGAGGGGGGCTTTTTTACGCCAACGACACTGCTTTTTGAGTTTGTCTTGGTACCGTGCAAGCCACGCGAGCTGTGTGTCACAGTGGGCTTGTTTCTCCAGTGGCAGGTGTTGGTGTGCCAGCCACGCTGCACGTCGGGCAAAGTCCGCCAAAGATTCCCCTTTAAAAGAGGAGAGCCTGATCTGTGCCTTTGTGTCCGTATTGGAGTAAAGAGCTAGAGTGAGGCGCGCTGGCCGCTTGCGGGACTTTTTGGAGACGGTTCCGTGGATGAGACACGAGACACCCAGTGTTTTGCGTACCTTTTGGTGGCAGGTGTCTGTTGCACATGACTTCCACATGAGCTTGCTTTTGCGAAGCTGCTTTACCCGTGCTTTGCCCGAAAGAATGGTGCACTTTTTCTCTCGTGACAGTGCCTTTTCGAAGATTCGTTGAAAGCCCGTGTGGGGTGTTGGTTTGTGCGCGTGCTGAATGAGTATAGTGACTGTGGGCTCTTTTGCCTGTGAGTGAGTGGGGGCATACAAGAGCAGACATGATATTGAAAAGAGAACAAAAAGGTTGTACATCGCGTGACACAATACGTGTTGTGTGTTGGGTGGGAGCGTATGCTCTGTCGAATTGGTAGCAGGCACTTGCGACGTAAATCGTATCGATTGGACGACGCAGGATGCCCGCAGAATGTACAGCACCCATGTGGATTGTCAACCCGAAAGATTGCCTTGGGAGAAGTTGTTTGGAGTCTCAATCTATCAAAACGTCTGTAAAGGATGTCTCTTTTGTGCACTTGCTCATCGTTTTGTGTGCGGGCATTACGGCGATCAGCGCGTCAGCCATTTTGATCCGTGTGACCAAGGCACCGAGCCTGAGCATTGCGTTTTGGCGGGTGACGATTTCTGCGTTGGTGTTGTTGCCTTTGTGGCTCTCTCCTGCTCGAAGGCGTGCATTGAAGGACCTCTCTTTGACGCAGCGGTGGCAATTGCTGGCATCGGGGATTTGTTTGGGCGTTCATTTTTGGGCCTGGATCACGAGCCTTGCGTATACGAGTGTTGCGGCGTCTGTGTTGCTTGTGACGACCAATCCGCTCTGGGTGGGATTGTTGTCGCCTTGGTTGGTGGGGGAGCGTCTGGCTTGGCGGACTTGGCTGGGGATTGGGCTCGCGATGTTGGGGGCGGCGATTGTCGCCTTTGGTGATACAGGTGGGGGGCAATCTGCGCCGTTACTTGGCAACGCGTTGGCGCTGCTCGGTGCCTTCGCGGCGAGTGGGTTCTTGTTGTTTGGTCGCAATGTCCGGGTGGCGCTGGATGTTTGGTCTTATGCTTCGGCGCAGCTTATGGGGGCGTGGTGTGTTCTGGCGATTGGGATGCTCGCGACATCTTCGCCATTCGTCGGGTTTCAGTGGTCCGATTGGGGGTTGTTTTTGTCGATGGCGTTGCTCCCTCAGCTCGTTGGGCACAACTCTATCAGTTGGTCTTTGCGGTATCTTCGAGCGGATACAGTCTCAGTGATCCTCTTATTGGAGCCGATCGGTGCGGCGTTGCTCGCGCTGTTGTTTTTAGCTGAATGGCCTGGGATGTCTACTTTTGTAGGTGGTCTCTGTTTGTTGGTCGGCGTGATCGTGGTGTTGAGACGCAGTCAGTAGGCGATGGAATCAGGCTTGTGTGTGAGGGGCGTGTAATCTCGCTGTGTCGAGCAGCCAGACGGGCTGTTCATGTCCGTCTTTGTCTTTGGTAAACCCTCCACCTGCGATCAACGGATCGCGCATGTAGCTCGAACCGATGAACTCAATCTCCAGCATCGAGACTTCGTGGATTTGCTCGACAAAGAGGGCGATGGGGGGGCCTTCTCCTTTGACGATGATATAGAATCCTTCGGTCTCTGTCGGGGTGTTGTGAGTGAGAGAGAGGAAGGTGTCATTGGAGTAGCTTTTTTGGCATCGAAGTGTTTTGGTCGGGATACTTTGGTGTCCATTCCACAGCAGCCGACTTTCTCCGTTGGGGAGGTAGTGGACATCGGCTTCGTTGGCGATAAGGATGTCCTGCAAGATGCTTGTGGGGAGCAGATAGAGTTGCTCTTGGCGCTGGACGATCATGCCGTGAATATAAGAGGGAGGGAGCGGAAGTGTCAGAATGAAGCGTGCACCACCGTGATGAGGAGTTTGGTATTGGATGGCTCCTCTGAGCTCCCGGACGCGACGGCCGATCTTGTCGAGACCGTATCCTGGATGCGTCTCTGAGCGCTTGATCGCAAAGCCCTCTTCGAACAGCAATGCAGTGATACGTTCGTCATCAAGGGTCTCATCGGACTGCATCAATCCACAACGCTGTGCTTCTTGGAGGAGTTGTTGTTTCGCGAAGCCACGTCCGTCATCTTCGATAAGAAAGACGAGGTTGGACTCTTCGTGGTGGACGTGGACATGAAGTGTTGAGGGGATTGGTTTTTGTGAGTCATTGCGTTCTTGCGCTGATTCGATCCCGTGCTCGATGGCATTTTTCAACAACTGGACGACGATGTCGTTGAGGACATCTGCGTGTTTTTTTTCGATATACTCGATGTTTGTGTCCAGCTTTAACTCGACCTGTTTGTCAAAGCGTCTGGAAAACTCCTCGGTCATGCGGTTGATTCGACCAAATAGCCAGGGCGCCGGCCGCCCTGAGAAGGAGTTGATCTTGGTGTCGAGCGCTTCGCTGAGGGCGTCGAGATGTTGTTTCAAGTGAGTCTGGAGGGGGGAGTGAGCGTCGAGCTGATCATATGCTTTTTGTAGCTGCGTGAGGGTGGCTTTTAGATCACCGCTGATGCTTTTGAGTTCGATCAAATCTTTGCTATCAATGGAGACCGCTGCGACCTCTTTGGGCTTGATGCGCTCTTGAAGATCGAGTGTTTGTTGAATCTTTTGGGGAGAGACAGCACCTGTCTCGACGAGATATTGATCGAGCGTCGTCTGGTTGGTCGCGAACTGTGTGTGTTGTGCGACGGCCAACTCTAGCTCAGAGCGAGAGATGGAACCGTTGGCGATCAGCAATTCTCCGAGGTGTTGGTTATTGTTTGGTAGAGGTGTTTGTTGGTTGACTTCGATGTGTTTGAGATGTGTGTGAAGCCACTCCAAGTAATTGTGCAGGTGTTGTTCGATCCACTGTGGAAGCTGCAGGGTTGTGGCTTCTTTTTGTTCTTTGCGCAAAGTGAACAAGTTTTCCAGCAGCTCAACACAGGAGAAGAAGCGCGAGATGTCGGAGGGGGTGAGGGCGAGATAGTCTTTGCGTGAATATTCGAGCAGCGCGCTCATTTTTTGAAGTAGATCGAGGCCCGGTCGTAACCTGAGCAACCAACCAATTTCGTAGATCCGAGTGAGCGCGCTGTGGATGCGCCTGATAAACTTGGTCTCTTTTGGGTTGGTCTCCCAGTGGATGAGTTTCTTTTCGATGTAGTCGAGAGTATCGAGGGCTTCTTGGTAGAGTGTGTTCCACTCCTCTTCGGAGAATGTCTGTGGGTCGCTGCTTAATCGACTGAGCCAAGGGGCTGTTAATTTTACTTCATTGAGCATGTTCGGCTTCACTTTCTAGGCTTCTTCACGATGCCTATGATATGTTCTTCTCGCTTCCTTCGGCGTTTGGCGCGAAGTCTATCTGTGTCACATGAGGGGAGACGTGAGGACACCCGAGCGATAGAGCGATGTGGTGCATCACGTCAGGCTTTGGAGCTTGTTTCACCCTCGGCCTGGGGCGTAGGTCCGTTTTGCAACACAGGAAGCTTTGTCTCTATTCTACTTTTCATCATTGCATTTGTTACAAACATAACACAATCAAACATCTTCGTATAGGTGTTTGAAACCTAAGCAGCGTTTTGCTGTTTGGCAAATGTTCGATATTGTCTACTTTGTAAGTGCTTTGGTTTACTCGTAAAAAGCTTTTTCTTCAGGCTGTGAGTGGGCGTTCATTTTTCAAAGGCCCTGAAGGTGATCGAGATACGTCTGTCAGTGCATTGTTTGTTGTGGGGGACTTCATGTGTCCAGGCGAGATTGGTTTCGTAGGGCATGACGAAGACAGTGCCGTGCTCTGCTTGAAAGTCTTGAAATCCTTTTTGTCGCCAGGGGCGTAATCGAAAGACGCGACTCTCACCGAAGGACAACGTGGTGATGGGGGTTCCAGGGACCATGTTTTTGGTGCTGTCTCTGTGTTTGCCGATGTAGTGCTTTTGTTTGGCGTCGTACCAATTGAGCAGGATGCCGTTGAGAGAGGGGTGGATATTGTCCTGCATCCATGTGAGGTAGGGCGCGAGTAAAGGTGGGATGGTGAGGGCTTTGTTAACACGCCCTGTATATTGGTAGTCCATCCCGTAGGCTTGTTGCCATCGAGGTGTTTTGATGAGTTTTCCGTGCATTTTGATCTCGTGGAAGGTCTCTGGATGCAACGCCCATAGGGCTTCAAACTGCGCATCATCGACATCAAGTGTGTCGGGAATCTGACCTTGCCAAAAGACGTGATTGTCGTCGAGAGAGTGGCAAATGGCACCTTCAAACATCGCTCAACTCCTTTGTATTTGAGTTGCAAAGGTGTACAAGTGTACATCTGATGTTGGTCATAACGTATCACGCGTTTAATTTTTTGTGTCGAGAAGGTGGAGAGCTTCGTTGAAAAAAAAGCGAAAGATGAGTCTACGTATTCCGCAGTGGGTGTGGTTGATGTGTCTGGCGTGTTTGATGGGATTGGGGTTATGGATATGGTCTCCCAAGCGACAGGCTAGTGGGTTGACGCATTGGCTTCCTCAAAAGCTCGCACAACAAGTCAACGCATTTTCGACGCTGAGTCGTGATTTTGGATTGGGGCGGCTCGTCGTGTTGGGATTTCGTGTCCCTGAAGGAGAAGACATCTTCTACCCTCGATGGTTAGGGGCTAACAAGAGCCTCACACAAAGGCTTCTGGAGACCAAAGGGGTCGTCGGTGTCGTCAGCCTCGCGGGAGTCCCGTCGATCCAGCGAAAAGGCAAGAAGCTCGATGTCAGTCTGTCCATTCCCAATGATCTCGTTCACTTCTCCAAACAGGCACAGCAAGCTCTACGTGAGAGAATGCTCCGTGATCCGCTGATGAAGGGAGGCGTATTTTCTCCTGATGGTCGTATCGCGTTGTTTGTCTGTCTGCTCAAGGACTCCAAGACACCCGGTAAAATGGTCAACGCGATCATGGAGCATTTTGATGCGCTTCGAAAGAAGTACACAAAGCTGACCTTCTTTGCGGATGGGTTGCCCACTGTGCAGACGATGCTACCCTTCGAGATGCTCGGTGAACTTGGACGTATCGGTGGGTGGGGGATCTTGTTTTTGCTCTTTGTCTGGGTCGGTCTTTGGCGCTCCTTTGACTCTGTTATGTGGAGTGTTGCCCTCGCTGCGGTCGGGGGACTTTCGGGTATGATCCTCTGCATCTGGCTGTTTGGAGGGTGGTCTGACGAGTTCCTGTTCTTGCCACTATTCGCCTTCTGCGCCTCGACGTGGTGGGGGAGTTTTCTCGCGAAAGGGACGAGAGGAAGAGTCTCCTTTGTCGGTGAAAGTGGACGTGTTTATCTACGTGCGTGGGGAGCTGCCTGTCTTGTCGTCTCTCTCAGTCTCGGTGGAATGGCGTTTCTCGACTTCCCCGTTCTACAGCGTCTTGGCGTTGGACTCGCATTGACCATGCTGCTCGTGGCGTTGCTCGGTGCGGTCTTGTTGTTGCCGGGGATGTCCTCCACCTCTTCTCTCGGAACACTGAAAGACACGCCAGAGAGGCGCATCTTTCTCCTCGGAACCAAGGGGCGGCTCATCCTCTCTATTTTGATGATGGTCTGTTTGACGGGACTGTTTACACTCTCACCTGGACGTGAGCTGCACGACTTCTTTCCCAGACAAACCCCATTGTATCTCGGTGGTCAACTACAAGTCCGCCACCTCGGTGGAAGCCAGCCTTTTTTCATCCGCTTTCGCGGTGATCTCAAAGACCCTGTCTGGCTCAAGGTCATGGCCCGTCTCACTCAAAAGCTCAAACTCGAAAAGCGCATCTCCCACCCACAATCCCTCGCACACATTATGTTGCGACTTCACTACCTGTTCGGCTCCTTACCTCGTATCGGCGATGAACGGCAGTTGATCGTCTCACTCTTTATGATGGTCGACGGGCAGGCGATCTTGAAGTCCCTGATCAGAAACAACGTTCGTGATGGGATCATCCAGGCGCGTATCTCGCTCTCATCGACCGCTTACAACGAGACCTTTTCAAAGAGAGTGAACGAGTATATTCGCTCGATGCCTACGCGCTACCATAAGGTCGACATGCGCAAACTCTCTGCTGCAAAGAGGCAGGCGCTCGTCAGGTGGCGTGTCCATTGGATTGTCGACGGTTTACGCGACTGGTGGAGACTTTCGACAAAAAGGCAGCTCTCCAAGGCACAAGAAGCAAAACTACAGACGCTCCTCACACAACTCTTGCGCTTGCGTTTGAAAAAATCCCCTCCTGTGCGGATCGGCAAAACACTCGTGGAGCCTTTGAAGGCGTTTGTTGCGTCCGAAGACTTCGACCTTGAGTTGACAGCACCCGAACAGAAAAAGGCGACGAGGGCGCTGCTCGCGCTCGACGCTTCTGGTACGCCGCTCGCCAAAGAGGCGATCCAGCGTGCTTTGTTGGAGGCGCTCAAGGGGAGCAAGGCCGCGAGTGACAAAGAAGGGATGAAGTACGCGCTCAAGTCTCTCGATGCGCTGTTCAGGCGTTTGTATCGCGGTGTGGTGAGGGATAGATTGCAGGGGAAATGCTTGCAGGTGTTGTTGTCTTCAAAACGAATAGTGTCTTCTCGCCAAAAAACATTTGTCTGGCGAGACAATCAAAAAGGTACCTCCCACACACTGGATCTGAGAGAATTAGGTGGACACCTGTCTGAGGTGTTTAATCCACATTGGATCGAGGTCGGGAAGGGACCACACAAATTGCGGATCGAGCAGGTCGGCTTGCACTCGCTCTTTGAGGCGTTGCATCGGCGGGTATGGCCGTACTTTGTGTCGATTGGCTTTTTGATCTGGATCGGGTTGTTTGTCGTCGGTGGGTGGTTGGTCAAGAAGCCGTCGGTGGCTTTTTTGGGGACGCTGATGGGCCTCTTTGCGGTGGCGTCGTTGCTCGGCGTGATGAGTTGGATGAATATCCCCTTTGACTGGCCCCTTTCGTTGCTGGTGTTGTGGATGTTTGCGTTCTTCGCCTTCCCGTTTTTTCTTCTGCTCTCACAAGAGACATGTTCGGAGGGGATGTGGTGGGGATTGTCTCGTCGCGTGCTCTCCGTGATTTTTTTGGTGTGCCCACTGTTCTTTGCTTCGATCCCAATGTTGCGTCATATCGGGTTTGTGTTTGGGATGGGGAGTGTGCTCTTTTGGGTCGCGTTGTTCATCTTCTTCGCTGAAAAGCGTGAGACTGCGTAAACGTACTGGTGTCAACCCAAAGACGCGAGGCGTTGCTGACGTTGTACTTAAGGCTGTCGGAGGCAAAAAAGCTTAGAAGACCTTTCAGTGCTCTGGTCTTGTGTCCTGAACTGTGGTATGCACAGTGGGCCTTGTGGAGGTTCTTTATTCTCTGGTCATGGCCTTTTTGAACGAAATCCTTGCTCCGTCTCTCTCAACCTCTGGGAAAGTCGGACTTATCATTTGGAGCGATTATGACAAACCTGTCCTTTGTGAAGATCTTTGTTTCCAGTTGCTTTTTGATGTTTGCATGTGCGCAGAGCGCTTCGGCCGAGAAGAAGGCCGCAAAAAAAGAAGTGAAACCCCTTGAGAAGACCAAGTGGGCACCACTGCTCAAGCAGATCGATAAGAATGAATCACAAGGGAAGGATATGAAAGCCCAGATGCGTATCATCCTCGTGAACAAGGCTGGTGAGAAACGTATGCGAGAGGCGATCTTCTTTCAGCGCTCTGTCGACCGTCGTCTAATTCAGTTTAAAAAGCCCGCGAGTGAAGCCGGGATCACGGTCCTGATCAAAGGCGCCGATGTCCACCTCTATATCCCTCGTTTACACCGCACTCGTCGCATCGCTGCACACGTCAAGAACCAACCCTTTATGGGCAGCGACCTGTCTTTTGACGATATGGGGTCGACGCTCTACTCGGCCTCCCATACGATTGAGGCCGGACATGTCGTCGGTACACTCTATCGACTCACCATCACGCCCAAAAAGAAAGCCTCCTATCACAAGCTGCAATTGTTCATCGACAAGAAAGACAAGCTGCTCCAGCGTGTCGATTACCTCGACAGCAAAGGAACTTGCTACAAGCGAGTGCGGCGCACGCTCTTCAAGCGCACAAAAGGTTACGCGATCCCCGCACGTACCATCTACCAGGATATGAAAACACAACACAAAACCATCGTGTTGCTGCGCAAAGTCCAGATGGACACAGGGATCTCAAAGCGTATGTTTACACGTCGCTATCTCAAGCGTGAGCTTGAGCTGTAGAGCTTGTCGGTTGTTTGCACATGTACTCTCTTCTGATGACCACAAAGGTACGAAGGCGCCGTGCTTTGTATGTTCTGACTTTCCTGCCATAGACCCACACCGGGCCGTCCCCAATCCTTCACTGTTGTCGTTATGTGATGTCTGCGTGGGGCGATGGCGTATCAAGTGCCTCGTCGAGGCCGGAGGATGTATCTTGAAAACGTTCACCAGGATCTTTTGTTTGTCGTTGTGGGGGATCTTGTGTCTTCAGCCTGTACAAGCCGACGCCGTACGTCTACGCTTTGGTGGGCAGATGGAGAGCAACTTGTTTTTGGGGATGGTTCCACCTGCTGCGGGGGCACCGACGAACACCTCAAACCTCGGACGCTTCTTTGACTTCCGTAACAGCAACAGTCTGTTTATGAATGTCCGTGCTTTGTTTAACCATCAATTCTCGGCCAAAGCACGTGTCCAATTGCGAAACATCAACTTCTCTTCGGCTACCAATGCGACGGATCTGGAGCTATACGAACAGCAATTCCCTGTGAGTGTGAGGCTCTATGAGATGGTGATGAACTTCAATGAGCTGTTTGGCTTCATGGATTTACGCATTGGCCAGCAACGGATCGCGTGGGGGACAGCGACGGCTTTCAACCCGACGGACAATCTCAACCCGTACAACCTTGAGAACCCCCTCGACTTTACGGAGCGTTTACCTGTCCCTGCGATCACTGCGTCCTTTTATACCCCCGAAGAGTTCTTCAAGCTGACGCTCGCGGCGGTCCCTTTTCACGTCCCCTCTGTCGTGCCATTTCGTCTGTTTAAGGACGCCATCGCGATCGAGTCACCTGTCGAAGTGCCGGACTTTCTCAATCTGGATATCTCCAGTGTAGAGCGTATTCAACGTATCGACACCCGGATCGAGAACGCGCAATTTGGCGCGAAAGCCGCCTTTACATTCAGCGGTGTCAATCTCTCCGCGAGTTACTTTAATGGATATGTGCTGTTCCCTGTCCAGGAGACTGTCGACACGGATATCCGTCTGTCCGAAAAGAAAGCCATCGCGAACGTGACGTTGATCTATCCCCGTGTGCATGTCTTGGGGCTGGACTTTTCGACCTCGATCCCTGGCGTTGGGATCGGTGTGTGGGGAGAGTTTGCCCTGACCATCCCCACCAAAGAGATCAACCTCGTGCTCTATCAAAACGGCGAAAAGATGGAGAAAAACCCACTCACTGGGGATGTGATCCCCAAGACCACTGTGATGAAGAATGAACCCTATCTCAAGGCAACTGTCGGGCTCGACTATACCTTCCCTGGTGGGTATTACTTTATCGTGCAGTACATGTACGGTTTCTTCAATCAACAAAACGTCGATGAACTCCATCACTTCGCTTTTGTGACCTTTCGAAAGAGTTTCCTGCGGGGGCGCTTGATGGTGCAATTGACGGCGATGGGGGAGATCGACGCGACAAAGGACTCCGGACCGAATAAGGACGGACTGGAGATGGGTTTTGCAGGGCTCCTCAACCCTGAGATCCAGATCAAGCCTATCGATTCGGCGTCGATTATCCTCGGTGGTATTTACGCTCGCGGGACGACGTCAACGACGCTGGCGCTGTTTCAAGATCTCGCCCAAGTGTACCTGCGTGCACGTATGAAATTTTGATTCTTTGGAGAAAATGATGAGTGATTCTGTTGTTCGCCCGGCCCGGCGAGATGATTTTTATTGTGAGCCCCCTCTACATGTCGTCCTTGTGGAGCCCGAGATCCCTCCCAACACCGGGAATGTCTCACGGATGTGTTACGCCACAGGGACCAAACTACATCTGATCAAACCCCTTGGCTTCGAGATCGACGACAAACGTCTTCGTCGTGCCGGACTCGACTACTGGAAGAGCATGGATGTACAGGTCTACGATCACATCGACGAATTTATCGATCATGTCGTCCCAGTTGAGCGTTGCTTTTTTCTCTCGACACGCGCAACCCAGCCGATGTGGGATATCCCTGTCGAGCCCGGTGATGCGCTGATCTTTGGCAAAGAGTCCAAAGGTCTTGGTCCCGAGCTTGTTGAACGCTATCGCGATCGCCTCTTTCATATCCCCATTCTGCCTGACACTGTCCGCTCCATCAACCTCTCAAATGCCGTCGCGATCACCCTTTTCGATGCATATCGCCGTATCTCTGGGCGATAATTTTTCCCTCTCCTGGAACTTTTTTCAAGCCTTGGTGACTATCCACTCCAGACGGTGATGAAAGAACGATCATATGCAAATGTCTTTGCATAGAATGGATTGGTGCGTCCTCTTCTAACTCCTTTGTAATGAAAAGCTTTTTTGAAAAAAAAGTGGAACCACTTTTCTCCTCACTTGACTTCCCAAGCAGGAGTAGAAGTGAGAATAAGGAGAAAAAGAAATGGGTCAATTCGTATCAAATACATTGAGAGAAAATCTTGTTCCTGGTGTGCGTACCACCCAAAAGGTGCTGCGTGTCGGTACCATTGAAAATGGAAGATTGACGGACGAGCGCATATTTCGTCGTCGTGACGCTGTGACTGTGGGGGCTTCCCATCGCAACAGTTTCATCGTGATGGAATCTGGTCTACCCGCACGTTTTCCGTTGTTCGAGCTGCGTCAGGGACAGTACGTCCTTCATGTGACACAGGAGATGACAGGGAAGGTCTCTGTCAATGGGAGCGTCGTGGACCTCTCTGTCCTACACACCAAAGAACACCAGGTGGGCATGGTCTCCCTGGAAAGTGCGGCGGGTGAAAGGCAAGAGAAGACCAACGTGTATGAGGTCCCGTTACAGGAGAACGCACGCGGAAAATTGCAGCTCGGTTCCATTACACTGTTGTTTCAGTTTATCACCCCACCTGCGCTCCCCAAGCCGTTGTTGGCGTCTGATTGGCGTCCTTCGTCTCTGTTTTCGGGTGTGGATTGGGTGTACGCGTCGATCATTCTCGTGTCCTTTTTGGCCCACTCTGGGCTCGTGCTTGCGCTTCAAAATATCGGTACGATGGAGAAGGTCGAGCACGTCTCAGAACGCTTTGACCCCAATCGTTTTATAAGGCTACCTCCAGGTACGATCAGAGACGTTATGCGGCCTCAAAAGGACAAAGAGAAGGACAAAACCGCGTCCAAAGACAAGACAAAGACCACCACGAAGACGAGAAAAAGACCACGAGGGCGAACAACGCGGGACAACAAGCCCGCGAAGCTGACGCGCAAGCAAATCGCGAGTCGCCTACAAAATGTCGGCATTCTTCGTATCCTTGGGACAGAAGGCCAGGGAAAAGGTTCGCCTGTGGCCAATCTCTTCCGCGGTGGAGAGGACGCGTTAACACGTGGTCTGGATGGTGTCGAGTCTGTGCGTGTTTCCTCTGTACAGCGGCGTCGTGGACCTCGCTGTACAAATGGTTGTAAGCGCGAAAAGCTGTCCCTGAAAGATCGTTTGGTGGGTCCAACTGCGCCGAGTCATGTCGCGTTCTCACAAAAACGTCGTCAGATCAGGTTGCAGAAGCGCTTAAAGCAGCTTCAGATCGAGAAGATTGAAGAACCTGTTGGTGTTGGTGATGCAGGCAAATTGATGCGCTCCATCCGCAAGAAACGCTGGCAGATTATCTTCTGTTACGAAAAAGCGTTAAAGGAGAACGCACAACTGAGAGGTAAGTTCGCGATTCGCATCTCGATCAACCAATCAGGCCGTGTGTTTGAGACAGAAGTCGAAGAAGATCAGGTGAGAAGCCAGAAGATGGCGCGTTGCATCATCAAGCGATTCAAACGCTGGCGTTTCCCACGTCCCAAAGGGCGCTCGATCTCCGTCTCAATTCCGTTTGTTTTTGCCCCAAATGGTGGCTGAGGAGAGTGGTCTATTCTGTCACTCTCCATTGTGCTGGTTGTGAATCCCTATCTGGTTTTTTTACACGCGAGGTGTGCAATTCCTCTCGTGTATCACTATGATAGATAGAAAGTCATCGCAGCGCCAAAGGAGTGTGAGCCATGGAACACAAAATGACCTACTCATTTCTTTTGGGTTCCTCTACGTTCTTTTTTTGTATGTTACTTTTGTTGCTCTTTGATCGGACGTATGAGCGGCGGACGTTAAAAAAAGCGATCGCCACCTGGGAACCCCAAAAGATCGAAAAACGTCGCCGCGCGATGCCTCTCTATCGCGAGTACAAACGTGAACGTCCCGCTCGTTCATTTCGCAGACCCCTCCCTCTTCAAAAGAGGAAGGTCAGTCCACCCCTCAAGCAAAGAAAAAGTCCCTCAAACCACCAAGGATGTCGTTATCCTTCTCGCCTCGTCCCCTGCCTGATCGTCGAACACGATACATCATCAACCATCGCTGGATAATGAACCCTCAGCCGCAGCGTCCTCTTGTGCTTTGAGCTTGGCCTCAGCTTCTTTGGCCTTCTTCTCGGCTTCTTTGGCCTTCTTTTGCATCTCACGAAGACGTCGCTCAAGGCGCTCAAGTTTCTTCTCGACAGTGTTGAGATTTCTGCGCAGGTGTTCTTGTTCCTGGAAGGACGCGATCTGAAGACGTTCGAGGATGTTGTCCCGTGTCTGTTCGAGATTTTGTTTGAGCTCCATGGTCTGTCTGATCGCCCTCATAAACATGGGGCCGACTGTGGGGTGACTCATCACCCGTTGCATCATGGACATACCCAATTCGAGTCCTTTGTTGACGAAATCATCTTTCATGGCGCGCTCCTTTGAAACGAAGTTCTTTTTTCTTTGTGGGTCGACTATGTAGCTCTGGATCGAGATCGTTGTAGTGGCTCTCTTCAACGATATGGGCCAGCCAATGTTGCTCGTCTTTGTTCTTTGCAGGTGTCGGCAGCGCTAGCTTGTACGTCTTGAGAAGCGTTTGGAGCGCTTGGAGGGTCGTCTTGCTCGCGAGGACTTTGGTGGTGCCAAAGGGGAACCCTTGCGCTTGCAGGGCTTGTTGGACCTGTTTGTTGTCGAGCTTTGTGTGCAGTGATGTACGGTAGAGAGCGAAACGTCCGCCTGTTTCTTTCAGCCAAGGGAGCAGAGAGGCTTGTTTGCCATTGGGCTGGAAGATCAGCAGCTCATCGCCGCGTTTGTCGATCAGCGCCCACTCGTAGTGTTTGTCTTTTTTGCGGATCAGCAGCTCACCACGGCGAAAATACCGCATCGTGAGGTGAGGACCACCTGGACGTGTTTGGCCGAGGGATTGTTTGAGCGCGAGGAGGGGGACCTTCTTTTTGCTCTTGATTTGGTGTTTGGCATCTTTTTGTTTTTGGATGCGCAGGTTGTTTTTGTAGTAGAGGATGCTGCCAAAGGTCAGCACGCCGACGAAGAGGGTCAGCTTGGGGCTGCCGAGGAGCTTCCAAATACGTGAACCTGTCGATTTCTTTGTGGACTCTAGCGCATCGCGAGCCGGTCGCTTTGAGGGTTTTTGGGTGCTCATGTTTTGGATCCCTGTGGAGGATGTTGGGGTTCATCTGTTGTATTGGTTTCGTTTGTCTCTGACGGTGATGAAGGGGGGGGGCTCTCTGTTTCGTCTGGATTCAAGATGAAGTAGAGATTGCGCGCGGTGTCTTGTGTCGCCTCTTTTTTACTGCGTCCTTGTCCTGTGGCGCGGTATTCTTGTGTGAGCCAGCCTTCCATGTGAAAGATCGCCTCGTGTTCGGGACCTTCCATTTTGAGCAGGCGAAAGGAGGGCTCCGGTAGAGCACGTTGTGAGGCGCTCTCTTGCAGGAGGCTTCTGTAATTGCGGACTTTTTTGGGGTCGAGTTCGCGTAACTCTTTGTCCATCAGTTTGAAGCACACTGTGCGTGCAGCGTTGAGTCCACCATCGAGAAAGACCGCGCCGAGGATCGCTTCGACGACGTCGGCGAGCAGCGAGGCGCGGTTGTGTTCTTTGCGGATCTTTTCGCCACGACCGAGACGAATGACTGGGCCGATCGCCAGTCGACGGGCAACCCCTGCGAGGGTCTTTCCTTTGACGAGGGCTGCACGCAGTCGTGTCAGCTCTCCTTCTGGGAGGTCGGGGTAGCGTTGCCATAGGTGGTGACTGATGATCAGCTCCAGGACAGCGTCTCCCAAAAACTCCAATCGTTCGTAGGATTGGGCTTTTTGGTGCTTTCGGGATTCATGGGAGAAGGAGCGATGGGTGAGGGCTTGCAAGAGGAGTTCGTGTTCTCGAAACTCATACCCAAGTGCGTGTTGTATGGCGTCTTTACGTTCTAGAAATTTGGTCCACGAGGTCAAGTCAAGATGTCTCCAATCTATCGATTTTGTGACTATTCTCGGTGTTTATAACACGTTTTGTGTGGACTGTCTTCCCTTTTTTGGAACGCCGATGAATCAAACACTTGCGCGAAGTTGTGTGAGCTGTTGTTCATTCATCCCCGACCTCATGAGGGCTTCTTGTGCGCAGTACGAGAGCAACAAATTTTCGCTTTTGAGGTAGCGCACAAGCACACCTTGTGCGCGCTGTGCGTCACTCTCAAGCAGGATGGGGATCAGCCATTCCTTCTCGAAGTCATCGACCTGACCGATCAATCGTAGGAGCGCGTCAAAACCTGCTGGTCCCATCAACTTGAAGATCTCTTTGACACCTGGACGGATCAAGTAACGATCGATGTGTGGGGTCAGTTGTTGCAGCACCTTGCTACCACTGTTGACGAAGTAAGCGACCCCTTGCTGGCGTGTCTCGGGATCGAAATCGCAGAGCAGCTCGACGTAATCCTCTGTCGTGAGTGTGTTGTCTTCTGTTTGGGCTGTTGAAGAGGACAAGAAAGAGGCGAGATCTGTCGACATCGACATCGCGTCTTGTGAAGACTGAAGCACTTCAGCTGCACCTTCAGGCAGACCTCCATCTGGGCCAAAGGAGAAGCCCGAGAGAGATTGGCGGACCTGCTCTAGAAGGTCGGGAGTGCCAAGGTCTTCGCCACTATCACTTTGATTCCACAGCGCGTCGAGCATATTTTTGGTGTGTTCAATATCGACAGTCGCGGTTGTTGGTGACAGCAGACGATTTGAGGCGTCGTGGGAGTGTCTGGACTTTTTAAAGGATGTCGAGCCATACGCTGGCGTACCTGACTTGGTTGAACGTGAGGACGATGGACGCGGTGGTGTTGGCGCTGTCCTGGATGTCACCATTGCGGCTTTGGGAGGTGTTGGGGGAGTGGGGGCTGTGCGCGTCGCGCTCGATGTACCTGTTCTCAACTCAGTTTGGAGCACTTTCGCAAAGGTCGTCAGCTCTTTGATCGCCTTGTTCTTCAGGGTCTGCATCTCGTGGTTGAGATAGGAGAAGGAGACATTTTCGTAGAAGCTGAGGAGCTCTTGATGTCGTTGCAAGGCATCTGTCGTGGTCGCATTCCCAGCGAGACCAAGGGCAATACGTGCTTGTTTGCCTGTTGGTGTTCCTGACGTGTTTTGGTTCTTTACGCGGAGGCGACCCTCGATCGATTGGATGACATTCCAGTGCTCTTGCACCTGAAGATAGGCACCGACTTGTTGGATCAACTCAAACTCTTTTTTGTGAAATTCGTCGTCTGCGTATGCGACCCGATACAAACCCTCCATCAAGAAGGTACGCTCTGTGAGTGACAACTTGAGCAGCGCTGTCGCCGACGCGCGAGCGTCGGTCCCTCGTTTGAGACGTCGCCCAAGACGGGTCTTGAGTTCTTGTTTTTCCTCTTTGTTGAAGCGCATCAAGTCGTAGATCTTGATGATCCCCTCAAACTCTTCTTGGTACAGCTCGCCATCAGCCTGCATGATTGAGAGCAACAGCTCCAAATAGGAGGTCTTGAGCAGGTGACGTGCCTGGCTCCGATCGATGCCACCTGTACGTGGGGCAGGGATACTTGAGCTGGTACTGTCGTATATGTCGTTGCTTTGTTCGAAGTCGGAGGAGTCGTCTTCTCGGAGGATGGCGAGAAGATCTTCCGACAGTTCTTCTCCGTCTTCATCGTCGTCAGAGATGTTGGCCGCGATAACGAAGCCAATGATCGCGCCGATAATGCCTCCTGAGAAGCTGGCGAGTGAGCTACCGATAACGAAGCCCAAGATCGTGAGAAACCATGTCATATCCTGCTCCTTTGTCGTTGGGAAGAGCTGCAGTGCTTCTTGTGGTACTTGTGGACTTGCAATAATCGTCCACATGGACAAACAACATGAGGGTGACCTGCCTTTGTCTGTCCGGTACACGATATGATTGGGTGATACATTTGATCGAGTGATACGTGTGACATATGTTGTAATCGATAGGGCACGAAAAATCCAGCGCACACGATCATTGTGTATGTCGAAAGAACCACATAAACAGCACATTCATTCCAAACCCCTTGAAAGATCCACACAGATTGCCTACAAATGGCGGGTCCATACACTATACCCCCCATACCATGAGGAGTGTCTATGCGAGATCTATCCATGTTCACATTCCCCCATATCAGGACGTTACAGACGACATTGTTCGCGACGTTGATGTCCTCCAGTTTGGCTGTCACAGCGTACGCTGAGACCAAACCCAAACAGCCGCCGAGTCAACCCGTCCAACGGACGACACCACAAAAGAAGAAGGCGACGCTCTCTATCCCTCCAACCATCTCTGCCAAAACAGGTAAGACCGTCGACGTTTACCACGGCGTCAAAGTCGCTGACCCATACCGCTGGCTGGAGAACGGTAAGAGCAAAAAGGTCGTCTCTTGGGGCGCACGTCATCAAGCTCGTACCCGCGCCTTCCTCGACAAAATCCCAGCGCGTAAGAACATCATCAAAGAGCTCAAAAAACTCTACAACAACACGTCCAGTTCGAGTCCCCAATCCCACGGAAACCGTTACTTCTTCTTTCGTCGAGAGGGACTGAAAAACCAACCGATCCTCTACGTACGTGAAGGTCGCTTTGACGCACCAGCCCGTGTCTTGTTGGATCCCAACACGATGAGCAAGGATGGGACTGTGGCGATCCAACAGATCTCGCCTTCTCCATCAGGTCGTTTTTTGGCCTACGCGGTCGCTGCCAAAGGCAGTGATTGGTCCCACGTCAAGATCTTGAACGTCCAGACCAAGACTCACCTCTCCGACACTATCCCCCGTACACGCTGGCCTTCTATTGTCTGGAACCGTCACGGAACAGGTTTTTACTACGTGAGTTACCCACCGAAGGGGAGTGTCCCGAAGCGAGACCGCAATTACTATCGACGCATCTTCTTTCACCTGCTCGGCACGAGTTATACGGCAGACAGACTCGTCTTTGGCGGTGGATATCGCAAAGAAGCCTGGGTTTCACCTGCGACAACATCCGATCGTGACTTGCTCTTTGTCTCCAAAAGTACGGACTGGTCCCGCAACGACCTCTACATTCGTCCGATGGACGGAAAAGGTCCATTTTTGCCCTTCGCGGTTGGTCTGAAGGGACAATTCTCCGTCGACGCCGATGGTGACACCCTCTACATCATGACCACTTACAAAGCGCCCAAAGGTCGCATCCTCATCGCGAGCAAAAAGAAGTGGAGCCAAAAACACTGGAAGACCTTGCTGCCCGAACAACGTGGCGTCATCAAGAGTGTCTCCCTCGCCAAAGGGATGCTCCTCGTTCACTACATGGAAGATGTCGCCTCTCGTCTCGCTGTCTACAGCCGAAAAGGCAAATTCCTCTACAACGTCCCGCTGCCTGCAAAAGGAACGGTCGGTGGTCTGGAGACACGCCACGATCGCAGTGAGATCTTCTTCCGCTTCACCTCGTGGATTTATCCCTCTGTAGGGTATCGCTTTGACCTCAAGACCCGCAAACGTACACAGCTCGAATCCCTCAAGATCCCCGTGGACCTGAGCAAGTACACGACCAAACAGATCTTCTACAAGTCGAAAGACGGTACGCGTGTGCCGATGTTCTTGGTCTATCGAAAAGGCCTCGTCCTCAACGGCAACAATCCGACTGAGCTCTATGGATATGGTGGTTTTGAAGTGTCTTTGCGCCCTCGATTTTTGGCCGCATTGTTCCCTTGGTTGGATCGTGGTGGCGTCTTCGCGTTGGCAAACCTTCGTGGCGGTGGTGAGTACGGTTCGGCGTGGCACAAGGCGGGTCGTCGCGCCAAGAAGCAAAATGTGTATGATGACTTTATCGCGGCGGCTGAGTGGTTGATCAAGCACAAATACACACGCAGCAAGCGCCTCTCGATCAGAGGTGGGAGCAATGGCGGTCTGCTCGTCTCAGCCGTGATGACGCAACGCCCTGATCTCTTCGGTGCGGTGATCTGTCAGGTCCCATTGACCGATATGATTCGCTATCCGATCTCGACCGTCGCGAGATTGTGGATTCCCGAATACGGTGATCCCAAGAA
This sequence comes from Deltaproteobacteria bacterium, assembly GCA_002731275.1. Taxonomy (GTDB): domain Bacteria; phylum Myxococcota_C; class UBA6777; order UBA6777; family UBA6777; genus UBA6777. Next base: position 26,795 of record PCBK01000011.1, on the reverse strand, counting down.
GGCCAATGAGTTTAAGTGGGTGTGGAGTTATTCTCCTTACCACAAACTGAAGAAAGGTGTGCGTTATCCTCATACATTGATGATGACGGCGGATCATGATGATCGAGTGGATCCATTCCATGCGCGTAAATTTGCAGCGCGTTTGCAAGCGAGCACGAGCAAAGATCGGATGATGCTCTTACGGATCGAATCCAAAGCCGGCCACGGAGCAGGCACACCAATGTCCAAGCGGATCATTTCAACGGCCGATCGTTACGCATTTTTGATGTGGGCGTTTGGTATGAACTTGCAAAAGTAGGAACACGATGACAGCACCCAAACAAGCAGACAGTCGACGATATCTCATTCCAGCCGGGCGTGGTGAGGCCGAGTTAGAGGCCAAAGGTTCTCAGTTTATCGCGTGGGGAGCGCGTGTGTTGACCCTTGAAGATGTCAACGCGCTTGTCGATGAAGCCAAAAAGCGATACCCCGATGCGTCCCATCATTGTGTCGCCTATCGCCTCGGAGATGACGGAAAGGATGGAGAGTGGTCGACGGATGACGGTGAGCCTCGGGGGACAGCAGGTAAACCGATGTTGTCTGCGTTACAGGGGGCAAAGCTGGGTGAGGTCGCGGTCGTCGTGATTCGTTACTTTGGCGGGACCAAGCTCGGGACAGGTGGGCTGGTCCGGGCGTATGGTGGGGCGACGCGTGAACTGTTGGAGGTCTTACCGACCTGTCTGAAAGTCCCCCGGAAGGCACACCTGCTCGCGACGCCATACGCTTCCTATGAACGGATCAAGGAGTGTTTGCTCTCATTTGAGGCGGAGATTGCGGAGGAGGATTTTGGTGCGGATATCACATTCTCGTTTACCCTACCGCTGGATCGCTACGATGAATGTGCCGCTGAGATCACGACTCTCTCTCTTGGACAGATCGAGCTACTTGACGATGAGTAGGGTGTTTTTTTCTCTTTTATGTTCTATCGTTGCGAAAACTTCGGAATAAAAAAAAGAACGTTCTCGTTATTTGAGCGTTCCCAACGCTGAGTGTCCGAAGCACTCTTTGTTTTGATGATCGATTTGGTTTTTGAATAGGATCATAAATGATGAAAAAAATAAGCGTGACAGAAATCCTTGGTGTGTTGTTCTATGTCATCCCAATGATCCCACAGTCGCTGAAAAAAGGTGTGCTCAGTGATGATCTTTTGGTGTTCACTTTGCCTCCGATGCTCGTGGGTGTCATTTTGATGGTCTACAAAGAGAAAAATCCATTGCGGGCGGGATGGCCTATGGTGTTCGTGGGAGCAAGCACAATGCTCCTCATGGCGCACATGGGGGTTCCGTATGTCGATGCGAGCAAAACAGTGCTGGCGTCTGGGACTGCGTGCTTTGTAGGTGTCTTTTTTCTCGCACGTTATCGGCAATTTCCGAGCGGTGTCGCGTTGCTGCTTGGTGTCGCCTCACTTGTGACGCTTGTCTTTGCCGTGCAAATTGTGGGGGTCACTTCCCCAATTCTCCTTGTTGGGTTTTCTGTCGTCGCTATCAGGTTCAGAGGCAGCACCCTTGAGACTCCGAGTCAAGAAGAAGGCAGCGAGACCTTGTCATAAGGCTGCTGCAAGGAAAAAAGCGTACGAAAGAGGGCGGGTGTTTGGGGCCAAAAAACACAACGCAATATCTCCACAGAGCGTTCAGAGTATGCGGGATGGTGATTCGGATACAAGGACTGAATCAACAAAGGGCACAAAACGGCGCTTGTTCTCTCAATGGTATGACTGTTCGGACACAAGGCACTTGACCGGACGTATGGAATTGTGAATCATCTACACACAGCTTGTGTAGGAGGATTCTTTTGAGGAATGTGCGTGTTTGGCTTTTTTGTTGGTGTGTGGTCATCTCGACGTGGTGTGTCTCAACCAGTGTGTCTGAGGCGTTAAACTTTCGTCAAAAGTATGAAGAACAGCTGATCAATTGGGCCCTCAAACTCCACAAACTCAAACGCGAACCCAGCCCCAAAGAGAAGTCCATCTCCCGGATCATTATCGCCAACGAGAATATCATCGCCAAGACCGATCTCTGGCCGACCATCCTCAATATCATTCACTTCAAGACCCGCAAATTCATCATTCGCCGTGAGCTGCTCGTCAAACAGGGAGATGTTTGGGATGCCGATCGTGTCGCCGAGAGTGCGCGGAACCTTCGGGCCTTGTCGATCCTCTCTGTTGTGCGACTCGTCCCATGTAAAGCCAAAGACCCTGATTCTGTCATTCTGCTCGTCGTGACCAAGGACTTGTGGAGTTTGCGCATCAACTCTTCATACAGTCAGAGTGGTTTTGTGCTCAAGCGGGCCGAGTACTTTCCGACGGAGATGAACTTCCTTGGTCTTGGTAAGCAGCTCGGTTTGCACGCGAAGTTCAGTCAATTTGCGATCAATGAGCTCAAACTTTACGACCACGTCGCTCTTGGTCAGTACTATTACGATCCACGCTTGTTTGGCACACGTTTTCAGTTCTTTGAGCGCTTTGATGTCATCCTCGATGGTGCCTTGCCTTGTGGGGGAGCTCGTGGTGCAGAGACGGAGGTGTGGTGTCCTGATAAAGACAAGAGCATCGTGAGTGGGTACTATGTGCAATCGTTTATTCGCCGTCCATTGTTTTCTCTCGCGACGCCGTGGGCTTTTTCTCTGGGCGGTGTGATCAGTCGCAAGCAAGCTCGCAGTTTTCGTCAGAACAACCAAGCTGAGATCCCATATGGAGAGAAGAGGGGATTGAGCTTTAGGGCGGTGACTTTTGATCACCCTGATGGTCGGCCTCGTGCGGTTCCCTATCTTTACGAGATCGAGAACATGTCACTTGTCTTGAGTATTGTGCGCTCCTTTGGCAAGAAGTTTAAGCACGACGTTGGTTTTGGTGCGGTGGTGTATCGTAACCGTTATGAGACACCTTCGAATTTTGCCTTTGATGGGACGACAGAGCGTTGGTTTTCGAAGGAGTTTTTGCCTCGCAATGAGTCGGCGTATTATGGTTTTGTCAACTATACGTTTCGTGGGACACGATACAAGAAGTTGAGGAACATTCAGTCGTATGCGTTGACTGAGGATTACCGCTTAGGGCCTTATGCGGACGCTGAATTGCGTGTGGCGCGGGAGATTGATCATCCCTCACAGTATTTTATCCAGGGGTCGTTTAGTGCGTCGTATCGATGGTTCTTCAAGGATAACATGTTGCGCATCTCGACACAGGCGCTGGCTCGTTGGCAGCCGTTGTTGGCGGATCTTGGATACGATGCACCGTGGGCCAATGTCTTCTGGAATGCGTCGGTCTCAAATGTGTTCCCAGTCTTTTTGTATGGGCGCTTTCATGTTTATGGTGCGGTCGCAGTGCGCTACAATGATTTGAATCGAGGGTTATATTATATTGGTAGTGAGTCGGGGCTTCGTGGTTTTGCGTCCGATCAATTTGCGGGGCATCATATGATGAGGGTGAACGTTGAGTATCGTTCATTGCCATTTAATATTTTGACATTGCATTTGGGATTTGCGGTGTTTTACGATGGGGCGTCTGTCTTTGGTGGGCCTGATCCAAATGATTCTTCTCGTGTGCTGCCGTTTGTGTATCGGCACAGTGCTGGTATTGGTTTGCGATTTCAGTTTCCGCAGTTTGATCGTTCCGTTTTGCGGATCGATATGGGGATTCCTCTGTCACCTGGTGGAGGACCACCTCTTAGCTGGTTCTCCTTTGGTCTTGGACAAGTTTTTTAGGCTGCTTCAAGGAAAAACAGGTATTGCTTGTTATTCGGATGGACATCAAAAGTCCTCGTGGAGACTCCTTTTGGAGGAAATGGGTGTCCAAAATGCGGCTGGGAGTTCCTTTTGGCAAAAACAACGTGCCAAATAGCTCTCAGGACGTTTCTGGGAAGTCAAGCTCAATTCGTTTTTTCGCTGGGAATTGCACTTGTTATGAGATATAGAAGTGGTTATAGTGGGGAGGCCGCAAGAAGAAGGAGTTGGAGGATGAAACGAGGTTTATCTGTCTTGAGTTTGGTTGGGGTTTTTGTGTTTTTTTCACATATACCGGGGTGTACATGTCATCAAAATATTACACTAGAACATTCAAAGGACGAGTCTGTCGGTGATGTAAAGGTCGCTCAAGAGAGCTTGGGTGAGAAAGACCCGGATGCTGGAGCAGAGAAGGGGATTGAGAGTTATCCAGAGAGAGAGCATATCCCCGAAATACCCGAGGATAAAAGCGAGAGCATTCCAGATGTCCGAGAGGCGTTGGTTGTTGAAAGGCTCCCAGAGGCCGATATTGTCAAGGAAAATGATCCTTGTACGGGGACGCCGGTGATCACCAAAATCACTCCTGATACCATCAATGTCGGAAAAGAGTATACCATTCGTATTCTTGGACCTTGCTTTCTTGATGTGAATGATTTTGTGTTTTTTGATGGGGTTATAGAAATGAAAACGACTTTCATCAACAAGACAGAGTTACAGTTTGGATTGGATGCACGTGGAGTGCCACCAAGAACATATACAATCCACATCCGTAGACTTGGGGGTCGTTATTCAAAGGAGCATTCTATTGTGGTTGTTAAGTAGGTTTTGTGTATGGCTTTTTGAGGGGAAATTGTGTAATCAAAGAGGGGGATTGCTCATTTTGTCGATGAAAAGAGGAGCTTTCCTTTAGGCTACTGCGTGACATTCAATGTTCTTTGGACCCAATGTGTTCCACCTCGCCCATCGCGGACAATCACGTACATATACACTGTCCCGGGCTCACCTGGTGCGACCCAATCTTTATGAGGTTTTGTGTCGTCGCTGCTCCGACCACCCTTAAGCGCCCCACCTGTCACATACCAGGAAAAGAAGAGTTTCTCCTGAAGTGTGCGAATCTCACCGCTCTGATCCAGACCTGGGTAACTTTGCTTGTCCTCTTCGTCAAACCCAGGGGTCAAACGATATGTCTGCCCTGCCTTGACCTCCCAAGGTTCTTGTATGACCTGCTTGCTCCCTGCTTTGGTCAACGCAAACGACGTAATGGTTGGATTTTTATTGGTCGGTAACTTCGTGATCACGATCCTCTTGGTCGCCTGTTCACGTTCATCACCGACACTCGCGACCAATGTCACAGGGAGATATTTTCCTCGGAATTGATCGAGCAACGAAGCATCTTCTGGAATATAAGAGGCCGCGCTCTTGTATGTCACTGAAGCCTCACTACCCAACTCCTTGGCCTTGTCACTCTCCAAACAACCACGCGCGGCCTCTCCTGGTTTTGTGCAACCGACCCATCGCAATGTCACTGTCTTCGCGTCTGGTGTCGCCACCAGCGCTGTCAATAAGAACTCTTTCCCTGGCAAGACATCTGGAGGTTCTGCCCTGATCCCCAAAATCCGCAGTGAGCGAATCTCCGATTGAGGAGCTGGTGTGTCTGTTGTACAACTCAGTAATCCTAAGGTGCTACAAAAGGCAAGCAAGACCAGGAAAAAAGAGCGGGTCGATAACATGATCTGTGTTTGTGTTGTTGACATTAGAATTCTCCCCGAAGACCAAAAGAGGGAAGAGTCGGCAATCCTGGTTGAGGGAAGCGCTTCTTGTAGTCAAATTGGTAACGATACCGTTCGGTGATTTGAGAGTAATATACATTCATGACTTCGAGATAGACACCGAGCACCCAAGTATTGAAGGTCCACTTCTTATCGATACGTAGATCCAATTGATGGAAGGTCGGGTAGCGTTCAGAATCAGTCTCTCCATAAATGGGGCGATAACGATCTGTATCTGCGTCATAACTCGCGCCAATCACAGGTGTCGTAGGACGTCCTGATACAAGTCGAAAACGCAGACTCGCGCTCCAACCCCAACCAAATTTGTACTGTGCGACGACATTGAGGATGTGTGTCTGGTCATATCCATACAATCTGTTGAGACCATTGCTGATCGTCCCTCGTTCCGAACGTGAGAGGGTATAGGAGACCCAAGAGGAGAGCCCATTCCAGTTGCGCAGCCTGACAAGCAGCTCCATCCCAATGCCACGACCGATCCCCTGATTGTTGTAATTCTCTCTGGTGAGTTTGCCATCTACTTCGACGACTTTACCGGAGCCTGAGATCCTGTCGAACATGTCGTTATAGTAAAAGATCAGGCGTACGTTGAGCTTCTTGAAGGGCTGGTACTTTGCGCCAACAGTGTATTGTGTTGCCCCTTGAAGACCCAACTGAGGATTGCCCAACTCTTTGGACCATTCGATGATATCGGGAGGACGGTGAAAGATCCCCACAGAACCCAGTAGCGTCCACTTTTTGAGGAAGCGCCACTGAAAGGAGACACGTGGGTCAAATCCCCACTGTGGGATCTCTTGGAAGTAGTAGTAATCTGCTCTGATGCCAGCGTTGAAGCGAAAACCTTTGAAGGGCTTGAGGACAGTGTTGAGATAGAATCCTGGAGTCCAGAGGTCTTTCTCACCATCTCCTTCGTAGTTGATGGGTTGAAATGAGGGTTTGGGGAATCCTGCAAACTCGTTGACTGGGAAACGAAATGAGTATTGTTGCCGTTGCCAACCACCTTCTGCGCCGACGTCGATCCTGATGATCTTGTGGGGTTGGATGCGCAGCTCCGAGCGGTATTCGATAGGGAATCCCGTCAAGGAGTAAGAGCGGTTGGGTTCCTCTGTGCTTGTAAAGTCAAAGCCCGTCGCGATGCTCGTGGTCCAGGTGATCGGGCCTTTGATGAATCTGTGTCGCAAAATAGCCCGCAAAAAGCGAATGGTCAGGCTGAGAGGGTCATCGTCGAGAAAGGGGACCTCTTCGCCGTCGAGCTGTCCTTTGTAGTCGACAAAGTCTTCGGAGCCAAAGACAAAGAGGGAGAATTGATGATCGCGCAGTTTGTAGGAGAGTTTGAGTTGATAGTCCCAATAATAGGCGGTGAGAGCGTCTGTGGTGATCAGCGGGATGAAGGCGTCGACGTAACTTCTTCGGGCGGAGAGGGCGATGGAGAATTGTTTGGTGATGGGGATCTCAAGGAAGAAGCCTGCGTGGATCAGATCGACGTAAAGTTCACCTCTCCAACGCGTTGCGTCGAGGTCACGGCTGTTGACTGAGACGAGGCCAGAGGTCATGCGACCAAAAGAAACGGGCGCTCCACCGGGAAAGAAATCAATGCCCTGGATGAAACGATCGTTGATCAATGATGGACCACCATTGAAGTGGTACAACAATGGGATACGATGCCCATCTAGATAAAATCCGGTGTCCGCTGGAGACGCCCCGCGTATACGTAGAGAGCCACTCAGTCCACGGTTGGTTGCAATCCCTGGCAGGTTTTGTAAGGCCCGGATCGGGTCTCCACCGAGCGCACCGGGCATATTTCGAATCTCATCGCGTTGGATTTTGAGTTGTTCGGGAGCTTGTTGCTCACGCTTCTCTTTGACGACGGACTGGAAGGGATTTTTGGGATCAGGCAACACGTAAAAGGAACGCTTTGTGTCTTGTTTGATGACCAGCTTTTGCTTGAGCGTCAAAAATCCCATCGGCTTGATGATCAACGAGTACGTACCTTTGGGCAATTTGATCGAGAAGAAGCCCTTCTCGTCTGTGTACACACCTCTGCGCAGCTCTCTGATAAAGACACCGGCACCATCGATTGGTCGTCTGCGTCCTTTTTGATAGACCCAGCCACGAAACCACACTCGTTTGGTCTGTTTTTTGGAGGGTGTTTGTGTCTTTTTGGCTGTGGTGGCTGGTCGTGAAGTCGGTGTCGCAGCGTGAAGAGATGTCGTACATAACAACACGAGCAAGGTGAGCAGGAGAGACACACACCGGAGATTCTCTTGAAAGGTCACGTCCCGAGGGGTTGGCATGATATCACACAGGTATGGTTCTGTAAGGCCGTTGGGGGCCTTGGGCCGTTGAGCGGCCTTAAGGTTTGATTTTATTTGTGAGATCTTCAGTGTCAAAGAGCAGCCAGGAGGCGTCGAGGTCTTCCAGTGAGTGATGGGAGTCCATTGGGTCGAGGAGACGTCGAAGCTCTTGTTCGCGATCACTTGTGATCTGCTTCAACTCCTTCTCCAGCTCTGGAAAATCGATGAGTAGCTCCTGATAGTGCTCTGGTGACAGATGCAGCAGTGTACCACCATCTTTCATCCAGATCGAGGCCTCTGTAGGCATTCCCGAGAGCAGTGACATCTCGCCGAATGAGTCACCTTCGGCGAGATCGGCGACACGGATGCGTCTTCCGTCTGCTGATTGGGTAAAGACGATCGCTTCGCCGTAAAGGATGAGGAACAGCCCTGGAGGTTGGGTGCCTTGGCTGATGACCTCTTCATCGAGGTTGATATGTTTGAGCGAGAAGGTTTTGAGGAGGCGCTCTTTGTCGTGGATGGCGTGGAGGACAGGGCTGGTGTTGAGCAGATTTTTGATCTGCCTTCGCTCGATGAGGTGGTGGATCTGTTTGATCAGGTAGGGGTGATTTGTCGTCAACTCTGCGAGCAGCTCTGCGTGAATGCGCCACGCGAGCGCGGCTGTCTCTGTTTGGACTGTTGCGCGGTGGGGGAGTGAAGAGATCAGAGACATCTCGCCGATTAAGGTCGGTGCTGAAACGTTGGCGAGATGGATCATCATCCCACCGCGGTGTTGGTGAACGGTGAGTTGTCCATGAGAGACGAAGTACAGCGCTTGTTCACGTTCTCCCTGGCAGACGAGCTCATCACCGGGGTTGAGGTGGATGGGTTCCGTCTGGCTCGCGAGGGTCAAGAACTCTTCGGGGCTGAGTTTTCCAAAGATTGGCAGCTCTAGAGGGGGTGTGTTGGGAGCTCTTACGAGTGAAGGAGCTGAGGCACCGATGCGGATCGCGAGAGGCATGAGCGCGTCTGGTTCTTGGGGGAGCGTGAGGTTGATGGGGGGCGTGTAGGTGTGTGGAGTGGAGATGGAGCAGCCTTCTTCGTTGTTGCCGAAGTATGCAGCGAGCTTGGTGAGCTGATGTTTGAGCGCGAGGCCGTCGAGGTGAAGACGGGCGAGCGCGAGAGCGCTGAAGAAGTCACCTTTTGCTGCCGCGATATGTGAAGCGGTGCTCCACACGAGGTCTGCGTCGGGGTGCCCTTGTTGTTGTAAGGACCATGCGAGCGCTGCGCGGGCGTTGACCGAGTCTGGTTGGTCCAGGATCGCCTGTACTTTTTCGTGTAACTCCATGGCTTCTCTCCTTTACATCGATGGGCCGAGAGCTTCAACCAACCGTCTCCTTGGTGGTTGGTGTGTCTTCTATTGTATAGAGACACAAAGACACTCTCTCTTCTCAGACACCGGTTTTTTCGATCCGACGACAGAACTTACTCGGCCCGGAACACAAAGTCAAGAACACCTGATATTACGCAACGTTTTGCTTTTGCAGGGACCGTAAAATGCAAGGAGGCGTCTGGGAAGGGGAGCTGCAGGTTGGGCGTGAGGAGTGTTATGGCGATGATTGCCCACATCGCTTGGTGATTTTGTCACAAACTCTGTGAGCGTTCTCGCTTCTTTTTTGGCTCTTATGGTCTCAACCAGCGCCATATTTGGCGAAGACTTCTGCGCCTGTCATGGTCTCTCGTTCACCTGCAAAGGCATAGCAATCGGGCTTTTCATCGATGAAGATCTCGTGCTGGAATGTGAGCCCGGAGAGTTCTTCAAAAAAACCGAGCGGAACAGTGTAGCTTTGTGCTTGTTTGAGCTTGTAAAAGAGATGGGTTCCACAATGCTTACAAAATCCTCGCTCTGCCCACGCCGATGAGCTGTACGCTGTGATATGTTCCTCGCCTTCAATGGTCACTTGCGTGCCACTGCTCAACGCAAGAAGGGCACTCCCTCCCCACTTTCGGCACATCCTGCAATGACAGGCTCCGAGTGCAGTGCTGACATGTTGAAATTGCATGCTTACTTTGCCACACAGACAGCTCCCCTTGGCTTCTTTTGTCTTCGATTCTTCCGACATCATACTCTCCTTCGTTTGTTGTCGTGAATGATGATCATGATACTGTCTCTATGTACAGTTTTTGATGTTGTGATGCAAGTCTTGACTGCTATCTATCTGGGAGGAGTGATGTTGTGTGGTCTTGGATTACAGCGCGAGGGAGTGGAGGAGGAAGTCGGGACGTTGTTCTTCAGGGACATGTCCAGAGCGGAGCTGTGTGAGCCCTGTTGCGACGAGGATAGAGGCAATACCGAATTTGTTGGCGCCGAGGATATCTGTACGGATCTGATCGCCGATCATCGCCATGTTGCGGGTCTTGGTTTTTTTGAGGGCTTGTTCGTAGATGTAGTGGTGTGGTTTGCCTAGCTTGAGGAATGTCGGCGCCTCATCGTAGTAACGCACGTGAAGAGCTTCTTCGATGATCAGGGCGATGGAGCCTGCTGTCAATCCAACTTCGCGTTCGTTCTTTTGGTAGATCAGGTCGGGGTTGGGCACGAGGAATTGGACTTTGTGGCCGGCATCGAGACGTCGGAAGACTGCGGAGAGGACGTCTTCGATCATCGTGAGGAAGTCAAACCCTGCGTCGTCCATGGCGATGACGACATCAACTTCATCGTCTTCTTTGGGGTCGATCACGATCCCGCCTGCCTGTGTCACCAGATCGTGGGACTTTTGTGGGCCAAAGACGTAGCATTTGGCGCCCTGTAGATTGTTCTCTTGAAAGTAGGGGACGACGAGAGAGCCGGAGGTAATGACATGCTCTGGCTCGATCGAGAAGCCCTTACTTTTGAGGTTGTCGGAGGCGGATTGTGCGCTACGTGAGGCGTCGTTGGTCAGGATCACATAGGGTTTGTTTTGTGCGTTGAGCGCGTCGATGAATGCTGCCGCGTGTTGGATCGGACCATCGCGGTGGATCAGGACACCATACGCGTCGATCAAGAGACAGTCGTACTGGTCGAGTAATTCTTGCGCTTTGATCTCAGGGACTGAGGGAGCATTTGTCACGTTTCTCTCCTTATGATTGGGCTGGTGGGAAGACTCTTATGAGCTTCCATGTGTTGTGTTTGGGTTCGACGAGCGCGAGCAATGTGCCATCTGTGCGCAAGATCATGTGTGGTCCCGAGGCGTCCTCTTTGGGAGGTGGGAAGCTGTAGGGGATCTGTCCATTGGAGATCAGCCGAAGATCCTCCTCCTCACTTGGTAGCGCTGGGAGGTGGGATAACGCTTTGGCGAGAGGGATAAGTGTTTTCTTGGCGTCTTCGGGGGACGCCTTGACGGCGTCGAGTGAGAGCGCTTGTGACAACGTGTAGGTGTCGACACGTGTGCGCTCAAGCGCGGTCATGTGTGCGAGTGTACCGAGTTGTTCACCTATATCTCTGATCAAGGAGCGGATGTATGTGCCCTTGGAGACGCGACAAGAGAAGACGATCTCGTCACCATGGAATGATTCGATATCGAGCTGGTGGACGGTCACTTCACGAGGTTGGAGCACAACCTCTTTGCCTTCTCTCGCGAGGGCATAAGCTCGCTTTCCATTGACTTTGAGTGCCGAGTAGATCGGGGGGCGCTGTGAGATCGTCCCCCGATAATCGTCGAAGATCTGTTCGAGCTGTTCAAGGGTGATGTCATTGGGAACATCGCGCTCTTCGAGGACGGTCCCTTCTTTGTCGTCTGTATCTGTGGATTGACCGAGCTTCATGGTGGCGCGGTAGAATTTATCACTTGCGAGCAGGAATTGTGCGATCCTCGTGGCCTGACCTATGCAGATGGGTAGGACGCCGGTAGCCATTGGGTCGAGTGTCCCCGTGTGACCGGCTTTTTTGACCTTCAGCGCGCGCTTGATGCGAGAGACCGCTTGCATCGAGCTGAGGCCAGGGGGTTTATCGAGGATGAGGATTCCATGAAGCGCAGGTTGCATGAATGTTTCCTATATACGTTGGGAGTTGGGGTGTCAAAGAGGGAACACACATGTGTACGGGTGAGTGGCATGGTGGGTTTGGCCTGTTCGTGTCGAAAGGAACTCAGGCGTTCTTTTTGGACGCGAGGTAGGTTTCCATCGCTTTGGTGACGATGGCTTTGGCCTCTTCGAGTGTGCCTTCGATGACTGCGCCGGCTGCGTTGTGATGACCACCACCGCCAAATTGTGAAGAGACTTGTGAGACGTCGATCTTGCCACGTGAGCGCATGCTGAGTTTCCAGGCGTCGTCACCTTTTTGGCGGAAGAGGACAGCAGCTTCGATACCTTTGACCCCTCGGGCAAAGTTGATGAATCCATCTGTCATGTCCTGATCGGCACCTGTTTGTTCGTACATCTCTTCGGTGATCGTGAGATACGCGAGCTGTCCAGTGGGGTCGATCTCGATGGTGTCGAGTGTACGTGCGAGGAGTCGTTGTCGTTCGAGGGGGTTGGATTCATAGAGTCCCGAAGAGATCTCCCAGGGATCGACGCCAATTTCCAGCAGCTCAGCGGCGAGGCGAAAGGCTTTTGGGCTGGTCTTTTGGTAACGAAATCCACCGGTGTCAGAGACGAGCGAACAGTAGATGGCTTTGGCTGCGGGGAGGTCGATATCGACGCCGAGCAGTTTGCCGAGTTGGTAGATCAGGATCCCGACACAAGGTGCGTCTGGATCGTTGAAGTTGAGGTCGCCTTCGAGGGCCGAAGTTGCGTGATGGTCGACGACGAGGAAGAGCCCGCGCTGCTCTTTGGTGAGCAGGTGGAGGGGGGAGCGAGCGACATCTCCGCAGTCGCAGAGAATGGAGACTTCGATGCCAGCATCGTCGGGGAGCTGTGTTTGGACACGATCGGCGTGCGTGAGGAAGTGGAATTGGGCGGGGTAGGGGACGTCATTAAAGAGAATGACATCTTTTCCGAGCGCTTCGAGGATGGAGAGCAGGGCGATAGAGGAGCCGATCGCGTCTCCATCAGGTGCCATATGTGCGGTCACGAGAAAGCGTTGATGTTGTTGGATCACATCTGCGATCTGTTGGAGTGGGACGACCTGTTGTGTGTGGGAGGTGTTCATCGATTTGGCCTCTCGATCATGGAAGGAGCCGATCTTGTCGAAGGAGTGGCATGTACACTTCGACGCTGGCGTGTTATGGGTTAGGTGTTTTCGTGTTCGGTGGATTGGGGCTCATCATCTTCGTGGACGGGAGCATCACTTTGTTCTTGCACTTCGGGCAACGCGTTGATGATCTCGTTCATGCGGATCCCGTCCTGGATGGAAGTATCGAGGATAAAGTCGAGATCGGGGATTTGTCGAACACGCAGCCGTTTGGAGAGAAGTGTGCGGATGTATCCTTGTGCGTGTTTGAGTGCTTTGAGTGTGGCTTCGCCTTCTTCTTTGGAGCCGTAGACGCTGACAAAGACACGTGCATGTCCGAGGTCTTTTGTCAGTCGTACGCCGGGGATACTTGCGAATCCGACGCGGGGATCTTTGACTTCACCACGTTGGATGATCTGGCTAATTTCGTCTCGCAATTGGTGCGCGAGGCGGTCGCTGCGCTTTCCGCTCATCGATTTGGACCTTTCATGTTGATGGTATGTCCTTGTGTATGGGAGGACATAAGATTGTCTATGCGGTGATGTGGTCTATGAGGAGAAGAGGGGGGCATCAATCATCTTCCCATTCGCTCATAAAGTCCCATCCATCGGCGTGTTGATCGACGAGAGGGTGGTCTTGTGCGAACTGTTCGTCATAGTGGAGGATTTCGGTTTGTCGATCGAGGATGGGGGCGAGCTGCATCTCGTCGATGGCGTTGAGAATGGTGTCGAGTACGGAGTGTACGAAACTCGTTTCATTTCCAACGACAGCGAGTCCGACGCAAGCGCGCTGATGACGATCAAGGTCGGCGACCTCTGCGATCGACACGTGAAAGCGATGTCTCACGCGATCGCAGAGTTTTTTGACGACCTGTCGTTTGCCTTTGAGGGAACGATTACCGGGTAGATGCAGTGTGATTTGACACAGACCAACGACCACGCTCAGCTCTCCAGCTTGGTTTCAACTTCTTCGAGTTCGTATGCTTCGATGACGTCGCCTTCACGAATGTCTTGGTAGCCTTCGATTTGGATACCACATTCGTAGCCTGTACCGACCTCTTTCGCGTCATTTTTGAAGCGACGGAGTGAGGAGACTTTTCCTTCGTAGATTTGGATATCTTCGCGGAAGAGTCGCATCAACGCGTTACGGGTGATCTTGCCATCAGTGACGTAACAACCAGCGATCTTTCCAACCTTGGGGATGCTGAAGATCTGTCGGATCTCGGCTTGCCCGATGGGTTTTTCTTGGACCGTGGGTGCGAGTTGCTGTTGCAAGAACGCCTTGACTTCGTTGATCAGGTCGTAGATGACACGATAGATACGGACTTCGATACCAGCGGCTTCGGCCATGCGTTGTGCTTTGTTATCAGCGCGGACATGGAAACCTACGATCAGCGCGTGCTCGGTTGTCGACGCGAGGTTGATATCGCTCTCTGTGATACCACCAACACCTGCGTGGAGGACTTTGACCTCAATTTCATCAAATGTCAGCTTGGAGAGGCTGTCTTTGATGGCTTCGAGTGTACCTTGCACGTCAGCTTTGAGGATGATGTTGAGTTCTTTCTTCCCTTGGGAGAAGAAGTCCTCAAAGGTCATCATGCTGCCGGTGCTTGTTGTGGTGGTTTTCTCTTTATCGAGACGGTGTTGTGCGATGCGCTCAGCATCTTTTGTATCCTTGACGTTGTCAAACTGCTCACCAGGGGTGGGGAGACCGTTGAGACCGAGGATTCGCACAGGTGTGGAGGGCCCCACTTTTTTGAGCTTCTTCCCTGCATCGGAGAACATGGCGCGGACTTTCCCGAAGAATGTACCTGCGACGACGGCATCACCGTTGGAGAGTGTACCTTCTTGGACGAGGAGTGTCGCGACAGGACCACGTCCTTTTTCGATCCTTGCTTCGATGACGGTACCACGAGCGCGTTTGTTGGGGTTGGCTTTCAGCTCCAACAATTCGGCTTGCAGTGCGACCTGTTCGAGCAACTCAGGGATACCTTCTTTGGTATGCGCGGAGACGTTACACATCAAGGTCTCACCACCCCATTCTTCGGGGATGAGGTTGAAGCGTGTCAGCTCATTGCGGACGTTTGCGGGGTCTGCACCGAGTTTATCGATCTTGTTGATCGCGACGACGATGGGGACGCCCGCAGCTTGTGCGTGGCTGATGGCTTCTTGCGTCTGGGGCATAATGCCGTCATCGGCGGCGACAACGAGGATAACGATGTCGGTGGATTGTGCACCCCTGGCGCGCATTGCGGTAAAGGCTTCGTGACCAGGAGTGTCGAGGAATACGAGATTTCCGTTGCTCGTTTTGACAACAGAAGCACCAATGTGCTGGGTGATACCACCGGCTTCGCGGGCGGCGACGTTGGTCTCGCGGATCGCGTCGAGCAACGAGGTTTTCCCGTGGTCAACGTGTCCCATGACAGCAATCACCGGGGAGCGAGGTTTGAGCTCTGCGTCGTCTTCGACTTCGGCAGTTTCTTCGAGGATTTCTTCTTCATCGAAGGAGACATCCTGAATCTCATATCCATAGCTTTTTGCCAGGTCTGTTGCTGTTTCGACAGTCAGGGCCTGGTTGATGGTGGCCATTACCCCTTGGGAGAGGAGCTTACGAATAATATCAGTGGCTTTGATTCCCATTTTGTGCGCAAGATCTGCGACGGAAATGGCTTCATCAACTTTGATGACTTTTTTCTCTGCTTTCATAGGCGCGGTCGACTGTGTTGGTTGTGAGGAACTATCTCTGCGTCTGTTTCTGCGATTTCTGCGTCTATCAAACGTAGTTTGCTTCCGGTTATTTTTCTTTTGGTAGTTGGGTTTTCTGTTGTTAAAGGTTTCTGTGGTTGTGGTTTTGCTGGGCTTGTTTTTTTTGTTAACTTTGTGAGCCTTCTCGGAGTATTTCTCCGCAGCTTCCATTCGCTTGATGTCTGACCCTGTGTTGCGATCAGCAGGGTGTTCTTTGAACTTCCTGCTGGGCTGCTTGGGTTTCTTTTTGGTGACATCTTGGCTGAGTCCAGTGTTCAGCAGCTGATTAAGCGCTGGGTTTGCCTCTTTGGCCGGTGTTTTCTTCTCTTGTTTCTTTTCTTGTTTCGTCGGTTTCGCTGCGGGGGTTGCGGTGGTTTCTTGTTGCATGGAAGGCTCCGGTTGGCTCACTGGCTGAGCCTGGGCTGTGGGGGAGGTTGGTGCGGGAGATGTTGGTTGAGTTGGTGTCTCGACGGGGGTTTCTTTTGTTGGTGCTTTGGGTGCAGCGACGACTGGTTCTTCTTTGGTCTCAGTTTTGGTCTCAGTGTTCTTGTTCTCTACAGGTTGTGCAGGTGTCTCTGTCACAACTGCGGTCTCAACTTGTGGGGTTGCAACAGGCTCTTTGACTTTCGTCTTTGCAGCCACAGGTGTTGCTTCTTGTTGGGGTGTTGGGGGCGTTGTGGTGTGTGTCTCTTCTTGTGGTGTCTCGACAACCGTCTTTTGCACCTCTTGTGTGGGTTGGCTGACGGGTTGTGTGACTTCGACAGAGACGGGAGGCGTTGAGACAGATGCTTCTGGTGCTGGTGTCAATGTCTCTTGCGGGACTTCAGTTGTTTGTGTTGAAGCTGGTTCTTCAACAGCAGTGGTTTGCTCATCTGGCGCAGGTGATGCGATGGGCGTTGGAAGCACGATCTCAGGGATCACAGGGGTCTCGATGCGCTTGCTCTCGATAACCTGTTCGGATTCCGCAGAGAGACGCGTGATCGTGACTTGGTAGCCACCATCGTTGGAATTTCGTTGCGTCCGTCGGCGGAGAACTGTTTGCTTTCGCTTGGGTTTTGCGGACCCTTGCCCTTGCTCGATTTTCGCTTTGAGTTCCGCTGCTTCGCTCGCTTCGAGCGTGTTGGCGTGGGACTTGATATGATCATATCCCAGTTCTTGGGCTCGTTGGATGAACTCTTTGCTCTTCATATTCAGTTCATGGGCGAGGTGGTGAACTCTCACTTTTGCCATATATGCCGCTCCTGGTAGAGACCGTTGATGTGGTCTCTTTCGTTTCGTGTCTCACCTTGCACATCACAGATAGAATCGAGTTGATCTGCGATGCAAGAGTGACACAGGTGAAATTGTTTTCACATACACAATTCAAAAAAACAAGAATCAAAGTTCAAAACTAGCTTTTGGGTATGGCCAGCAGCCTTGCGCGTTGCACCTCCTGTTCGATTTTTTTGGCAAACTGTGCGTCGTGGATGGTGATCAGGGAGCAAGTGTTCTGTCCCACACTGGGTGCGAGCTCGACTTGGGTGAGCGTCTCATACACGGGAATGTCTGAGCGTGAAGCCCACCTAGAGAACTTTTGCTTGACACCATCGGATGCGTCTGTTGCGAGCAAGAGGAGTTTGACCTTTTGTTCGCGTAAGGCGATTTCGACACGACTGTTTCCGGCTGCGACGACTTTCGCACGGTGCGCGAGGGAGAGCAGCGAGCGTATTTGCTTGGATGCAGCTTCTCTTGCTTGTGCGAGTAGGGTGTGTGTCTCGGCTTTGACCTGCGTTTTGAATGCACGTGCAAATCCTCCACGTTCCGCAGCGCGTTGGATACACTTCGGATCGGGGCATACGTATGCACCACGGCCTGGGCATTTGCCTAGATAGTCAATGTGGACCTCCTGCTCGGGGGAGAGCACGATGCGCACGAGTGACGATTGTGGATGCTTTTCGCGGCAGGCCACACACGAACGCTCTGGCACGTGTTTTTTCTTGTTTGGCTTACCTTTTGTGAGTGCCATGAAGGATATTGCTCCTTTAGAGTCATCAAGTAGACGTTATACGTTACCTGTTGGTTCTTCGGTGACTGTTTCGGTGGAGGCGACAGCCTCTTCACTCTCTTCGGCCACTGCTTCTGTGGATGTTTCGGCTGTATCTTCTGCTGCCTCCGCTGCGGCTTCAGCTTCTGCTTCAGCTTGTTTATTGGCTGCGATTTGGGCTTGGAGCTCTTCGAGCAGCTCAGGACCGCGATCGAGCGCGAGCTGTGCTGCTTCTTTGATCTTTTCGGCATTCGCGACACCAATACCTGGAATAATCGCGAGGTCTGCGATGTCGGCTTTGACGATGTCACGTTCAGAGCGGTAGCCCAATTTAAACAGTGGGGCGAGGACGTCTTTGTCAAGTCCTGCGACGAGAGACATCACCTCATGTGTGCGCTCTTGTGCTCTGGCGACTTCGACTTCGGAGACGATGTCGATGTTCCAACCTGTCAGTTTGGCTGCGAGGCGAACGTTTTGTCCACGGCGTCCGATCGCGAGTGATTGTTGGTCGTCAGGGACGATAAGCTCCATGGAGCGTTTTTCTTCGTCGATGATGACGCGGCTGACTTGTGCAGGAGCGATCGCGTTACAGACAAATCGTGCTGGATCTTCGCTGTAGGGGACGATGTCGATTTTTTCACCACGTAATTCTTGGACGACAGCTTGGACACGGGCACCTTTGACACCAACACAAGCGCCAACTGGGTCGACGTCATGGTCACGAGATGTGACGGCAATTTTGGCGCGGATACCGGGATCTCGTGCAGCGCTTACGATACGTACAATTCCGTCGTAGATTTCGGGAACTTCCATCTCGAAGAGTTTGATCAAGAAGCCTTCATCAGTGCGGCTCAATGTAATGATAGAGCCTTTCTCTTCGTTGCGGACATCTTTGATGTACGCTTGGATACGGTCGTTGATGCGATACGTCTCACGTGGGATTTGTTCGTTGTTGGAGAGGGCAGCCTCTGCGCGGCCGAGGTCGATGATGACGTCTTTGCGTTCAAAGCGACGTACGATACCTGTAACGAGCTCACCTTTGCGATCTTTGTATTCGTTGAAGACGAGTTCGCGTTCCGCTTTACGGACGCGCTGGATGATCACTTGTTTAGCGGTTTGTGCGGCGATGCGGCCAAACTGTGATGTGTCGAGTTTTTCTCCGAGCTCGTCATCGATGTTACAATCGGGATCAAGACGTTCGCGAGCCTCTTCGAGTTTGATCTCTCTGTAGGGATCTTCGACTTCGTCGACGACGTGTAGCCATCGAAAGACCTCAACTTCGCCACCTTCGTCGTTGTAGCGAGCTTCCATGTCAAATTGTGCACCCAGCTTTTTCCGTGCGGCGCTCAGCACTGCTGATTCAATGGCTTCAAGAAGGATCTCGCGTTTGATTCCTTTTTCCTTCTCAATGTCCTGAAGCAATTTTTTTAGGTTAAACTCGATAGCTACCGCCATCTTTATTCTCCTCTGGCATCCCTGGCTTTTTGGGCCGCTTGCATCGACAAAGCCAGCTCTGGTGTCAGTTGGGCTGTTGCGATGTTGTCAAATGGTAGTGTACGGAGCAGATCGTGCGATTGGGTTGAAGCAGCCCTGATCATGCTCACTCTCCTTTGTCGCTTCGGACTTTCTTGGCAGCTTGCATCCACAGGTCCATGTCTGGGTCGAGGTGTGCTCTCGCGACTTTGTCGAACGGCACATGAAAGTGGTTGCCTCGCACATCAACAACGAGCGCTGTGTCAGTGACCTCTGCCAGATCTCCGAGCATATTGCGGCTCGGTTTGGGAGTCTTCTTGCCTTCTTGTTCCTCTGCGGGGATGGGCTCATACGTTTTGACACGCACTCTGCACCCACAAAAACGCTGGAAATCTTGCTCTTTACGCAGTGGGCGCTGTACGCCCGGTGATGAGACCTGCAGCGTGTACTGATGGGGGATCACATCCTCTACATCGAGCAACGCTGAGACCTGACGGCTGATATCGGAACATTCATCGAGTGTGACGCCTTGTCCGGGAGCGACACCTATCTCTTTGATGACGGGGAGATCGGGGCGCTCAATGTACAGACGCAACACCCAACCTTGTTCTCGCTGGTACTCAAGTTCTACGAGCTCAAAGCCTGCGTCTTCGACGAGGGACTCAATCAACTCGTACAATTTTCGTTGGGTGGACTGACTCATCTCTTTATAGAGATCCTTTATGTATCATGTATGTTCATCTCTTTATCTTCGAACACTTACGTGTGAAGGAGGCGGAGGTTTCATACATCGTTGGTATACAATCAAATGGTTTTGTGTCACCTGATAAACAAAAAAGCGGGCTCAAACACCCACTTTCTCATGCGCAGCCATTTGGTTTGGAGAAGGGGAGGCCATCAGGCCAGTCCCATCCAAGATGCACCTGTGTACATTTGGAAGCTTCCCAAGTGGGATACGATGCGGTCAGGGTTTCGCATAGGGCTCTTGGGTCAGATTGCTGCGTGGACCACATAGAGCGCGAAAACACGACGCTATTAGGCATCGTAAAACTTGTCCTCAATTCCTACATGCGGTAACGATGTCATGGGGATGAGCTTGAAAACACAAGGGGACAAGATTGCGGTCTTTTCTGAAAGTATCGGAAAAGGTTGAGGTTAACCTTCGAACCCAAGACTTATTTTACAAAAAGACAAATCGCTGAGTCGATACTCAAGTGAAAGACTGCGTACTATATAACAAAAACGCCTTTGAAAAGCAAGGGGAAAAAAAAGGCTGCGGAAGCAGCCTTGTTATCGAGTGGATAAGAGGGGGGATGTTATTTTTGCTCTTCGTACTCGGCGTCGATGATGTCGTCGCCACCATCACTTGGGTTTTCACCCGCAGCAGCTGTTGGGTCGACTCCAGCTTCTGCTCCGCCTGCTTCAGCAGCTTGTTTGTACATCTGTTCTGCGACAGCGTAGGACTCTTTCTCGATCTCTTCGAGCAACGTCTTGATCTCTTCTGCGTCTTCTGAGTTTTCTTTGGTCTGGCGCAGTTTTTCGAGTTTGGACTCGATGGAGGTCTTGAGCTCTTGGTCGATTTTGTCTTCGTTGTCCTTGAGCATCTTTTCCATGCGGTAGATGAACATGTCCGCTTGGTTACGGATGTCGATCAGCTCACGACGCGCGAGGTCTGCTTCCGCATTTTCCTCAGCTTCTTGGACCATACGGTTGATCTCGTTGTCTGTGAGCGTCGAGGACGCTGTGATGGTGATGTTTTGTTTTTTGTTGGTCGCTTTGTCGATCGCGGAGACCTGAAGGATCCCGTTTGCGTCGATGTCAAAGGTGACTTCAACTTGTGGCACACCGCGAGGTGCTGGTGGGATGCCATCGAGGTGGAAGCGTCCGAGCGTACGGTTGTGAGAAGCCATCTCACGCTCTCCTTGGAGGACGTGGACTTCAACACTTGTTTGGCCATCTGCGGCGGTTGAGAAGGTCTCGGATTTACGCGTTGGGATCGTCGTGTTGCGCTCGATCAACTTGGTGAAGACACCACCAAGTGTCTCGATTCCGAGGGACAAAGGCGTGACGTCGAGGAGGAGAAGGTCTGTGACTTCACCTGCGAGGACACCTGCTTGGACTGCTGCACCAAGTGCAACAACTTCGTCAGGGTTGACTCCCTTGTGAGGCTCTTTGCCGAAGACTTTTTTGACGAGCTCTTGTACGAGGGGGATACGTGTTGAACCACCCACGAGGATCACTTCGTCGATGTCCGAAGCGGAGAGCTTTGCGTCTTTGAGGGCTTGCAAGCAAGGATTCTTGGTGCGGTTGACGAGATCTTCCATCAACTGCTCAAGCTTGGGACGTGTGAGTCGCAAGTTGAGGTGTTTGGGACCTGTTTGATCCGCAGTCAAGAAGGGCAGGTTGATCTCTGTCTCCATCGCGCTGGAGAGCTCGATCTTGGCCTTCTCTGCCGCTTCTTTGAGTCGTTGGAGGACCATACGGTCGCCTGAGACATCGAGATCTGTGTCGCGCTTGAACTCGCTGATCAAGTAGTCGATGATAGCTTGGTCGATTGTGTCACCACCGAGGTGGGTGTCACCTGCTGTGGAGAGGACCTGGATGACGCTATCGCTGACTTCGAGGATCGAGATGTCGAAGGTACCACCACCAAAGTCGTATACTGCGACGGTGTGTTCTTCGTCTTTGTCGAGTCCGTAAGCCATGGACGCTGCAGTGGGCTCGTTGACGATGCGCAGGACTTCGAGGCCTGCGATTTTACCAGCGTCTTTTGTCGATTGGCGTTGTGCATCGTTAAAGTATGCTGGGACGGTGATGACTGCCTGGGAGATATCTTCTCCAAGGTAATCTTCAGCGGCTTGTTTGAGTTTTTGCAAAACAACCGCGCTGATCTCGGGAGGGGAAAATTGTGAATCATCAATTCCGATGCGCGCGTCTTTGTTGGGACCTGCGAGCACTTCATAGGGGACGGAGCGAATTTCTTCGCTGATTTCGTCAAAACGACGACCCATGAATCGTTTGATGGAGAAGATTGTACGTTCGGGGTTGGTGATCGCCTGTCGTTTGGCGACCTGACCCACGAGGCGCTCTCCACTATCTGTAAACGCAACAACAGAGGGTGTTGTGCGGTGTCCTTCTTGGTTGACGATGACTTTCGGTTCTCCGCGTTCCATTACTGCGACGACCGAGTTGGTCGTACCCAAGTCAATCCCGATTACCTTTCCCATGTGAAAGTCTCCTTCTTTATCCTTCAAGGTTTCGTGTGCTTTGACACGTATATTCTCTTGGTTTGTTGTGCAGACCTTGTGATCTTCGCGAAACGAAGGTCTTGTCTGCTTTTGTGCTGCCACACTCTTGTGGAAGCGAAACAAAACATAACTACCCTCGGAAACTTGTCAAGCAAACCATGTAAACTGATTCGAAACGTTGATTCCCGAAGGGGTATTGTGTACACCGTGGCTCGATTCAACCGGTGCGGACTTGCTTTTTTTTGGCACTTCCTCTATGCAGGATGAGCTACACATCCGACCCGTAAACATTGGAACCCTAACAGGGAGTCATTGATGTTTCCATACATTCATACCCCACACTATAAATTTGGTCCTTTCACACTCCAGGCATTTGGTATGCTCGTCGCGAGTGGAGTGATCATTGGTTCGATCTTGATCCGTCGTTGGACCGAAGAGCAGAAGCTCGATCTCGATATGATGATCGACAGCTTCTTCGTCGTCATCCCCGGCGGCTTTATGCTCTCTCACGTCGTCAATACAGTCCTCTACTCTCCCGAACTCATCGCCAAAAACCCGCTCGTGTTGATCTACTTTTGGCAGGGCATCTCCTCCTTCGGTGGTTTCCTCGGTGGTGGTGTCGTTGCGTTCTTCTACTTCAAATATTGGCGCAAAGTGGATCCGCTGCCCTACATGGACACCTACGCCTACGGGACAGTGTTCGGCTTCTTCTTTGGCCGCATGGGCTGTATGGTCGCTCATGATCACCCTGGTATGTGGGTGGTCAACAATGCAGGCAATCCTCGTCTTCTCGCTGCATATCAATCGCGAAGCATCACGCTCCCTGGGTGGGACAATCCGCTGCTGTGGATCGCGCTCCTTATCGCAACGCTGTCTGTTGGTTTGGTGATCAGTCGCCTTCGCGAGAAGCCGATGTTTGAGTCCGGAAACCTGCTTTACATGCTCGCGTTTGCAGGCTTCTTTGCGATCTTCTATCCCTTCTTGCCTGACTTTATCCGTGTCTTTACGGTCCACTGGCCGATGAACTGGTCACAGCTTCCCAAAAATGGGTTCGCGCTTGTCTCACCTCCGACATATACGACCAAGCTGCGCTTTGACCTCGGCTTAATGGAGGCCTTCTACTTCCTGTTCTTGGTCGCCATTGTGTACGTGATCAAGACTGGAAAACCCCGTCGAGAAGGTATGATCCTCGGGACATGGTTTGTCCTCTATGCACCTATCCGCTTTTTGTTCGACTTCCTACGACTCGGAAGCAGCGACAATCGCTCTCAAGCTCTCGGCCTGACTCCCGGACAGTTCATGGCGATGCTGACCTTTGGTCTCGGTGTGTACTTCCTTGTGACGCTCCCCGACCGTCGGTGGGGTGAGTACGGAGAAGAGCAGGAGCGAAAGCAAGCGAAGAAGAGCAGCAAAGAGAAGAAAAAGGACGCCCCTGCAAAAACAGAAAAAGCGTCTGCTACCACTGGTAACAAAGAGGATAAGCCAACAAGCGAGTCCACACCCAAGAAGAAAAAGAAGAAGAAAAAGAAGAAAAAGTGAAACACATTCTTTTTTTGCTCACCCCGACCCCTGCCCCATTATCTCATCTTGCCCATCAAAAAAGACTTTTCAGCATTGAAGATACTTCTGCTTGTCTGGTTGACTTCATGCGCTGATTTTGCTACGAAAATAGATACTCATTAACCCATCACACCTTTGAGTTGACGTCTTGATATGGTTTCTTTGTGTGTGTGGGACATCGGATTTGTCGTCTAGGAGGACATCGAATGCGCAGATGTATTGTATGGTTGTTTGCCATCATTTTGTTTTCAAGTGTCGGTTGTGATTGTGGTGACATTACGCAAGGCTGTAAAGAGGACAGTGATTGTACTGGCCGCGCCTGTAAAGTCGAAAAATGCTGGTGTAAAGAAGGTGTTTGTACCGACTTTGGTGGACCTTGTGCCAATGACGCGGATTGTCACGAGACTGAACAGTGTAAAAATGGAACATGTGTCTCCAAACGCTGTGGAAGTGACGCTGATTGTCCCGACGGCGAGAAGTGTAACACGTTACTCGGTACATGCTATAAAGACACGTCCGGTTGTACTGATGATACCTCCTGTACCAATGGAAAAGTATGTTGTGACCTTGGCGACGGACAAGGTACACGCTGTAACTTCCCCAAATGTCTCGTCCACGAAGATTGTCAAACAGGCAGCAAGAACACATGTGTGAAACCTATCACCTGTGAAGGTTCCGCAACGGCTGCATGTATTGGCGGTGTTTGTAAGTGTGAAGAGCCTTGTGGCGGGGCCGATTGTGGTTCTGGAAAGTGCTGTCAAGCCAGCTCCAACCAGTGTATCGATAACCCCCAACCTTGTGCCGACCTTCAGTGTCCTCCAGGGACCGATCCTCCCCCCGCCGATCAGTTCACGACCGATCCCAAGAGCTGTGAGCAAACAGGACCCAAGTGCGAGTGTATCAAGCGCAAACCACTGCCTGTTGGTGAGGCTGGGTTGGATTCTGAGATCGCTCTACTCAGCGGAAAAGCTGTTGTCAGCGCGTACAACAAGACATACGGTGACCTCGTCGTCGGCTTTGAGCAAGCTGATGGCACTGTGAAGTGGGAGTTTGTCGATGGTATCCCCGCTGGCGGGAAGGTTGTCGGAGCCGCAGATGGACCACGTGGTGGTATCGAAGATGGTGGGGATGATGTGGGTCTGTACACATCGATCGCTGTCGCCAACACCAATGTCTATGTCTCCTACCATGATAAGACCAATGGCACGTTGAAGTTCGCCCTTCGCAAAGGTGATGCTTGGACAACTCACGTTGTCGATAAAACAGGCAAAGGCGTTGGACGCTACACTTCTCTGACGATGGCCAACGGCAATCCCGCGATCGCTTACTTCGTCGTCGATGATGGCTCTGGAAATACAGCTCTCCGCGTCGCTGTCGCAAAGAGCGCTGAACCCGGAGCAGAAACTGATTGGACGATCACGACTGTGACCAGCGCTGCGCTCCCCGCTTGTAAAGGCGCTTGTGACGCTGCCAAGAAGGAAGTCTGTGTCCAAGAAGGGACTGCTTTCTCTTGTAAAGTTCCCACTGCCAAAGAAGCCGACTGTAAGCCCACAGCCTGTAAAGACGGTGAAGAGGCTTGTGTCTCTGGCAAGTGCCTGAAGATTGTCGCTGATGTCGCGAACCCACCCCTCCCCAAAGGAATCGGGTTGTTCCCATCTGTCGCATCAAACGCAGCTGGCGCGCTTTACATTACCTTCTACGACAACAACAAAGGTGATCTGAAGCTCGCACGTCAGCCTGCTGCAGGTGGTAAATTCACAGTCTCCACACTCGATTCAACAGGTGATGTTGGCCAATTTACCTCTCTCGCACTTGATGCGCAGGAACGCGGACATGTCGCTTACGTCGATATTGACAATGGCGATATCAAGTACGTCTTGTTCGACAAAGCGGGCAAAGTGTTGGCAACAGAGGTCGTCGATGATGGCTTCACCAACTCCGCGACAGGTGGCGAAGAACACCTCCTCGCAGATTGCTCCATTGCTGTTGATTCGACAGGTAAACCTCGTATCGTTTACCAAGACGCAACGGTTCAGTCGATCAAGATGGCGATCCAAACGAATCCAAAACAGTGGACCAAAAAGAAACTTGCCGGTGCTGGCGGTTCAGAAGCTGGCGCGTTTGGATTCTTTGCAGACCAAGTCCTCAACAACAACACCTCACATATCAGCAACTACCGCTATGATCTCAAAAACGATAATAGTGGCCTCAATCTCCGCACCTGGCAGCCCTAAGCCTCCTTCTTTGTGATCCAACCAAAACATCCTCCCTATTTGATCCAGGGGCAGTTGCACTTGTGTCTTCGCAAAGTGCACCCGAATATACGGCTGTAATCCCTCATGGCAATACGTATGTCGCAAGCGACATCCTCCTAACGCTCGATTGCTCGGGGAATATATGCGGTTGTCATTTGCTTCATTCACTTTGCAACCACCCCCTCTACAAACCTCTCCATCCCCCTGAGCCTTCGGCTCTTCCCCCTTCCTCTCCGGCCTTCGGAGAAGGAAAGGGGGAGGGTTATACCGTGTACACGGGGGATACTCGAATGCTGATCCAGGCGCAGTTGCACTTGTGTCTTCGCAAAGTGCACCCGAATGTACGACACAATCCCCCATGATCATACGGATATTGCAAGCAATATCCTCCTAACGCTCGATTGCTCGGACAACATATGCGGTTGTCATTTGCTTCATGCACTTTGCAACCACCCCTTCTACAAACCTCTCCATCCCCCTGGCCTTCGGCCTTCCCCCTTCCTCTCCATCCTCTGGATGAGGAAGGGGGA
>PCBK01000010.1 GCA_002731275.1 Deltaproteobacteria bacterium | reverse complement strand
CGCCCTTACTGACGCGCTCCGCTTGTCTCCTTGTGTTGTCTATGTGGACTTGCCGTCCACACCTGCCTGGGGTCGTTGCCCCCAGACCCCACGATACTCCGTATCGTTTGTGTTCCGACTGCGTCGGTGAGTTGGGCCACCCTCTCTATGGGCGAGTTACCACTCGCCCTTGCTGCTGTGCTCCGCTTGCCCTTGCTGCTGTAGCACCGATGGGGACAGTGTCTTTGTTTGTTGTAGGGGGCTCTTGGGGTTCTTCCTATGAGGAGGGGAGAATGTCATCGTGATGATGATTCGTCTTGTGTGTGTGGTCTTGTCTTTAAAACAAAAACCACACCCACGATGAGGTTGTTTCTTTCAAGGGGAGCCTGTCTTTGTTTGTGGGTTGGGTTTATGGACAGACTTTTGTGTTCACGCGAAAGCGTCGCTTTGCGACGGTTGAGCACATGTGTTTCCAAGCGCCAAAGGCGCAACACAAACAATGCGTGAGCATTGTGGGGTTCGGGGTGAAAACCCCGAGCGGGTGTGGGCGGCAAGCCCACATACAAAAACCTACCCACATACAAAAGGCAAACCCATACACAAAAGGCAAGCTTATATATGTTCACTTTCTTTGTGTTGGGATAGTCCGTACAAAGCGGTACAGAACGCGATGAATCCTACGGTGATCCTGCCCCATTGCCATGTGGACCATTGGGCGAGGGCGTCTGGGAGTTTTGAGGCTGGGATGGATTGTGCGACAAAGCTGCCGTTCATCTCCTTGAAGAACAAAAAGAATGTCGCCAACACTGCGAATGAGAAGACTGTCGAAGCACCAAACCAAAGAACTCCGGGATGTTTTTGGATGCGGCATGAGATGACTGAGAGAAGGGCGAGGACAGCACCTGCGATCTGCCAGGGCGCAAAGAATCCTTTTAATCGAGATGCATTTTTTGCGTACCATCCATAAAATGCTTCGGGCTTCATCTCCATCCAAAACGGTACGAGTGTTTGTTGCTCTCCCAACATGGCTCCCACTGAGATCCCCAGCACAGCAACAGTCAAAAAGATAAGCCAGAACTGAACTCGTCTCCACATGATATATTCCTCCAATGGTCTCGGGCCTTCGTCACTCTGATAGGTTTCAAAAAACAAACAATCCCATGGAGAACAAACCTAGGGAGGATTTTCTTCCTCATCATCAAATTGCTTTGCTTGGGACAGTGTCTTGGCTTGTTGTGGGGGGTTGTTTTTTGGTTGCTCCCTGTGGAGAGGGGAGAGTGCCACCATCATGATGATTCGTTTTGTGTGGGGGTTATGATTGGAATGGCAAGTCTTGACTGTTTTTGTCTTCTTGTTAAAATCCCTGTTCTGTCCGATGAATAGGTGAGTTTTGTACATGAGAGGAACAAACATGGCAGACAAGATAACATTGACGATTTCGCTCCAGGGACAAGGTCTCAACGGAGCACAGGCTCTAGAGATTCGAGCTGCAATTGAGGAGCAGATCGAATCCAATACCGCTTCGGAAGTCATTGGTGGTGGCTGTGAAGTTGATGGTTCCGGATTTGATCTCCATATTGAGACCAATGAACCCGAGCAGACTGCTGTGTTTATCGATGGACTTATGACACATGCCGAACTTCAGGAACGATACACACTAAGTCGTTAGGAGATACCATGATCGATAACACATTTGCCCAAGAATTCGCATCAGATTGGATTGACTCCTGGAATACTCATGACTTGGAACGCATTTTAGCACATTATACCGACGATTTTGAGATGACCTCTCCCATTATCATCGAAAGAATGGGAGTTCCAAGTGGAACCCTAAAGGGAAAACAAGCCATCCGAGATTACTGGGGCCTTGGTTTACAACGCAATCCAACACTCCACTTCGAACTTGTCCAAGTGTTTGTGAGCGCAAATAGCATACTCATCCATTACAACGGACACAAAGGTCCTTCCGCTGAATACCTCTATTTTGATGACCAAAGAAAAGTCGTCAAAGCCGTCGCACACTACACGTAAGCTTTCCCTTACAACCACCGCTGCTTAGGTGCGTTGCTACCCCCTCCTATACAGGTGAGCTGTCACTTGTCCCTGTCTGCTGTCTTTTTGGGTGAGTTGCCATTCGCTCTCTACGGGCGAGTTGCCATTCGCTCTCTACGGGCGAGTTGCCACTCGCCCTTACTGACGCGCTCCGCTTGTCTCCTTGTGTTGTCTATGTGGGTTTGCCAGACGTGCGCGCCCCCGGCCACACCTGCCTGGGGTCGTTGCCCCCAGACCCTACGATGTTATCACATCGTTTGTGTTCCGACTGCGTCGGTGAGTTGGGCCACCTCTCTATGGGCGAGTTGTCACTCGCCCTTGCTGCTGTGCTCCGCTTTCCCTTGCTGCTGTAGCACCGCTTGGGATAGTGTCTTTGTTTGTTGTAGGGGTTGTTTTTGGGGTCCTTCCTATGAGGAGGGGAGAATGTCATCGTGATGATGATTCGTCTTGTGTGTGTGGCCTTGTCTTTAAAACAAAAACCACACCCATGATGAGGTTGTTTCTTTCGAGGGGAGCCTATATTTGTTTGGAGGTTTGGTTCACGGATTGCCCCTCTTGTCCTCACGCGAAAGCGTCGCCTTGTGACGGTTGAGCACATGCTCTTTCAAGCGCCGAAGGCGCAACACAAACAATGCGTGAGCATTGTGGGGTTCGGGGTGAAAACCCCGAGCGGGTGTGGGCGGCAAGCCCACATACAAAAGGCAAACCCACATACAAAAGGCAAACCCACATGGCTTTTCGTCAACGTAGCCTTTGCAGTATCAACGAAGCTGTTGATAAGCGGAGAACGAAAAGTAGAAGCCAGGTGCCAACGCGACTGCAAGCGCTACGATCCAGGTCCAGGGAAAGGCAAAGTATATCATCACGACGATAAGCGCGGCATAGACACACATTGCGAGCAGTGTCATGAGTTTGTTCTGTAGGTAGATGCCAATGCTGATGGGTGCCATGATGAGTCCCACCACAATCGAATAATTGAGGATCGGCACCCATCCCATTCCTGCGGTTTCGTTTTTGGGCATCGCCAAAAACACCACGACAGGTATGCCGATCGAAATCACTAGGTGATATATCCAGGCTATTTTTACGGAGGCATGACTGCTTTCAACGTCTGTTTCGCTCATTGATTGGCTCCTTTCGGTCATACAAGTGTCATGTGATAGCCCACAGTATATGCCAAGCCCATCGAACCCACAACACACCAAAGAAAGAACACACACCGTTCGCTTGAGACCTCCGTGGTGTGAGGCCGACATGCAAAAGGTACGTTTCGGTAAGGCTGTTGCAAGGAAAAAAGCACACGAAAGAGGGCAGTCGATGGAGCCTCAGGCAAGGCATGAGAAGAAGCCGTGGCATCGCGACTGTGACGACGAATCACGCTGCTTGCGGTTTCATCTGCAACTTCTGCGTGTGTTTCTTTTTCCTCAACTCTTTTTTCTTGCAGTAGCCTAAAGGGGAGGTTGGTGACTTCTTTTGTGGGAATAGAAAACAATTTCTCACGCAAACCGTTCAATGTGTGGTAAGTAGCTTTTGCTTGATGCATGTCTCTGTGTGGAGTATGCGCCCTACATGACTCTTTCCCTTTGTTTTACTTCGGGAAGGGAGAATCCACGAGCTTGATTACGCGCTCATCCATCTCTTTTTTCAATGGAGCTTCCTTGACTTTTCAACAATTGAATTTGATCCCCTCTCTTCTCCAGGCTGTTGAAGCCCTAGAGTATACATCCCCAACCCCCATCCAGCATCAGGCGATCCCACCGCTGCTAGAAGGCNGCGATGTGTTAGGTTGTGCACAAACTGGTACAGGGAAGACGGCTGCGTTCGCTTTGCCTGTCCTGCAACGTCTCTCCAGCACAAAACGACAAAAAGGACGCCGGAGAATTCGTGCGTTGGTGCTCTCTCCAACACGTGAGCTGGCGATTCAGATCGGGGAAGCCTTCGAACAATACGGTGCATACCTGGACCATCGATATATGACGATCTTTGGGGGTGTCAGCCAGAACCCTCAAGTCCGAGGGCTGAATCGAGGAGTAGATGTGCTCATCGCGACCCCTGGACGGCTCCTCGATCTTCAGGGACAAGGCCACATTGACTTGTCCTCTGTGGAGTTTTTTGTGCTCGATGAAGCCGATCAGATGCTCGATATGGGCTTCATTCACGACATCAAACGTGTCGTCAAGACGCTCCCAACTGAGCGCCAGAACCTTCTCTTCTCTGCGACGATGCCACCCAAAATTGTGAAGCTGGCGAGCTCTTTTCTGCACGAACCGATTATGGTTGAAGTGGCACGGGAGTCCACTGTTGTCGAAAATATCGTGCAAGAGGTGATGTTCGTCGAGCAGGCGAATAAGAAGAAGCTGCTCGTACACCTGCTCCTTCAAGAGCACGTTGAACAGGCGATTATCTTCACGAGGACCAAACGTGGTGCCAACCGTCTCACCGAAGAGATTCGGCGTGCGATGATCAAGGCGGTCGCGATCCACGGGAACAAGTCCCAAAATGCCCGTCGTCGCGCACTCAATGATTTTAAGAGCGGTGACACGTCGATACTGGTCGCCACGGATATCGCGTCACGTGGTATCGATATCGATGGCGTGAGTCACGTGTTCAATTACGATCTGCCCAACGAACCCGAGAGCTATGTCCACCGGATTGGTCGAACAGGTCGGGCCGGACGGGGAGGGCGTGCGATCGCCTTCTGTGATCCCTCCGAAAGTGAGTTCCTCAGAGATATCGAGAGACTGACAGGTGTCGCGTTGTCGCCGATTCTTGAGCATCCCTGGCATTGTGAAGAAGCGATCCCTTCTGCGACTCAACCCTCAGGTCGTCGAAGCGGTAGACGCAGACCCTCATCACAAAAACGTCCAGCCAAACCACCCCGGCCAAAGAAGAAACGTCCACCGCGAGATGCAAGAGAGTCCGAAGGAAAAGAGGGCACATCGACACCCAAGAAGAAAGCACCAAGGCCTCGCAAAGCGCGAAACAAAGAGACAAAGAAGGGTGACGGAGCGAGAGAGCCGAAGCAAACAAGGACCTCTGAGCAGCCGTCTCGAAAGTCATCTGAGCGGCCCAAAAGACGTCGCAACCGTCAGGCGAAGAAGTGATGGCCTTACACGCCACCACGCTGATGGATCGTTTCGAGTAGCAGTGTGGGGTCGAGAATAGGGGCGTAATCCTGGTAGTCCAGGCCTTTTCTGAGTACAAAATAGGTGAGCTGTTCCTTGACTGCCTGAACGAGTGTCTCGGGTTTCCAGGGTTTTTCGAGGTAGTGGTCAATCCGCGCGTGGTTGATCGCTGCGACAGTGTCCTGATGTGTCGCAAGTCCCGTGAGCAGGATCTTTCTCACCGCATCAAAGCGTTTATCTTTCTCAACTTCGGCCAAGAACTCCACACCTGTCTGTCCAGGCATCACGTGGTCGGAGATAATCACCGCCGGAAAGTCTCCCGCTGCATCTAATTCATCGAGGAGCGCGAACGCTTCTTTGGCCGACTCACACATCTCCACACCACAATGTGTTTCGAACAATTCGAGATCTTTGCTGACCGCAGAGAGCGTATCAGGTTGATCATCGACACATACAATGAAAATCTTCTCCATCGCTCAAACTCCTCTATGTCGTGGTAGGCAGCTGCACTGTAAAACGAGTCTTTCCAGGTTGACTTTCGACGTCGATCTCTCCATCAAGATGTTCGACGATTTGTCGCACGATGGCCAGACCCAATCCCAAACTCACGGAAGATCCAGTGTTCTTGGTCGTAAAGTGAGGGGCGAAGATGCGGTGGATGAGCGCGTCGGGGATACCCGGTCCATTGTCGGTGATGGAGATTTCGACGCCTCCCTTCGTATCGAATGCGTGGATGGACAGCCTTGGCGCGGGGGTGTTGGCTTCGAACATGCTCTCACAGGCATTCTTGAGGAGGTTGAGCCACACTTGAATCAGATCGCCACGGTGGGCCTTCAGTGCCGATGTGACCTCAATCTTTTGAACGACCTCTACATGGCGTATTTGGTTTTGTAGGAGCACGAGCGCTTCGTGAATGGTTTCAGCGACGGAGGCGACGTCATCTGCTTGTCTGTTTGGCACGCCGAGTTGTTTGATCGCCTGGACGACGTGTGCGCTGTGTTGTGATGCGACGTGTAGATCGTGAAACGCCGATCCCCACTCCCAGAACGTGGGCAGAGTCTCTGCGTGTGGGGTGTGCAGAGCGCGTCCGACGTCTTCTGTGGAGAGACCTGTTTCAGCCCATTTTCTCGCTTGTTGAGAAGGGAGTTTGTGGGAGGTCTCGAGTTGTCTGCGTCTGTGTCTGAGGTCTTCGCTCGTGAAATTGCGTCCTTGTGATAGACCACGTTGAAACAGCGAACTTGCCTGTGTGCTCGCCGTCGTTTGGATGTGCTCTTGTACTTCTTCGGAGAGCCAATCTGCGCGGCGGGAGATGACACTGATGGCGTTGTTTAGCTCGTGGGCGATCCCTGCGGAGAGCTCGCCAAGCATCGCCATCTTCTCCTGTTGAAGTAACCGTCTCATCGCCTTAAATTTGTCGACCGCGGTTCTTTGCATGAGGTACTGTCGTTCGAGCAAGCTCGCCATGACGACAGGCATAAACTGCTCCACAAAGCTTCGGTCTTGTGGGTCTACGACACGTTGTTGGTGTTCATCGATATAGGCGATGGTTGTCTTTTCGCTGGCGATTAAAGTGGTGTAGCTGTAGGGATGGTGTGAAAAAAAGCTTGAGACACCGACAAAGCTGTCTTTGGGTGCGCGGAAGAGCTCAAATTGACCGTGTTGTCCGTCGAGGTAAGCACACAGAACCCCCTTTAAGACCAAAAACAAGCGGTCGTTTGGTGCGCCCTGTGTGAGTAAGACTTCATCTTCCTCCAGCTGAATGACCCGGGTGGGATCGTCAAAGTACGCTTGTTTGAGCCATTGGAACTCTTCTGTTGGTATGAAGTGTCGCGTCATTTATCCAGTCCCTAAATCTGTGCAAAAAACCCTATGGTATTGAGTACCCACAACATCGTCATCAACAAGATGAGGCCAATCACACCCATGAAGAGCCCAACTTTGATCATGTCTCGTGTTTCGATGAAGCCCATCGCATGGGCAAGGGCATTGGGTGGTGTGCTGATCGGCAACGCCATCCCTAAGGAGGATGAAAACGCGACACAGAGAATCAACATCTTCATTCCGCCGAGTGGGGCGAGGCTTTGTGTGTTCGTCCCGAGTATGGCGACGATCGGTAGGAGCAGGTTGGCTGTTGCGGTGTTGGACATGAACGTCGCCATCGACGTCGCGAGTAGGGCGGCCAACAAAATCACCCAGTAAGGTGAGAGGCTCCCAAATGGAATCGCCGCGATCACCCGCTGCGCAAGTCCGCTCTGTTCCAAGGCCATCCCCAGCGCGATCCCACCGGCGACAAGCCATAAGACATCCCAATTGAGACGCTTCAACTCTTCTTTGGTGATGACCTCCGTCGCGAGGAACAATCCTACGGGCAACAACGCGACGATATACGTGTTGATTCCGTGAAGTGCCTCTGTCAGCCACAACAAGATCGTCCCTGCAAATGTTAGATAGACGATCCAAGCCTTCGATGTTTGTAAAAATTGGACTTCGAACTCCAGCGAGATCTTTTCTGTCTTGACAGGGTACAGCCAACGCAGCAGGAACCAACCGATGAGTAACATCGCGAGCACATAGGGGATGCTGAATAGCATCCATTTGCCGAAGCTGATGGTGTGCGGTCCCACGAGGTATTTGAGGGCGATCGCGTTTGGTGGTGTCCCGATGGGTGTACCCACACCTCCGATATTGGCAGCCAATGGGATGCACAGACAGAAGGCGACTTTTCCTTTGGGATCGTCATCGAGACGTGACAAGATCGGGACCATCAACGACAACATCATTGCTGTTGTCGCGGTGTTGCTCATGAACATCGAGAAAACTGCCGTGATGAGCATACATCCGAGCATGACGATGTGAGGCTTTTGACCGAGCGGCCGTAACATCATGTTCGCGAGGTTTTGATCGAGTCTGTACTTCGTCGCAGCCATCGCCAAAAAGAATCCACCCAAAAACAACAAGATCACAGGTGATGCGAGGGTTGACATCAACGCTTGGTATTTGATCAGCGTACCCAATTGTGCCGTGGGGCCCTGTCGAAACCAGATCAGCCCGTGTGTTGAGATGAGTAGTAACTCTAGGACCAACACACAGATCGAGGTGGCGTAAATGGGGATGGGTTCAAAGACCCAACATAAGGCGGCAAATAGAAAGATCGCGAGCACACGCTGTTCGGTCCATGTGAGTCCAGATAAGGGCAACACTGCAGATGGTAGCATCATCACCAATATTGGAAACCCCATACACAACGCAATGACGAGACATTTTTTGATAGACACTGTATCCCATTTGAGATTCACAAAATCACTCCGTCCTTTTCGAAAAACACGCTCCCATCCCTTTGTGGAGGGACAATTGGACTGGAAGATAAGGCAGAGCAAGGGTGTGTGCATTGACTTCCATCAAGTCACTTTGGGCCGTTGTGGTTCCAACAGACAGCTTTATCTCTCCTCTTTTTCTTGAGGTGTGATGTCTTGCTAGGTTTGATAACTCTTTGTCTGGCATTGACTGAACGTTTTGGTGAAAAGGTCCTATACCTCGATGGATGTGCTTTGTGGTGTGTTAGGGGATGCGAAATGGGTAGGCGTAGTATTGCTGAGTGGTGAGGTCACGTACGTTGATATACAAATTGCCGAGGAAGCGTGTGAATAGAATGATAGAGAACGCTGCGAACCCGAAGCCGTAAGACATGGATGTGAAAAAAGGTAACAGAAAGAACCAAAAGAGCGCATTGTGTACAAAGAGCAGCAGAGAGTTCAGAGGTGTCATACTAGGTTTGGTGTCTGTCTCGGAGGTCTTTTTTTGTTGCCACGCGAACCGCGCGGAGGAGTGCAGCTCCAAGAGCACTCAGAACAAAGCGCCGATCACAGACAGGGTAATCATGCCCGTTTTCGTCGTCCACAACGAAGTCGACAACGCATACAAAATGAAAGCAAAGGTAGGGACTCCCTGAACCAACATGATGATGTTGTTCCAGCGGAGGGTCAAAAACGTGTCCTTGTTCATCGTTCAAAAGCTCCTTTTTCTTTGTGTACCAAGATTCGCAACATATCCTCTTAAAGAAGAGACCAAGGAATCGTGGTCGATGATTCGCCATCACCGCGACCGATCCCTAGAGGGAGAGGGATGATTTTTTCTTCGCCGATGTGTAGGGGCTCTACAGTCTGTGGTGAGCGTCGAAGCCGAAAGGTGCTCTCTGGTTCAGGAAGAGCGTAAAATGCACGACCTATCTCACACAAAAAGTTCTGAAATGCCTGCTTCCCTGTATCTGAAGATAAGTCGACGCCAGCGGCTTCAAATCCTTGTGCGTAGAGTTGTGGCGCGATACCTCCTGTAAAGCATCCGGCAGCACAACCACACGGCGTCGTTTTGTGTGTGTGGGGGGCGCTATCAGTTCCCGCAAAGAACTTCGTATTGTCCGGTGATGTTACGGCTTGTTGTAGTGCTGTACGGTCCTCTTCGAACTTTACAACAGGCATACAAAAGAGGTGGTATTTGAGTCCTTGTATGAGGTGTCCGATGGTGTAGAGCAGGTGTTGTGGGGTCACGCTGGCTTTTACGTGCTCAGGTGCTTTGAGGATAAAGTCAACGCCGACCTTTGTGGTGAGATGTTCACCTACGACGCGGAGTGCCGGAAAGCGTTCGATGAGCGATGGCATATGTTCGCGGTAGAAGATCTCCTCTGCATTTTCACCACGTGCAAAGTAACGTTCTCCCGATAGACCGTGTTCTTCACCGTGTACACAGAGGACAACACCTGTCGCTTCCATCGCTTCAAAGACACCGTTGTCGATATACGTTTGGAAGGGCGCGCCAAACTCTGAACCTGTTGTCCCGTGGGGGGGATAATATTTACAGGCTTGCAATATACCGTCTCTGGCACCGTCTTCGATGGTCTTTGCTGTTGTCTCTGCGTTTAGATAGAGCGGGACAATCACATCTTGAAAGGCTCCCTCTGCTGTGTCCAAGATCTCTTGACGATACGCTTTGATGTGTTCTGGTTGAGTAAGGGGAGGCTTGAGGTTTGGCATCGCGAGTGCGCCGGCACAGGCCATCGCCATGTGTTCTTTGACTGTTGCTGGCAGCAACTCGTCTTGTCGAAAGTGTGTGTGCAAGTCATACCATTTTGGAAGTTCAAGTGTTAGTGTCATCTCTCATTCCATACCGTTGAGGGTGGGTGTGCTTCTCCAAGGCTGTTGTGTCGTATTCGGATCTCGATGTCAAGCAACAGGGAGCAAGCGGTTTGCCACTCACTGGTGGCTGGGCAACTCGTCCTCACTGCTGCTCTCTGGGCGAGTTGCCACTGCTGCTCTCTGGGCGAGTTGCCACTCGCCCTTACTGACGCGCTCCGCTTGTCTCCTTGTGTTGTCTATGTGGACTTGCCGTCCACACCTGCCTGGGGTCGTTGCCCCCA
>PCBK01000009.1 GCA_002731275.1 Deltaproteobacteria bacterium | reverse complement strand
GGAGGATGGAGAGGTTTGTAGAAGGGGTGGTTGCAAAGTGCACGAAGCAAATGACAACCGCATATGTTGTCCGAGCAGTCGAGCGTTAGGAGGATGTCGCTTGCGACATACGCATTGTCATGAGGGATTGTGGCGTACATTCGGGTGCACTTTGCGAGAGCACAAGTGCAACTGCGCCTGGATCAAATTGAGGTTTGTAGAAGGGGTGGTTGCAAAGTACCCTTGGAGTAAATCAGAAATCAGGGGCTGGTGTAGAGCATGAAGCCACCATCATCACCAACAGCGGCGCCTACGTTCCCGATGTTGTTCAAGCCATAGAATGGAAGCAGTACAGGTGGACTGTGGAAAGTCCAATTTTGACCACCATCCCCAGAGGCGATCATCCGTCCTGATGAATCCACCGCAACAAAACGCGAACCATTAAGTGCCATCACTGCGTAAAGGCTTCGTGTTGTTGGTGTACTTACGGACTTCCAATTGAGTCCTGCGTTTGTTGTGTACAAAACAGAGCCTGACGAACCTACAATCACTGCGTTGCTTGCGCTGCCAAAAGCGATACCATAGAAGGTTGCGGATTTTGGAGAAGTGATCTTGCTCCAAGATGAACCCCTGAAAGTCGAGCGCAAGATCGTGCTGCTACTACCCACCGCAATACACACATCCGAATGACACCCAACTCCTCTGAGTGTCGATGTTGTACCACTTGTTCGGGTCGTAAACGATGAACCACCAGTTGTACTTTGAAGGATCGTGCCGCCATCACCGACGACGACAAACGTCCGCGCGGCAGCAGTCGCCGCTGCTCTGAGTGTCCTTGTGTTGCTGGTCGTGACTTTGCTCCAGCTTGAGCCTCGGTTCAGCGAACGTTGGATCCTTCCGCCTGTCCCTACAGCGACGACGTAACCCGTACTTGTGTCCGTTGTGATACCGTAAAGAGTCGTGCTCTCCGGCATACTTGGGTAGGTCCACGTCGTCCCCGAGTCGGTCGTGCGTGTGAAGATGTTACTCGTTGTCACAAACTCTTTTGAGGCTGGAGAGCTGACCCCTCGTAACGTAACACCTGGGTCTTTTGTGACGGACCATGTGCTCCCTCTGTTTGTTGAGAGCAAGAGGCTGCCGTACCTCCCACTCGTGATAAAGTTACTGCTCGCATACAAGCGGAACGCACTGTAATACGTGACATTGGGTTGACCTGTGATGGTTGACCAAGTCTTACCAGAGTCTGTCGAACGCAAGATCGTTCCATTGTCACCTACTGCAACGGCATTTGCGTAATCCATACCGATGCCGCGGAGTGTTTGGGTCGTGTTGCTTGTCGCTTTTGTCCAGGTTGAGCCACCATTCGTTGTGTAGAGAATGGTACCACTCGAACCAACCGCAACACCATCATCACCGCTGTCGTACAGATAGACTCCACGAAGCGTTGAGGTGGTTCCTGTCGTAACTTTAGACCACGAAGTCCCGGCGTTTGTGGAGCGGTACATATTTCCAGAAGAACCTACGAGGACGATCGTTGGATCTTTAAAGGTCACACCATAGAAGGTGGAAGATGTGGAGATGCCACTCACCTTCGTCCACGTGCTGCCGCTGTTTTTGGAGATGAGGACAGTCCCACCTGATCCGACAGCGACGACGTAGTAACTCGAAGAGTGTTTTCCGATCGCGACACTGTACAGTGTCGAGGTCGTGCCACTTGTCGCCTTGCGCCATGTTTTCCCTTCATCTGCTGAACGGTAGATCGCACCACTCCGACCGACAGCCACAGCGACACTATCGAGCAAGCTAACGCCGTAAAAGTGGGACGAGGTGGGTGCAAAGACGTGGTGCCATGAGGCCCCCCTGTCCGTTGAACGCAATATCGTTCCGGATTCACCGGCTGCCAGTGCTGTGGTGCTGCCGTACTGGTTGTCATAGGTGATGGAGTAGATGTCTTTATCAAGACCTTTGGCGACAAGTTGTGAAGGGCTTGCGCCCAAGCCACTTTGTCCATTACTCGCGATCGCGAGCAGCGAAGTCTGTCCTACCAGCGCAAATCCCGAGAATGAGCCTGAAACACCATAACTACGTCCGTAGAATGTCGCTCCCTGATCTGTGCTGACGTAGTACTTGCTGCTGCTACCAACGACAAAGAAGTCATTGCCTGGTGATGCCGCCATTCTCAGGGTATCGGTCCCTGTGAAGGTGACTTTGCTCCAGGTTGAGCCTGAGCTCGTCGAGCGGAGAATGGTTCCAGACGAACCCACAATCACTGCCGCAGAAGGTGACCAAGCTGCTTCATAGAGTGTTTGGGTTGTGCCACTTGTCACGGTTGTCCAAGTCGAGCCGTAATTTGTCGTTCTTCTGATCGTCCCACCTGAGCCCACGAAGACCGCTGTACCTGTGTTGGGTTTATACCGAACAGCATAAAGTGTACGTGTTGTCCCTGAAGTGAGCGTCTGGAAACTCGTCCCGCCGTTTTTGGAGCCGATCAATGTACCAGAGGAACCGACAATCAAGATTGTGTTGTTGGTGGTGTTGAAGGTGCCGCCGATCGAGACACTGTAAAGTGTCGTCGTGCGCGGCGAGTTGATTTTGGAGAAGCTGCGTCCCATGTCGGCTGAACGCAAGATTGTACCGGATGAACCTACGATGATGACGAGGCCGTTTGGATGGATCGCGATATCACGTAGAGTTGTTGTGACAGAGCTCGTCACCGAAGACCAAGTGCTGCCACCATTTGTTGTACGCCATATTTTTCCACTGTTGCCGATCGCGAGACCATCTTTTGGATTGAAGAAGGCGGCTTTTGTCGCACCAGAAGGTGTTGTTGCACGCTTCCACTTGGCGTAGATACAGGCGGATTGATTGTCGATTTTTCCGTCACAGTCGTCATCTTGCCAGTTACAGGACTCCATTTTGGGGGAGACTTGGCCGCTACACGTTGTGGCCCATTGTTTGTTGGATTGGCAGGTCTGTGTTCCTGGTTTACAGGCTCCCACGCAGTTGTAATTGCTTCCATTTTTGGTGCACTCTGTGCCGGTGTAGCAGGGGCGCGTTTGTCCTGGCGTACAGACACCACATTCGTCGACTTGACCGTTGCAGTTGTCGTCGAGCTTGTTTGTACAATTTTCAGCTTTTGGGACAACAGAACCCTGGCATATTCCCCAACTCCCAGTTTGGCACGTTTGTGTACCTGCTTTACACGTCCCTGTGCAGGAGTACGAACCATTGCTGCCTTTTGTACAACCAGAGGCTCCTGTGTAACAAGAACGAGAGAGATTTTCATCGATAACGCCATCACAGTCGTTGTCTTTGCCGTCACATGAGGTCTCAACCGTTTCGTAGAGTGTGCTGTTCTTTTTGTAGTCATTTTCCGAACAGTCAACCCATCCGACCGCACCACCACATGTTTTACGAAGACCTACACAGACACCTGATTTACGAGAGCAAGGAGGCCCAAGTAAGCCATCGTCAATTTGACCGTTACAGTCGTCATCTTTTCCGTTACAGCTCTCTATGCCTGGCGTTGTTTCACCGACACAGTTCCCCCACGTGCCGTTTGTGTCACATGTCTGCTGGCCACCTTTACAGACTCCTTTGTTCTCCGTCCCGGAAGGACCACCATAGCAATTGCGGGTTTCACCAGGGCGACACTGACAACCTTCATCGATGTCACCGTCACAGTCGTTGTCTTTGCCGTCACATGTGTCGTTGGTCGGGGCGACAGCGCCTGTACAGGCTGCCCAAGCTCCATTGGTGCACAGTTGCGTACCGGACTGACAGGAACCTTCACATTTGTAGGCGCCGTTGTTGTCCTTGACACAACCACTTTGTCCGCTGAAGCATTCTTTTTTCAGATTCTCATCGACAGAACCGTCACAGTCGTTGTCTTTACCATCGCACTGCGTTTCATCTTTTTCAAAGGCGTTGCTGTTGCTCGTGTAGCGAGCATCGTCGCAGTCGATCCAGCCTTGTTCTCCTTTGCATTCTTTTGTGGCGCCTGCACAGACACCTTCTTGCTTGGCGCAGGCTGGTGCTTGGAGATTATCATCGATTTGTCCGTTGCAGTCGTCGTCTTTACCGTTGCAGGATTCACTGCCTGGCTTGACCTCATCGCGACACGGTCCCCACACAGCGTTGCTGTCACAAGTGCGTGTTCCCTTCTTGCAGAGTCCTTGGCCGGCAGTTCCTTGTGGTCCTGTGTAGCACTCTTCCGTTTTACCCGGTGTACAGGTACAGCCGTCGTCGACTTGACCGTCACAGTTATCGTCTTGGCCGTTACACGTCTCTTCCTGTGGGCCGAGCGCGCCGGAGCAGGTGCCCCATTTTCCATCTGCGCCACATACCATCGTGCCTTTTTTGCAGTTTCCTTGTCCAAGGGTGGAGGGGGGACCAACGTAACAATCCTTGGTTTCGCCATCTTTGCACTTACAGTCATCGTCGATTTGACCGTTGCAGTCGTTGTCGATACCGTCACATTCATCTTTTTGAGGACCAAATTCGCCTGTACAGGTCTCGTCCCACTTGCCGTTGGTACAGACTTGCTTTCCTTCACGACAGGGTGCGATCTTGCGGGTCTTGTCTGGGCCACCATAGCAAGGTTTGGTTTCGCCATCTGTACAACTACAGCCTTCGTCTGTGAGACCATCACAATCGTCGTCTTTGTCGTTGCATTCTTCTTTGTCTGCGGGTTTGACCTCACCCGAACACTCACCCCATTTGCCATCCTGGCATGTCTGTGTTCCGGCTTTACAGGGACCTACACCTTTTGTACTGTCTGCGCCTGTGTAGCAGGCGCGTTCATTTCCGTCTTGACACTCTGGGGGAGGGCCGACGTAGGTGTCTTGGATGGTCCCACCATCTTTGGGCGTCGGTTTGACACATTTTCCGTCTGTACATAATACTGCGCTGCCAGCGCAGTCATCATCATACTGACACTCTGGACCAGCACAGCCCCACTGCAAAAAGCCTACACACAACAATGTACATATACATGCTGCAAAGATTCGACGATTCATTTTTTCCTCAACGATTGGATAACATTCTATGTTGTCAATGTATGAGCCGTTGGAAAGCTCTCTGGAGCGATGTGACTGCTCCTTATGGTAAGAGCCCCTTTTGGCGCAAATGGTCTCTGCATTGTAGCCCCAAATCTATCTGGGAGCAAGAACTGTGCGTTTCAGCGTCGTTTTTTGGTTTTGCTTTGTTGTCTTTGAAGGTGTCGAAGTTGTTCGGGATTGGGGATGGTGGATCTGTGTTGTGTGAAGATACTGCGCGACGTACGACAAGCGTGTGTGACGTAAAACGAAGGCAGCGTATTCTTTTGGCGTGTCCTGCCTGCGCGGCGAAGTCTACCGGCGAACGCAAACCAGCGTCCTACTTTGAGAGGGGCACATGACATCTTGCAGGTCGTGCCTGTACAGGAGAGCCACTTCCCCCGGAGAAAACCTTTGAGCTTCACGCTGTAAGCTCCATCTTGTAGGCGCAACGAACTTGTACATGGATGACAACACGTCGTGTTCTTTTTGCACTGTTGTCGGGCGCAGAGTTGTTTTCCTCTGACGAGTTGACCTGCGATCCAGAGCTTACGACCTGCATAGCGAGCGGTCTGTTTGTAAAGCTGCTTTAAAGAGACATATCGGACGGATGGACACAACGGCATTAACACAGAGCGAGTTTGTTCTGGTGTCGTAGACAAAAGAGACGCAAGCCACAACCACGCGGGGATGAGGATGAGCAACAACATCGAGAATCCACGCAAGGGTGTCAGCCACCTGTTTTCAAATCGTTTGGGACCGATTGTCTCAGGTGTTCTCAAGGTGCCACGAAAGATCCACACCAACCAATTGATCAGGAGCCTTACAAACTCGACAAATTTTTGCATCAATGCCTTCTTTGAACTTGGGGTCGTATTCGAGGCTCAACATACAAATCACGCTCGATCTTGTACAGGGAAACTTTTTGTGTATGTGCTTGTCCTATGTACTGGTGAAAAGATGTCTGGCGAGGTTTGTGTGTTGTTTCGGCTTTCCACAGCCACCTGAGTCCGCTATATTTGT
Organism: Deltaproteobacteria bacterium; assembly: GCA_002731275.1. Classification (GTDB taxonomy): domain Bacteria; phylum Myxococcota_C; class UBA6777; order UBA6777; family UBA6777; genus UBA6777. The sequence goes on along the minus strand of PCBK01000009.1, from coordinate 17,839 downwards.
GAGGCGGCCAGGAAAACAAGTCCATACTTTCCTTGCTTTGTGTACGGTGCTATCGTAAATAGAGGTGATTGAATGCGAGACAAGCGAGTGAACGTGATGGCTCCTGTGAGCGATCAAGACAAGCGGAGTGTGACAGTGAGACGTTCATGGAGAAGCGTGTTGGGAGCGTTGTGTATCGTTGTGTTTGCGGGGAGTTTTTATGGCTGCGAAGGCCCCGAACGCTTTAAAGTTCCCGACTACAAAAGAAAGCGCGGTAAGATCAAAAAGCTCTACGAAGCCTCCGGAAGTATCCCCAGAGTCTACGGCGTCCCTGCATGGACAGAGGCCGCCGAGAAAAATGTGATGACGCTCTTTCGCCCGGAACCTTTGCGCATCAAAGGCAAGCTGTGGCTGCGAGAATCCTCCAGTGTGATCCACACGTTCTATTTCCAGCGTTCCAATCACATCGCGATGAGAGAGTGTTTACAAGTCGTCAACAGCATGGCGCGCTTTGTCTCTCGCTGGCTAGAGAGTTCTTTCTCCGAACGCCTCCATGTCGTTATGATGCCTGAACCTGATCCCGCAGATACGAGCGTTGTCTACAACAAGAAACGCATGCCCATTCCCGATGTTGGGGAACCCCGGCTTGTGATTTACACAGGTACAGATGCCTTTCCCTATCTCTCGAAACACGGAAATATCGGTTACATCCTCGAACAAACCGTTCGCTTTATGTTGACAAGCACAACCAAGGTCAATCCCAAAGATTTTTGGCGCTCTGTCGCGATCCCCGCTTACTTTCGCCTCCGTGGGATCGGGGCGATGGTTGATCGTACCTATGACAAGACCTCACGCCCACGTTTCTTGTCCTCACTTCGTCAGGCGGGTCGCCCCCAAGTTGGCGAGTTGCAGCGTTTGATTCAGCGCTACAAGGCTGGACAGCTTCCTTGGATTGCCAGACGTCGGAGTATGGAGCTCATCTCCTCTATGCTTGGCTTCCTCGAAGACGCATATGGTCGTGGCGCGTTAGGGGCCATTCTCCGTCAACAACTTCCTGCGAAAAAGGGCAAGAAGAGATTGTCTTTCGAGGCAAGTCTCAAAGGTGTCATTGGTGAGTCGAGTGAGGTCTTGTGGAAGAAATGGTCACGGTACTACTACAGTGACTTGTGGAGATGGTCGTTGCAAAGCTGGTTGCGCTAGTGGTTCTTTGTGGAGGCGTTGGGTGTTTTGAAAGAGATGAGACAAAGTGATGTTGGGATCACAGGTGTGGGGGTTGTCTCTGCCTGCGCCCAATCTGCCGAAGAGATGGTTGAGACTCTTCTCTTCGAAAAGGTGCCGCTCCCTCCCCCTGTGTCGGAGTTATCTCTCCCACTCGATATCGATATCTTGCTCCGAAAGATCGCGCCGGACCATTGGCCCATCTCTTCGTCGAGTCCTTTTGAGACGCCGACAGGGAGTCTGTGTCTCGCTGCTGCGAGGCAAGCATGTCAAGGGAGAGAGCCTGGACGGATGCCACAGGCGTTGGTGTTGGGGACGAGCACCGGGGGGCAATCAAAGAGCGAGGAGGCTCTTCATCAATTGTTGCAGGGACATGTGCCATCGTTTCGGATGGATGTACAGGGGACGATGTGTTCTCCTACACGGCTCGTCGCAGAACAGCTTGGGATACGCGGTGCGTGTTCAACAGTCTCAACAGCTTGTACCTCTTCGGCAAACGCCATCGCTCTTGCGGCGTCCTGGATCAGAAGAGGTCGCTATGAACGTGTTCTCGCTGGTGGTGGAGATGCACTGTGTGGGACGACGATCGCCTCTTTTTTCAACTTACAACTAACCAAACGCGAACTGTGTCGACCTTTCGGACAAAATAGGCCAGGGATGACACTTGGCGAAGGGGCGGCTTTTTTGGTCCTCGAATCGATGGACGCGATACGACGGGACGGACGCTCCTGTCTTGCGGTCCTCTCCGGTGTTGGGCTCAGCTCCGATGCTTACCATATGACGGGCCCTGACCCTGAAGGGAAGGGAGCGCTCTCTTCTATGAAAATGGCGCTTGAGGATGCTGGTCTTACGCCCGAAGATATAGACTACGTGAGCGCACACGGGACAGGAACGCAGCTTAATGATGCCACTGAAGCGAAGGCCATCGCGGCTTTGATGGGCGATGTCCCTGTCTCCTCGATCAAAGCCGCCACGGGACACACACTCGCCGCGAGTGGTGCCATTGAAGCTGTTCTGTGTGTTTTGGCTCTTGTACATGGTCATGCGCCTGCAAACATTGGGACACAAAAAGCCGGTGATGATTGCCCCATCCAATTGGTTCCACCTGGTGGGATAGGGCTCTCCGCTTCCAGCGCGCTCTTGTCCAACTCATTCGCGTTTGGTGGGAATAATTGCTCGCTTGTATTGAGGCATCATGAAGAGGAGAGGGGTTGATGCTTTATATTCACGGATATGGTTTTTGTTCGGCCGATGACGAAGGGATGCAAGAGGGGACGGCGATGCTGCCATCTTTGCCTGCAAAGGAGTATATTCCACGACGACAGCGTCGGCGGATGGGGCGTCTCGCACAGCTCTATTATATTGCAGCGAGTAAAGCGCTGACAGACGCGGGTGTGTCGCAGCCCTTTACGGGTCCGATGATCAGTGGGACAGGCTACGGTGAGATCTCGATCGCCATCTCCTTTTTGCGGGATATGTTCACTTACAGAGGGCGGGATCTGAGCCCGACAGCCATTCAAAACTCCGTACACAACGCGCCACTCAGCCACGCGAGTATTGGTCTCGCAAACACAGCCCCTGCTTTGACTGTGAGCCAGGGGTGGCTGTCCGTAGAGGCAGCATTGCAGACAGCCATGCAGCTCTCTTTTCTTGTACAACCAACGCACATATTGGTGCTCTGTGGGGACGTGTTTGATGCACAGTGGCTCGAAGAGTTGAGAGAGCGTGGCTACGAAGAGCAGGCCGCGAAGCTCGACGCACTTCACCTTCGTGAAGGAGCTGCGGCGATGGTCCTGTCACCAACGCCTCCAGATGAAGAGCGTTATGGTGTCTGTCGTGAAGCGATGGTGTGTCATCAATCCTGGCAGGATGCTTGGAAACATCGAGTCTTTGGCGAGATCGATGCGCGAGGGAGCGTGTTACGTTTGCGCGCGCTTGCGGAAGGTGTGCGGCTTGCTCGTGAGGTTGAGGACAAAGATTGGTCCGCTGTTGTGTGCGATGAAAATGGTTGGGGAACCTCTGCTGTCGGGGCGATTCATCAGTTGCAAGATTGTGCTACGCGGGACGCTTGGGAAAGTGTCTTGCTTCTCGGCACAGAACATGGTGATATCGGAGGCATTCACTGGTCTCGATGAACATCGAACCAGCGAGGCTCCCCTTGTGTGCCTCACTATCGATTTCACACTGTAGCGGTCTGAAGGAGTGGACGTGTATTTTGCTGCGCAATCGTTTATCAACTCATTGCCTGCCTGGTATGTGTATGGCTTTACATTTATTTTTGGCGCGATGGTTGGGAGCTTTCTGAACGTCTGTATTTACCGCATCCCCCTCGAAGGGATGTCAGTTGTGTATCCTCCCAACTCCAAATGTCCGGAGTGTGGGGGGGCGATCCGCTGGTTTGATAACATTCCCATCTTGAGTTACCTGTTTTTGGGCGGGAGGTGTCGCCACTGCAAGACTGGGATCTCGATGCAATATCCGATCGTGGAGCTGATGACAGCGGTAATGGCGCTGGCGTTGGTCAAGAAATTCGGTGTGCATTGGGGGACGTTGGTGCTCTTTGCGTGGGTGTGTGGGTTGATCGTCATTACATTCATCGATCTGGCGTACTGGATCATCCCCGATGAGATCTCGCTTCCAGGGATTGTTGTGGGGATCGCGGCGGCGTGCTTTTTGGGACCACCTCACCTTCCTCACTGGCACGATGCCGTGTGGGGCGCGGTCTTGGGTGGTGGTTCGCTTGCGGCTATCTCGATCTTTTACGAGGTCGTGATGAAGCGCACAGGGATGGGCTTTGGTGACGTCAAGCTGCTCGCGATGCTCGGCGCATTCCTCGGTTGGAAACCTCTCTTTCTGGTCGTCCTGTTGGCTTCTTTGCAGGGGCTTGCTGCAGCACTCCTTATGTACATGTTGGGATGGCGTGAAGGCGCTCCCGACGATGAGTTCTTCGAAGAGCACGAAGAAGTCGATGAAGCGACGACTGTGCTCGAAGCGTCTGAAGCGTCTGAGGAAGATGTCGTTTTACCTTCCAAGAGAGCACAAGACACAGTAAGCGAGGACGAAGCCCCCGAGGTCGAAGAAGCTGAGACGGCGGAGGTCGAAGAGGTTGAGACTGCAGAGGTCGAAGAGGCTGAGGCAGAAGAAGAGCCTGCCATCGCCGCGCCAAAAGATGAAGATGAGGACACCACGCAACCTCTTGAGGACGAGGAAGAAGAGGAAGAGGAGCCTGATTTTCGCCACATCGCGATTCCCTTTGGTCCGTTTTTGGCACTCGCTGCGCTTGAGGCGTTGTTTTGGCAGAAAGAGATCATGGAATGGTTGTTTCGCGGTGCGTATTGAGCGTGTCCTATGATGATCACCAGACATATGTAGGGAGAGGGGTATGTTGAGAGTCCACTACGGGTTACGACGACAGCTCTTGTTAAACCTTGGTGTTGTGATGATCCTGTCCTTTTTGGGGCTGGGGCTGGTCGTCATTCAGGTCGCGAGGGCGCGATTTGTCCGCGAACAATACCGCCATTTACATGTCGTCGCACATCTCATCCACCAGACCGTGTTAACACGTATGTCCAATAGGAGTCCTCGACCGATCGACGGTCTTCTCTCGATTCCCGGGGGATATGGGAAGACGAGTCGTCCACAAGCCGCGCTTGTGATGTTACCCAACGGAAAGATCTGGAAACAGTACGGAACGATTCCCAAGAGTGTGAACCCTATGATCAAGAGGTGGTTGTCCGATGGACGGCCTGACTTTCTGACCAAGATTCACCGTGAGAAGACGAGTGTCTTCGATCGGGTCGTTGTGTTGCGTTTGGGGCTACGTCCAATTGGTATCTTGTGGTTGCGTTGGGATCTCGGCCCGATGGAGCGCGAATTCTTCTCCTTTCAGGCGCTCTTGTATTTGTACTTGTTGTTATTTTGCCTCGTCATCTTGGCGATCTTGATCGTCTTTTTGGAGAAGCGTCTGGTCAGCCCATTGCATCGCCTAAGAGAAGCCTTTCAGCGCCTTACTGAAGGTCGCAGCAGCGGTGGCCTCGCTCTGGAAGTGATTCGGGGGGATGAGATCGGGGCGATCTCGACCTCCTTCCTTGAGATGGAGCGTGTGCTACAAAAACAAGCGAAAGAGAGAGAGGGTTATATCGCCGAACTCAAGGAAGCGAATGCGACTCTTGAGCGGGCCCAGTTGGAGCTGGTTGAGCGAGAAAAAATGGCGACGATTGGCCGCATGGCTGCGGGGGTCGCTCATGAAGTCGGAAACCCGTTGAGCGCGATTATGGGCTACAGCGATCTGTTGCGCTCCTCTGATACCTGGACTGAGGTCGAGCGAGATCTCGCCGAGCGCGTCTACAAAGAGACCAAGCGCATTGATGGCATCATCCGCGAGCTGCTCGATTTCTCTCGCCCTGTCGACATCAAAGAGCCTGGAGATCCCAGGCGAGCCATCGAAGAAACCATCGAGCTGCTCGAATTACAAAAGCGATTTGGTGGGATGGAGGTGAAGCTCGAACTCGAAGCGTCATTGCCCCTCGTCAAGCTCTCTTCGCCAAGGCTCGTACAGGTCCTGCTTAATTTGTTGCTCAACGCGGCTGACGCTTCCAAGCAAGAGGGGCACATCGTGATTGAAGGACGGATGGAGGGAGAAGAGGTGTGGTTGTCTGTCACTGATGATGGACCTGGGATCGAGCCAGACGCAAAAGGACGGCTGTTTGAGCCATTCTTTACAACGAAGGCACCGGGGGAGGGGATTGGTCTGGGGCTGGCCCTCTGTCACCGATGGGTGACGTCGACAGGCGGCTCATTGGAGGTGGATGATACGTATACAGATGGAGCGAAATTTTTTATCAAACTCCCGATACTCGGTGAATCCATCGACTAGGCGCACAAAAAAGATGGCCTCAATCGCCAAGCTCTTCTCGAAGCTCTTTGGCTTTGTAACGTTGTCCGGAGGTCTCCAGGCCCCCTTGTGTCGCGAGCCACAGGAAGACCTTCGTGTTTTCGGCCGGCGTGATCAAGGTGTTGGGGTCTTCTTGGGGGTAGGCTTTGGCCCGCATCTCTGTGCGCATTGAACCTGGATCGATGATGTGGACTCTGATCTGTCTCTCTCTCAACTCTGCTGCCAGGATCTGTCCCATACCCTCCGTCGCAAATTTGGAGATACAGTACGCTCCCCACTCCGCACGACCCTGGTTGCCCACACCACTGCTCAGCATCTGAATACATCCACCATTCGTGATATGTGGCAAGAGCAATTTGGTCAGCATAAAGGGACCGTTGACGTTGATCTCCATCACCTTCTCGAATTGCTCGACAGGATACTCTTGCAATGTCACACGGGGGCCTAGAATCGAGGCGTTATGTATCACCAAGTCGAGGGAGCGTCCGCTCTCTTCGATGTGTTTGGCCAACATCTGGTTGTCTTCCCAGCTCGACACATCCGAACGCAGCACGTCAATGGAGAGGGACTCTTCTCGTGCGAGTGTTTGAAGCGATGCGATGGCATCGGCATTTCGACCCGTTGTGAAGACGTGCGCGCCTTGTTTGGCGAGCGCGAGTGTGAGGGCGTGACCGAGGCCTTTTGTGCCGCCTGTCACCAACGCTGTGTTGATCTTGAACATAGTCTGTCCTTTCTTTTGGAGGTTGTGTGAGGCCAATCTTTCAGGTCTGATGAAGGAGGACCTCAATACGCGGTTTGATGCGGTATGCGCTTCGTAAGTGGTTGCCCAACAGTCGTCGAAGGGTCTCTTCGATATCTGCCTTTGACAGTTTGTACTCCATCGGACTCTCTTCAAACCGCTCTTGGAGCATCTCTCCCCAATCTTTGGCATTTTCTTTGGGGACAGGCACACCCATGAGCGAGAATTGTGGGGGAGTGCTCAGTTGGCCTTGCATGTTGAGCTGCGCGCTGAGCACGATGAGGCCATATCGACTCATCTGTCGTCGCTCTCGTTGGGCGTCTTCTGACAATGGGTGTGTGCTGTTATTGGCCATAAAAACGGTGCGATGCTCCCAAGAGGGCAGGCGCGTGACCTCTCCTTTGTGCAAAGAGAGTCGATCTCCGTTTTGGCAAAGATGGATGTTCTCCGCTGGAAATCCCGACTGTGTCGCGAGCAGCTTGTGCTCATGTAAGAACGTTTGTCGCCCGTGGATGGGGACGAGGTGTGTGGGCTGTGTGAGCTGGTGCATCATCTGGATCTCTTCGCGAAATCCGTGACCTGAGACATGAACTGGGTATTGTGGTGAATGGTAAAGACGTGCGCCCTGTTCGACGATCTGATCGTGGATATAGCCGATCGCGTTTTCGTTGCCAGGGATTTTTCTCGAAGACCAAATAATGCTGTCTTCTTGTTGTAGCGACACTTTGTGGTTGCCCATCGCGATACGTGTCATCGCAGAGAAGGGCTCGGCTTGGCTTCCAGTGGCGAGGATCAGGAGGCGTCTTGGAGAGATGGTGTGCATGTCATTGAGATCGATGATATCGTCAGCGCGCAGTTGTAGGAGACCAAGCTCCCTGGCTGCGTGGACATTCCTTTGTAGGCTGGCTCCGAGTAAGACGATCTTTCGTCCAAACTCTCGTGCGAGCTCGATCGCGAGGTGGAGACGATCGATGTGACTGGAAAATGTGACCACAAAGATGCGGCCTTTTGCACGCAAGAAGACGTCTTCAAATCCCGAATAAAGTGAAGATTCACTCCCTGCGAAACCTGGCACCGAGACATTGGTGCTCTCACAAAACAACAGATCAACACCTTCTTCTCCGAGCGCACCGAGACGCGGAAGTGGGTTGGGGCTGCGAGGGGAGGGCGGCATTTCAAATTTAAAGTCCCCTGAGTGGATGATGTGGTGAAGGGGGGTTCGGATGGAGAGGCAGCAGCTGTGGGGGACGCTGTGAGCGACAGGAATCCACTCTACCTCGAAAGGACCGATCGGGTAAATGTCATCCGGTTGTGTCGTGTGGATCGGCGTTTGAAGGTGATGCCTGTGGAGTCTGTGTCCCAACAGCTTCATCGCAAACTCTGGACCATATACAGGCGCATCGCAATATTTGAGCAGTTGTGGAATCGCACCGATGTGATCTTCGTGCCCGTGGGTCACGACGATCCCGACGATCTCCCCTTCGAGGTGTTCGAGTCGTTCAAAGCAAGGATGAGCGGCTTCAACGCCAGGATAATACGATGGATCCGGAAAACCCAGGCCACAGTCGATCAACAGGTGATTGTCTTGCCAACTCAGCAACAGACAATTCATCCCGACCTCTTCCAGACCACCAAGGAAGGTGGCTGTGAGAGGATGCATCGCGCTCTCTTTTTTCTTATTCTCTGGCAAATTGAACTCCCTTCTCAAAAAATTCCCCCAAGCACTTGAAAAAGGGGGATATGTGCGCTCTTCACGTGCTCGTTGGTTGGATGATACTGTCGCGTGCTCCGGATTGCAAAGGAACATTTTCGGGATACCACCCGAAAAGACTTCATGTGTGCTGTCAAAGGTATGACATGTTTGATGATGTACATCGTATGTTGCTCTCACAAAAAGGCAACAGGTCTTACGCCTGTGGCGTTTGATGAGCTTCTGTCGTTGTGATGGGTAGACTTGTGCTATAAAGCAAATGTTCCATACTCTGTGTGTTCCAGACTACAAACCGAAAAGAGCGAGTAGATGAGCCAGGAAGACAAAAAAGATCGCGATATGGATGTCGACGCTCTCATCGAGAGTATCCAAAAAGAGCAGTCGAGCAAAGAAGGAGCCTCTGCACCCAATACGCCTACGGTGGACCCTCTTCAAGAACTGATCCACGCTGCACAAGAAGAATTTGAGATCGGTTGGGAGCTTGAGCAAGCTGCAAAAACACGCGAGTATGAGACCTTTCGTGCCGAAGTAGAGGGGGTTGAAGTCCCTCCCACACCAGAGACAGATCCCGACGCTGTCGAACGGGTTCGCGCGTTGCTAGAAGACAGAGAGCCGGCTGAGCCTCCGGTGGTACAAGTCTCTGAAGATCCGACTCAAGCGTACTCGGCGTTTTCGGAGCAGGATTTTCTCGAAGGGAATCACGTACAGACGATGCCAAAGAGCGCTCCCCCTCAGGAAGAAGAGGAGCGTGAGGAGCGCGAGGAGACCTTGCCCAGTGTGTTGTTTGTCTATCCCGCAGAAGAGGTGATGTTCCCACACAGTACAGTACCGATTTTTGACACGGAAGGTTCACTCCGTTTGGCGATGGAGACGATGCAAAGCCCGATCGAGTATGTTGGGTTTGTGACGAGGAAGAGCGCTGACGGTCCTGCACACGCTAGCAATCTTCACAACGTAGGGGTCGTTGGAAAACTCTTACAGACAGTGCAGTTGCCAGACGGTTCATCTGCCATGATCATGCAGGTGTTGCGGCGTGCGGTGATGCAAGAGTATCTCAGCGAAGAGCCCTACCTGATCGCACGTGTTGAGTATCTCGAAGAGACACTTCGAAGCATAGATGAACCCCATGTCGAAGCGTTGTTACGGAATGTTCGCCAATTACTCGACGAGTTGCCGGAGTACACGCCGTCATTACCCGATGGGTTTGAGTCGATGGTTGAGGCGTTGTCTTCACCTGGAGAGATTGCGGACTTCGCAGCGACACACTTTGTCTTCGACGAAGACGAACGTATTGAGTTGTTGACTACGATGAACGTACGTCAGCGCCTTGAGAGGGTGTTAGGCTTACTGTTGCGGGAGGTCGAGCGGCAGAAGTTGCAAAAGCAAGTGCGTGACGAAGTGGAGTCACGGGCAGAAGCTGGGCAGCGAGAGTATCTTCTTCGTGAGCAGTTAAAAGTGATCCGGCGGGAACTTGGCGAGGCGTTTGATGAGAAAGAGCTCGATCTCGAGAAATTTCGCGAGCGGATCGCAGAGGCCGGAATGTCTGAGAGAGCAGAGAGAAAAGCCTTGGAAGAGCTTCGACGTCTTGCGGTCTTGCTGCCTGAGGTGGCTGAGTACAATATCATCAGAACATACCTCGATTGGCTGTGTGGATTACCTTGGTCAAAGCGTACAGACGATCAGATCGTGATCAAACGAGCCCGCGAGATCCTGGAGGAGGAGCATTACGGTCTGGAGCGTGTGAAAGAGCGCATCCTTGAGTTTTTGGCCGTGCGTAAGCTCAAGCCTCACCAAAAAGGACCCATCTTGTGCCTGAGTGGTCCTCCTGGGGTGGGCAAGACCTCTTTGGGGCAGTCGATCGCACGGGCGATGGGCAGAGAGTTCTTTCGTTTCTCTCTTGGGGGGATGAAGGACGAAGCGGAGATCCGTGGTCATCGCCGGACATATGTGGGGGCGATGCCTGGGAAACTCTTGCAGGGGTTAAAGCGTGTAGAGACGCGCAATCCCGTCTTTATGCTCGATGAGATCGATAAGGTCGGCCAGAGCTGGCGTGGTGATCCTGCGAGTGCGTTGTTGGAAGTGCTTGATCCTGCCCAGAACACTGCATTTTTGGACCATTATCTCGATGTCCCATTCGACCTCTCCGAGGTGATGTTTATCGCGACTGCAAATGAACCGGAGCGCATCCCCAAGGCGCTGCGTGATCGGATGGAGATTATTCATTTACCTGGATATATCCCTGAGGAGAAAGTTGAGATCGCGAAGCGTTATCTCTTCCCAGCCCAGCGAGAGGCGCACGGTTTACAGGGAAGCCAGCTCCAAATCGCGAAGAAAACCTGGCTGCCGATCATTTTGCGATACACTAGAGAGTCCGGCGTCAGAGGGCTAGAGCGGACATTGGGGACGTTGTGTCGTAAGGTCGCGACGGAGTTTGCGGAGCTGATGGAAGAGGGTGAGACCCCCAAACGCAAGGTGATCTCTGAGAAACATATTCAGACATGGTTGGGACCACCACTTTACCTACAAGAAGCGATCTCTTCGCGTCGTCCGCGGGTGGGCAGCGCTGTCGGATTGGCCTGGACGCCTGCTGGCGGAGAGATTTTGTGGATCGAGGCCACGCGTTTTCCCGGCGAAGGGACGCTGCAACTCACCGGGAAAATTGGCGAGGTGATGATGGAATCATCGCGTATCGCGTTGTCCTATCTCAAGTCACAAGCGAAACACTTCTCCATCTCAGAGGAGCGGTTGCGTGCTTCTGACATACACATTCATCTGCCTGCCGGGGCGGTCCCGAAAGATGGTCCTTCGGCAGGGATCACGATCACAACGGCGTTGCTCTCTCTTTTGACAAGTGTGCGGCCTTGTGCGCTCAAGCCGCGTTTTGCGATGACAGGTGAGCTCTCTCTGCTCGGTGATGTGTTGCCTGTTGGAGGTATCCGCGAGAAAGTTGTAGCGGCGGCTTCCGCAGGGGTAGACGAGTTGATTTTACCTGCTCGCAACCAACAGGATTACGAGCAAGTCCCTGCGTTGATTCGAGAGAAGATGAAGGCACACTTTGTCGAGCACTACACAGAGATCCCTGCGTTGGTGTTTGAGGAAGTTGTGTTTGGAGAGGGAGCTTGAGTGAGCGGCTGTGAGGGGGTTAGTTGATTGTGTGTTGGAAGGATGGGGTGGTCCAGGTGTTGAGTTGCGGGAGCACATGAGCAGCAGGGACGACGATCTTGCGGGGGGCCAAAACAAAATGAAGAATGACGCCTGTGGCGACAAGTGCGCCACCTGTGATGAACAGGATATTCGCGGTCATCGCCATACGTTCGGCCTGCATGCCGGTTTTGAGATAGTTCTCTGAGCCGAGCGCGGATTGTTCTCTTCTGTAGGCATCTGCGCTTGCGCGTTCGTTGGCAGCCATACCACCAAACACACCTCCGATACTGGCCGCGACAACACCTGCACCACCGATGCTCCAGCCAATCCATCTGACGTCTGGTGTGTAGCGGATTTTGGGTTTGGCTTTCAAGGTGAGGGCGACGCGTTTGGACGCGTTGGCTTTGATCTTGGTGGATTGTTTGGTCGGGTAGTATCCGTCAGCTTCGCACTTTACTTCGATGTTTCCGGCTTCAATGGTAATCGGTTGTTTGGGAGAACCGTTCCATGTGCCACCGGGATGTGTAAGTGTGCAGTTTGCCTGTGTGGGGGTCGTTTGGAGAGTGATCGTCGCTTTGATATGCGGGAAGATGATCTTGAGCCAACGCTCTGTATTTTTGCGGTAACGACCTTTGGGTTGGAGCTTGACATAGGCTCTGTAGTGGTCACGAGCTGGAAGCCACTTTTTGATTTTGTGGTAGGTTCGACCGATGAAAAAGTGAATCACACCACGTAGTTTTGCGTATTTTGAGGTGTTGGGGACGAGCCTGTAGGAGGCCCAAAATTTGGAGAGGGCTTTTTGGTATTGTTTGTTTCGTGCGATTGTGACGCCTTCTTTCCAGAGTCTTTCGGCCTCTTTGAGCAGACTAGGAGGAGCCTCTGTCGTTTTCGCGTGACTGTGTTGGGTGGGTAGACAGACAAGGCTGACGAGCCACATTGTGAAAACAAAGATGGGTAGGTGTCGCATGAAATCGCTCGTTTGATTCCGTCGCTAGCGGAAAGGGTTGGGTGCGTTTTTGAAAGGGTTATCGGCGTTCTTGAAGATATCAGGTGTTTTCTTCGAGTCTTTTTGTTTGCTGGTACGTGGGAGTGGTTTGAGTGTGACGTTCCAGCGGATATGTCTATTGACGTAGAACCTCTTACTTCTCGATGTAAAGTGTTTCTTTTTGACGCGCAGTGTGAGTTTTGTACCTTTTCTTCGTCGCAGAGTGAAGGGGGTTCGTCCGAGTCGTCGGCGTCCTATATACAAGTAGGCGCGTGGAGTTGTGCGGATCGTCACCTGGTACATTTTGGGGGTCGCAGGGCGTCTGAGCGCATTGGCGAGTGGGCGCTGTTTGGGCTGTGTGACGCGTGCATCTGGTTTCACCTGAACGATACGTTTTTCGGGTGGTGTGGTGCGTTTGTCTGGTGTGCGCTGTGGCGGTGCACCTCTTCTAGGGGGTGTGGTGCGCTGTTTGAGACGTTTTGTCGGGGGTGCGACAGGTGTTCGACGAGGTACGAGCGCTTGTGTTCTCTGTGGAGTCGAGGTTGGCAGTGAGAAGACTGCAAATCCAGCGATCAAGATCGTGAGTAAAAATGCGATCCAGAAATACTGCGTTGGAGAGCCACTTCCGCCTGGAAAGCTCGATGCTTCACCTTGCCAGGACAGCTCCATGGATTGAAATGGTGTTTCACCTGGCTGTTGTGAGGGGACAAGAGGCAGTTCTTCGTGTGTATCTTTGTCGACAACAGAGAGTCCCTTGTGCCGAATTGTGGGCTGCGACTCATCCTCTTCATGTTCGTCTTCTTCGATCGGGGGGGCGCCGCCGACAACAGTCTCTTCGACCTCTTGTTCTTCGGTAAAGAGTCGCTCTGCGGTTGTTGATATTTGTGTACTCTCGACATCTCCCTGGATAATTTCTCGTGTCGCAGGGTTGGACAGGGGAGTCATGACGCGCGCGTCATCGTCTTGCTGTTCGAGGTCGAGATCTTCTGGAGGCGACATTGAGAAGACGCTGGGGGGAGGCGCCGCGTCCAGCTCTTTGATGGCGTCTGGTTCGGAGAGAAGGCGCTCCAGGATTTGAAGAGCGTGTTGCATGGACTCTGGGCGTTTGTGGGGTTTTTTGGACAACAGTTTGTTGACAAACGCTTGGAGTTTTGGGGAAAACTGACGATGTGGAGCGTACTCATGAAGCTTGGGAGGCTTGGAGCGGATGTGTAGCATCACGACGTCATGAGGGCTATCACTGTAGAAAGGGGGGCGACCTGTGAGGAGTTCGTAGAGGATGATCCCCCAAGAGTAGATGTCAGTGCGATGGTCGAGTGTGCGGAGATTACCTCTCGCTTGCTCTGGTGACATGTACAGAGGTGTACCGACGCTCAGGCCTGTGCGTGTGAGCGCGGAGGAGTTTTCGTCGTCGAGGATTTTGGCGATCCCAAAGTCGACGAGTTTGACGTAGTCTTCGACGCCATCTTTACAAATCAGGAAGATATTTTCGGGTTTGAGGTCACGGTGAATGATGTTGAGTGTGTGCACACGTGACATCGCAGAGGTGACTTGTTTGGCGATGTGTAGGATACGTTCGGCGTCAAAGACCTCTTTGGCATCGATTGCGTCTTTGAGGGTACGTCCTTCGAGGAACTCCATCGCGTAGTAGTAGCCGATCCCTTTGGCCATTCCGAAGTCTGCGATATAGACGACATGTTCGTGTCGGAGGCGTCCGGCGGCGAGTGCTTCGCGGCGGAAGCGCTCTGCGACTTGTTTGTTTGCGGAGTATTGTGGGTGGAGGATTTTGACCGCGAAGCGCGTCCCCAGATCACGATGCTCTGCGTAGTATACGACCCCAAAGCCTCCTTCGCCTTTGCGTTGGATCAGTCGATAGTTGCCGACGATTCTGCCGACCAATGGATCCGTGGGATCGCCATCGTGCAGCGCGGTACCATCTTCTTGGCAAAAACGAGCCTCTGGTGGGTTTTTATGTCCACATGTCGGACAAACGATGAGTTCTTCTATCATTTCCAATTGTTGTAAATCCGTTGATATCCCGAATGTCACACAGAAAATCGTATGCTACGACGACTTGACCTGAATGTCAAATATCTCTGCAACAGTCGAAAAAGTCCACTTCTTTTTACCAGTTATGTACCAGTGGACGTGGTGAGTTGATAGATCATGGTAAGAAGATAAGCACAAGCACGGCCACAAGTCCAGCAAAAATCAATGCAAAAATGGCCCAAGCGATGTAATTGACATAGATGGGACGCTTGATCTTTTTTTTGGGCTTCTTCTGTGGGGTCTCTTTTTTCTCGGCCTTTTCGTCAGCTTCTGGTTCTTTGGGGGACTCTTCTTCTTCAGAGACTTTCGAGGGCACTTCTTTTTGTTGTGAAACGGCTTCTTCTTTTTGCTGCGGTGCTTGGCTTGGGTGTGGGCTTGAGGGCTGTCCTGTTGTCACAGGCCGGTTGGCTTGCCTCTCTGGGGCGTGCCACATACCAGAGGTCGGTTGATCGGGGACCTCTTCGAGGTCCGAAGAAGGCATCGGCTGGGGAGGAAGTGTCATCCCGTCTACATCACCGACCTCTCCCCAAACACCACCCATCTTTTCATCGAGCGACGCTGCAAAGGGGTCGTTAAATGCCAAAATGTGTTGTCCAATCGTGATCCTGTCGCCGTGTTTGAGAGAGACCTCTGTGTTGCGCGTCACCTTGACATTGTTGACTTGTAGGCCGTTGCGACTGTTGAGATCTCGAATCGTGACACCTGTCCAGTCTCTGCGCAATAAGGCATGCTCTCGACTCGCTGCATCATCGGCAATGCGGAGCTTACACTCTCGGCCTCGACCGATAACGAGATCTTCGTATTCCCCAATATCAAAGCGTTTTCCGATCTGCTCTCCTGCCTCTACTTCGATGTAGGGCGATGAACGCTCTGGATTGTTGAGGAATTGTTGTACCATGTCGTGCCCTAGCTGAAAGGTGTTATCCTGTTCGCTTTGGGGCTTGTTGGGAACAAAAGCTGACAGACCTTGTTTATAGGTGATGTTGTATTTATGAATCCGAACGACATCACCATCTTTGAGGACTTGTGAGAGCTGCGCGGTGAGCAGCTTGTTGTTGACGTATGTCCCATTGCTGCTGTTCAGATCTTCAATCAAAAACTTGCCACCTTGCTCAAAAAATCGACAATGGGTGGCAGATACACCTGCTGATTGGAGCTGGATTTGGCAATTTGCACCCCGTCCGACGAGGCAACCTCCTTCCTGGGCTTGTGGAAAGATGTCCTGAGGATGGAAGTACGGGTCGCCTTGCTCCTCGCAATGGATTGTCAGGTGAAAACCTAGATACTGGCCATTCATAGATGATTGTCCTTCAGAAAGCAGTACAACGAGACCGCCCTCTACCATTGGCGATTCGCCTCATGTCAGGGGGCATACATACTCTGTCGCGCAAAAAGGTGCTTGATTTTGTGCACACAATTGAAGTTTCTATATAGCATTTGAAATCGGATTGCGATACAGTTTCGCCAACAAAAATGTCACATCATGGCTGCTGTTCGTTTGTTTTTCAAGGTGGATTGTGTTCGAAAAGGAGAAAAACATTGACGCCAATATTGTTCAATTTGGGGATTATCGTCATCACTTCTGTTGTCATCATGTACGCATGTGACTCTTTTGAATTGGCTTCCAAGAAACTTGGAGAGACCTTCCCCAAAGGGATCCGTGGAGCCACCATTAACGCTGTCGGCAGCTCGCTGCCTGAACTCTTCACATCTTTTTTTCTTCTTTTCCTCTACCACAACAAAGACGGTTTCTCCGGTGGTGTCGCGACATGTGCCGGGAGCGCGATCTTTAACGCAGTGATCATCCCCGCGTTGTGTATCATCACGGTGGTCTTTTTTGGCGTACGGGTGAACGGAAAGCTCGAAAAAATCGACGCGATCACCCTCGAAAAAAGCGGCGTAATGAGAGATGGTGCTTTCTTCATCTTTTGTTGCATCCTTTTGATCTTCATGCTCTCAAGCAAGGTGTTGTACTGGTGGATGGGCGCTGTGCTCGTGTTTATCTACACCCTTTATGTCATGTACATCTACGCCGAATTTAAACGCGGTCGTATCGAAGTTGACGAGGATGACGACGAGGATGAAGAAGAGATCGAAGATCCTCCCTCTACCATTGGCGCGCTCTTGACGCTCAACTTTCACTGGTTGCTTTATCGTGGCAAGTCGATCTCTCGGGGACAAGCGTGGGTTCTTCTTCTCCTCGGTGTGATCTTTATCGCGCTTCCCTGTCACTTCCTCGCAGAGGCATGTATCAAATTAGCCGAACACACAGGTATCCCTGTCTTCTTCACTGCGGTCATCCTCGCTGCTGCAGCGACAAGTGTCCCTGATACAATTATCTCCATCCGCGATGCTCGTGGTGGAGATTACGATGACGCTGTCTCCAACGCATTTGGAAGCAACATCTTTGATATCACGATCTGTCTAGGCTTGCCCTTGATGCTCTACGGACTGATTTACGGCAACGTGGAAGTGGTTGGTGTCGCTGGAGCGACTGGTTCATCAGGTGGTTCTGCTGCTGTGCAAGAGTTGCAGATCATTCTCTTCCTCATCACCGTGATTGTCTTTGCGATCTTCTTGATCGGTCGCGGTCTTGGGAAAGCAAAAGCTGTGATGTTGTTCTCTATCTATGGATTGTTTATCGTTTACTGTGTTGGACGTATCAACAAATGGCCCTGGCTTCAATCTGGTATTGACTTCCTGCGCGGCGTCTTCCAAGCCTGAAATTTGCTCCGGTGGACGTTGCACCAGCGTCCAAGGCAAGCGCCCTCGTCGGGCTTATTTGCCTCGTACACTTTGTAACATACGCCTCAACAAACTCTCCACCCTGTCGCTCCGCTCCTTCCCTCTTCTCAAGCCTTTCGAGAGGAGGGACCAATCTGCCGATATATACGGGGTTTAGCTTGAATGCTGATCCGGCGGACGTTGCACTTGTGTCTCCGCAAACTCCCCTGATTCCACTTTACAACCCCGATCTTGCAGGCGGATATAGCAAGCCATATCCTTGTAAAGCCCGGTTGCTTGCGGAATTGCAGTGGGTTTTTTGCGTCTTCACTTGCAATCATCCGCCTCAACAAACTCACCACCCTGTCACTTCGTGACTTCCCTCCTCTCAAGCCT
>PCBK01000008.1 GCA_002731275.1 Deltaproteobacteria bacterium | reverse complement strand
TACTGCTCAGATTCGTCGTCTTTGGTATATTCTTGAGTGATCAACACCCACCAACGTATGGACAAATGCAATCGACACTGCCGCAGAGAGTAAAACCAACGACGCTGAACTCATATCGTTCTCCAACCATGATCGGTTTTCAAATAAAAGACAATCTTCTTATCATAGACTCAAACGAGAAAATTGTCACCTTCTTCTTTACACCAGGGTGCGTTCAAAAGGTGTTGATTTGATCTGAAGCAAGCGAAGAAAAACGAGACATGAGAACATTCCTTAAATAACTATAAAAAAACAAGGATGTAATCATGTCTGTTGAACAATATGCTGAAGCCATCGAACAAATCGGTCAACTCCTTTCTTCCAAATGCCTCATCAATGAAGAACACAACACCCTGCTTTTGAAGATAGATTCCGTTTTGAGGATGATCTTTGCCGAAGTTGCCAAACAAATCGTGGTGACGATCTCCGAAGAACTTGTTTCCGAAAAAGTCAACGAACTCAAAGAACAAGGACTCCGCCCCCATCGTTCTTCTGAAGTTCCTTTTCACTTCTTGTATGGTTCGCTCAAGCTCAAGTCTCCCTATTTATGGGATAAAAAGAGAAAGATGGGAGTCAAGCCTCTTGCTGAGTGTCTGAAGGTTCCGGCTCATACATATACTCCTGCTTTACAAAAGGCACTTGTGGACTTTGGCATTGAAGAGTTTTTTTCTCATGCAACACAAAGATTTACAGAGCACTATGGTTGGGAACCATCCACTTCTGCCTTGCGAAGATTCACTTTGAAAATGGGAGTAGAAGCCCAGGAGTACGTGGATACAAGACTTGTCCAAACTCAAAATGACTTTGAACAAAACGAGCACGATAGACCTGGTGTAGACGAAATGATCGTCGAACTCGATGGCTGTTTTCTGCGAACTGCTGAACTGGTCAAAAAAGAGACCAAGGAAAGACAAAAGTCCTGAAAATACAGAAGAAAAGATGGGTTGAAGAGTACCTTCACGCAATCTTGTTTTTGTATAACGAAGTTCTAAAACACGACCTATCGAGCCCTGTAGATGCCCTACAAGCCAGAAAATCCAGGCGACTCCCTGTGGTACTCTCAAAAGACTAGGTCACCCAAATTCTTCAAGAACTTGAGACTCCTTACCTTTTGCCCGTACAACTCCTCTACGGTTGTGGACTTCAAATGATGACTTCTCAAAACACCCCAACCCCCTGACAGACAGGTACTCATCTCCACCCCCAAAGCACTTCTCTCGAATATTTGGGGTGACACCGTGTCACTGAACATAGTGATAGTCATCACATTGACTTCCCGACTTGCTCGTCTCAAACCTCCAATGTTTGCGAATTGCGCAACTTGCGGCTCCCCCTCTATCACTCTTCTTTACCATAATACGCAACTCGGCACCTCCTTAGGCCGTTTGTTCATCTGCTTGAAACCCATAAAATACGAGTTCTTGTAGTTGCAATCGATGATTTTCTCCACTTTTGAGGTGCGTTGATACGAGTTTGAGGCGGTAGATCTCACTCTCAAGTTCATATATCCGTTGACACAGCTTGTTAATCTCTTGCACCTCTTCCAAAGGAATATGCTCTGATGAGAAGATCTTTCTTGTACTTTCTCTTCCATGAGAATAGTTGCTCACAGACGAGCGTATCATATAAGAGCGTACTTTTTGTTGGTTCCCTATGATTTCATCGAGTGTTTGGTTTCTTCTGTCGAGTCGAGCTTGAAGAGCCTGAACTCTATGCTTGATGGCAGATTTGATCTCTTCGCTTGTTTTCGTAAAGATGATTCCTTGCAATATGATATCCCCTATCCATGATTGTTGTTTTGCTGGCGTATTGTAAGTTGTGCAATGTTTTCTGTCAATCATCCCTGTGAGCATGCAGAAGAGTTGCGCTGTGTTGTATTCGGACGTGGTGATGTAGCAGAAGTGTAGGGCGAGAAGTAGCCACATTCGCTCTTACTTCTCGGAGCGGAACGAAATGAACTCCTCAACCAGAGCTCCATCCAAAGTCCCCTCCATCACCCCTGACACCTCCAAAAAAGAAATCTCCTTGACGAATTCATCAAAATAAACCAAAAATAAAACACACACTAAAACAAGGAGACATACAATGAACACAAAGCACACGCCGCGAAAACCAGGACGTCCCAAAGGTTCCAAAAATAGAAAGAAGACAGGGGCTTCAACACAACCACACAAAGCGCCAATACAAGAGAAAAACGTCCTCACCGATCGACAAGAAATCGTCCACGTTCCCCTCTCCAGGATCGCTATCGACGACAAAACATTCCAATGTAGAAACCAACTCAGAACCAACTCACTCGAAAAAAATATTCAAGAGCACGGTCTCCAAATCCCCATCATCCTACGCCCCCACCCCACACAAAAAGATATGTACCAGATCGTCTCTGGATTTCGACGATACACGTCCATCCAGCGTCTCGGATGGGATAAGATTTCAGCTATCATCAGGGAAGATCTATCAGATGACAAACTCGCGTTCAAAGTCTCCTTAATAGAAAATGAAGCTCGTCGGACATACACGGATCTAGATAGAGGCTACGCGGTCGTCAAATACAAAGACATGGGATACGACTTCGAAGAACTCATCACCATCTTTAACGTAGGTAAACGCCAACTCTCACGCTTACAAAGCCTCACAGAATTTCCAGAGCTCCTACAAGATGCCCTCTCCACAGAACGTATCAAAGCCACACACGCCATCACACTCATGACCCTCCTCGCAAAGAACGCCAAGCTGGACCTCGAACATTGGATCAACCGAATCGCAGAAGAAAAACTCAGCGTCAGCACCCTCAAAAAACTCATCGCAGATGAAACACCCACCCAAAAGACCACATTCTACCAATACAACGAGACCGAACAAAAGGTCGTCATCCCCAGACGACATCTCAAAATGAACTCGCTATCCAAGACAGAAAAGAAGAACATCCGCAAAGAACTAGAGAGCTTACTTACGCTTCTCAAATAAAAAATGACATCGATGTCATTTTCTGAACTTCAAATGACTTCTTTTCTCCCCAAAAATACAACATGCCAATCTCCCCCCTGGATCCCACCACGTAAAAATCACAAGCAGTAACATAAAACTAGAAGACCACCAGCGCATCAAACTGCAATTATGTTCAGCCATCATTCAATCCCCAAAAATGTTCAACATCAGGCATGTTTTCGTTTTGATCACCCCCCCACGTTTGGTCTCTCAATGGTGACCCTCTTTTGAATCGCCCCGCAAATCCCCCAAAAAAAAGACCCCCTCCTGAGTCTCCAGGAGAGGGTCTTTCCACCCACTATGTCTACCACCTACGATGGTGGCGTGCTGCGTTTGGTGTAAAAGCTGCGGGCTTTTTTCACAAGAGCTTAGTAGGAGAGAAAAGTCACTTTCTTTGTCGCCTCGACGTTTCCGGCTTTATCTTCGGAGGCGAAGCGCACTTCGAACAGCTCAAAAGGC
The DNA here is from genome assembly GCA_002731275.1 of Deltaproteobacteria bacterium. GTDB lineage: Bacteria > Myxococcota_C > UBA6777 > UBA6777 > UBA6777 > UBA6777. Next base: position 46,008 of record PCBK01000008.1, on the reverse strand, counting down.
ATCGTAGAGGTTAGACGAACAGTCGCAGCGTCACCGACAACCACAGTCCCATTCAGAGGTGAAAAGCTCGGTGTTGTGCCATCTGTTGTGTAGACGATGCGCTTGCAGCCAACGCCAGAGTCGGTACACTTGAGCTTGACGTCCAATTCTGCGTGGAACCCAAAGCCATCGCCAGGAGTGCTTGTTGTGACAGGAGCTGTCTTATCAAGTGCGCTGGACTGACGGATGATTTGGAATTGGTGATTGAGCAGCGTTCCATCGTTGAGGACGACATCGACGTCGATGGTCATCGCGTCACCAGTGGAGGGCATCGTCCAGCTCACTTCGCTCTGTGTGTTGCTATCAACAGCCGTCCCAAGAGCACCACCAGATGCACGCCACACATATCGAAGGCTCTCACTTGCAGGATTCTCCATCACGACTTTGAAGGTCACTTGCTGCCCTGTCGCCGCCTGGATCTCCGATTGTGTCATGGTCTTGAAGCTGACCTGCTGTGTCGTGGTTCCAGGGTTGGTCGGCTCGTCAACGTTGATTGTCAAGAATCCGTTCTGCTTGGCACCATTGTTATCGGAAACGACGACGAAGAGTGTGCAGGAGCCAGAGAAGGGTTTCGCCGCAGGGGCAGTCCAGGTCACAGTGGCAGCGTTATCACTCGCGAACGTTCCGTTACAGAGGGGATCTCCACTGGACCATTTATATGTCAGAGGATCGCCATCTGCGTCTGTCGCGACGACTGAGACCTTTGTCGATGCGCCAGCGGCGACACGACCTTCTTCGGCGCCGAGTGATTGAATCGCAGGAGCGTGGTTGAGCAGCGCAGTCACATCTGCGTCCCCAGTATTCGTCCCACCAGAGTTCGAGGTTCCAGCAACATTGATATCGATGGTCAGCGCATTCTTACCACCTCTTCCATCGTCCACGGCGATACGAAGAGTGACATTCCCTTCTTGTGCTGGTGCTGTCCAAACTGTATTCGAGGCCTGTGCGTCGGAGAATGTACCAGAAGGGCTGCTCCAGAGGTAAGTCAATGTATCGTTATCAGCGTCTGTCGCGCTGGCAGAGAGCTGTACACTCTCTCCAGGTTTAACAGTCATCGAGGACGCAGACAACGATGTCATCAACGGCGCAGCGTTCCGGAAATCCGATGGCGCCTCTGTTTGTTGGAGTAAAATAAGCACCTGAGCGGTCTTTCCAGACTCGATCAAGACGTTTGAAGCGCTCCCTTCAAAGAGCACGGTCCCATCTTGAGCGTAGGCTCTCGCTGTAAATGTACGGCTACTACCTGCTGGAATATTTGAGATGGTCTTATTCCATCCTTGTGATGATGTCTGAAGGTCTTCAACGATCGGCGTCACAATACCCACACCAGTGATCTCAACGCTTACTTTGGAAACCTGTGTAAGTCCTTGTGTTTTGACAAACAACATCGCATCACCAGGCGTCTCCATCCCAGACGCGCACCCCCACAATACGAGGGATGCCAACAAAGTCCAGCTTACAAAGAGTGCTTTTCTGATTCTGTTCATGTTTCCTTCTCCTGACAGCGTATGTCGTTTGTATCCAGTGAGCATGTTTCTAATAGAGGCCCTCATCATGAGAGCAAAATTGGCTTGATACTCTCCCCCTTTTCAAGAGACATACCACAGAACACCAACGCACAACACACCATAAAAATCAAACACATACACATCACACCATCATCGTTATGCAAGAGAAGCCTCCTCATCCCACAGAGAGCTCTATCCATTATATAAGCTCATACTATCCAACGGCCTGGGTCATTCTCGCCCTCCAAAAAGGACACCATCACAACACCGTTCTCCCCGTATCATAGGCTCTCTTCCCCGATCTCAAGCTCGAACATACTTGGCGAAAGAGTCAACTCTACGCGTAGTGAGTCTATATGAAATCTGTATAGGTACATTTCCACCCACGCAAGAATAAACACATAAAATCATTCAACAATCACACCAACGCAAAAAGTCAAATGTGTGGTAAAAGAGAGCTTCACTCGTCATAGATGTGTCAAAAAATACCTCTAGATAGTGACTTGTAGGTTCGATTTGAGGGGAAATATAGGGATACAAGACGGCACGCTTCTTGATAAGTGGAAAAGACAACCCTCTATCCGAAAGACATGCATTTTTCCCACACTCGGAGAGGTGAAGGAGAACCAGCCATGAAAACGACATACATATCGATCATCACAGTTTTGTTCATCAGCCTTTTTTCTTCGTATGGGTTTGCACAATCCAACACCTGTCAGACACCGACACCTAATATCCTCTTGCTGTTAGATAAGTCTGGTAGCATGCAAAAATCCCAAAAGTGGGACAACGCGAAGGCTGGGATTTTGCAGATGGTCCAACAGTTCGATCAAAAGATCCGCTTTGGCTTGATGACGTTTTCGGATGCTCCCCAACACCAGCTCGACTTTGGCGCGAGTTTGAGTGCATTCCAGAGCACACTCTCATCCTTACAAACAGGCGGAGAGACCTATATGCAGCTGGCGATGACCACAGCGACCACGTATCTCAAGAAGGCGATCGCACAAGACACACAACGACAACGCCCCCATTACATTCTGTTGATCACCGATGGTGCCCCAACAGACGCCTGTCCAACGAAAGAGACAACCGCGCTCCGCAAGCTCCCTGTCGGTCAGGAAGTCTACGACATCAAGACCTTCGTGATTGGCTTTGGTAGCTCCGTAAACCCTGTCTGTCTCAACGATCTGGCCAAGTGGGGTGGGACCTCCCAAGGTTCATCACGTCTTTACCACGTCGTCTCAACACTGACAGACTTCAACAAGGCCTTGCAACAGATCTCGACAAAGACCACCAACTCGGAAGTCTGCAACGGTCTCGACGATGACTGTGACGGAAAGATCGACAACGTCAAAGGGAGTGATAAACCTCTGCTTCAAGCCTGTCCATTTGGTCGCTGTGCAGCGCACCAATACTGTGCGGACGGCAAGTGGGGAGCGTGTACACCAAATGCCCCCCCCACCAAAGAGATCTGTAACTACAAGGATGATGATTGTGACGGATTTATCGACAATATCCCAGGAGATCAACAACCCTACACTCTCAAACGACCTTGCAAAGACAATTGCGGCGATGGTGTCCAGACCTGCCGCTTCGGAAAATGGGGCGCGTGTGTGGGCAAAGCAAAAGTAGAGACGTGCAACAACATCGACGACGACTGTGATGGAAAGATCGATGAAGCGCTCCAACGTAATTGTGGTGAGTGTGGGACACAATCTTGCTCGGCTGGGCGCTGGCAAGCCTGTCAGAGTCGCCCCAAAACACAGGAAACGTGTAACGGTAAAGATGATGACTGTGATGGCTTCATCGACAACGCACCAGACACAAAGAAAGATAACACCCTCAGTATCGCCTGTAAAAACGACTGTCACGAAGGAAAGCAATTCTGTACCAACGGCAAACTCAGCGCGTGTAACGCTCCCAAGGTCATCAAAGAGATCTGTGATGGAAAAGACAACGACTGCAACGGCGTGATCGACGACCCCTGGAAAGATAAACTCGGCAAAACCCCTGTCACATGCCAGACCTCTTGTGTCCAAGGGATCTACCAGTGCAAAGCTGACAAAACAGGCGTCTATTGCGCAGGGACAGGAGAAAACAAAGAGATCTGTGATGGCAAAGACAACGACTGTAACGGAAAAATCGACGAGTTGTGGCCACTCAAAGACAAACTCTGCCACAGAGGTGAGGGTTCATGTCGGCAATTTGGGAAATATATCTGCAACGACGATCAAAGCGGGATTACCTGCTCTGCGGCCACGCCACCTCAAAAAACGGAAGAGATCTGTGATGGGTTGGACAATGACTGCGATGGCAAGACGGATGAAGATCTACAAAAAGCCTGTGAAGGGACATGTGGCGAAGGTGTGCAGCTCTGTCGCGAGGGAAAGTGGACAACGTGCCTGAAAGCCGATGATAACAGTAAGACATGTGAGCCAGCCTTTGGGGAAGATCAGCTCGAAGTCAAGCTCGGAGGCTGTCTCTGTAGCAGCACACCATCACCATCGGACATCCCCTGGCTTCCGATCATCGCGATGCTTTTATTCTTCACCTTCCAGCGTGTCCGTTGCGCTCCCAAGCGCTCCTAACACCTCCCCTCTTCTCCCTCCATGGACATCCGACAAAACCCCCCAGCACCTTGACATGTTTGCACTTCTCATCCATGATAAAGAGCGGTGAAAAAGGTTTTCTTGATAGAATCAGGTGAGAAGGTCCAGATCTGGAAACAGATCGTAGCAGTGTGAGAGACCGATGCGTTTCTATTTTCCGTGCGCCAAAGGGACACAAGCCATCGGACATGGAGAGGTTTTCTGTGGGGACAGCGCTGCACCTGCGCTCCCCAAAGCGTTCCTGATTCGCAACGCCTCCATGAGCTGGGAACATCTGCTCGAAACACACCTCGTCGAAGAAGACTGGCCAACCGTTCGCTGGCACCCTCACACCCTCCCCTCTTTTCAAACGTCGATGATGAGTCGTGGAGGCTCTTCAGCCAACCTCGCGACGCTCCTTGCAGCGCTCTGGTATCACGATCCATTCATGTTCCAACACTGGGAACCATGTCACACGATCTGGGCCTCCGCAGAGCTCAATCCAACGACTCCCCACGCCTACCTCTTACCTGTCGGTGAGATCGAAGCCAAAATCCAACACTTTTTGGAACACAGCGCAGAACATGGACCTGGGGTATTCCTCGCATCCGTCGGGAACTACGCAGAGATAGAGTCTCTACGTCAACAGCTCGGCGAGACCTTCGAGGAGATTCGCTTTCGTCCTGGACTCACTTCATTCGCACCTATCGAGAAACCAACGATCATATGGCTTGGTTGCTCACAAGAGCAGTGGCTCTCCTTTTTACACTGGCTACGCAAAGACACACCTCACCCAACGAGAGAGTGGTCACTTCCTGTCCCTAGCATTCCTCTATGGATACGCTCCTCTGGTCGCGTAAGTGTGCTCTCTTTGGTGATGTTATGCTGTCTCGTCTTCGGTGCACTCGCGAGTATGGCCAATCAATACTTTTCAGTCCATCAGGCGCTTCACCACCAACGCAAAGCCTTACACGTCGAGCGACGCTCCAGAAAACAAACAGAAGTCCTCCTGCATCGGGTACAGCGACTTGTCAAACAACTCTCACATAACCTCAAAGAACGTCAGCGCTCTCAACCACTTCAGCAGCGACGTCTCAGTCAGCTGCGACAGCGAGCTTTGTTCGTCGAACGCTCCTTACAAAAAGCTTTGCGCCAACGACGTCATCGAAGACTTCGTCCCTGGAAGACCAAAAAACAGCGCGCACACAAAGCGCCAGCGCTCACACGACAAACACAAGCCCCTTCGATGTTATTGCCTCCCTCTGTTCCGCTCCCATCACAGACAGACTCTCCAGGTCCACTCGACGCTCGTGCGCTCGAAAAGATGCTGCAACTCTCCCACCAAACCCTCCGAGCATTGCGGTGTACAACCCTACGTAACAGAGCACGTGCGAGAGATCCAAAAGGACAGCTCCCCAAAGCTGTCGCTTGGCGATATGTACGCACACTTCGCGGTCCCACAAAGTGGAATCAGAGCGGCGAGATCACACATGTACGCTTCTCTCCAGACACAAAGTGGCTTGCCAGCGCAAACGAAAACAGAGTCATTCGTGTCTGGTCGACGAGGACTGGTCGTCTGGTCTGGACCCTGAAAGGACACAAGCTCGCGATCACGGATCTGACCTTCTCAAGGGACAGTCACTTACTCGCAAGCACAAGTCGCGATCGAACCATTCGCCTATGGTCACTTAAGAAAGGTCGCCTCCTGTCAGTCTACAAAGGCGCAAAAGGTGGCCTCTTTGACGCCATGTTCTTGCCATACAGTGCCCAATTACTCGCGGTCGACAACCGCTCTGTCTACCACTGGGCAGCCAGCCCTCATGACAGACAGAGCTTTCCAGGACGTTGGAAGTGGGCTTCCCTTGCATTGTTATCCCCTGACGGTCGAAAAGTGATGACCGGAGGGTTACGTGGACGAGGACACATCTGGGACACACGACAGGGAAGAAAGATCGCGACATTGCACGGTCACACACAACGGATCAAAGCTGCGGCCTGGTCTTCAGATGGCCAAAATATCGCGACGGCAGGTGTGGACAACACACTTCGCGTCTGGGATGTCCGCTCGGGAAAAACGCTCACCTCCCCGCTCTTGCACGCCCGCTCACTTCGTGACATCTCTATCTCACCAGATGGCCGCGTCGTCCTCGCAGTAGAGAGAAAAAGCCTCCGGTTGTATAATATTTGCTCAGGTCGTCTTTATGGCCTCATATCCCTTCCCGAATATAACCTCACAGCCGCGACATATGCATCTCACCAAAAACGCATCGCGATCGGAAGCGCTGACGGAGAGCTCATGATCTATCGTCGAATTCCACTTTACCGACGCAAATAAGGTCGGTAAACGAAAAAAGAATACAGAAAAAGAGGAATGTTTGGAGGAATGTTTGATGGTTTGGTACAGGTCATCTTTGGGAAAGCATACACGTAAGGCTGTCATCCTGTTGTCGATGTGTTTGTTCTTTATATGGCATCTCCCAGCACATGCGTGGTTTCCCCTGCTCACCAAAGGACGCTGCAAAAGCGTCGGAACGCCTTGCCGTGCAACCATCGGAAACTCCGGAGGTGGAGGCGCTTGTTGTGATCCCTCGACGCTCACACAGGATTGTATCACCAACAACTATTGCGAAGGGGCACATATCCAACGCTGGTCCAAACTTCCAGTCACATGGAAACTCAACACCAACGGCATGGCAGGGAAAAGTGGATACACATCCCTCACAGAGAAAGACATCGAGAAGGCCATGATCGCCGGGTGGGATGCCTGGAAGCAACCATGTAGCACATTCTCGCACAAATACCTCGGCACCACCACAGCCCCACCGAGCTACTTCGACAACAGCATCACGATCTACCTCCCCTCAGAAGCCGAGTGGGATCAACTCGGTGCCACTGGCGCGCTCGCGTTCTCCTCACCAAAGACAGATGAAAAAGGCCAATTTGTCGACGGAGATCTGTTCTACAACCCTCGCTACTCCTGGGGGATACAAGGCAAACTCAAAGAGAAGTTTGACCTGCAAGGGGTCAACACACACGAAAGCGGTCACTCTATCGGCTTCGCACACTCCCACCTTCAGAGCGCCATCATGTACTACCGCGCCCGCCCTGCAGGTGAAGCGATGAAGCTTGGCACAGACGACATTCAAGGCATTTGTGTGATGTACCCAAAACGCACAGGAGCCTGCACAACAGACAAAGAATGCGGCACGTGCTATCAATGTAGCCAATTTCTCTGCACAGCCAACGCGCCTAAGACACAAACGCTCTGTGGCACATGCAACCCAGCCGCTCCCAATTGTCAAGGGAATGAAGCTTGTGTCCAGACAGATGACACCTTCCGATGTCTCCCAACCTGCCAAGGCACAGACAATTGCTGCCCCGAAGACTTTCGCTGTGTCACACACAACAACAAAAAGATGTGTGTCCCAATCGCCGGAAGCTGCACAACAACCACCTGCACACAGGACAAGGACTGCGCATCAGGGACAACGTGTATCGACAAGGTCTGTCGGGCCAAAAACATATCACATGATAAAGCCTGTAACACGACCTGCAAAACACACGCAGAGTGTGGCAATAACAACAAATGCTTTTCCATTGGTCCAGACGAAAAGAGATGTCTACAACCTTGTACAAGTGACTTTTTTTGTCCCACTGGATACCAATGCCGACCCACCACAGAAGGTCGACTTTGTATACCTGCCGATGAGTTCTTCTGCCCATGCTCGGAAAACACAGACTGTCCGAGCGGAAAGATCTGCCGAAATCGACTCTGCCAAAACGCACAGGGGGGCGGAAACTTCGACAACTGCAATGAGAACGTCCCCTGTCAAAAAGGCTACACCTGCCTACGCAGCTCAAATGGTGGGACGTGTATCCTCCCGTGTGATCCCAACAACGCGACGAGTTGCCCAACAGGAACGACCTGCCGACAATATGGTTCCTATATCTACGTATGTCGCCTCGCACCTTCGCAAAATGCCTATGAGACGTGCAACACAAAAGACCAGTGTAAAGACGGGCTCGTGTGCATTCCGAGCTTTCCAGGAAGTTGGGGAGGGACGTGTATACCAACGTGTGAAAAAGACCCCAACTGCGCAAATGGAGGCATGTGTACACCTGTCGGCAATGGACAGAGGGTCTGCCAGTGCAACGAGCGCACCCCTCAAGCCCCGTGCAAAAGTGGATACACCTGTCAGATCTGGAATGAAAAAACCAAAGGCGGTGTATGCATCTGTAACGACCCTTCTTGTAGAGCGGTCTGTGGTGACGGAAAGTGCGAGGCAAACGGAGGCGAGAACTGTCAATCATGTGCACAAGATTGTAAGTGTCCAGCCACCCAATCCTGTACAAACGGTGCCTGTCTAAGTTGCGGCAATGGTGTCTGTGATCCTGATGAGAACTGCGCTCTTTGCGCACAAGATTGCGCATGCACCGCGCCCAAAGCCTGCGTGGAGGGCACCTGTCAATTATGTGGCAATGGCGTCTGTGAGACCCAACAAGGCGAGAATTGCAGCACTTGCGCCAAAGATTGTTCATGCAACGGCGATACGTGCGAGAATGGGGTCTGTCTTACCTGTGGCGATGGGGTCTGTCATCCACAAAATGGCGAAAATTGCCAAACATGCAAAAGCGACTGTGGCTGTTCACAAGAAGAATTTTGCGAAGTGACGGGGCAATGTATCGTCGCATGTGGCGATGGTGTCTGTAACCCAGCGCACAGCGAGAACTGCGAGACATGTGCAAAAGATTGTGCCTGCAAAGCCAACCAACAATGTACAGAAGGTGTCTGTAAAGATCTCAGATGTGGCAATGGAATCTGTGAGCTCAACGCCGGCGAGAACTGCTTCTCATGTGCGGCTGATTGTGCCTGCCACACATCACAAGTCTGTTTTCAAAATGCTTGCCTCGACAGACGCTATCTGTGTCCTCAAGGTTTTGTTCGACGCTGCGATGCTGACGGCAAAAATTGCCGCGAAGAGTGCGTCCCAGGCTGTGGCTGTCAATCTACAACACCACCTTCCTCTACGCCCCTCTTTCTTCTACTCTTCTTTATCTTACTTGCACGACGCTCAAGACGTTATGACTAAGAACACTTACTCTCTTTGCACGTCTTCCCAGTCTCACAGGCTTGTCCACACCCACCACAGTGCAAATGATCGACACGTGTGTCGACACATCCGCCCCCACAAAGGTCCGGAAGATGAGAAGGACAAACAGACACACACTTTCCATCTGCGCACACATCCGTCCCAGAGCAGGTGTTACCACACGCACCACAATGTAGCTTGTTGCGTTTCAAATCAACACACAAACCATCGCAGCTATCGAATCCATCTTCACATCCACAGCTCCCCTCCTTACAAATCTGTCCACTCTGACAGCGTGTTCCACACACACCACAGTGAAACAATGACGTCTTCGTGTCCACACAGCTTCTCTTGCAATCCTGTGTACCGGCAGTGCCGCAAGCTTTGACACAAGCACCTGCATCACACACCATGCCTTCTCCACAGACATTGCCACAAGAACCACAGTGACGTGCATTTGTCTTGGTGTTGGTACATTGACCGAGGCAGACCTCCAGACCTTCAGGACACGCACACTGTCCCTTGACACAAGATTGTCCAGGAACGCAAGCGCGACCACACGCCCCACAGTGAAAAAAGGAGTGTTGCAGATCGACACATGCGCTCCCACAGGTATCCGTTCGATCATTTGGACAACGCACTGCGCACTTTCCATCCACACAAAGTAAGCCAGCCTGACAAGACGCACCACACGCTCCACAGTGGAGGGAGTCGTTCTGAATATCGACACAATGACCATCACAGAGAGTCTGTCCAGGTGGGCACGAGCACTTTCCGTTGACACACATCTGTCCTGTATCGCAGTTCACACCGCACTTTCCACAATGTTGGTCATCGTTTGTCAGATCAACACACCCATCACCACAAGTATCGGGAAGCTCAACAGGGCAACTCGCAACACAACTGCCCCCTGCACACAGCTTCCCACCTCCACAAACGTTGTCACATTTCCCACAATGCTTTGCGTTTGAGTCGATGAGAACACACGCTCCACCACAATCTTCTGTTCCAGGTCGACACACACATTTGTTTTCAACACACAGCTGCTGTCCTGTACAAGCAACACCATCAGGAGCCTTACACTCCCCCCATGAACCATCTGTTTGGCATGTTTGCATCCCAGCACCACAGATCCCACTGACTTTGCACTCTCTCGTCTGCCCGGATTGACAAGCTCGACAAACGTTCTCTACACAGAACGCTCTGTTGAGCGCTTTGCAATCCGTGTCTGCTTTGCACTCAACGCAACCTTTGGCGCCCGCACACACTTTGTCCGTCGCACAGTCGCGATCCGTTCCACACGTACAAGAATGTGTTGTGATGACACACACTGCTGAAGGCTGTGTTTGATCCTGACATTGTTGATCGTTCAAGCAAGCCACACACGAACCCACTGCGGGATCATCACGAGTGAGACAACGTTCGACACAAAACTCACATCCTTTGGGGATGGTGTGTTGATTGTGATTGTTGTCACCACCGCACCCAACAGTCCACAAAACAATGAACGCAAAAAAACGAAGACACCAAACATACAGACATCTCATCGATCCATCTTATCCCTTCTTCAAGAAAGAGCAGCGACCACATCATCTACGGACGTGATGTTCGTCGAACTTGTTGAAAAGTTGTGTTGTGGGGGGGTTGCAGTCAAACGAAGAGAGCGAGAGGCGCACGGATTGGCAGGAGAAGCACGAGAGAATTATTCCCAGATGAGGGACTTCTTGGACGCGTACCAACCTTCAACTTGAGGTTCGTAGGTGTCTTCGATGACGTTGCGTTTGAGCTTCATGGTGGGGGTAAGGAAGCCGTTTTCGATCTGCCATTCGTCTTTGACCACAACGAAGAATTGCAGCTGCTCGTGGTGTTCGACTTCGGAGTTGACCTTCTTCAGGAGAGCTTCGAGATCTCCTTCGACTTCGGCTTTTGCGGCCTCTTTGCCTTTGTTACGGAGCGCCTCTGAGAGCATCAACACCGCGAAGGCTTTAGGCTGTCCAGAACCTGAAACACAGGACTGCTCCACTGCAGGGTGTGAGTTGATGATGTTCTCGATCGGCGCAGGCGCGACATATTTCCCTTTACTGGTTTTGAACAACTCTTTGACGCGACCGGTGATGCGCAAGCGTCCATCACTGTCGATCTCACCACGGTCACCTGTTTTGAGGAATCCATCTTCAGTGAAGGATTCTTTGGACATCTCTTCTTGGCGGTAATAGCCGAGCATTGTCGAACAACTTTTGACGAGAATTTCGCCCTCTTCGCTGATCTTGGTCTCGACACCGGGGTTACTGTGACCGACGTATCCGACGCGGGTTTTGCCTGGGAGGGACAGGTGAGAGTACGCGAAGTTCTCTGTCATCCCGTAACCTTCGAGAAGCTCAAGACCGAGGCGACGGTACCAGTCGATCAGCTCTGGTGGGATGGGTGCGGAGCCACTAAGTGCATAGCGAACGTCTGCCAGACCGAGGTTTTGCAGGACCTTCTTTTTGACGATCCCGGAGAGGATGGGGATCTTGAGGTAGAGATCGAGTTTTTTGGGTGGCATCTTTTTAAAGACACCCTGTTGGAATTTGAGCCACAGACGAGGCACGGACAAGAAGAGCGTTGGGCGTGCCCGACGTAGATCTTGTACGAAGGTGTCGAGAGACTCAGCAAAGAAGACATGGAATCCATAGGCCAGGGAGCCGATCCCAACGACGAGACGCTCAAAGACGTGCGCGAGGGGCAGGTAGGAGAGCATACGATCGCTGTGTTTGATGGGGAAGATCTCATCAAAACCACGTGCTGCAGCGGCGAGGTTTTTGAAATCGTGCATCGCGCCCTTGGGTTTCCCTGTACTACCAGAGGTGTAAACGAGGATCGCGAGATCATCGGCGGCACGTTTGGGCTCGCCTTGCATGGGCTCGTGCTCCTTGATCACGTCATTCCAAGTTGGGAAGTCCGTTTTGGGGCTGAGTGGGTAGGAGATACAGGGCATGTCTTCGGGGACGCCGGGTTTCATTGAATCCCAGACGTCGAGCTTTCCGACGAAGAGCATTTTACAACCGCTGTGATCGAGGATGTACTCGACAGTGTCAGCGTTGAGTGTGGGGTACAAGGCGACAGAGACGTGACCAGCCATCCAGATCGCGAGATCCGACATGATGAAGTGCGCACAGTTTTTGGAGAGGACGCCAATACGGCTGCCCTTCTCAAAACCGAGAGATTCGATGTAGGACGCCATACGACGAGCTTCATCGAGTGTGCGTTTCCACGTGTAAGTCTCGACTTTTCCACCGCCCATGGGCTGTGTCATGTAGACTTCGTTGGCTAATTCTTTTTCCCATTTATACGCATAATCCAAAGGAAAACGGAGTTGACTCATCAACGGCCCCTTTCATAAGAGTTCAGTTGTTTTTTATTGTTCAGATAGCGACCTATCATAAGTGGTTCACGCAAAAGGGTCAAATACAATTTTTCACAAGTGACAAGAACCCCAAAAGAAAAGCCCGCGTCTATTTACACAGAGAAGTGCCTTCTGTTATAAGGATGCACTCTTTTCGGGGCGCCTCAGTCCCCCATTGTGAAGCGTATCAACTGACGTTGTCTATCGACCGCAAGGAAAGGAACCTATGAACGCAGAACTAAGTGAACAAGAAGTCATCCGCAGAGACAACCTGCAGAAAATCCGAGACCTCGGGATCGAGCCATTTCCAGCTGCAGAGTTCGAACTGAACACCAACACCAAAGCCATTCTCGAAGGGTACAAGGACGACAGCGAAGACTTCAAACAGGTGAAGATCGCCGGTCGCTTGATGTTTAAGCGCGTTCAAGGAAAGGCCTCCTTTGCGATCCTCCAAGACACAGTGGGTTCGATCCAGCTCTACCTCAACCGCGATGAGCTGTGTCCTGAAGAGGACAAAACGATGTACAACACGGTCTTCAAAAAACTCCTCGATCGCGGCGATTTCATCGGCGTTGAGGGAGAGGTCTTTCGTACAAAGACTGGTGAAGTCACCGTCAAAGTCCACACATTGACGATCCTCTCAAAAGCATTGCGTCCCCTTCCAGCCGTCAAAAAAGACTCGGAAGGCAATGTCTATGATGCATTCTCCGATCCAGAGCTGCGTTACCGTATGCGCTACGTCGATCTCGTCGTCAATGAAAAGGTCAAAGAGACCTTCGTCAAACGCACACAGATCATGAACTCCATGCGCAGCTTTTTCAACGAGAAGGGATACCTCGAAGTCGAGACACCGATCCTTCAGCCGATCCCCGGTGGTGCCGCTGCGCGACCTTTTATGACGCATCACAACGCGCTCGACATCCCCCTCTACCTGCGGATCGCCAACGAACTTTACCTCAAACGCCTGATCGTCGGTGGTTTCGAAGGTGTCTATGAGTTCGCAAAGGACTTCCGTAACGAGGGGATGGACCGCACACACAACCCCGAATTTACAGTCATGGAGATCTATGTCGCATACAAAGACTACAAGTGGATGATGAAGTTCACCGAGCAGATGCTCGAACGTGTCGTCATGGATCTTTACGGCACAACTGAAGTCAAACACGGTGACAAGACCCTCGACTTCAAAGCCCCCTACAAACGCGTCTCCATGATCGAAGCGATCCAAGAGCACACAGGCATCGACATTACAGGGATGGATGAGACCCAATTGCGCGAAGTCTGTGACAAGCTCGAGATCGAGACAGACAAGAGCATGGGCAAAGGCAAACTGATCGACGAGATCTTCGGCGAAAAATGTGAGCACAATTACATCCAACCCACCTTCATCACGGACTATCCCGTCGAGATGTCGCCACTGTGTAAACGACACCGCGACAACCCAGAGCTCACAGAGCGCTTTGAGCTGATGGTCAATGGAAAAGAGTTGGCGAACGCATACTCCGAGTTGAACGACCCAATCGATCAACGTGGTCGCTTTGAGGACCAGCTCAAGTTGTCCGAAAAAGGCGACGACGAAGCGATGTTCATCGATCAAGACTTCCTGCGTGCGTTGGAGTTTGGGATGCCTCCCACATCGGGTATGGGGATCGGGATCGACCGTTTGACCATGTTCTTGACTGACAACGATTCGATCCAAGAGGTCCTGTTCTTCCCACAGATGAGACCCGAGAAGAAGCCTGAGCCACCCAACCCCAAAGCGTTCGTCGAGATCGGTGTTCCAGAGGAGTGGGCAGAGCATGTGATTCGTGCGGGATTCAAAACAGTGGAAGCGCTGCGTGAGCTCAAGCACACCAAGGTCCACCAGACACTCAATGGTTATCGCAAGAAGAACAAATTGACGATCCCCGCCCTCCAACTTGAACTCGTCGCTTCTTGGTTTTCCTCAGAGTCATAAATCGGCTCACCAGCTCACAAAGAATCCCCTCTTCAGCTCCCCTATGCGTTCTCCCTATCCCCCTATTTTTCGATCAATTGCGTTTGGATGTGAAGACAACTGTGACGACGCGATTTTTGGGCAGCGCCTGTCCTGGTCGTGGTTTTTGGTAACGTGCGACCCCTCGGCCGATCGGATTCACACGGATCCCAAGAGCCTGCGCACGTCTCATCACTTCACGCAATGAACGGCGCATAAAGTTGGGAGTCTGTTTGGTTTTTTTGGGCGCGTCGTGATCGGCGGCGAGGACCAATTGGTTTTTCTTGTCTTTGGCCTTCTTCACTTTGTTGTTGGCGAGGACTTTTTGCGCCGCCTTTTTCGGCTCTTTCTTCACGGCATCTGCTGGAGGTGGGAATTGAATGGCTTTAAACCGCACGCGACCGCCAGGGATGTAGCCGAGCTGGCGCAGTGAACCAAGTGCGATGCGCTTGAAGGCTGGCGCAGCTACAGTCCCACCGTATTTTGAGCCCTGTGGTTCATCCATCACGATCAAGATCGTGAGCTTGGGATTTTCTGCGGGCAAAAACCCGACAAACGATCCGATCCTTCCCCGTCCGTAGCCACGTCCGTTGGCGCGTGGCTTTTGTGCGGTCCCTGTTTTCCCTGCGACGCGGATATTTTTGATATGTGCGTTGGTCCCTGTCCCTCCCTTTTTCACGACGAGCTCCATCATGTGCATGACATCGATCGCGGCTTTTTTGGAGATAATACGATACTTTTTATGGGGCGGGAACTCCCGAATCTTTCGTCCTTTTCGGTCTACAATCGAGCGATACAGGCGAGGTTGGTAGTAATTTCCACCGTTGGCGACGGCGCTGATCGCGGCGGTCAACTGGATCGGTGTCACAGAGACACCTTGACCAAACGCGATGTTGGCGAGGGAGATGTTGGCCCAGCGTTTGTAATTGTGCAGGATCCCACGGGTCTCCCAGGGCAAGCCGATGTTGGTGCGTTGTCCAAAGCCAAATTTGCGCATGTAGGTATAGAGTCTTTTCTTCCCTACGCGGTTGGCGATCTTGGCCGTACAGATGTTACTCGAATACTTGATCACGCCTGCAGGTGTCAGCCATTTGTGAGGGTGATCGTCGTGGATCGTGTATCGCCCGATCCTCATGCGACCGCCCTCACAGTCGAGCTTCTCAGACCATCGGACGAGACCGAGGTGACGCGCGATCGCCATCGAGATCACCTTCATCGTGGAGCCTGGTTCGTAGGGGTTGGAGATCGCCGCGTTGTTTCGCACGGAGGTCTTGTAGTCACGAAAGCGGTTGGGATCGAAGTCTGGATACATTGCCAAACCGAGTAAGTCGCCATTTTGGGGGTTCATCACGACCGCGATCCCGCGCTTGGCTTTCCACTTTCTGACCGCCGCTTCGATCTCACGCTCGGCGATGTATTGGATGGCTTTGTCGATGGTGAGCACGACGTTGGAGCCCCAGCGTCCGTTCACATGAAGCAGTCCAGGGCGAAGGATGCGTCGCCCTTTTGGGTCACGAGGGAGTCGGATCGCCTGTTTCTTTCCACGCAACAACTTGTCGAAGAAGCGTTCGACACCAGCGAGACCTTTCCCGTCTCGGTCGGTGTAGCCGAGCAGGTGAGAGGCGAGATGGCCATTTGGATAGAAGCGACGGCTCTCCTGAAGGACGCGAATGCCTCGCAATTTCAAACGTTGGATGGCGCGAACTTCTCGGCGAGAGACATGTCGTTTGATCCACACGAAGTAGCGATCTTGTGCGAGCAAGAGCAAGAGTTTTCCACGGGGGACGTTCAGGATCCGTGAGAGAGAACGTGCGACACGAAGTTTATCTCGTATCATGCGGGGGTTGGCGCTGATCGAGTCGACCTCAACGCTGATCGCCAGAGGCGTCATGTGTCGATCGAAGATGTCACCCCTTTTGGCAGGCAGACGGATCGTCGTGTACTGGCTGGCTTTCACCATATCGCGGAATTGTTTACTGCGTTTCACTTGCAGCACAAAGGCGCGGTAGCCGAGGAGCGAGAACCCCATACAAAAGAGGACCATCACGATGGTCAACCGCCCCCCAACAGGAGGTGCTTTTTGCGGGTTTGTCGGCGTCTTTTTCTTGCGGCCTTTGGGTTGCGCGGCCTTTTGCTTTGCGGTCTTCTTTTTCGTGGACAAGATGAGACTCCTGCTCATGGTGGGCCCAAGTGAAGCGTTTGGGTCCACCGACTGCCAAAAGGGTCAAACGTAAAAAACCCGGAGGCATCACAAAGGCCACCAATAAGGTTGGACTTTTCGTGCACTCCAGGTTGCGCTTCAAGGCGGTGTAAATACACTGCCCTGCTTGATGAGGAGGTCGCTAGAAGGAGAAACGATCTTTGAGAATGCGATTGTTCGCGCTCTCAGACGTTTATCTAGCGACCAAAAGTGGCGAAAACATTATTGGGCCACCACCGGGAGCAATTGAGGGCGTCGAGCGATGCGAATGCGATCTTGTTTTTTGAACTCGATCTGTTCGCGGACTTGCTTTTCGGAGATCAACTGTGAGCGTGTGGGCTGACGAAGTCCAAGCTCCTGACGTGCGATCTTCACGAGTCTTGCGGGATTGCGAAGCGCCGCGAGGCGGATCTTCAGGCGCTTGCGTTCAACACGTACACGCTCAAGCTCTTGGACGGACTTGCTGTAGGTGAAGCCCAGTCGGGTCGCCTCACCTTGCGCCCAAATATCGACGAGTGCGGCAGAAGCCAGGATCGTCAAACACAACGCGATCCCTGACCAAAAGAGCAAATTGCCCTTCGAGGAAGCGCGCGGCGCGTAGATCGTCGCTTCTTCGTATTCCGTACACTCATCATCCCAATCATCTTCGTCTTCGTCTTCAAAGGACATATGCTCTGTCGCTTCAACCCACTCAGCGGGCTCACTCCAGAGCGTCTGCTCCTCTTCTCCGGAGAGGGAGAGATTGTCACTCCAGACGATCTCGCCCCAATCGTTTTGATCGAGCTCCTGAAAGATGCCCTCATCCCAGGAGTTGTTACCATTTTGCTCTACAAAAGAATCTTGACTATGCATCATCGGGACCACCTATCCATATGCCTTCCGGCGTGTTTTCGAAGGATGACACGTTATGACATTGCGCTATGCATCATCCTCAGAGCACATGCTTCCTTCTACTAAATAATACATTTTGCGGCTCGTAACCTGGCGCTACGAGCCCTTGGGTTGTGGGTGACCTCTTCGTCAGAGGGCCATATGGGCTTGCGCGTCAAAATCTGCAAGCTCGGCTCGATACCACATCCACAAACCGGTAAATCTGGAGGGCAGATACAGCCCTTTGCGAGCGCTTGAAAGCGCCTCTTCACCATCCGATCTTCCAACGAATGGAAGGAAATAATCACGATACGACCGCCTACATTGAGATGTTCTGTGAACGTCTCCAAGAACGTTTCGAGCTGCACGAGCTCTTCATTCACCGCGATCCGCAGCGCCTGAAAACATCGGGTAGCGGGATCGACTTGCTTGGCCTTCTTTTTGCGTCTGACAGGCAGGGCTGCGTGCAAACAATCTTTCAGCTCAAATGTTCGCGAAAATGGCTGCTTTGTCTCACGCCAGGCGACGATCGCCTTCGCGGCTCGCTTGGCTTGTGGCTCTTCGCCCCAACGCCGAAAGATCCTGGCGAGATCTTCTACAGAGTAGGTGTTGACGACATCGGCCGCCGTCTGACCTGAGCCTTCGCTGTTAAAGCGCATATCGAGCGGCCCATCATGACGAAAGCTAAAGCCTCTCTCTCCATCGTCGAGTTGACGACTGTTCACACCAAGATCGAGCAGGATCCCGTCGACCTTTTCAGGGAAAGAGACCGCTTCAAGGTGCGTCGCGAGTGTCGCGTAGCTGCCTTGAGAGGTCTTCAGTCGCTCACCAAATGACTGCAATCGCTGTGTTGCTTGATGGAGAGCTTCAGGATCACGATCGATCCCAAGCAGCTCGACATCCTCTCGTGTGCGCAACAGAAGCTCAGCGTGACCTCCACCACCAAGTGTGCCGTCGACAAAGTGACGACCGCCTCCGCTGAGCATCCACTGCACCGCTTCATCCCGCAGTACTGTGATATGCCAATCGTCGGGCTCAAACATGGGTTGCTTTTTTGTGGTATCAGACACATCTCTCTCCTATCTTTGTGCAAAAAGATGTAGCGTAGAAACAAAACCCAGCGCAATTTTTTGACGCGTTTTGGTGTTGCTTTTTGTACTTTGACAATTACTATGTTTTGTGCTAAAGACCACACCTGATCATATTTGTAGGAAACCTATCTCCACCTGAATTGTCAGTGTGTAGAGACCCAATGTAGAGGTTTTAATAGATGAGCAGAAAGAAGAGAACCAAAACCAAAAAGAAAAAAAGCGCAGCGAAAAAAAAGGCGAACGCTGAAAACATCGAGTCTGTAGAAAAAGAGCAGGCGGACCTCAACGAGGAAGAAGCAGTCGAAAAAGAGGCCGCGTCTTCTCTCGATGAAGACGATGACAACGACGAAGCTGAAGAAAAAAGCGCAAAGGATGAAGAAGCATCCAAAACCAGCAAACTCTTCATGCAAGCTCAATCCCACTTTGAAAACGGCAACTACCGCGCAGCACAAAAACACCTGATCAAGGTCCTCGATGGCTCCCCCTCCCCTGAAGAAGCGGAGCAAGCACAAGACATCCTCAGCCGCATGGAGATCGATGTCCGCACACTGATGGTCGGTGCGATCGGGATGCTCACCATCCTCTTGATCCCTACTGTTGGCTTCCTCAAGGCGCTCTGGACACTCCCCATCTTGTTCCTGATCCTCCTCCTCGATCCCAAACTCTTCCGCTCCCCTGAACAAGCCGAATAATCAACGGCCTGCTTCAAACACAACCGCACACCACTCCCCACAAAATGCCCCCAACAAACCTCTACATTGAGAAACATGTAAGCGTTACGAAATTTCTGCGCACTCAATAGGAACGATCACCGCATGTGTTGGCGATGTTGGTGAGATAGAGCGGAGTGTAGGTATACCAGAAGAAGGTGTGGAGTGAGCGTACTTGATCGCGCTGTTGGGACGACCAAGTTCATTGAGATAATCAGCGAGGGTGAGACGAGGCTCTTCCCAGTGAGGTGCGTCGACGATCGCCCTGCGGATCCAAAAGAGCGCCTGATCGCGTTTGTTTGTTTGCCACAGTTCGACGCCCTTTGCATACGCATGAGAGGCCTTCAAACGTGCGAGGGTCTTGGTATCTTCGGGCGCGAGTTGTGAGAATCGGTCCATCGCTGTCTCGGCGAGCTGCAGATCGTACCTGCCCAACGCGACATCAACACCAAGCGCCCACAACGCAGCGCTCCTGGCGCCGATCTTGATCGCAATCCCCCACCACCACTCAGCCTGTTCATACTCTTGCTGTTGCAATTGATGACGCACGAGCTCGACGTACAACGCCGTCTCACGTGGTGCATGTTGGATACTCTGCCGGAGTAAGTAAATTCTTTCTTCTGGTGGACAAAATGACAACACACGAAGGATATCCCCCACAGCCCCTTCGACACATCTTCTCTCTGCAAAGTGACGTGAAATCAGTCGAGCAGTCTCCTGACGCGCGCCGTTTTGCAATGCACACTTTAGTTCTTCAATATTCAACTCTTTGTGCCTCTCGCAAGTGAAACATCACACCAAATTGATCTTTTTTGGTGCTCGTCTCGTCTTCTCCTTTGACGCGACCTCAAGCACGAGGTCACTTTTTTATGATGTAGCGGTGCCACAAAGCGTTGCACATCCCCACACGATTATCTTACATGTTTTCTCGAAATCGTTGATTTTTCGAAGGAATCAGGAGGTTAAAAATGACTCACAAGATTGTGAATATCCGTTCATTTCTTGTCTCCAAGCACAAGTTGCGTACCACCTTGCCTCAACTCCCCCACCCGCCCCTCCCGTAAACGAAGAATCGTTGATTTTTCAACCAAACAATGCTATCAGAGCGATGCGAACAACCGTGTCGCGCGATTTTCTTTTCTAGCTTGAGATACATTTCTCTCGAAATAGAGACCTACATAACAAGTCAATCAATTTGATGGAGCATAGAGAATCATGGCTGATTCAAAGATCACGCCTCGTGCAGAGGATTATAGCCAGTGGTATCTGGACGTCTTGCGAGAAGCAGAGCTCGCCGAAAATTCACCCGTTCGCGGTTCGATGGTGATCCGCCCCCACGGATACGCCATCTGGGAAGGTATCCAGAGAGGTCTCGACCGTCGCTTTAAAGAGACCGGTCACCAGAACGCTTATTTCCCCATGTTTATCCCCATGAGCTTTATCGCCAAAGAGGCTGAACACGTTGAAGGTTTTAGCCCTGAGTTGGCGGTCGTCACACAAGGTGGTGGCAAAAAGCTCGAAGAACCTCTCGTCGTACGCCCTACGTCGGAGACGATCATTGGACACACCTTCTCCAAGTGGATCCAGAGCTACAGGGATCTCCCTTTGCTGATCAACCAATGGGCCAACGTCGTACGCTGGGAGATGCGCACACGTCCCTTCCTTCGCACGATGGAGTTTCTGTGGCAAGAGGGACACACAGCCCACGCCACTGAAGAGGAAGCGATGGAAGAGACTCTCCAGATGCTTCACGCTTACGAAGACATGGCTGTCAACGACGCCGCCATCCCTGTTATCCCCGGTGAAAAGAGTGAGAACGAACGCTTCGCCGGTGCGCTCAAGACCTTTACGATCGAAGCGATGATGGGGAACGCGTGGGCCCTCCAGTCAGGAACCTCCCACTACCTCGGACAAAACTTCTCGAAGGCCTTTGACATTCAGTACCTCGATGAGAACAACAAGCAACAATATGTGTATACAACCTCATGGGGTGTGAGTACACGCTTTGTCGGTGCGATCATCATGGCACACGGTGACGATCAAGGATTGCGTCTGCCCCCAAAAGTCGCCCCCATCCAGGCTGTCGTGGTCCCCATCTGGCGCAAAGAAAAAGAACGCAAAGAGGTCGAGCCTGTGGCGCAAAAAGTCTACGAGCAGCTGCGCGCGGCTGGTATCCGTGTCAAGCTCGACGACCGCGATCACCTGACACCAGGGTTCAAGTACAACGACTGGGAGATGCGTGGTGTACCCCTTCGCATCGAAGTCGGACCTCGCGATGTCAAAAAGAACTGCGTCGTCATCGCACAACGCCACCTCCCAGGAAAAGCCGGGAAAGTCTTCGACATCTCCATCGACGGTCTCGTCGGACATGTCAACGAATTCTTCGATAAAGTTCACAAGGGACTGTACGACCAAGCCTTGGCATTCCGCGAAGAAAATACACACGAAGGCATCGAAGATTACGACACCTTCAAGCAGATGGCGGAAGACAAGGGTGGCTTCTTGAAAGTCCACTGGGCAGGCAGCAACGAGGATGAAGAGCAGGTCAAGCAAGACCTCAAGTTCACCGTGCGTTGTTTCCCACAAGACGCACAAGACGGTCCCAAAGGCAAGTGCTTTTACACTGGCAAAGAGACCAACCGCGTCGCGATCTTCGCGCGCGCTTACTAACACACACTCCACCCCTCTTCCAACTTCCCGGAAGAAACAACGCCTGTTCGTTGTATAGAGAGTGTCACCAGACCTCCCAAGAGTGTGTAAGCTCTTGGGAGATTTCTTTTTATCTGCATGCATTTGTTCCGCCACACAAGCGCTTGTGGCGATTACACAAGAGAGCGTCCCATGGCAAAACAATCCAAACAGCCGAATTTTCTTTGGTCTATTCTGATCTTGTTGGTCCTCGCAGGCACAGCAGCCTCCGGTTATCTCGCATGGCTACATTACAAAGTGTACACAGACACAGCCTACCAAAGCTCCTGTAACTTTGGTAAAGGACTCAACTGTGAATCTGTCGCCAAAAGCAGCTACGCGCTGCTCGTCGGGATGCCCGTTGCCTCGTGGGGTATCCTTGGCTACCTGATCATTTTGTTCGTTTTGCTCACAGGACTCAACCCCAAGAAACGCTCAGCGCCTCTTTACGGTGGGCTCTCTTTGCTCCTTCTCGCCTCCTTTGGGATGAGCGCCGCCTACGCGATCATCTCCAAGGTCATCATCGGCTCCATGTGTCTTTACTGCATGGTCACTTACGGCATCAACCTCCTCCTCCCCATCCTGTTTTTCTTCGAGGTCAAACAGTCGGAGTACAATGTCTTCGAAACAATCGGAGAGTACCTGGGATGGCAGATGAAGAACATCTCGGTGCTGGTGATACTCGGCTTTATCACGATCGGTGGGATCTCGATGTATCCCAAGTATTGGAAGACTGAGGTCGCGCCCAAGCCACAAGCAAGCACGGGCACAAGCCTCAACTCTGGCTACGAAGATGGACACTTTTGGATTGGCGCAGAGAAGCCCCTTATCACGCTCGTTGAGTTCGCTGATTACGAATGTGGATACTGCAAATTTTTCCACGCACGAGTGCGCAAACTCGTGCGCAAATACCCCAATAAGATCCGACTCTTCCACAGACACTTCCCACTCGACAAGCAGTGTAACCCTGGTGGTTTCCACAAACACGCCTGTATGTTCTCTTACGCAG
Organism: Deltaproteobacteria bacterium; assembly: GCA_002731275.1. Classification (GTDB taxonomy): domain Bacteria; phylum Myxococcota_C; class UBA6777; order UBA6777; family UBA6777; genus UBA6777. Next base: position 22,855 of record PCBK01000008.1, on the reverse strand, counting down.
CCCATTGTGCCGGACAGCAAGGGAAGTTTTGGGAGGTCAACGACATCCTCTATCAAGAAGGGGGTCGTAGCATCAAAAGTCGCGAAGCCATGCTCGCACGCTTGAAGTCCGTCAAGTTCAACTTCTCCCACTTCCAATCATGTTTGGACAACCCTGCGACAAAGGCTGCGATCAAGCTCGACGTCAATGAAGGCCTCCGACGCAAGCTGCGTGGAACCCCCTACTTCTATTTGAACGGACGGCAACTCAAACAGTCCGAGATGAAGAAGTTTGAACAGACGATCATCACAGCTGTTGAGAACGCAACGCGAGCAGCTGAAGCGAAGAAGGCCGCGGCACCACGCACGCCTCCCAGAGCACCTGCCCCAACCAAGGCAAAGACCCCAGCACGCACCGCGCCAACGCCCAAACGCACGACGAACACACCGACGCCCAAGCGCGCAACAAGCGCACCAGCGCCCAAAAGATAACACCAGGAGTCAAGAAACATGGCCTCAAAACAATCCGAGGAATCCCCTCTCCTTACACCAAAACTGATCGCGTTCTTGATCGCCGTCGCGGTCATCACAGGGGTCGTAACGTACATGATGCGTCAACCACCCCCCAAACCAGATCCACACAAGGGCAACAAAAATGTCGTGAAGCTTGATATGCCAAATAAGCCCTATCGACCAACAAAAGAGACGATTTACATCGAAAAGTTTGTGTTCCCTCAGATCAAAGATCGCCAAAAACCCCTTAAGAACTGTTACTTTGGCTACAAAGGCAAGAAAAAACGCTCACAAAAAGGCGCGCTCGTCAACATTCAGTTCTACATCAAACAAGATGGGAAAGTGGAGAAAGCGACGATCTTCCGCTCTCAGTTGAAGATCAAAGAGATCGAGCAGTGTGTTCTCGGTGTGGTCTCGAAATGGACCTTCAAGGCTCACAGCAACAAAAAACCCATCCGCCTCCAATATCCCCTCTACTTCCGTTAAAGCCACCGAATCCCAAAAAACCCCAAGTCACCTGCTCAACAAGTACACACGTTATTGTGGAAATGAGAAGGACTCTCCTCCAGAGAGGCTCTGACAAGAACCTGTCGTGTTCAGGCTCTCCCCTTCGCTCTTGACCTCAAATGTACATCGAAAACTACCATTGGCCGCGAGAATATCGACACTTCCTTGACGTAAGCCGCCTGAGAAGCGTTGATACACGAGGCTCTTTTCTTCGATGTAGACGGCTGTGCGTCTGGTCACAGGCGCACCACTTCGTTGTGCGTATACGGCCCCGACCGATCCATCAAGGCGGATCACCCTCTCATTGCCTTCTTGCACACTGAGACGTACGACCCAATTCACGTCCATTCGGTAATAACGATTGTCCTCTTGGGATATCGAGACGTTGTATCCAGTGTCACCGGTGTAACAGATCCCACCGCTCGTTTGATTGGAAGAGTGATCCGCTGGAGAGCACACATCTTGCCACCGCACATAACCGTACCCGCTGCTCGTTCCGATCTGTGGGACGATCAATTCGAGCTGACCACCGAGCTTGTTACTCGTCCAACAGGCGACGTCGATGAATCCTTTGTTGATGTCTCCCGTTTCACATTTACGACAGCTAGGGGAACAAGCAGGCTTGGAGACTTGTGTCTCTGTTTTGGCGAGGAGAAAGCTGAGGTTGTGGGGCTTGATCTTTTGGTATTCCCATTCGATCACGTTCTCCATCCAGCGAATACGATTGATCATACGCGCAGCGTTTTCGGGGTAGAGCTCCAGAGAAGGGGTTCCCAAACCGGCGGCAGCTTCGTTAAAGCTCATCACGTCGTAGACATCACAACCTTGAAGGAGTAACAGACAGCACGCCAAACAGCAGCTCAGAGCGCGTAGAGGGGTCGCGAAGGGGTGGAGTCGCAAAGAGAACATCTTGGTGGTGGTGCCTTACTGTTTGGGAGAAAACAAAGAGGGTTGGATATGTTGTCGACAGGGCACGATCCCACGGACCTCTTCGATTCTTTTGGGGGAAAATTCAGCGATCGCGAGGCCTTCGCCTTCGGGTGCGCAGGCGAGGACAGTGCCCCAGGGATCGATGATCATCGCGCGACCAAAAGAGTGACGTTTGTGGGAATGTTTTCCCCATTGTGCAGGCGCCGCGAGGTAACACTGGTTCTCGATCGCCCTCGCACGCAACAAGACCTCCCAGTGGTCTTTGCCCGTTGTTAGGGTAAAGGCTGCGGGGACCGTTAGCAGATCGGCTCCTTGCAACGCCATATGTCTGTAGAGTTCAGGGAATCGGAGGTCGTAGCAGATGGACATACCGATATCGCACAGTGAGGTTTGTGCGACGACGACTTCGTCTCCGCCGGCGATGACATCGGATTCCCGAAGTGGAGGTGCGCCAGGGGGATCGGCGTCGAAGAGGTGGATTTTATTGTAGTGAGCGATCTCTTCGCCTTTTGGCGAGAAGAGCGTCGCGCGATTGTACAATTTTTCGGAGCCTTCCACACGGACGGGGTAGCCACCTGCGAGGATGTGGATCCCGTGACGGATGGCTTCCTCTCTGATGGTTTCGATGATCAATTGGAAGTCTGCATCAGGGAGCCCCTTTTTCTCATCCTCTTCTTCTGCTAAAAAGGCAAAGTCTTCGGGGAGCATGACGAGCTCGACTTCACGTTTGGCAGCTTCTCGGATCCAATGACGACATCGTTTGAGGTTATCGCGAAGGTCGTTGATGCTACAAAGTTGAACACACGCCATTAAAAAGTGTCTAGACATAGTGAGCTATCCCCCACCGGATGTGGAAAAAACAGTTGTTCTTTTTATGTGAACTGCCTATCATGAGTTGCGCTGTTGGTCAAGGCAGCTCGGATATGTTTGCTGTAGATAACACACTTTTGTGACGACGCGAGGGAGTCTTTTCATCGAATGTATGGAAACGTAACGATCCGTCCCTATCGCTTTGAGATGTTGCCAATCATCGACAGGGCGGAGCTAGAATTTTTTGACGCGCTGGCGCACACCTTTCCCCCGGAGATCTTTTCGGCGGGGTTGGTCAGTGACGCGCTTCGCCCACTTGAAGGCTACATCAAAACCCAGATCGCTTGGGACTGGTCGGCCCAAGAACAATTTCTCACGACAGAGCAGCTCGCGCGCTTTTGTCTCGCGCCAACACTGTTGGTCCAGATCGCGCTGTTACCGATGGAGTCAAGGATCATCCTCGAACTCGACCCCACACTCATCAGCGTGATGGTCGATCGAGCGCTCGGAGGTCAAGGTGATGTCCGACATGCAGCGCGCACCCTCTCCGACGTCGAACGTGGTGTCTTCGCCTTCTTTTTGCTCAAATCCATGCAACAGATCCAGCTCGCGTGGGGCAATGACCACGATCGAGAGCTACGTATCGACAAGATCGCCTTCTCTTTTGACGAGATCCAAGACAGCATCCCCACAACGGAGCGTTTTTATCACCGAGGTATACGACTCGGTTTGATCGGACAAGTCGGCTTCTTGCGCGTCTATATTCCAGCGAGTATTCTGCGGGAACATATGGCGTTAAGTCCTCCCGGACAGCAACCCCCTCCAGACTTTATCAGACAGCGCTTTCACCGCATCGGGGACCCTGCCCTTCACGCGAGTGTACGGATCGGAATGGTTGCATTGAGCGAAGCAGAGGTCAACGGACTTGAAGAAGATGATATCGTGTTGCTACAACAGTGTAGTGCAGGACTTCATACAGAGGGTCTCTTGGGAGGAGAAGCGACGCTTCAATTTTCGCCACGTGCCCGTGTGGGATTTCGCTGCCGGATCATGGACACTCCCTCCTCTCCACGCAGCAGCATACAATTGAGTGAAATTATCAATATCGCCGAACCAGAAGTCAACGGCGTTCTCGACAGGAGCGAATATAGTATGGATGAGCATGAGCAAGGCTACGAAGAAGATTACGAAGAACTCGAACCGATTGAGGAAGAGGGTGACAACGTAGAAGAGATGGCGCCCGTCTTAAGTGATGTCCCAGTGCCTTTGATCGTCGAGATGGGACGCGTCGAATGCCGTGCACGTGATATCATGCATTTGCGCGTTGGGCAGGTGATGGAGCTGCACCGCTCTCCTTACGCCCCACTCGATCTCGTCGTCAACGGGCAGCTCCTCGGAAAAGGCGAACTCGTCGAGATCGAAGGACAGCTCGGCATTCGCATCATCGAGTTGCACAAGTGATTTCTTTCAACGCACACACAGGACGCTCCCCTCTCTCTCTGGTATGGCTGGGCCTCGCGCTTTGCCTGTTCAGCGCGTATTCACCAAAAGCCAACGCAACACCACCGCCAACAAAGCGCCCAGCAACACGCCCTCCCCAAAAAGCCGCACGCACACTCCCTCCCCATGTGAGCAAGCGAATGGCCAAGGCGCCAACATCGAGACGTTCGGCTGCGTCTTTGCGCGGTCGAGCTGCGACAAGACCCACACAGGGCACACTCCCTCCGACCCCTCGCGCGATGACATTGAAGGAGACGATCAAACGCCTCGCCGATCCTTATGGTGAACCCCCTCCCTCTTTCCGCAAAAAACAGGGAGAGGATCTGGCCCTGCGCAAATCGGCGCCCAAACCCCTTCGCAAGCTCCCCAAGATGAAACTCTTCTCTAGTGGCTCCTTGCTATGGGTGCAAATGTTTGGGATGCTCTTCGCGCTTGGGATCATCGTCGTCATGATCTACGCTGTCTTGCGTTGGATCTCCAAACAGGCAGGGTTCCCCGGACAGGTCAACCAGGGGTTACTCAGCATCGAAGATCGCATCTCACTCGAACCCCAAAAAGGTCTGATGGTCGTGGGTGCAGGGAGTCAATACTTCTTGATCGCCACGCACGAACAAGGCGTCACCATGCTTCACCAGCTCGACAGCGCAGAGGTCGAAGCGTGGAAAGAGGGCCAACCACAGCCCCGGCCTTTTTGGCAGCGAATGCAAACAAAACCAGAAACACAAACGCCCGACACAGCGTCCCCAAGCGCGATCCCTACCAAGTTTGAGGTAATCAGTGATGGTCAAAAGACTGCTCCACAGACGCAAGAAGACTGACACCGCAGACAACCCACCTGCGCCAAGTAACCTGTTGGACGAGAGGCTCAAAGCGCGCTTCTGGCGTAAGTGCTTGCTCTTCTTCATCTTCGTCGCTCCATTTGTGTTCTTCATCAGCGACGTCGTCGCCCAAAAGGGACGTCGCCTCTCCACAGGAGAGATCAACTTTGGCGACAGCGTCGCAGGAAACCCCATCCTGCTCACAGTCGTCCTCGGCGCGATGGCCCTGTTGCCGTTTGTGTTGATTATGGTGACCTCGTTCGTCAAGATCGCCGTCGTCCTCTCGATCGTACGTAGCGCGCTTGGAACACAGCAAAACCCTCCGACACAGGTCATCACAGGGATCGCGATCATCTTGACGGTCTACGTCATGGTCCCCGTCGGCCTCGAAATACGTGATGAGACAGACCAATTGCTCTCGACGAAGATGGGCAAAGGGAAAAATCTACTCTCCAGGGCCAGTGTCAAAACGCTCGTCAACGCAGCTTTCCGGGCGAAAGAGCCGATCCGTCGCTTTTTGATCAAGCACAGCCACATGAAAGATCGAAAGATGTTTTACGAGTTGGCCCTCCAGCTGCGCAAGCCAAACCAGCGAAAGGGGGTGACCAGTCGCGACCTCACCATTGTCGTCCCGGCCTTTGTCATCTCGGAGCTAAAAGAAGCCTTCCAGATCGGCTTTTTGATCTTCTTGCCCTTTATCGTCGTGGACATGGTCGTCGCGAACATCCTCCTCGCGCTCGGGATGCACATGCTCTCCCCCACCACGATTTCGCTACCCTTTAAACTCTTGCTCTTTGTCCTCGTCGACGGCTGGTATCTGATCACAAGAGGTCTGATCATCGGCTACATATGACGCTTGGACATATCCCTCGCATTCACTCAACCTTAACGAGAGAGAACTCCCATGAAGGAATATGTCATCCAGGTGACCAACCAAGGCTTCCTTTTGGTCATGATCGCCTCCGGTCCTCCCATCATCATCAGCATGATGGTTGGCTTGATGATCTCGATCTTCCAGGCCACCACACAGATCCAGGAACAAACATTGACCTTTGTCCCCAAGATCGTCGCGGTGTTTGGTTCGTTGATGGTGTTTGGTGGCTGGATCGGTGCCATCTTGATTCGTTATACGGAGCTGCTGCTCACAACCTTCCCAACGTTGATACGCTGACCACACAGGGATAGAGGACAGGTCAACAACCTCCCCCTAAAGGGAGAGGCTTGAGAGAGTCTCTATGTTGACCAGCCTGAGCGAGAATACTCGAAAGGAGGATTTCAAACTACGTTAGGAGCGAATACATAGGCACCCCTGGATGCTTCTCCAGTCCTGGGCACTGCGGCATGTCGTTAAATGTTTTTTGGAGGTCGAAACTGTGCGACCTGCATCAAAACCGCTCCATAACATTGGCGAGGAGACCATGACAGGAGAACTCCCCAAAGGACGACTCCCAGAACGCGAGGTAACTCGATTGAAAAAAAATACCCAACAAGCCCAAAACAGAGTCCTTGTCCTCGACAAAAACAAACAGCCTCTGATGCCCTGCCATCCGGCCAGAGCCAGAGAACTCATGCGAAAAGGCCGTGCTGCTGTCTATCGCAGATTTCCCTTCACCATCATTCTCAAAGACCGTGAGGGTGGCCAGACACAGCCTGCCGCCCTCAAGTTCGATCCTGGCTCCAAAAAGACGGGGATTGCTGTCGTCGCAGACTTTCAACGTGGAAAACGTTGCATTTTCGCTGCTGAACTCGAGCATCGCGGAGAACAGATCAAAAAAGCGCTTGAAAAGCGAAGAAACATCCGTCGTTCCCGTAGAGGTCGAAAGACCCGCTACCGAAAAGCACGCTTTGAGAACCGACGAAGACCCCAGGGATGGTTGGCCCCCTCACTGCAAAGTCGAGTGGATAACATCGCGTCCTGGACACAGAAGTTTCGGGCATTGGTACCCATCTCAGGTCTTTCGGTTGAGAACGTCCGTTTTGATACACACAAGCTGGTCAATCCCGAAGTCGAAGGCATCGAATATCAACAGGGAACGCTCTTTGGTTACGAGGTCAAAGAGTATCTGCTCGATAAATGGGGCAGAAAGTGTGCATACTGTGGAAAACAGAATGTGCCTCTGCAGGTAGAACACATGACACCCAAAAGTAGGGGAGGCTCCAACAGGGTCGACAATCTGACATTGGCCTGTGAGAAGTGCAATCAAAAGAAGAGCAATCAAACAGCCGAAGAATTTGGGTTTCCGGAGCTTCGCCAAAAGGCCGACAAGCCCTTGAGGTCGGCAGCTGTCGTGAATTCGACTCGGCCTGCGATTCTTCGTAGACTCGAAAGCACAGGTCTTTTGGTGGAGACAGGCAGCGGCGGGCAGACGAAGTTCAACCGAAGCCAACAAGGATACGCGAAAGAACATTGGCTTGATGCAATGTGTATCGGTGATAGCGGAAGACAGGTTTTTGTAGAAACACAGCACGAAGTGTTGGAAATCAAAGCGATGGGAAGGGGCAGTCGGCAGATGTGTCGAGTTGATCGTTTTGGATTTCCGAGGACCGGAGCAAAAAAGAAGCAAAAGCGAGTGGGTGGGTTCCAGACAGGAGACATTGTAAAAGCGGTGGTGACGAAGGGAAAGAAGCAAGGAAGTTACGAAGGTAGAGTGGCAGTCCGAAGTAGCGGAAATTTCAACATCAAAGGGCGAAAACAAACGACACAAGGAATTGCAGCAAAATATTGTAAAACATTACAAAAAATAGATGGATACACTTACAACAGAAGGACGGGCGTTTCCTCCCCCCTCTGAAGAAGGGGGTCTCCACGCCTTAAGCGTACGAAAGGTTTTTATGCGATGAGCGAAGCCAAAGAAGAAGTCTTGCCCTGTGCGTGGACGTTGTTACGAGATGTGGACGCGTTTTTTGCCTCACATCGGTTGACATGTGCTGGCGACAAAGCGATGGAGTTGGTCACTCCAGAGCCCGACGCTACGGTCGAGACACCTGAGGGGAGGCTCTCTTTTATTCGGTTTCACCATCGTGAAGGTGAGAGGTTCTTTTGGAGCCTTGTGGTGCGGATTCTCATCTTCGAGGGAGAGGCGGCGCGTTTTTATCAAAGCGAAGACCACGGAGGCGTCGTGATCGAGAGCATCGTCGAACAGGAGATCACTCTTTCGTTCCTTGTCGATGGACAGTCTGCACGTGTTCTTGCTTGCTTGAGAGGGTGGCTTTGTGCTGTGCAGCTCGTCCTCAAACATACCCAAGAGGAGTTATTTCCTCACGACGTGTTCGTCGATTTGGGTTCCATTTTAAAGCAGAAGCGTCCCAACACGGTGGAAGATTTTCAGCGCGCTTGTCTCGCAAAAAGCCGGCTGGGGAAGTTTTTGCCCAAATAGATATTGGGCCGCTTTTTTCCTCCAACGGTCTCAAGTTTTCCGAGGAGAAGACCGTACTCTTCAAAGAGAGTACATGGCGAGCTGAAGCGCTTGCATTCTATGTAGGTTCTTTGTATAGTGCATTCCTTATGTGGAAGGTATATTTTTCCCGCCATGTTCTCAGAACACAATCCACACTGCCTGTTGATTCTTTGCTACGATCTGGAGGGTGTGTTCGAGCTTGGAACTTCGTGAGGTTTGAGAGGCATGTTGATGGGTGCAGGAGCACCAAGACCCTCATGGAATGAGAATCTTTCGATCTTTTGCCAAATGATATCGTTTATACGTAAAAAATATACGCAAAAAAAACAGCGGGCTCTTTGGTAGGTTGCTGTGGGCTACAGAAGCAAAAGGAGAACAGAGGATGCGGTTTGTCTGTCATCACTGCAACGCAAAGTACTCAATCTCGGATGAGAAAGTCCGAGGGAAGGTGCTCAAGATCAGGTGCAAGAAGTGCCAATCATCGATCACTGTCAAAGATCCTCAAAAAGTTTCACCAGCACCACACGCACAAGCTCCCCAACATGCCAATCCATTCCAACAGGCTCATCATACTGCGCCTTCATATGGTGGCTATGGAGCAGCCAATCCATTTCAGCAGAAAAGCCATCACGGACCACAGAGCGGCGCAGGTCTCCAATCGACACAATTCGATGAGCCTGAGCACGAAGAAGGTACGGTGATCGCACGTGTCTCCACCGACTGGGCCAGTCAATTCCAACAACAAAAACCCGAAGTCCCTGTCTGGTTTATCGCCCCAAGGGGAGAGCAAGAAGGCCCCTTCACACGCACTCAGGTGGTCGAGAAGATCTCCCAAGGCATCCTCCAAGAAAAGCACCTGATCTGGAAAGCCGGTTGGCGTGATTGGCAGCCCCTTAAAAAGACCAACGAGCTCAAGCAATTCTTGCAACCGGGCCAGCAATTTGACCCGCTCAAGGCGATCCAGTTTGCCGAACAAAATGTCAACGAGGCGCTCTCTCAACTTGGAGGCCAGCCTGTACCAACAGAACTCTCCACCCACGAAGAGATTCCCCAAGTTAGCGCGCCAGCTGCTGCCACCCTCTTTGAAGAGCAATCCGCAAAGTCTGAGCCTGTCTTCACCGAACCATCTACACCAGAGCCCGTTTTTCCCGAGCCTTCTGTCTCAGAGCCGACTCCACAGGACGCCTTTGAAGACTCTCTCGAAGGTGACTTTTTCGATCGTGACATCATGCAACCTCCCTCGCTTAATGAAAAACTCTCGAAAGAAGAGATCGCTGAGTTGAAGGAGCTCGCAGCAGAAGAAGACGACGCGTTTATGGTTGGGGATGATGACTTTGAAATCCTCGAAGAGAGCGCAACGTTCCAATCGAAAAAGGGCGTCTGGATTGGGGTCGCCGTCGCGGTTGTGTTGCTTGGTGCGGTCGCGGCATTCTTGATGATGAAACGTCAGGAAAACCAACTCGTCGCAGGTGCACAGGCCGAAACAAACATCGGAAAAAGCAACACGTCACGCACCAAAAAGGCCATCAAGTACACCAAAGAACAACTCGAAGCGCGTTGTCGTGTCTTGGGCAACTGTCCCAGCAAAGTCGCGATGCTGAAGCCTTCCAAAAAGCCACGTCGCTTTGCGAGGAGACAACGCAAGAGAATCCGCATTCGGACGATCCGCACACAACCCATCAAACGCTCCGTGAGCAGCTTGCGAGGTGGTGGTGGTGTTCCGATCCCTGCGGAGCTGCTCAGAGGAAAACCCGCCAAACAACAACAGATCGAAGGGTGCCCAAAAGGGGTCGATCGCAAGATGTGTAAAGAGTTGTATATGTGGATGGCGCGCAAACAAGGAAGCGTTCGTCGATGTTATGACTTGTATCTGAAGTACGTCGTAAGCAAGGGCCGCGTCGTCCTCACGCTCAACATCTCACAGGATGGTGCGGTCGCCATCTCTCGTGTGCAGTCAAATATGCCACGTGCATCGAAGATCGTCCGATGTATCCAACGCTCTTCGCGTCACTGGCGCTTTCGTTCCTTCTCCGGTACACCCTCCATCTCCCTCGAAGTCCCCTTCACCTTCCGTCCGATCAACTAACAAACCTTCCACCCAATCAACTAGGGTGTCTTACGTGTTGTCGGTTGGGATGTCCCCAAAAATGTCTTGAAAAATTGAACGACGCGGGCCTCTGCCTGTTTGCGATCCACTTGCCACGCGTTGACGTGCTTGCCTTTCGGGAGGAGCCACAATTGTTTGGGTTCCTTAGCGAGTTTGAATAGGTGTTTGCTGTGGTGGGGGAGGACGACTTTGTCCTCCAGACCGTGGATGAACAGCAGCGGTCGTTTGAGTGTGCCTACGACATCTTCTGCGTTTGTGTGGGAGAGTTTCAACTGGCCGCGTATTCCGTATAACCAAAAAGAGACGGGGAGGAATGGGTAACTTGCGTATCCGTAAAGTGCCTGTGCTCGTTCGCTGATGGCTTGTCGTGCGCTGGCGAAGCTGGCGTTGAGGATAGCGGCCTGGATGCGTAGATCTTTGGACATCGCGAGGATCGTCGTTGAGGCACCCATCGAGAAAGCAAACACACCGATATTTTGCATCTTCTTGACCTTGATCGCGTAGGTCACTGCAGCGATCACATCTTTCTGCTCGTGGTATCCCATGGAATTATATGCTTTTTCACTCTCTCCACTGTTGCGAAGATCAAACGCGAAGAGATGGAAACCTGCGTTGTGGATGGCTTTGGCGTAGCGCATGCCAACACGCTTATCACCGCCGCGTCCGTGGACAACGATCACAACACGCTTTGAAGGTTTGTCTTTGGGAGCTGGGATCCACCACCCTCGTAGCTTGACCTTATCTGACGATGTAAAGCTGACGGACGCAAAGGGGAGTTTTTGCTCCTTTGGCGTCTTGCAGTAGTAGTAACTCTTTTTCGTACAGTGCGGTAGCTTGGGGTACAATAGGAGATGGGAGAAGTAGAGTCCTACGATGAGTGAAAGAGAGACGTACGTGAGAAACAAGCCAAACAACCATTTCCCCCATTTGATAGGTGCTGGGGGAGAAGCTGGCGTTGTATTCGTATTCATCGGAATGTTACCTCATGGCTAGGAGGGTGGTCTGTGAGGGTCTTGTGTACCATATCTCGATCCTTTGAGGAAACATTTCTTGAAGAGCGACCGAAAAGGAGATAGGTCTTGAACATATCTCTTCAGGGATGTGGTATAGGAAGTGTATGTTTCTTGGTCGACCAACAAACCCGAGACCTTCGTGGAAACAAGCTCCCCCATATGAGCGGAGCTTTTCCGTGACGGTCCAATATAGCAGTGAGGATCTCGTGGAACAGCAACAAAACATGACAATTGACATCACGCTCAAAGAAGGTGTTCGTGCGGAGCGTTCAACATTACCTGAAGGGACAGTCTTGATGATGGCGCCCCAAAAACTCTTGTCTCCGCTGAGAGGCACGATTGAGGTCGAGCGTGATCGTGAGAGTGGAGCGGTGAAGGTTGTTCGTTTGGAGTTTGATTTGCTCGTGAGTGATGTCGCGAAGCTGCAAGAGATACCTTCATACGGTTTGTCCTCTGTGTCGTTTGATTCGCCTTCACCTGTGACGTTGATGTTTGTCGCAAAGGGAGACGCGCTGCGACCTGTGAAGAAAGAGTTGTCCGAGACAGAGGACATTGTCGGTGTCTTGAAGCTCACACAGAAGGATGGCTTCCCTTACTTTTTGGGGTTACCACACTACAAACTCGAAGGTATGAAGCAGGTCACGGCGATCGTCGAAGAGGTGTGATGTCTACGGACACATAGAGGGGAAGGCTAGTAGAGAGGGGCGGAGGTGTGGGGGGATGTTTTTGTCTCTACGGCGCACTACCACAGAAGGACGATGAACCGGTGTTGGTTTTGCAGGCTTGTCCTTGGGGGCAGCTGAGTTTGCTACAGCAATACACGGGAGGTTGGACGAGGACACACTGTCCATTGCGGCAATCTTCACCTTGATCACAATCACAAGCGACACTACATGACTTCTGCTTACACGTTTTGAGAACGCCTTGTTTGTCCTCGCATTTGTTCCCTGTCGGACAGTATTGTTTGTCACAGCAGTAAACACGTCCTAACCCCTGAAGGTACACACAATTGCCTCTCACACATGTCTGTCCCTGGATGGGGCAGTCGCATGTCACCTTGCACGTTGAACCTGGGCATTGTCCGGCGACGTTCTTGCTATCGTAGCAGGTCTGTCCACCTGGACATCCGGACTTTTCACAGCAGTACACTTGTGGGAAGACGCTGACACACGTCCCTTTGTAACAATCTTGGCCTTGTGGACAATCACACGGGGTGCTACAGGCCGGCTTGGTCGGACATGTACTCCAGGTGTTGTTGGTTTGTTTACAACTGTCTCCTGAGGGGCATCCTGCTTTGCTGCAGCAATAGACAGGTGGGCTTGTTTGGATACATTGTCCATTGCGGCAGTCTTCGCCTTGTGTGCAATCACAGGGAGAATTGCATTGCTTGGTGGGGCATCGGTTGTAACGTCCTTGTCTGGTGACACAATATTGATTGGCTGGGCAGCCTGGATTTTCGCAGCAGTATTGTTGTCCGATCAGCGGACCACTCTTACAGCTACCGTTGACACAGGCGACACCTTGTGGACAATCACACGTGCTCTGACACGGCTGTGGACAGGTCCCTTTGAGGCCGCGATTGTCCGTACAAGTGCTGTTGACAGGGCAACCATTCTTCTCACAACAGTATGTCGCCNTGGTGCCAGTTTGGCATGTACCATTCAGACAGGCCTCTCCTTGTAAACAGTCACAATCTACTTTGCAGCTACGTGGCGCCGTTGGGCAGGTTCCTTTTTGATTGCTCTTGTTGACACACGCGGCGCCTGACGGACAACCTTGTGGGGAGTCACAACAATAGACGGGGTTGGCTTCTTGTTTACAGATACCATTTGAACAGTTTTGTCCCTCTGGGCAATCACATGGTGATGTACAGAGTGTGGGACATCGACTCTGTTGGCCTGTCCGTGTGGCGCAGACATTGCCTGCGGGGCAGCCTTTGTTGTCACAACAATAGAGTGGGTAGGTCGTGGTGTAGCATTTTCCGTTGTAGCAGAATTGGCCTTGTGGGCAATCGCAATGGCTCGCAGTGCAGGTCGCTTGTTTGGGCTCACATCGATTGGTCGGGCTACATTGACCATTGGAGAGGCTCTGTGTGGAGGCGATGCATTTCCCCGTTTGCACATCACACTTGTTGGAGATGGCGTTACATTCGTTGCTTGCGTTGACGCTACAACTTGGTTTAGGGCAATCGCTATCGCTTTTGCAGCCTTGCGTCGAAGGGCAGGTGCCGAGGCTACCGTCTCTATTCTGACATGCTTGACCTGCTGTACAGCCGGCTTTTTCACAACAGTATGTTTTGCTTCCGTTTGGAGCGACGCTACATTGTCCGCCAAAGCAGCCTTCTCCTTGTGGGCAATCGCAGTGGACTTTACATCCTGGTGTGGAACCGATACAGCGGCCTGATGCTGCATCACAGCGTGTGTTGCTCTTGCGCGTCTTGGAGGCGCTACAGACCCCCGAACCAGGAGCACAGAGGGGGGATTCTTCGATACAATCAGTGGGGCCGTCGTCCTGACAGGAGACATTTCCACAATCGCTGTTCTTACTACATCCGAGCTGTCCACCACAGATGTCAGGTGAACCGTCAGGTTTGTAGCAGGCTTCTCCTTTGAGGCATCCGAGCTTTGTACAGCAGAACGTTCGCCTTGATGAGAGAGGGACACATTGTCCTTGGATACATGTCACGCCTTGTTCACAGTCACAATGTGTTTTGCAGATCTTGACGGTTGTACAAGTCCCTGTGGAGGTGTTGCAGATCCCTGTTGTTGTACTCTGTTGGCTTGTACAGACGCCATCTTGTCCACAGGTCGAGGTTGAGCGGACACATTTGGCTCCATCTTGTCGACAGGAAGCTTGTCCACAGTCACTGTCTGACTTACACGCGGGGGTGTTGCACTGGTCTACGGAGTTATCCGCCTTGAAGCACTGTTTTCCCGACGGACATCCTGCTTTATCACAGCAGTAGACGGGACTTTCCCCTGAGAAACACTTTCCTTTTTCACAGAATTGTCCTTGTAAACAATCGCAGTGGTTTTGGCACTCATTTTTGTCGGGGATGCATTTGCCTGTCGCCGAACAGGTCGCGTCGTTGTATGCGATGGGTTGATTGACGCAGTTTCCGATGACACAAGAGGGCTGAAGTTGTACACAGTTCACACCATTTTGCGTACAGGAGACGTTACCGCACTCGCTGTCGGCTTTGCACGTTTTGGGGCCAGGGCAGGTCCCAGCTTTTCCGTCCTTATCGACACAAGCCTGACCGGCGACGCAGTCCGTGTTGTCGCAGCAATAGGTCGGCGTTTTCCCTGTGACGCATTGTCCTGCGGTGCACTGTTGTCCCTGTGCGCAATCACAGGGGCTTGTACAGGTGATTGTGCTGTCTTGTTTTGTCTCGGTGAGGGTGTTCTCTTTGGGCCCACCGTCTGTTGTCTGCTTTCCATCTGTGGCGATGGACTCTGTTGGAGGGGGCTCGCCACACTGGCATCCGCCGAGAAGGCCGAGCAGTATGGCGATCAGGATGATGCCTATTTTGGGGACGAGGGGTGTCCACCCTATTTGTTGCTTCATTGTTTGTACCTCACTTTGTTTTCCATGGTTGGATACTGTCTAGGTCTGTGAGGTCACGACAATTTATCGTGTGGGGACAAAAAAATGAACACAGGGGAAGATGTTAGCGTGAGGTTGGTGGTCGCTTGGGCACGTGTTGAGGGGATTGAAGCTTCCATTTGTGTGGGAGTGGATCTTGTGGCGCCCAACGAAGGGTGAGCCAATATATCGCGATGATCGCAATGAGTCCCGCAAACAAAAGGGCCATTGAACCCGATAACAGGAAGAAGATTTGACGTTTTTGGAGGGTTTCTTTGTTCATTTAATTTCCATCGGTGGACGTGGTTGGTGTTTCATCTGCGAAAGTGTCTCACTCTGCAAAAAAAGTCAAAGGGCAGCGTTCAAGACCTCCAAAGCTGCTCAAAACACGATCATTTGCTCATCCAAAGCCTTCTGAGCAACACCCAACGCAAAAAAACCACGTCCTGTCCCACCAAAAGTAACCCAGAAGACTTTAAAACATCTTTTTCTTCGCCTTGCTCTCCTACGAACGGATCAAAAAATCAATTTCATCCGTTCCAAGCAACTCAGAAACCTTCAAGTGAGACTTATCACGCGCNTGNNGCNCCTTGGAAGCCTTCAAGTGAGACTTTTATCGCGTCCAGAGCAGCTCCGCTCCCTTTACACGATCAAAAAAGAGTATCCAAACCCGCACCGAACACAACAAAACATCTTCTTTAAGCTATCCAAGCAACCTCGAACACCAAAAACATGTTTTTCTTGGTCGCCAAAGGTCACAAGAAGAAAACTCTTCCAGTCTGATCCAACGTGGAGGTGCAGGCTCAAGAACCAGCAAGCAGGCGTGAGGAGGCGACATCGCGACGCTCTGCCAACGACGAGCAACGAACTTGATGACCCGATATGCACGGGGGATACTAGATTTCTGTTCCGGCGGACGTTGCACTTGTGTCTCCGCAAACTCACCACCCTGAGCCTTCGCGACATCCCTCCTCTCGAAAGGCTTGAGAGGAGGGAGTCTTTAGCCGATATGCACGGGGGGTAGCTTGAATTCTGATCCGACAGACGTTGCACTTGCGCCCAAAGCAAGCGCCCTCATCGGGCTGATTTGCTTCGTGCGCTTTGCAACATATGCCTCAACAAACTCTCCACCCTTCGCCTTCGGCTCTTCCCTCCTCTCAAGCCTTTCGAGAGGAGGGACCAATATGCCGATATATACGATGATTTAGTTTATATCGCGATATGCGGTTTGATACGTATCGCTCCCCTTGCCAAGCCGAGGATACCGAGGCTTGAACAGCAGGGGGAGCTGGACGACCGCAGGTCGGACTGAGGGGGTTCTTCCTTCTTCGTTGGGCTTATTTACTTCGTGCGCTTTGCAACATATGCCTCAACAAACTCTCCACCCTTCGCCTCCGGCTCTTCCCTCCTCTCAAACCTTTCGAGAGGAGGGACCAATTAACCGATATATACGGGGGAAACTAAAATGCTGTTCCGGCGGACGTTGCACTTGTGTCTCCGCAAACTCCCCTGATTCCACCAAATCATCCCCTTCTTCCTGGCGGATATGGCAAGGCCATATCCTTGGAACCCTCGATTGCTTGCAAACTTGCAGTGGGTTTTTTGCGTCTTCACTTGCAATCATCCGCCTCAACAAACTCTCCACCCTGAGCCTACGGCTCTTCCCTCCTCTCAAGCCTTTCGAGAGGAGGGATTATTTCACCGATATATACGAAGGTTTAGTTTATATGGCGTTGGGTATGTATCGCTCCCCTTGTCGACCGGAACGGAGCGCAGGTCGAACAGGGGGAGCTGGACGAGCGACAGCTCGGAATGATGGGGGGCTTCCTTCTTCATCGGGCTGATTTGCTTCGTGCGCTTTGCAACATCCGCCTCAACAAACTCTCCACCCTTCGCCTCCGGCTCTTCCCTCCTCTCAAGCCTTTCGAGAGGAGGGACCAATTAACCGATATATACGGGTTTTAGCTTGTATCGCGATATGCGGTTTGATATGTATCGCTCCCCTTGCCAAGCCGAGGATACCGAGGCTTGAACAGCAGGGGGAGCTGGACGACCGCAGGTCGGACTGAGGGGGTTCTTCCTTTTCTATAGCACCAGGTTTTAACTCGGTGACACCAAATAAACGAATCCTTCTATTTCTTAGAATAGCTTGTGTTGACATTGTGTGGACCAGTCCTCAACGTTGCTTCTGTCAATGTGGGTCAAACACTGTCACAATATGCACAGGAGTCAACATGGAAGAAAGAGTCGAGGCGTCCACCCCAAACAAACGCAGTCGTTTGTTGCGTTTGTTATTGTTGGGGGTGTTTGGGTTTGGGTTTCTTGTGGCGGCGTTGTTTTTGTCGACGCGCTTTGAGCACCGTTATCGCCCTGAAGTCCTGAACCTGCTTGGTCGCAATCCTTCTGTGAAGTGGGTCGGAAAACAGGCGCCTGCGATGCTCTTGCCAGAGCTTTACACAAATAAAGCGATCAGCCTCTCTTCTTACCGGGGAAAAGTCGTCTTGATCGATTTTTGGGCGAGCTGGTGTCCTGACTGTCTCAAGTCACTGCCCATGATCCAACGTTTTCACAACGACCCAAAGCTACGTGACAAGGTCAAGATCATCAGTGTCAATATCAAAGAGCGTGGGAAGGGTGTGCGGCAGCGGATCAAGACATTCATGAAGCGCTATCACTACGACTTTCCTGTACTACTCGGTTCCATGAAGACCGTAAAGACATTTGATATCTGGCATATCCCCGCCCTCGTCGTCGTCACACCCCAAGGGAAGGTCTATTACTCTGGCGCCGAATATCACGATGAGAAGAGACTCCGCAGCATCTTACTCGCTGCGAATCGTAAGTGAGCTGGGGTTGAAGCGGGTCATTTTTTGGTGGGGATATATATACATGAGACGCATCACACTCGTCGCGCTGCTGGCCTTCAGCGTTCAAAGCTGAAGTTGAAGCAATCTTCGCGAGCGCGTAAATTTGCCCTTGTCATCGGTATCAACCATTCAAAAGCCACTCCATACTGGTCCCCCTTGCGGTCGAATGACTTTGCGACACCCAATCCAACACAATAGCTTTTTCCATCTGGCAGCCTTATCCGTGATCTCAGCTTGTCTTTCTGCCTGTCTACACTCTCGGTGGTTCTCGTCCGTATCCCATCATGGATTTACAAATCCGAACCATCCAATGTTAGCAGGTTCGGATTCAGACCAGGAAAGGTTCATCGCTGTGCCTTCAGGTCTTTCAATGCCCCATCGAGCGCAAAGCGTAGTTTGCGATGCGTCAAGGCATTGTACCTGACACGAAGGAGGGTGTTGAGGACCATCTTATTGGCGATGCCGATCGCCATGATAGTCCGTACCACCCGGATTTTCTGAAGAAGTTCTTGTTGTTGGGTACTGAGGATGAAGATCTCCTGGGTTTTGCCTAGCAAGATATCACAAAGGAGTGGAAGCGCGACTTTTGCTCTCACGCCGAGCAGACTGAGAGATACGAGCGCGGCCGTCTGAACCCTCAGAGCCGCCTCATTAAGCCCCCAAAGCAACACGGGGAGAATGCAGCGTTCAGGTTCTCTTTGCCCTGGACAGAACCCCTTGCCTTTGGCGTAGACTCCCATCCGTCCGATGGCCAGGAGTGATGCTTCGCGCAACGTTGTGGCTTTGGCCTTCGCCAGGCGCAATAGCAGCCGAAGCAATTTGGGACTGGCCCTCAAAAGAGCGACGCGTCCGTGACGTTCGTGAAAAAGTCCACTGAGGATATTTGCGGCGACAATCTGGTTTGCCGGTGTTGAACGAAGGCCTGCCTCCAAGGCTGACAGAAACACCCGCCGAAATCGAGTCCACGCCCGATTTGTGCTGTAGCGACGATACCGACGAACCACAGAAGGATGAAGCAAGGAAGCTCTGTAGAGCTTTTGCTTCAGAGAGACCCTCGTCCCAAACAGATGGCGTCCAATTCTATCGATCCCCATCCCCGCGCTCCATAGGATCTGGGCGATACGAAGTTTACATATCTGGTCCGATTCTCTCAGGAAAACCTGCCAGAGGGCCTTTCTCGTCGACGACGAGAGTAAAGGCATCTGCTCCAACGCTAGGCTCAGCCGCCAGCGAATGACGCGACTCACTCGTCCGAACTGTAGCAATACTTTGGCGATAGCATCTGCGCCCGCGGGAGAATGCAAGATCAAGGCCCGTTGGAGTGCATGTCCCGCGTCGGCAATTTTTCTTGGTAACCGATCCCACCGCTTCAGCATCACCAACATCAGTGGCATCACGAACTTGCGCTTCGATGGAAACAACGCGAGGCACTCCACCGTCCTGGATAGACGACGGTCTCGGTCCCAAAGGTTCCTCTGTTTCGATCTTTTCCTCAAAAAAGCCAGCAGAGCCGGCCACTTGCTTTGGAAGTTGGTGGGGGTCACACCGATGGCCTGACACTGCTGTTTGGTGCTCCGAAGTCTCGGAGCGAGGTACTGCTGCAAGAGAAACGCTCTGTTGGCCTGAAGCCACTGCCTCGCCGAAGTAGGGAGGGTATGCCAGCCCCAATGCATCCGCCTGACGACGAAGACTTTGGCCATCAGCTCTTTGAGCTTCTGATGCGGGTCCTGGAGCATCTGAAGCATCCTTTTTGTGACGACCGCTCCCCACTTTGGATTATTCATTAGACCACTCCACATCGCATTCTGCAGTGACTTGGCTCGCACACCTTTTTGCTGCATATACGCTCGCAGCGCCTGCCATCGCCGACCCCACTTAGGCGATCCCAGGGCCTTTACGAGCAGCCTCCCTGCCAGACGATAATCGCGTCTAGCTTGCTGCGCAAGCCTTTCGACCCAGACCTTCGCAGCGGGCTTCTTCGGGGTGGCGGCTTTCACTCTACTCGTCGGTAGTGAAAGGCACGAAAACACTAGAAAGATGAAGATATGTCTGTCCATCAACGTTCGACTCCTGTGTCGGTTTTGTGGAGGGCTTTTTCGAGACCAAGGGCTTCGAGAGACTTGATGGCTCCCTGGGCCATTTGTCGCAAAAAAAATCGAAAAAAACGACACCGCGCAGCGATTCGACCCATCCCCTCGATAATCTCAACATCAAACAGACAAGACATCGGAGCGAGTCCTTCATGAGAAGGACAATCCACGAGTTCCCTCAGCAAAACCCATTGTCTTCTGGGTCAATCCTCCCCACGCTTTCCGGTAACTGGTGCCTCACATGAGACACCCATTCATAAACAACAAAGGTCTGTTACTCTGGTGCCGAATATCACGATGAGAAGAGACTCCGCAACATCTTACTCGCTGCGAGTCGTAAGTGAGCTGGGGTTGAAGCAGGTCATTTTTTGGTGGGGATATGATCGAGGCAGACGGAGTTCATACAGTAGCGGAGTCCCGTCGGTTTGGGACCATCTTTGAAGACGTGTCCGAGGTGAGCCTTACAGCGTCCACAGACGACCTCTGTGCGGGTCATACCGTAAGAAGTGTCCGTGTGGAGCTTCACGCTCTTTTTGTTGTAGACATCGTAAAAGCTTGGCCATCCAGTCCCTGAGCGGAACTTCGTCTTTGCGTCAAACAGGACGTGTCCACAGCTCGAACATACGAACAATCCCTTCTTTTTGTTGTGCAGGTGCTTGCCTGTAAAGGGTCTCTCCGTCCCAGCCTGTCGACAGACGCGAAAGGCCAATGGAGAGAGGTGCTTCTTCCAGTAAGATGCCTTGACCTTCTTCCAGTCGACGCCCTTGGCGTTCATCTTTTGCCAGTGGTATGTCTGTTTGGTCCGGGTCTGTGGCATCTTGGATGGGCTCGCGTGTAAGCTATAACTGGAACCCTTACACCCAAAGACGCTACACAGTACGAGCAAAGAGAAGAGGGAAATGACTTTGTTTCGCATGTCGAATGATCCTTTCGTTTGATGACACATTCAGGAGTATCTACGAGGTCGACCTGTGGTATTGTCGTGTAAATGGCAAAGACATTACACTCTCCTCAAAAAATATCCACCCGTCACCTCAACCACAACCGAAGATCATCTGATGTATGCTCATGTCGTCTGTCAGCTCTGGATGAAAGGTCGCACCGAAGATGTTGCCCTGACGTACGATGACTGGTTCGTGTTGGTAAGTGTCCACCCACTCAACATGTTCTCCTGTACTGACGATCTTGGGAGCGCGGATAAAGAGCATGGGCCAACGCATCTTCTCAGATCTGGCCTCAAAACTTTGTCTTTGCCGACCCCATGCGTTCCTCTCGACGACAACGTCGAGCTGTCCAAGGCTCTCCTGTTGTGGTGAGCGAACGTCTCTCGCGAGCAGTATCAATCCCGCACAGGTCCCAAAGACAGGTCGCTCCGACTGACAATAGTCGATGAGCGGCGCAAACAACTTCGCGTGGTGGATGAGTTTGAGCTGTGTCGAACTCTCTCCACCGGGCAACACCAAACCTTCTATATCGAGCAGTTGTTCAGGTGTCTTAATGAGCAGAGTGTCGTGTCCAAGGGCGGAGAGGATTCGCTGATGTGCGGCGAAGCCTCCTTGTAATGAGAGGATGCCGATGGTCGCCATCTCACCAGCCTCGTTGTGCGAGACGATGTGATTGCTCAAGCTTACTCGCTTCCATCCCTCTCATGGCATCTCCCAGACCACGGCTGATCTCCGCGAGCTTCTTCGCGTCTTCCCAATAGGTCGCAGCCTCGACGATCGCTTTGGCGCGTAGTTTGGGGTCTTCACTGAGGAATATCCCACTGCCAACGAACACAGACTCCGCGCCAAGGGCCATACACAACGCCGCATCTGCCGGCGTCGCGATACCACCTGCCGCAAAGTTTGGAACAGGTAATGTGCCGTTCTCCGCGACGTACTTCACAAGCTCGACAGGCGCACCTAATTCTTTGGCTTCTGTCACGTACTGTTGAGGTTGGAGTGTCGTCAGACGCTGGATCTGTGTCCTGAGTTTGCGAAGGTGACGGACCGCTTCGGCGACATCACCTGTCCCTGCTTCACCTTTTGTGCGAAGAAGTGCTGCACCTTCTGAGATCCTGCGGAGCGCCTCACCAAGGTCACAACAACCACACACAAAGGGGATCGAGAAGGCGTGTTTGTCGATATGGTAAGCGTGATCTGCGGGCGTCAGGACTTCGCTCTCATCGATAAAGTCGACTTCAAGCGCGTCGAGGATCCTCGCCTCCATGAAGTGACCAATCCTGCACTTGGCCATCACAGGGATATTGACGGCCTTTTGGATCTCGATAATCATCTCTGGATCGGACGCTCTCGCGACACCTCCTTCCTTGCGGATTTGAGCGGGGACACGCTCAAGCGCCATCACCGCTACAGCACCTGCGTCTTCGGCGATACGTGCTTGTTCGACATCGATGACATCCATAATGACGCCACCTTTTAACATCTCTGCGAGTCCAATTTTGGTTGCATGTGTGGATTGTTTCATGCTTTTTTCTCCTGTGTGTTGGATGGTGTTAGGCCAGCCCTACGATAGGTAGAATCCGGCCATGCCAGTACAGCCGGGTTGTGTACTGGGAAGGTCTTTCGGCCGTGACTGGCCTTATGAAAATGATATATGGAAATAGAGAGGTGTGTTATCTAAGGTTTTTGCACTTTTCCTGTCTTTTTTTCCTGACTCTACCGTTTTTTATGTAAAGGGAAAAAACTGAGAAAAGATGGTACCATAGACCTTGTAAAAAAAAATCCTTTCGGAATA